>JBATDG010000021.1:0-22140 GCA_049663345.1 Bacteroidota bacterium
GGACTACGCCGCGACAGGCAGGACCGGCGGAGCGCCAGCTCCGCGCCTTACGACAGACACTTTCGCCCCCGTCTGGATCAATCCGCGCGGGGGTTTTTTATTCGCCCAAAAATTCCCTGACACTTGCAGTAAGAGAGAAAAATATCGATATTGGATGCACAAACATCGAGTATTGAGTCGACATTCATCCTGTTCCAACATCCGGAGAACCTCATGAGAGCCGTCATCATTGCCATCACTGCACTGATCCTCATCGGATTCGGCAGAGCGGAGGCGCAGAGCAACTGCCTTGCCTGCCACAAAGCGAAAACGCCGTCCATCGTCACTGACTGGCAGTTAAGCAAGCACAGTCAGAACGGAGTCGAATGCGGCACCTGTCACGGGACCGATCACAATGGTCCGAAAAACATCGACAAGGTGCGCATGCCCACGCCGGCGGTGTGCGCTGAATGTCACGAGCAGCAGGTTGCGCAATACACGAAAGGGAAGCACGCCATGGCGTGGGCTTCGTCAAACGCCATGCCGACCGCACATTTTCAGCCGATGGCGATGATGTCCGGCATGAAGGGCTGCAACGGCTGTCACAAGATCGGACTGAAATCCGAAGCTGATATCAAGAAGCTCAAGGATGAAGGACAGGGCTACGGCCTTGCCAGCTGCGATGCCTGTCACACGCGGCACACCTTCTCGAAGAAGGAAGCGCAGCAGCCGCAGGCCTGTCAGACCTGCCACATGGGCTTCGATCATCCGCAGTGGGAGATGTACTCCTCCTCCAAGCACGGCGTGCGCGCGCTGCTGAAACAGAACGGTACGCTGCCCGAGACCACCGCAGCGCCTACCTGTCAGGACTGCCACATGTCCGAAGGCAACCACGAAGTGCGCACCGCCTGGGGATTTCTTGCCGTGCGTCTGCCGATGCCGGAGGACAAGCAGTGGGCCGCTGACCGCGCTGTTATTCTTCAGGGACTGGGAGTACTTTCTCCCGACGGCCAGCCCACGGCGCGACTCGATATCGTGAAGGCCGCCGATGTGGCGCGATTGACCGAGGAAGCCTGGCAGACCGAGCGGGACAAGATGACGAAAGCCTGCTCCAAGTGCCATTCCTCAAAATTCGCCAAAGGCGAACTCGGCAAGGGTGACGACATGATCCGCGAAGCCGATCATCTGATGGCGCAGGCAATACTCGAAGTGGCCGGGCTATACAAGGACGGCCTGATCCCGAAGCCCGAGAGCTACGCCTACGCCTTCCCCGACCTGTTGACCTTCCACGATGCGCCCACGGAAATCGAGACCCGTCTCTTCGAGATGTTCCTCAAGCACCGCATGCGCACCTTCCAGGGCACCTTCCACATGAACCCCGACTACGCCCTCTGGTACGGCTGGAGCGAAATGGTCAAGGATCTCACAGCGATCAAGACCATGGCAGAGGATTATCGGTATAAGGCGAAGAAGTAGGTAAACAGGCACAGAGGCACAGAGGCACATAGGCACACAGGCAGGCAGGACCGCGGAGCGCCAGCTCCGCGTCTTAGTCCGTAAGACAGAGAGCTACCCGTCTTCGTCCCGCAGTGCGGGACTACGCCGCGACAGGCAGGACCGTGGAGCGCCAGCTCCGCGTCTTATGATCGACATTCTCACCCCCGTCAGGCATCAGCCGGGCGGGGGTGATTGATATTCTTTTCTCCGAATTTCTGCAAATCTTGGGAGGCGGGAGTATGTATATGTATGGACGCCAGCGATAACAGGGTCTTTCTACCTTGAATTGACCAGCATTCGATAGTATTCAATTGGCGAACCCGGATGAAATTCAGGTACCATATTATCGGAGATTCATTATGCGTATTGCTTCGAAGACAGTCAGGAATGGAACTCTCAAGATCGCGTGGCCAGCTGCCGTTATGGTCATTGCGCTATGTCTATTTTACCCTATCAGCCTGAGCGCACAATGGGAACAGGTTGTCAGCCTGACGGCCAACCCGGATACTGCCCTGAACTCGTATACCAACGCCCGGTGTATTGCAGCGAGTGGCGATTATGTGCACGCAGTCTGGTCCGAAAGGACAGGAGATTTCTGGCAGACCGCCTATACCCGGTCGACTGATGGCGGAGCAACGTGGCAGGAGCAGGTCTTTCTGTCTGCTCCCGGGCCTGCGTACTATGGGCAGGGTCCCTCAATTGCAGTTTCAGGTGCGGATGTTCATGTCGTCTGGCATGATGCGAGAGAGCAAAAACAAATCGTCTGTCATCGCGGGTCATCCGACAACGGAGAGACCTGGGGGGCGGAGCAGCCGCTCACGTCTGACTCCGTTTTCTCACACCACTCTGCCGTGGCGGTGAACGGCGGGAACGTGTATGCCGTCTGGACCGAAGAGGATCCCATGTGGAAATGCATCTATTTCCGCTGTTCATCCGACGGAGGTGCAACGTGGCAGGGGAAAACGACTATCGTCGAAGGCTATATTTCCGCAACACCAACGATTGCAGTCTCAGGCAGCTCCGTGCACATCGCCTGGTATGACAAACGCAACGGATATTATGATGTGTATTACCGTCGTTCGACCGATAACGGCAGCACTTGGGGAGAGGAGCGCCGGATGACTGATTCGCCGGCCCACTCCAATGGCATGTCGATCGACGCTGACGGTGAGGACGTCCATCTTGTCTGGCATGACAGGGAGGGAGGTTCATGGAATGTGCACTACATGAATTCCCGGGACGGCGGTGTGACCTGGGGAGCGAACCAATGGATCACGAATACCTCATGGATGACGTACATGCCGACCGTCGCCGTTTCAGGCCAGCGTGTGCATATCGTCTGGGTTGACACGGAACAGGAGTGGAACATCCGCTACACAACTTCAAGTGATGCAGGAAATTCATGGGAAACCGAGTGTGTAGTAACCACGGATGCGTCGGAGGCATATTCTCCGTTTGTGTGCGCCTCGGGTAACATTGTGCATGTGACGTGGGAGGATTCCTCAAGAAGCATTAAGTATCGCCGCAATCCGACCGGAAATATTGTCACGAAGCAGGAAGAACTGCACTCACTCCCATCCGGGTATGCACTCTCACAGAATTATCCCAATCCATTCAGCGAGCGCAGCAGCGTCCGCTTCACCCTTCCCCGCGAATCGAAAATACTGATAACGCTGCACGATATGCTCGGAAGGCGCATCGCGACGCTCGCCGAAGGAGACTGGGGCGTCGGCGAGCATGTCCTGCGCATCAACGGCACGACCTTGCCCAGCGGCAATTACATCTGCCGCATGCAGGCGGGTGCAGTAAGCCTGAACCGCATGCTCTCTCTCATCCAGAGATAGGCGATGTGATTCCAGTGCATCCGCAAACCGGGCGATGCAAATTCTCATCGTCCACGAAACCGTCGCGAGCGGAACCGACAACAGGCGCGTCAACTCTTATGGGACAGAATCACCCCCCGTCCGGCATTATCCGGGCGGGGGTGATTTTTTGTCCACGGTCACAAGCAACCAACGCGCGGGCAGGCGCGATGCGGTGGCGGTGCACAATGCGGGGATATTGCTCAATTCGGAAGTGATGCACACCAGTTGCGCATCTCCCGCCCACCCCGTACTTTCAGCCATACCATCGTGAAGCAATCTCCCGATGCGTTATCCCATTCCCACGCGCGAAGCGCCCAAAAAACCTTCGTGTTCTTCTTCGTGCTTTCGTGTTTTTGTGGTTTTTTCTTCTCCCCCGCGCGAAGCGCCTAAAAAATCTTTCGTGATCTTCTTCGTGTTTTCGTGTTTTCGTGGTTTTTTCTTCCTGAGGTTATCCATGCGCTCCATTACCGCCTTTCTTCTCCTGGTTTTCATCTCACTCCTCCCACTCCATGCCCAGCAGCTCGCGCCGCAGCAAGCGATCGAGAGTCTGCAGCGCATTGATCCGGGCAGGCTTGGCAGCGGGAAGCTTTACCTGCGGGCGATGGATGCCCTGCGCGAGGCGCGGATGCAGCAGGAGAACGGACAGGCAGCGGTGGAGGCGGCAGCGATGAGGATGCTGCCCGTCGCGGTGTATGCGGAGACGGTGCCGGATGAGGCGCAGCTCGCGCAGCTGCAGGCGATGGGCGTGCGCGTGTTTCCGGGATACTGGACGCCGCCCGCAGATAATCATCCGCTGGGATTTTTTCTGGCGGAAATGCCGGCCGCGCGTCTGCCGGAGCTGAGCGGTGTGACGTGGATCAGAAAGCTGGGTGACGCGGGGGGACAGTCCTTCCCGCAGAATAACGAGGCCGCCCGCACGATCGGCGCGGATCGGGCGTGGTTCAGCGGATTGACAGGAAAAGGCGTGGTCGTGGGAGTGCTGGATTCGGGCATCGACCTGACGCTTCCGCAGACGGAACTTCCGCCGGCGATTGCGGCGAAGGACTATTCGCTTTTTCCCGCGATCGACGACGACGTGCGCAATCATATCACTCCGCACGGCACGCATGTGACGGGATCGATTCTCGGACGCGGTGTGCTGTCGGCAGAAAACCCGCGCGGTTCGTTCCGCGGCATGGCGCCCGAAGCGGATTTCGTTTTCTTCAAAATCGGGAACGACACCACAGCGAATTCCGAAGACATCGCCACAATCGCCGCATTGCATGATGCGGTGACGGTATATAATGTGGACATCATTTCCATGAGCTATGGCGGCTGGGAAGCCTATCACGATGGAAGCAGTCCGGAAGAACAGAAAGCCGACTGGTGCTACGACAACGGCACCGCGGTGTTTTTCGCCGCAGGCAACAGCCGCCAGAGCGGCAAGCATTTCTCAGCAACAGTGGACGCTCAGTCGGAAAGCGATTTCATCCAGGTGAATTACTGGGTGCCGGAAAATGTCCCGGTGCGTCCTTCCTTCAACATGGTCTGGTACGACGGCATTGGCCTGCAGCGCCCGATTGCGCTGCGGTACTTCGACGAGAATAAAGAAGAAATCACCGACCTGAACCTCGCGCCGGTGACGGAGAGTCCGCGCGGAACGCAGTCGCAGTACAGCAGCACGGTGGATACGCTCGCGCCGGGCAATGTGACCAGGTATCTGAAAATCGTGAACGGCTCCGACCAGCCGCAGCTCGTGCATCTGTATGAGGACATGGGAGAGGGAAGTATCTGGTTCTCCGGCGCCGATCCGAAATACACCATAGTCACGCCCTCCTCGGCCGATCGCGTGATGTCCGTCGCTGCATTCACTTCACGGACTTCCTGGCTGGACTATTACGGAGCGGTCTGGAGCTGGGGACAGAAAGTAGGCGACATCGCTACGTTTTCGAGTTTGGGTCCACGCACAGATGAGGTGGGCAAGCCGGATATCGCTGCTCCCGGTTCTGCCATCGTTTCCATTCGCGACCGGGATATGGCGACCAACCCCTCGCGGGAATGGATGGACAATGACGGCGTTCCCGGCGGAGAGGCGGACTATCAGATCATGCACGGAACGAGCATGGCGACGCCGATCTGCGCAGGAGCGGCCGCACTGGTGCTGGAGAAATATCCGCTGCTCACACCCGGCGAACTCTACGACTCGCTGCGTGCGCACGCTCGGCAGGACCTTTTCACCGGCGCGACGCCCAACACCTATTGGGGCAGCGGCAAGCTCGATGTAGGCTTTCTCTCAAATCTGCCCGCGCCCGAGGCCGTGTGGGTGAAAACCGTCACAGCGCTTCCGACCGGCTCGACGCCAGTGGCGGAATTGCTGGCGCATCCGGCGGGTTCGGTATTCGCCTTGACGGAGGACGGCCACAGCAGCGACCCCGCCATTTTCCGCAGCAGCGATGGCGGCGCGGTGTGGACGCAGGTGCTGCAGAATTCCGCGCTCAGCGGACTCACGGTTTTGAAGGATGGTACGGTCATGGTGATCGTTCCCGATAGCGGCAAGCAATATCGCAGCAGCGATGAGGGGAATGCATGGACGGAAGCCGCGATTCCTGTGGGAGCCACCGATCCGCGCCGGGCCTTCCATGACAGTCTGGTTCTCATTGGAACGCCGGCGGACGGTCCGCATTTCAGCAGCGATAACGGCCTGACCTGGAATTCAGCGCAAGGGAATCTGCCCGATAGCAGCGAAGTGCGATGTGCCGAGGGCGGAGCGGACGGATGGATTTTCGCAGCCGTGATGAAGGATGGAAAGTACCGCATGTACCGCGGCCATCGCGCAAACTGGAATTGGGAACTCAAGGACAGCGCCATCGTGCAGAGTGAATCGGTGGTGGATATCCGGATGCTGCATGACGGAACTCTCATCGCGGCGACCGATTCTCGCGTCTACCGCAGCAGCGACAACGGAGAGTATTGGCAGGACACCGCCGTAATCAATGGTACGAATCGCCGCCTCGATGTGGTGGGCGGACAAACGGCGCTGCTCGCCAATGGCAGCAATGCCGTGCATCGCAGTATCGACGGCGGCCGCAGCTGGGAGCTGTTCGATAGTGGACTCGAGCGCAAGGATGCGTCGGATGTAGAAGCTGCCGGAGGACTCGGTTGGTGCTCCGCCGGCAGTCACGTGTATTACTGCGCTTTCCCGGCAGTGCCCGCTGCTGTGCTGCTCACCGCTCCTGTAGACAGCGCCGCGAACGTCGGCACATCGCCGGAACTGTCCTGGCTCCCGGCCGAAAACGCAACTGCCTATCGCATACAGATCGGCCGCGATCCGGCTCTGCGTGAGGTGCTGCTGGAGACGCAATGGGACTGGACCACGAATGTACGTCCCGCAGGTCTGACTGCGGATACGGTATATTTCTGGCGCGTGCGGGGAGTGAATCCGACAGGGGAGGGGCTCTGGTCCGACACCTGGAGCTTCACCACATCGGGTCTACTCGCTGTCGGTGAGCTTCCGAATGCAGCGGAATTTCAGATTCTTTCGATCTATCCGCATCCCGTGAAGGGAACGATGCGCCTGCAGGTTCAAACCGATGAAGCACGATCCTTTGAAATTCAGGTGATCGATCTGCTCGGCCGCGTCGTCTACACCTCCGCTTCGCGCGGACAGAACGTCGGGGTCGCTGAGCTATCGCTTTCGCTTCCCACGATCCGTGCCGGTTGGTATGTACTTCGGGCCCGGAGCGGCAGCCATTCGACGCAGCGGATGTTCCTGCTTATGCCGTAAACAAAGAGTAACCACTGATTTCACGGATTGCACAGATTGGTTTTTAGGAGGATGAGCCTTCCATCTCCGTCCCGCAATGGTGGACTCCACCGATGCGGGGCGGTCAGGTGACGGACTTTAACCACCTGGATGCACCCAAAACCGTACAAATGTACAGTTGAACGGCAGTTCTACTCCCCATAAGTTAATGCTGTGGAACGCTATTTAAGCGCGACAAACTTTTTTTCCTCGATTTTCTGCAGTTCCTTTTTGGCGGGTGTACTTATACTTTGAAAGCGCAGCGTGGATGTGATAGCGAGAATGGCTTCACCCCCCGCGCAGCGCGGCGGCTCGGAACAAAACCCTATGTCAACGCAGGTTCTTTGTGAGAGAGGAGCCAGTATCAAGCCGAAGCCGTAATCACCCGACCTTGTGTGTGAATGAACGGATGAAGACCGCACAAGTGAGTGGAGTATTGAGAGGAAAAAGGCGTCCCCAGCCCGGGACGCCTTTTTTATGTTCAGGGCTGCGCCACTATTTCACCTCAGGCGGGTGGGGCGCAGCCCTGTCGCTCCAGCTGCAGACTGTATGCGCGGCTGATCACTTCGCGCTGTCCGGCAAGCGATCCTCTTTTTTATATTGCGGCCATCCGGAAGCAGTGGTGAATTGTCGCGGATAATTGTTGACATTCGCGCGCATGTTTTGTACAATGCGACATACTGATCTTCTATTTACGAACTCTCGGGTGGGTTATGTCGCAGGCAAAGTTGTTTACCGATTCAGGTAGCATGCGCAGCGCGTTTTCGAATGCTCGGCGCTTTACCGTCCTCACGGTTTCTTTTCTTCTGATGGCGCTGATCTTCGCCGGGAATCTCCAGGCGCAGCCGAATCTGAATTTCAAGCGTGCGACGGTCAACTGGCCGACCGTGGAGCTGTATTTCTCCGTTGACTGCAACGGGGCTCAAGCCCGAAATATGACGAAGCAGGATTTCAGGATACTGGAGGATGGCGTTGAAGTGCCGGACTTTACCCTCTGGTGTCCCGACACCTCCATTATCTGCGGAATCTCGGTTTCGCTGGTGTTCGATGCCTCGGGCTCGATGATGGGAGCGGGGAATGCGGGCGCGAAACTCGGCGGCCATGCCTTCGTTGATCTGATGGACGGCGTAGTTGACGAGGCAGCGATTATCTTTTTCTCTGACAGGGTGACAATGTACCAACAGATGACCACGATCAAACCGATGCTGCACGCGGCGGTGGACGCTCTTCCTGCGAACGGCGCGACTGCGGTGTGGGACGGCATTTACGCAGGACTCGTCGACCTTGTCAACAACGGTGTCAATCAGTGCCGTGCAGTGATAGCGATGACTGACGGAGGCGATAATTCGTCCTCACGAACGGTCGCCGAGATCATCGCGCTGGCCAACCGCCATAAAATCAACGTGTTCACGATCGGTCTCGGGACGGCAACCAACGCGACGGAGCTCGAGCAGATTGCACTTCTGACCGGCGGGCGGTACTATCAGGCCCCGAATGCGGGTCAGCTCGGCACGATCTATCCCGAGATCATGCAGCTGATCCGGAAGAAGAATCAGGAATGTGTTATCACCTATGAACGGGATTGTGCCGACGGCGCGATGCGCACCGTCGAACTGCAGCTCAACAATTTCTGTGGTGGTTCGGATACTGAAACGCACATCTACTTCGCGCCACGGGACTCAACGACATTCTCTCAACTGCAGATGGAACTCGGTGACGTTTGGGCCGTTGGCGGAAGCCAGGTCGCGGTGCCGCTGAATCTGCTCACACCGATGAATGGCGAGAATTTCTATCCATTTTCATTTTCTGTGCGCTACGATACTTCCTGCATGAAGATTAACAGCATTGCTGTTCCCCCGGGCAGTCTGCTCGACGGACTCCCCCTCACGGTTACTCCGCTCCCCGACGGAGCGCGAATTTCCGTGATGGATCGGAAGGCGATTCAGGGCACCGGGAAGATGCTGGAGCTGCTGTTCCTCACTCCTGATGTGCAGGACACCACCTGCTGCATCGTCGAGATCGTCGACCCCGTGTTCGCGCAGGGCTGCTTCCTGCCTGTCGTCGATCCGGGGAATGTCTGTTTCTATCCACCCGTTGATGAAGCCTGGAATTGCGCAATCGTTCTGCCCACAATCACAATCGATACGGTGAATGAGAGCTATTCGCCTATGCCGTTCAATATTCGTGTGAATGCGACGAATATCGGGGGATTGCCCATCGATTCCCTCACGGCGGAAATATCATTCCAGCCGGATCTGGCTTTTGTCCTTCCTGACAATCCCGCCAGGGCCATCAAGCCGCTGAGTCCATCCGCGTTGAATGTCGGTGAAAGCGGCAACGCCAGCTGGACCCTCTCGCATCCGTCAACCATGACCGGGCGCGATTACACCATCCGCGTCGTTGTGCGCACGCCGTCTGACTCCACCGTCTGTCAGTCCCTGCTGCACATTCCCGCGCTGCTCCTGCCGCCATTTTCTTTCGATGTTATTCCTGAAGGTTCGATCACTTTCTGTCAGGGACAATCCGTCACACTCGACGCCGGCGACGGATTCACTTCCTATTTATGGAACAACGGCGCGACAACCCGAAAGATCACAGTCAATAAAAGCGGCGATTATTTCTGTACCGTGAAGCGCAGTGACGGAAGGACCGGGGTTTCGAACGCCATCCGTGTTATTGTGTTTTCCGCACCGAATCCGACGCTCAATGTGTCGGGACCAATTCCATTCTGCGAGAGCGACTCGATTCGTCTAACGGTGCCGGGTCCTTACGTGAAGTATCTCTGGAGCACCGGCGACTCCACGAGTTCTCTGCTCGTGACGAAGGGCGGAGTCTACTGGGCCATTGTGCATACTGCGGATAATTGCATCGGTTTTACCGATACGCTCATGCTGTCCTTGTTCCCGACTCCGCCGAAGCCCGTCATCTCGCGTTCCGGAGATGTCCTCCTCAGCACTGTGGCAGGGAATTATTTCTGGCTGCGCAACGGATCG
Organism: Bacteroidota bacterium; assembly: GCA_049663345.1. Classification (GTDB taxonomy): domain Bacteria; phylum Bacteroidota; class Ignavibacteria; order SZUA-365; family SZUA-365; genus SZUA-365. Next base: position 10,116 of record JBATDG010000021.1, read on the forward strand.
ATGCTGCCCGGAGAGAACAACCAATTTCTGCAGCTGACCGAAACCGGCAGCTATCGTGTGCGGGTAACCAATGAATACGGCTGCATCAGCGAGTCGGACGAAATTCTGGTGACGCTGCTGGATGTCGCCGGGCTTCCGGCCGTGGTGCGCAGCTTCGACGTCTACCCCGATCCCACGGTCAGCGGAGTCACCATAGATCTGCGGCTCGAGAGCGCGGAACTGATCTCTGTCGTGGTCACCAACGCACTGGGACAGGAGCTTTCGCGCATCGACAGCGGTCACCCCGTCCAGGATTTCTCACGCCACATCACCCTCGGCACTGCTCCCGGAGCGTACTTCCTCCGCATCACCGCCGGCGCCGATGCCTGGGTACGGCGTGTCGTGAAGATGCAGTAGCTCCATCTCGGCTCGATAAACCTCAGGTCTCCCAACATGAAAAACCTCGGCTTTATCCTCTGTCTGATTATTATGACGGCGGCTGCCAGCGCGCAGCCGTCGCTTGATATCAAACGCGTGCAACTGGCCTGGCCGATGGTGGAGATCTCGTTTACTGCAGGGTGCGACGGCAATGCGGTCGGAGGGCTTTTGCCTCAGGATGTCAGCCTTACGGAGGACGGGATACCCGTCTCCCAGTTTGATCTCTCGTGTTCCACAGTCGGCGGGGTCTGCCGCGCTTCCGTGGCGCTGCTGTTCGACGCCTCCGGATCGATGGTCGGTTCCGGCAATGCCGGTGCAAAGCTCGGTGGTCATGCCTTCATCGACCGCATGCGCGACAATATTGATGAGGCCGCGGTGCTGTTTTTCACCCAGGTTGTGAGCTTAGAGCAGTCCATGACAAAAAACAAAGCCCTGCTTCATTCCGCAGTGGACAGACTTCCTGCGAGCGGCGCGACGGCAATGTGGGACGGCATCTACGCTGCGATCAATGAGGTTGCCAGCAACGGTACAGGTGATGCTCGCGCTGTCATCGCGCTCTCGGATGGTACAGACAATTCATCCTCAAAACTGGTCACGGAGGTCATAGCGCTCGCCTCGCAGCACGGTGTGCGTGTCTACACTGTTCTTCTCGGAACGTCGGGTTCCAACGAGCTCGAATTGATCGCGCAGAGCACCGGCGGAGAGTTCGTTCAAACTCCGAATGCGGGGCAGCTCCAGTCTATCTATGAAGGCTTCGCGGATCAAATGACGCACTGCTTCCAGGAGTGTACGTTGAGCTATGAGAGCAGCTGCGCCGACGGCGGTACGCGCATGCTCGACCTTACGGTGAACAATCTTTGCGGGAAGAGCGCGACGGCATCCGGCAGCTTTACGGCGCCGCGGGACAGTACCGACAGGCAGCCGCTGCCACTGTATCTAAGCTCTTCGCACACAATGGGTCGGCGTGAATTCACCGTTCAGCTCAATCTGCCGCAGGCGCTGCAGCAGAATCACCTTTACCCATCAATGCTGCGTCTGCATTATGACGATCAGTCGCTGATTCTCAAGAAAGTGGATGTGCCGGCGGTGTCGCTGATGCATGGGGTGCAGTGGACGCATCAGGAGATGCCGGGGCTCGTGCAGGTTCAGACATTCACTCCGGCGGCGCTGAACGGGACCGGACCGCTGCTGGAACTCACCTTCGAGGCGAGGGATGTGCAGGATACCATCTGCAGCGAGATCGGTCTGACCAGCTGGGTAACCCCGTATGGATGCCTCGTGCCGGAAGTGGCTCCCGGAGAAATCTGTGTTTATCCATGGAAGGATGAGCCGCTGGTCTTCTGTGATATTTCGCCTGAGATCGCGCTGGAATGGCGGACGAGCCGACGCGGCTATGTGCCGGATCCGGTGACGGTCTCGGCACGATTCGATAATAATGGAGCCGCGACCGCGCGCAGCGGCAGGTTTATTGTGGACTACGACCATTCCGCGCTTCGCCGGATTCAGCCGGCTCAGGACACAGTCATCTACGCCATTCCCGATATTATCGCTGGCAGTCATACCGCAGTGGCATGGGATTTCGAAGCACTGCCGAGGGCTGATGCGGGTGTGGCGCAGGTGTGCATCACCGGGCAGTTTGACAACCATCCGGACGTCTACTGCTGCACGAACATTCTGATTCCCGCTTCAGGACCCGTTCTCGCCTGCGACATCACCATTCCTCCGATTGTCGCGAATCCCAATCGCGGCGAATATGAACCGATGCCGTTTCCTGTCTCGGTCCGCATTCGCAACACGGGGGAAACGGACACCGACACTGTGCGCGTGCGGCTGATCGTGCCCCCTGATCTTGCGCTGCTTCCCGGTGAAGTGGAAGAAAAAATGGCGCAGCCCGCTGTGCTCGGCGGAGCGGAGAGCGCAACAATTGTATGGATGCTCACGCATGCTACGACTGCCGTGAAGCGTCAATACCTTGTGGAGGCCTGGTCGCGCTGCGCGAATGCGGATTCGTCGCGTTGTGAAACCGTAGTGAACATTCCGGCACTGAATGTGCTGGATTTTCGCGTGCAGCTGCAGCACACCGGCGCCCTCGAACTTTGCGAAGGCGAGTCGGTCACGCTGGATGCCGGCAAGGACCATGACTCGCTGCGCTGGAATACCGGAGACACCACGCAGAAAATTGCCGTGCGACAAAGCGGGACATATTATTGCGTGCTTGCGCTCGGAGCCCGGACGGGATATTCCGACACTGTGACTGTGCTCGTGCATCCGCGTCCCCGCCCCGTGCTCACTGCTTCAGGAAGCGTGCCGCTCTGTCCGGGCGACACGGTGATCCTGGATGCCGGTGCGGGGTATGTCCGCTACAACTGGAGCAACATGCTCGTCCAACGCCGCATTCCTGTGACGCGCGCCGGGACCTATTACGCGGATGTGACTGATGTGAACGGCTGCCCGGGCCGTTCTGATACAGTTGTTGTCACTATGAATTCCGCCGTTCCCATTCCCGTGATCACCCGCAGCGGCGATATGCTCAGCACGGCGTCGGCAGCCGGCTGGCAGTGGTATCGCAACGGGCAGCCTGTTGCCGGCGGCGATGTGCAGAGCATTCAATTGAATGAAACCGGCAGATACTCCGTGCGCATCACCGATGCGAACGGCTGCAGTGCGCTTTCGGATGAAATCAACGTTGCCGTGCTCGACGCCCACGCACTCCCTGCCGTGGTTCGCAGCTTCGACGTGTACCCCGATCCCACGGTCGGCGGCGTCACCGTCGACCTGCGGCTGGCGCGTGCGGAACTGATCTCTGTCGTGGTCACCAATGCACTGGGACAGGAACTTTCGCGCATTGATAGCGGCCACCTCGTCCGCGATTTCTCACGCCACCTCTCCCTCGGCACATCTCCCGGAGCGTACTTTCTCCGCATCACCGCCGGCGCCGATACCTGGGTACGACGGGTTGTGAAGATGCAGTAGAATTCACTCCCACCCGCGGTATCTCCAGAGGTGCAGGAGGTGGCCGTTGATGGCGTCGGTGTAGTTATTGTTGTTGTCGGGAAGGGATGTGAGGGGCCAGTGTGCGACGAGGCCGTCGGGAGTGGGGGCGCCGCGTTCGTAAGCGGCTATGGCTTCGTCTGAGATGCGTCGGTTCCATACGCGGAAATCGGTGACAGCTTTTTTCATATGATGTTCGAAAATTCCGCCGTCGTAATATTTCGGACCGAAGTTGTTGTATTTATCGTGGAAGATTCCGATTTCGAGACCTTCGTAGCGATAGGATGGTCCTCGCCGCAGAAAGTCGTCGGTGATCGTGCAGGTCAACGCCCCGTTTATGAAAACTTCCATTTCCTGCTTCTCGTCAATCCGTCCGACGAATGTGTTCCAGCCGCTTCTCGTCGGAAGCGCTTTTGGAATGGAACCAGCCAGCTGAATCCTGTCAGCGAGTAACGTGAAGTACGCGTCCTGATTCATGATCGTGAGGATCCGTTCCACATCACCCGCTTCACGACGGAACCTGATTGCATAACTGCGCTGCAGGGAAGCTGCGATCGGATTGCTGCCGCATTGCAGCCAGCGACAATTCTGAAGTTCGATTGCCGCAGCTCCACCGGCTCCGCCAGACGAGCCAGGTCCGGCGACGAGACGGAGATCGTCGCCATCGGTTTCCAAATAGACTGAGGAGCGTCCATAAGCCGGGCGCCCTTTCAATTGTCCGTCCTGCGTTCGTTCGTTGGCATTGTAGGCGGAGACTTCTCCAATAACATCGAAATCCCAGTAGCCGAGAAGTCCCGGACTGAGCCCATTGACCCGACGGTGCATGCGCATGCGGATCGAGTCGGCAGGAAGTGCATGATCCCAGACGCGAATTTCGTCGAGAGCGCCCTTGAGGAAGTTTTGTACGGATTCACCGTTATGATATACGCCGAAGGCGACATGGGGAAGTGAAACGCCCTCGATGATAAATTCTTCCCTCCTCTCGAGAAGCACGGTCCCATCGAGTGAAAATTCAATCCGTTGCGCTTCCCGGGAAAATGACAACGCGAGATGATGCCATTTCCCGTCCTTGGCGAAAGCGCGGGCTCCGAGAGGGATAACACTGCGGTTGTTCCCGACATCTAAGCTGAGCATGTCGTTCTGATGAGAGATGACCATATTCTGCAGGGCGGGACCCTGAGGAATATTCCGGTTATTTGAAAGAATGCACGCGGTGTCCTCATCGAGCCGCAGCCAGAATTCGATGGTCGCTTCATCCCGGGCGAACGCGATTGCGAGTTCGCCAAAATAAAGCATGTCGTCGATGCCATCGAGCTCGAGCGCATATCCAGCCGGCAAGGGCGGACCCGCTGCCCCGGTCAGATCAAGCTGTGTGAGCAGCTTCCCGTTGACTGGATCGCGGACGGTTAACCGGGCCCGATGGGATTCTGAAGGATGATCCGGCACATACTTGATCGTGACTCGAAGAGAGTCCGTCGCATTGACTGTTTGCAGCCCTCCGTTCCAGCTGATATACCATTGATCCGCCTGCGGTCCTTCCAGGCCAAGCGCCACTTCCAGAGCTGTAGGAGTCATGTTCCAGATGAAGATGTTTCGCGTTGCATCGGCCCCGATCTCGAGATCGCCAAACGGAATCAGGGGAGGGAGGATGCGATCGAAATCGCGAAACTGCCAGTCCGCTTCTCGCCGCGGATTGTACACGAGAGAGTTTTCTTCGATACGCTTTCCCATCGCGTATTCGAGATCCGGATACCCGTAGAGCGACTTCCAGAAAAAATAGCCTCCGGTCGCGGCGAATATTGCCAGGAGGACAATCAGAAGCAGTATGGAATGCGTCCGGATGAATTCCTGACTGCGATCATAAATCGTACGGTAATCAGCCCGGATTATCCCTGGAGTAAAAACGCAATCGTTGAGTGAAGAAACACCGAATAATTCGAACTTGCGCGACGGATAGCGCTGCTGCAAGTCGATGAGAAAGGTCCGGGCGTATTCGACGTGCTGGGCTGGCAGAACGAGTGCATCGGCAGTGCTGAAAAATGCAGTGAGGATTTTTGAAGAAAGCACGGCCGACGGAAGTTCTTTCAGACTGCCGTCTTGCTCAAGTCCGCCTGTGCAGACGAGACGAGGCTGTAATTCCCAGCGCAAGGGTTTATTGAAATCCTTCTGCAGCGTGTACGCCATGGATAACGCCACGGACAGACCCATCGATTCGCCGGCAAATGCTGCCTCGAATTCATGGAAGCCAACGGTCCACTCTTTCGCGGGAACAGGACATCGAAAATGATCAGCAACGATTTCGGTTGCGGCAGTCGCGGCGGCGGCAAGCTGCCGGATGGTGGTCGTATTTTTTTCGTCGAGTGCATTGCGGAAATGCACCCGCGTTTTCACGCTGTTCTTTGCGCTCAGCTCAATGTGAAGCACGATGCCCGGATGGCTTCCTTGCTGCAATCCTTCGTCCAGCAGAATAACGCCAGGGAGCGTTGCGTCAGCACGGGAATGCTCCCAGCGTTCTTGCGCACGTACGAGAAAATCAGGACGTACCCCATGCCGATCGATCGCGCTGCAGTATTCATTGAACGGATCCAAACCCATGGTATCCGCATTGTACACAGCGCCCCATTCTTTCTGCGAAAGGTCGATGTCGATCCACCCTCCGCCGCGAAGAAGCTCATGGAGTTCACGGAATGACCGCATCCCGGCGAGCGTCAGACAGCATTTTTCCCATGCCATTGCGACAGTCTCTCCGAAAGATGCATCATGAGCAGCCCAGTCGTTACTTTCCAGGCTGCGAAGCGTTCGGACCACGAATTGCCAGTGCTCCGGATCCATCCAGCATACGTACTCATGTCGGATGCTGGCACTAAGTACAGGAAAAAATGAGCGGAGATATGAAGAGGTCCACAATTGAGGGAGGTGGGAAGTGCGTCGAATGAAATCGACGAGTAACGCGAAGCGGAGCACGGGGGAACCGCTGCGGGAAATTCGCCGCTGCACTTCACGCGCAGCGAGATCTAGCTGCACCGGGCTGTGTATTGCAGTAATCGCGGGAGAATCCGCAGCTGTCCGTCCCACTTAACGCTCTTCGAGCGTCACAGTCATCGGTTCGATAGGAATGTCGCTCGACCCGATGCGAAAGCTGCCATCTGCATTCAGGGAAAATGGATCGGTAATTCCGCTGAAGCGTACCCGAAGGCGATGGAGCCGCTCTGATTCACAGATCACGTAGCCGACCAACCCATTCGGTGCTTCCTCGAACACGCGGAGCAGCACCTTTCCCTCGTCCAAATACCAGGTTTGCCTCAAAATCAGAGCGGAGTCCGTTTCGATATTGCTTTGTGCCGCGAGACGGAAGTTCCCGTTCACCGAATGCGCGGCGGCAGTAGCAGGCTCCTCGACATCTTCCTCGCCTTCCATATCCTCCATTGTTATCAGCGTTTCGTATTGCTCCCTGCACCACGAGCAGGATTCAATGTGAGGATGAGGCGCGCGGCGCGCGGCGAGGACGACAAGTGCTATTTCACTGAGATGCGGCTCTTTCATGATGATCTCTGCTAGCGCCTTGTGGTGTTATTCTCCGAACCTTCATTATATAATTGCAGCCGCTCACGGGTGTTGGTGAAAATGGTACGGAGGATGTACTCATAAACATTCCGGTAGTGAGACCTGTAGTGCTCATGCGTCAGGTCTGGAAGGAGCGATCGCAGGTAGCTGAAGTGCCCACGTTCTTCCCCGGATGCCAAATCCCGAATGTAGCGTTCGGCTGCAATAAGCATAGCGGAAGCTTCGTCTTCAGTGAGCTTGCCACTGGAGACGTACGAAGAGAAGATCCATGGCTGCAGCGAGGATAAGGCTTCCAAAGCTTCAGCTTCGAGCGGATTCGAGTTCGAATGCTCTTCCGCATCCTGAAACTGGGGAGTCGCCGCATCCTGATCGGTTTCCAGGAGACGCAGCGTGATGTCCAGGACGTCATCTTCGGAGACGGCCTGACGCAATTCGGGAAATGCTGCGAGGGCTTCGAGCAAAGCGGTGAGAACGGATGGTGCGGGTCTCACATGCACCCGGGGCACGGTGAAAATTCCGCGAAGTACATCAGGCGGCGCAGCAGGAAGTTCCAGGCAAGGATCAACTGCCGAAAATGAATACCAGTATCCTGCGATGCCGTCGTGACGGATAATTTTTCCGGAGGATTGTGCGAAACGTCGAAGTGAGCGCAGCAGGCGGGCACGGACAGGGTGCATTTCTATGAAAATGCGTGCAATATTCAGGCGCACGGTCCTTAACACAACTGCCTTGAAGGCGCATTCAAGAGGGATGATTTCCGGTCCGCCCGAGGCTACATCCTCCAACGCCCGACGCAGCCTCTGCATGTGTTCGCCATCGATTTCGGACATGAGTTCGGCGATTGTGTCAACTGCCATATCGTCCAAACTCATCCCTAGCGGAACTATGGTATAGCTTCTGTTCCACGTGAGCCAGCGAATATAGGAACGGGCATAACCAAGCGCCGTGCGGATAATCGTATCTGTCTCCGTGCTTGAAATGCGCCCGTGCAGTAATCCTGTCAGAAGGGTTTCGAGATTCATAAAGAAAGACTTGTGGCTCTGCGATTGCCGAAATTTACTCTGCATTCGGGTCCAATCCAAGCACAGAAGACAATTTGCAGCTGCTTTCCCATCACCTTTGCAGAGCGCTTCGGCTTTCCTTATTGCTTCACGAGCGCACAGCGGATCATGATCACCTGGGGTTCGATCAATTCCTGCATGCCGGTGCACTGTCCCTTGATGCGGAGCGGGTCGCCGGGCCTGACCGCAATAGACGCCGTGGATTCCTCCGGCATCAGAGTGCAGGAAACGCTCCCTTCGGTGCCTTCCTGTTCCAGTACGATCACGGCGCTTCCCTGCGAATCGGTGTCGACTTCACGCACGATGCCGCTTACGAGCACGGTCATATCGTCCGACACGAACTTTGCAGTTGCAGCGGCCTCGTCCGTGGAAAACGCAACTATAAGATCCGATACCGTGAGTTCGAAATCAGGCGTTGAGGTGGCGAAATCTTTGTGCGGTTTGAAGTACATCATCAATCCGACAGTCACGGCGATGATCACAATGGAAACTATGACGATGATCGCGATGCGTGATTTTTTCATTACGTCATTACTTTTTATACGGTTGATATGTCATGTCAACGGATATAGCAACGGTTTTTGCGATTTTGTCGCGAACCGCGCTGGGGATCTCTATGTCATAGTCCTGCGGAGCCACGTCGAATTTCGCCTTCACAATGATCGCGCTGCCTTTGACTTCCAGGGTGCCGTTCTGCTTCACGGCATTGGTCTTGTTGTGTATCGTGAGCTTGCCTTCTACCGAAGTTTTATAGACCCCGTCCTTCGAAAAATCGATCTCCTGGAGATTTACAATTTTTCCCTTGAAATCGCTTTTCGGATACTTCGCCGATTCTATATAATTCTCGTTGAAATGCTCTTCCATCAGGGCGCGTTCGAATTTGAACGACTTGATGAGAAGCTGAAACACAATGTCACCGGTGGAGGGAGTCAGCACGCTTGCGGCTTCGTTGTTATGCGCCTCGATTACTTCGAGAGGAGTTTTAGAATAAAACCAGACATGGCCGTTTTTACAGAGGAATTTATCCTGGCTCTGTGCGGGTGCCGCATAAACGAGCAGGGCGAGGGCGAGGAAAGCTATTGTTTTCATATTCGATCCATGGTAATGAGCCGATGAGAATTTCAGAGAGAAAAAACTCGTGAAATATTGAATCCGAGATGAATGCCGCCGTCTCCCCATTGACCGGTTGTTTCGCCGATGAAGCCGCGCTCCGTCATGGGAAGAGAATTCGTCAGCATAATCTGAAACACGTGCCCTCCGGTCTCGATATCGAATCCTACGGAGAGGGAGTTAATCGGTTTTTCTGCGCCATCGCGGCCGGGAGTGATGACGAGGAAGTATTCGGCATTGAATGAAACGCGGCTGCTCAGTTTATATCTTCCGCCGAATCCCACTGAGATCAGATCATTTTCATCAATCGCAGTGGCGACGAGGTTGCGATGCACGACGCCCGGAGTAATTTGCAGCGAAAGTTCTTCATTGAATTTTCGGGCCAGGAACAGCTGAAAAATATAGGCCATCCGAGAGGAGAAATAATTTTCGCGCAGAGGGTCCGTCCAGTGGACGGTCTGTACGTCCACGCCCGCGTAAGCAGAAACCGCAATAGGAAAATTTTCCTCGCCGCTGGATTGCCGCAGCAGGCGGAATTTCCCAAAGCCCGTATAGGCTTTTTGATACGAAGATCGTCCCACGCCGAGCATCAGCCAATCGGTGACGCCGTATTCAAGTCCGAGGAAGATGGTGCTCTGATCGAGTCCCCAGTAATTGTATGCACCTTCGCTGATTTCGCCGAATCGGTGATGGATGCGGAAATCCAGCTGTCGGGCCTTCATCTGTTCGATTGAATGTCCGTTGATGATGCGCGTAGCCTTGAATGTCGCGGATGCGTAGTCCGTCGCTGGCGTGGTCAGAGCGTCGAGCAGGCTGTCCACCTCCTGCGCATGAAGCAGGGTTGGGACGAATACGGAGAAGAGGAGTAGGGAAGCGGCTAATAATTTTTTCATCGGGCACCTCCCTGTGCGATGATGGAATTAGGTGCGCCTTGTGAGATCCATATTTCGAAAACGCGAATGGAGCAGTCGGAAAGCTTGTTGCTGTCCTTCGGCATATTTTTGTAGCCGCCTTGCCAGGCAATAGCGCCGTAGACACGGTTGAGATTGGCTTTCACGTCGCTGTAGGATTCAAGCCGGAGATTGTCGCCGAAGGCGCCGGCGTTGGCATTACTGTGGCAGCTGTAGCAGGATCCGACGAGAATGGGAACAATACTCCCTGCATACGTGACATTCGTTGTATCGCAGCCGTTATTGAGCTGCGGGTAAAGCGCTTCCTCGCTGTCGTAATAGCATCCGGTGAAGATGATGGCAGACGCGATGAGGGAAAAAATGAGTTGAGTTTTTTTCATTAGATGCATCCCTCACTTTCCGCAGCTGGTGTTTGCACCCTGGAGTATCCAGAGTGCGATGGTGGTGCGCTGCTGCTGAGTCAGGGCAGGATTCGGAGAAGGGGGCATGGGATTGAGCCAAGTGCTGGTGATAACAGTGTAGAGAGTGCTTTGATCGGGATTGAAAGGGGTAACATAGCGCATGATGCCGGCATCGGAACTCAGATCCGACTCGCTGTCGCCCGAATGACATCCACTTTTCGCGCAGTTTGCAAGAATGATCGGTTTGACGTCGGTTCCGTAGCAGATTTCCGGCTGGGTGTCGACACCGACCGGGTCATGCGTACATGCGGTGACGGAGAGCAACAGAAGCGAGATTCCAGCAATCAGCAGTCTTGTCCGGTTTTTCATAAAATGGTGGGAATTTATCCATGAAATGGTGAATCGAGGACTATGCGATCAGAGACCACGCAAAAGGTTTTTTGGTTACATGGCGACACGGAGAACACTTGAAAATATATGCATGCTACACAGGAAAGACGAGATTATCAAAGGGAAAATCGCGCCCGGGTTGATGTAAGGGGACAGACAAAGGGGCAGAAATCCATCCGCTCTGCAACTCGCGATTGAATTATCGTACAATCACATCGGGATATATATAAAGCAACCAGGAAAATATTATTCTCATTGCTACGCCTCTTCCCATCAACAAGGAGGCATAATGGAACTCACAGAATTATCCGACCTCATCGCCTATATCGTGGCGCTGAGCATCGCGGCCGAACGCATGGTCGAAATCGTGAAGGGAATAATCCCCTTCCTCAACAAAAAAGCCGAGGACGAAAAGGTGGAACGTTGGCGTGTTGTGAGCCTGCAGCTGCTGGCTGTCGCATCAGGCATGCTGACAGCGCATCTGGCAATGCCGGCGGTTTCCGAGCTCGTCCCAGCGAGCTGGCAGGGCTTGCCGGGAATCGCCGCTTTGGGTCTGCTCGCAAGCGGTGGGTCCAGTTTGTGGAATTCCGTACTCGGCTATGCCAGTTCCGTAAAGGAAATCAGCAAACTCAACGCAGAACTTAAAAAGCTCAAGAAAAAAGCTTCGTAACTCGTCAATTTTGCCGGTCAGTGCGGAGCCAATACGCACAAGTGCGTATTGGCTCCTTCTCGATTGTAATGTAGATTTAGTCCAGTCATACCCCACACGTCACATGCTTTGGCCCATTTCCTGCGTCCTGCGATGTTGGCGACCGGACAGAACTCCAGCGTGTAACAAACCTGGCTAAGTAAAACATATCTCAATACTGTAATGGTAAAAGAGGACGGGCGCCATGCCCGTCCTCTTTTTTCGTATAGTGGCTACGCTTTCTAGCAGCCTGTTGAAGTATGGACCGATTCATCCAATTTTTCCTGTGACACGAAGCATGAATCGCAGCGTCGCATAATGCGAGCTAATCCCGATGGAATCATTTTAAGCATAATATTATATACCTCAGGCACTCCAGCGATTCCAAGTTGATAACACGAACAAAACATCACTCCTTACGCCGTTGCCGCACACTGTTTCGGCGTGCCGACGCCGAATATCGTTCGCATTGCCAGCGAGATGTTATATCCG
>JBATDG010000022.1:0-49009 GCA_049663345.1 Bacteroidota bacterium
GCGGCCTGGACGCAGCGACCGATACATATCGATGCATGCTTTGACGTAGGGGCGGGCCATCGGCCCGGCCCCTGCAGCGTTGCGCAACACGATCGGCCCGGCCCGTGCAGCGTTGCGCAACACGATCGGCCCGGCCCGTGCAGCGTTGCGCAACACGATCGGCCCGGCCCACGCAGGGGTCAGGAAGCCCGACTATTCAAAATGCCATTCGCCCTGGCGTTTGAGGCGCTCCTCGAGATTGCCTTTACGGAGATATTCCATTGTTTCGAGTTTGCTGCGGTGGACGAAAGGAATCGACTCGCGGTTGGCTAATTCGTAGGTCAGCACGGAAACAACTCCGGCGGCTTCGGACAGGTATTTTTTGTTGACGAGATCGAAGGTGTCGCCGAAATCATGATAGGTGACGACTGTCTCTTTGTCGAGATGCCCGAGCGGAGTGATGGTCGGAATTCCCGCGAGCATGAAAGGCTGATGATCGCTGTTTGTCCAGATGCTGTTGATGACGCCGCTGCTCATGTCATAGCCGCGGAATTCGCTGACGAGTTCGTTGAGCAGAGGCAGGAAGTGATCATTTCCCATGGCGCCGAAACCTCGAGGACTCCCGGTCATGTCCATATTCACCATCGCAGTGATTCGGTCGCTTTCATGCATTTCCACATACTTGCGTGACCCCCACAGTCCCATTTCCTCGCCATTGAACCAGACAAATTCGATCGTTCGTTCGTTCGATGGTGCGATGGAAGCAAGAATCCGCGCAACGTCGAAGAGCAGCGCAGTGCCGACGCCGTTGTCGACGCTGCCCTGACCAATATCCCAGGAATCGAAATGTGCGCCTATCACGATTTTATCTTCGCTCTTTCCCGGCAGCGTGCAGACGATGTTCGCACCTTCAACAGGGGCGCAGTGTGAGTTTGTGGTGATGCGCATGCGTACCGGAGTCGAATGATCGAGCAGGCGCTTGAGGCGCTGACCTTCCTCCCAGGTGATGCTGTATGCGGGAACGAGTGCAGGGTCGCCCTGGAAATTTCCCATGCCGCAGAGGACCTGTCCACCCTTTTTGTTATTCATGAATATCACCGCACGAGCGCCGGCGGCTGCAGCGAAGCGGATGATTTCCGAGCGCAGCGGCAGCTCTTTTCCTGGCAAATCTTCCTGCGTCACAAACGCAATTTGTCCCGTCACTGTGCAGGTATCGAAATCCTCTGTAAGTCCGCGATTTACCCATACCAGCGAGGCCTCGAAAGCCGGGGTCCGGTCGACATAACCGAGCGCGACAGCGCGAAATACCCTATCAGCCGGAGCAACCATGCGCACTTCATCCGCACCGCGCACCCATCCCGGCACAGTGAAGGATTCCAACCGCGGAGTGAGCCCAATGCCGCGCAATTCCTCCATGAGGACCTGCATCCCGTGCTCATTTTCCGGAGAGCCGAGCCAGCGTCCCCCAGCCTCATCACTCAGTCGCCGCAGCATGTCGTAGGATGCATTGTCGAGAACAGCGCTGCCTGCCATGCGCTGATGCAGGACCGGCGATTGTGCGCTGACGCTGAGTGCGAAAAAAACTGCGATGATGAAGCTGAGGGCAATGGTTCGTGTGATCATTTGTATTTCCATTAAGACAAAGTAGCGAGAGTTATTGATCGTGGGAATGAGTGCCCTTCAGCACAGCCTCCTAGCCGCCCACAGCAGTAGTCTTCAGTTTTTCTCCCATCCACTTTCGCGAGAGGAAAAGTGAGATCGGGGTGATCATGGCGATGGCGCCATAGAGAACCCAGAGCATCTCGCTTTGCTGAGGACCGGATTCCGGAACATAGCGGGCGAGCAACGTGCCCGAATACAGACTGGTGAGAAGCTTCGTGAGAAACCAGGGGAACTGAGCGATACCCATGTACTGCCCGGTTTTGCCTTCCGGCGCAATTTCCGCTGCCAGCTGGAGAAAACGCGGCTGCCACATGGCTTCGCCCACGGACATCAACAGGATGTAGGTGAGAAGAGGGCCGACATACGGTCCGAATGCGAGCAGGAACGTCGGTACGGCCATGATAAGCGTACCGATGATCATGATGCGATATACGTCGTACTTGCTCGTGAGCGCCGCGAGAACAGGCGTAAGAACGAAAATGAGCAGGGGATTGAGGTTGACGAAAAACTCCATGTTGTCGCTTACCCATGGGTCGAATGCCCGCTGCACGTATTGCGGCAGCGTTAACCACTGATGAGCGAACAATGTCTGCACAGGAATAAGAATGAAAATGAAGAAGGAAAACTTGACGTCGCGGAGCGGATGTTCCCGCCACCATCGTTTGAGTTCGAATGGTTGTTTGGGTGCAGCGGTTTCGGGTTCCGTCTTCGCCGCGACATTCCCAACGCTGCGGCGCAGAGCCGCCTTCACGCTCGCTTTGGTGGTGATGACGAGGAGAAGAATAACCGAAAGGGCAGTGAGTGCGGTGTATACCCAATAAATTCCGCTGATGCCGAATGCGTTTCGTATCGGCGGAGAGATGATACCCGGAAGGAAACCGCCCAGATTCATGACAGCATACAATGCCGCATAGCCCATCGCCGCGGTTTCGGGAGTGGTAAACTTTTTTACCGCGAGGTATGCCGCGGGTTGATACATTCCATAGCCGAGAACAACCAAAAATAACCCTGCGAGCGAAACGAAAAATACAGGTGACCAGAGACCGCTTCCACCGACAGCGCCGCCGCCTGCGAGAAGCACGCGTCCGAAAAGCATGAGGATCAAGGAGAGTGCGAGGGCGGCCCGGACTCCCCACCGATCTGCGAGCTCGCCAAAGAAAAACATCGCCAGCGTGATTCCGCCGGTAAATGCGCCCACAATCCAGCCTGCCTGCGCATCCGTAAGGCCGACTTCCTTATTGAAATAAATCGCGAGCAGCGTTAATATGCCGAAATAGCACATCCCCTCGAGCAGGTAAGTGAGGTTTACTCCCCACAATGCACGTGGAGCCTGTGCAAAAGCGACAAACGGATCGATAAGTTCTTTGAATGGATTTGGTTTCTTGGATGCGGTTGGTTCTTGCATGATAGGGGAGGCAAATTGAGGAAGGTTTCGGGAGTAGTGCCGGTGAGAATATACGAATCTGCAATGACATTGCATTTCGCGTTGTCAATTGCTACAATGGGGAATACTCACAATCCGAGTGGAGAACATTCATGAAACGCATTCTCAGTTTTTGTCTGCTGATCTCTGCAGTCGCACTTTTCGCCTGTTCCGAACAGGACCCCGGCATTCAGGTACGCAACGATCTTGATGTGAAAGCCAACGTGCAATTGAAGCCGCAGGCAGGCAATACCGTCAACATTAATGATGTACAGGGAAACAGCATGAGCGGAGAAATAACCGCCCAAGAGGGAGTGTGGACTGCGACTGCGAGCATTCAGTCCAGCAACGCCGACCCGAGCGTGACATTTGATGTGAAAAATGATATCCGCTACACCGTTGTCATTGTCAACGCAGATCCACCCGTGCTACAGGTATTGTCAGAGGACAAATAGCAGATGATCGTGGAGTTTTTTTTACAAACGAAGGCTGGTGATTCCACCGGCCTTTCGTTTATGTGACCGGAATCCAGTAGGTGATTTTAAGCGCGATGAAATTGTCGCCGGGCCTGTCGATAGAGCGGAAGAGATCACGCGGACCGATGAGATTTCCATCGACATCATAACCGGAACGATTCTGCTGCCAGACAAGAAATAGCGTACTCCCGCGCACCCATTCCCACCGGAGAACGAGGTTGCTCCGGAAGGAGAGAACATTGAAATCGGGGTTGGGGAATTGGAAGGTCCCACGCTGGTCGTGTACTTGGTAGAGTGTACTCGCTGCATCGTAGCTGATGCTGCTCTGTCCGTCCGCTCCGTAGATGTTGAGCTGATCGCTCCCGGCAGCCGGCAATTCGCCGAATGCGGAATATGCACCGCTTGCGGCGAACGGCTCAGCGTACAGCTCGAGGGTCAAATCAGGGGAAAATGCGAAGTTGAAACGGAAACGTGCCGATATTGTGCCCTGATCTATTGTAGCGAAAACATATCGCCGGCCATAGGTTTCGGCAGGTCCGTTGTTGGCGGTGAGTACATATTGCCGCACATTGATGCTGCGGAGAAAGGACGGCTGTACGGAAAGTTCCAGCCAGCCGTTCGTGCGAAGACTGAGCGAACCGCCTGTTGACCAATTCCACGAACCCAGCGCGTCACCGAAGCGGGAGCCCCACAAATTCCACCGCAGATCGCTGGAATAAGGGTTGCTTACGTTGGCGTAAAGATTCCAACCCGCTCCGCTGCGCATGAGAGGACCGCCTCTTGTCAGATGGTCGTTCAAGGCACTCGTGCCGTAGTCGAATGAGATGCCGCTGCTGTAGAAGTTTTTCCAGGTCGACTGAAACTCAAGACTGAAATTGGTGTATTGCTCAACCAGTCCGAAATTCCACCCCTTAGCAGCCGCAAGGTCGATTTCATAGCTATGGAAGATTTCGCCGGGAGTATTTTCCCGGTAGGCAAGCTGTCCCCAGCTGTCGATGTCATCGGCGGACTGTATAATTCCCGCATCATTGATTTCGAAGCCCGGTGATTCTGCTGTTCCGCCGATTCCCCAAAGCCAGTGTTGGCCGCCTATTTTCTGGAAGCTCATGCCGGCCGCGAATCCTGACATCGATGTGAGTGAAGGGTCGAGATCGACATAGTCTGCATCCGGCCGCTGAAAATAGTGCGCGCTGCTCTGTTGTACCAATGAAATGGCCTCAGAACTTCCCCGTATGTGGCTGAATCCCGCATGCCCGCTCAGTTCATACGTAACCTGATCAAAGCGGAGCTTCCAATCCACACCTCCGCTGGCTGCCTGACGATTCATCAGCTGTTCCGCAGCCGGCGAGGAGAGATCTCGCTGAACGCCCGTGAGCATTGCCCCGAATGTTGAGTTACCTTCCGCAAATTCCTGCTGGACGCGCACGGCTGCATACCCTGTCAGAGGCTCGACAAGGGCCTCGGAATATTTCTTGAACACTGGATCGTAGGTGTCGACAAATTCCCGCTCTGTCACTGCCGTCAACGCAGCTATGGATAAACCGGAGGGTAGTCGGCCTGTTACCTTCGCCGCGCCAAGTATCGACGTGTTCGCTGGCCGATCAGAAAATGCGGCACTCGCTGTCAGCGAGGGTTGGGAGCCAATGCGTCGGGAATAAAAGTAGTTCGGTCCCTCGCCGCTGAGGAGCTGGCTCCCTTCAATGAAAAAAGGACGCCGTTCGCTGTAATAAGATTCATACGCGGATAGATTGACCTCCGCCGGGTCCGCATCTACCTGGCCGAAATCAGGATTGACCGTTGCGTCAAATGTAAGATTCGGGCCGAGGCCCATTTTAATATCCAGGCCAATATCTCCCTGCCATCCGATCTCGTTGTAGAACGGGTCGACCTGATTCCCGGTGTGCGAAAGGGTAACGTCCGCGGCACTGTATGGTGTCAGCTCGATCCTGGAGGACGGTTCGATGCCGCGAATCCCTGTCAGTTCACCAAATCGTGAGCTCCAGCCGTTTTCGTTTTTCGGGATGAGAACCCAATACACATCCTCGTTCCTGAACGGGATGTAGCGGTTCATATTCAATCCCCATATCTGAGCGTCGCGATTGTTGAAGCGCAATTGAGAAAACGGGATGCGCATCTCCGCTGTCCAGGAATCCGCCGAGCGCGTAACGCTTGCCTCCCAGACCGGATCGAATGAATTATCGCGGCTGAATTCATAGTCGCTTGCGTGATAGTATTCGATGCGGACTCCATCGGCCGTGATTCCGAAGGTGTAGGCAGTGCGGTTGTCGTTGTAGGAATCGATGGAGACAAGCAGCCGCTCTGAATTCCCGGCGTTGTCGCGTCTGCTCAGCGTGGATAGAATCTCTTTGGGATCATCAACATACATCACTGCGCCAATGTACAGTGCGTCATCGTCATAGCAGAAGCGGACTTCCGTTCTCAGTGTGGCCGGTTGGCCTTCGACGGGCTCTCGCTGAAAAAAATCGCCTGTTGGGACTGCATTCTGCCACATTGCTTCAATCAACCGTCCATCAATAGTTGGAGGGAGGCCCTCGGATCGATGGGCCTCAACTGTTTTTCCTGGCGGATCGGGCAAATCATCGCCAGTCCCGATCGCAGCAGGTGCAGCCAGCAATGTCATGGTTTGTAGCAGCAGCAGGGTACACAGCAAAAAGCCGTGAAGCCTGGCACTATGCAGACGATTCATAGTTGTCAGGGTTGGTATTTCCCGTTGGTTTCGCGAAGCGTTGTCAATCAGTTCAGTATTTGCTGCCGAGGCATCGTAATACTATACCGCGAAGATACGAATTTCGGTTATTGTTTCCTTGTGAAAATGACGCGTCTGTACTTGCGATCTGTTGTACACAATGGCAAGATTCGCTAACATTATGCGAACTTCAAATATTTATCCATCGCACACTTAATACCTTATGGCAATAGAATCTTACCTCGAAGCTGAACCCTCATGCCTCATCGTGGGTTCTGGTATTGCCGGACTCATGGCAGCTCGCGAGATGAACCGCCAGGGCATCCATGTTATCGTTCTTGAAAAGGCGCGTGGGGTGGGTGGTCGTATGGCCACGCGTCGTTTCGATGAGGCGGTCTTCGACCATGGTACCCAGTACTTCGCCCCGTCAAGTCCATGGTTTCAGTCGCGTATTGCCGAGTGGCTGGATGAAGGGATAGCACAGGAGTGGTTCCGGGTTCAAGCGTATGAAATGGACGCTCGCTTCCTTTCCTCAGCGCGTTATTACGGCTGTCCGGCCATGACGAGTATTCCCAAAGCGCTCGCCTCCGGAATGAAAGTGTTTACGGAAGAAAAGGTGACGCATATCCACGCGGAAGGGGATTGCTGGTACGCTTCTACAGATAAAGGAAGCCGGTTCTCAGCACGCAGCTGCATTCTGACTCCCCCTGTTCCGCAGACCCTCGAACTTCTCGATGCTTCGAAAATCAAACTGGAGCCAGCAATGCAGGACGTGCTGGAAGATCTGGTCTACGAGCCCTGTATTTCACTGATGGCCGTGTGCGACTCGCCGCCTGCTTTGCCCGAGAACGGAGTTCTGGAATTCGAGCGGGGAAATTTAAAGCGCATGATGGACAACCAACGGAAAGGCATTTCTCCGGGAGCCCCCGCAGTAACAATTCATGCAACCGGTGCATTCAGTTCGAGACATTTCAACGATAGCGATGAGACGGTTGCTGGCCTGATGTTCGATGAGGCGCTCCCCATGCTCCGATGCCAGGTCGAGACCTGGCAAATTCATCGCTGGCGCTACAGCCAGGTGCTGACCCCGCACCCGGCCCCTTTCCTGTATCTGCAGCAGCACCCGCCGCTCGCAGTCGCCGGCGACGCCTTCGGCGTCAACGGAGTGGAAGGAGCGGCGCGCTCAGGTATGGAAGCCGCGCAGATGATTCTACGATATCTTCATTAGAGGACGTTATGCCTGAAGATGCCATGCTCAAGCTTGACGATGTTTTTTTTCTCGTACAGATTTTCTGCACCTTCGCCATGACTGGAATCATCTGGTTCGTACAGATCGTCCACTACCCGCTGATGCGTAAAGTGGGGAAAGGACGATTCTCTCGCTACGCCCAGATGCACTTTGTTCTTACCGCATTTGTGGTCGGTCCGCTCATGTTCCTGGAAGCTGCGGCCGTGGTGTTCGGGCTGCTCCATTCGACTCCGTGGATAACGACTGATGCCGCCCGGCTTGGGGCGGTGCTGCTTCTGATCATCTGGGTCGCGACTTTCGCACTGCATATCCCGCAGCATCGAAAACTCGAACGGGAATTCGAAGCCAAAGCCTATCGACGCTTGTTGTTCGGTAACTGGGTTCGCTGCTACGCCTGGAGTTTTCGTTCGATCATTCTCGTGTTCAGCATGCTGAAGGCCTTCACAAAGTGATCGACCGGGATCAAAGGATCGAGTGTTGGTGGATGGCGAGACTGAAGGATGATCGGGAGCGATGGAGGGAAGTGGGTATCGCATCCGAAATCCTATGGATCCAGCTTGACATTCAAACACAGGGACAGTATCCTACTATTCTTGAAACTTTGTCACATTAGGAAGCGCCGTTATGAGCCAGCACCCGCTAACAGACTTTATGAACCACCATTATCGCCATTTCAACGCCGCTGCAATGATGGATGCGGCCAAGGGCTATGTGCGTCTTCTTGACGAGGGTGGAGGTATGATGGTGACGCTGGCTGGCGCCATGAGCACGGCGGAATTGGGATTGTCGCTCGCCGAAATGATTCGACAGGACAAGGTGCACATCATCACCTGCACCGGTGCGAACCTGGAGGAAGATGTGTTCAATCTCGTAGCGCACGATTATTACGAACGGGTACCGAACTACCGCGATCTCACGCCGGAAATGGAGCATGCCCTGCTCGGCAGACACATGAACCGCGTGACCGATACCTGCATCCCGGAAGAGGAGGCGATGCGCCGGATAGAGCACAGCATTCTCGAGCTGTGGATGGAAATGGATACAAACGGGGAGCGATTATTCCCGCACGAGTTTTTCTATCGTCTCCTGCTGGAAGGCCGCCTGAAAGAGCATTACATGATCGATCCGAAAAACAGCTGGCTCCTGGCCGCTGCGGAAAAGAATCTGCCGATCATCGTGCCGGGTTGGGAAGACAGTACGCTCGGAAACATCTTCGCAGCACACTGCATCGAAGGCGACGTCAAAAATGTGCACACGGTGCGCATCGGTATTGAATACATGATGTATCTGGCCGAATGGTACACGAAATTCACTGCGGATCGTCCGCTTGGGTTCTTCCAGATCGGCGGCGGGATTGCCGGAGATTTTCCGATCTGCGTCGTACCCATGCTGCATCAGGATCTTCGCCGGACGAGCGTCCCCCTCTGGGCCTATTTCTGCCAGATCAGTGACTCGACGACCAGTTATGGCTCATACTCCGGAGCTGTCCCGAATGAAAAAATCACCTGGGGTAAGTTGGGCATCGATACTCCCAAGTACATTGTGGAATCCGACGCCTCCATAGTAGCGCCGCTGATGTTCGGCTACATTCTCGGCTGGTAAACAATGTAGGATGTAGGAAATAGGATGTAGGATGCAGGGTACTTCGTATCCAGAATCCAGCCAACAATGCGAGGCAGAGCTCAGACGCGCTTGGAACTGATGATCATTTCGAGTATTTTTGTCTTAAATACCTTTGCGCTGCATGCGCAGTGAATGCACCTTTGTAAGAATGAAGAACACAGCACCTCCAACCGCTCGCCTGACCGGTCTATTTAAAGCAAACAATTATTTCCGTCGTCCTGATGGACGATGTTCTATTACACATTGAAATTGATGAGAACCAGCAATTATCAGGAGTACTCGTATGGCCAAAATCCGCGGTGATATCAGTATTGACATAGAGGAGTGCAAAGGGTGCGAACTCTGTGTCGTTGCCTGTCCGCAGGATGCACTCGCGCTTGCCAAGGACATCAACAAGCAGGGCTATCATTACGCCGTCCTGATAGAGGACGTGTGCACCGGCTGCACGAACTGTTCGCTCGTTTGCCCCGATGCAATTATTACGGTTTACCGCGAGGACAAAAAGTCCGGGAGCAAAGTACCCGTCGCTGAACTCCGCAACGTAACCGCTGATATCACGATCACTATCGGTGCCGAGCAGGAAGCCCAGGGCTGATCGCACGAACCGTCCATCATTGTCAATTCTATTTTGAGCATATCCGACCAAAGGAGCTTATTGTATGGGTGAATTACGACTCATGAAGGGAAACGAAGCGCTGGCGGAGGCCGCGATTCGTGCCGGGATGGACGCCTATTTCGGCTATCCCATCACCCCGCAGTCCGAAGTACTTGAATATCTTACCCGCGAGGCCTACAACCGTACTGAGTGCACAGTTTTGCAGGCAGAGAGTGAAATCGCCTCCATCAACATGGTGTATGGTGCTGCCGGCGTTGGAGCACGTGTCATGACATCTTCTTCCAGCCCCGGCATGAGCCTGATGCAGGAAGGAATTTCGTACATCGCCGGTGCGGAGCTGCCGTGCCTTCTTGTGAATATCAATCGCGGAGGCCCCGGTCTCGGCACCATTCAGCCGTCACAGGGCGATTATTTCCAGTCCGTCAAAGGCGGCGGTCACGGAGATTATCGTCTTATCGTGCTGGCACCTGCAACAGTACAGGAAATGGCAGATTTCGTGCAGGATGGCTGGGATCTCGCCGACAAATACCGCAATCCCGTTCTGATTCTCTCTGACGGCGCACTTGGCCAGATGATGGAGAAGGTCGAACTCCGCGACCAGATAGATCGCAATGAACGCCAAATCCCGGAATGGGCGATCGTCGGCAAGCCTGAAGGACGTGACCGCCAATTTATCACTTCGCTGTTCATCAAGCCGGAGGAGATGGAACAGGTCAATATCCGTCTTCAAGCAAAGTATAAAGTGATTGAAGAAAATGAAATCAAGGTGCAGGAAATAGATACCGAGGACGCCGATTTTGTTATCGTAGCCTACGGACTTTCTGCGCGTATCGGCCGCAAGGCCATGGAATTACTGCGTGCGGAAGGAATGAAAATTGGCCTCATCCGGCCCATCACTCTTTGGCCGTATCCCTATGCTGCTGTTGCGAAAGTGGCAGAACACGTGAAGGGATTTCTCTCGCTTGAACTCAACGCGGGACAGATGGTTGAAGACGTTCGGTTGGCGGTCAACGGGCGCTGTCCGGTCGGCCACTACGGTCGCATGGGCGGCATCATACCGTCGCCCGAAGAGGTCGTAGAGGTCGTCAAAGACATGTATTCGAAGATTCAGTAAACGAGGCATACATGGAAAAGAGTACGCAGGAAATAGAACATCACCATGACGATATGGACCTCATCTGTGAGCGTCCTTCCACGCTTCTCAACACGCGCATGCATTACTGTCCCGGCTGCGGACATGGTGTTGCGCATCGTCTTCTCATGGAAGCGGTTGCGGAGCTTGGCATTCAGGATAAAACCATCGGCGTTGCGCCGGTCGGCTGCTCTGTGTTTGCCTACCACTATCTGAACGTCGACATGCTGCAGGCGGCACATGGCCGCGCTACTGCTGTCGCCACGGGTGCCAAGCGCTGTCAGCCTGATAAATACGTGTTCACGTATCAAGGCGACGGAGATCTCGCTGCGATCGGCACCGGAGAAACCGTACATACGGTCAATCGCGGTGAAAACATACTGATCGTGTTCATCAACAACGCAATCTACGGCATGACCGGCGGCCAGATGGCCCCGACGACATTGATTCATCAGAAGACATCAACCACTCCGTACGGACGCGAAGCGTCGGTTATGGGTAGTCCGCTGAAAATCACCGAACTATTGGCGCAGCTGCCGGGTGCGTTCTACGTCACCCGTCAGGCGGTCAACAACCCGCTCAACGTGCGTCGCGCGAAGAAGGCACTATTGAATGGCCTGAAGTATCAGGCTTTGAACAAGGGTACCTGCCTGGTTGAAATCGTGAGCAACTGTCCGACCAACTGGGGCGTGAAGCCTGTCGAGTCCAACAAATGGCTCGAAGAAAACATGCTTCCGTTCTATCCGCTCGGAGACATGAAAGTACCGTCAAAGGAGGATCTTGAGAATGCTTGAAGAAGTCATTTTCGCCGGATTCGGTGGCCAGGGTGTGCTGTCGATGGGGCAGGTGCTCGCATACGCGGGCATGATCGAAAATCGTGAAGTCTGCTGGATGCCTTCTTACGGGCCCGAAATGCGCGGCGGTACCGCCAACTGTATCGTCACTGTAAGTTCCGACGAAATCAGCAGTCCGATCATTGGTACATTCCTTACTGTTGTGGCGCTCAATCAGCCTTCTCTCGACAAGTTCGAGATGGCGGTGAAGCCGGGCGGCACGCTGATTTACGACAGTACCAATATCATCGACCCTCCGACTCGGACGGATATCGACATCGTGCCGATCCCGGCTTCCGAGGAAGCGGTCAAATTGAAAAACACAAAGATCATGAACATGATCGTGCTCGGCGCCTTTCTCGCGAAGAGAGAGGCCGTCAAGATCGAATCTGTGCTTGACGCTCTGCGGAAAGTTCTGCCCGAACGGCATCATCATTTGATTCCGCTCAATGAGCAAGCGCTGCAGCGCGGCCGGGAATTGGCTTTCGCCAAGCTGCCCGTTGCCTGACCAGAACCCTTGAAATGAGAAAGCGGGACCAACGTTCCGCTTTTTTTATATGTGCCGATTCGGATTGATTTGCATGAGTGAGTTGTGTATTCTTCCTTGATACTTCTATTGAATCCGGCCCAAACGTAACTCACGACCCTCTGATGTGTTATTTCTTACATGCGTAAACTAAAGCATACAGCTATTTTTCTCATTCTGCTGACCGGTGTTTGTGCGGCGCAGCCTCTGCATGTGGATGCTCTTGAAAAGGACTTTGGGGAAATGCGTCCGCTTGAGCAGCGAACACTGATATTCGCACTCAAGAATCTGGCATCCGACACGCTGTTTCTCGGACAGCCGAAGCCGAGCTGCGGATGCACAGCGTCCTTCCTGGCCAACTCCGTTCTTGCTCCCGGTGACAGCACACAGCTTTCAGTTCAGTTCCATGCTGCGGCCGGTATGAACGGAAGCATCAACAAATCGGTAAGTCTCAGCGGCCGCGTCGCCGGAATGGAAACGAAGCTGGCGGTTTTCAGAGTGCATGCTGAAATCATCGCGGATGTAAAGTTCGAACCCGGTATGCTGCGGTTCAATTCCGTAATCGGGGACACTGTAGTGCTTGAAGCCACGCTGCGTTCCAATACTGATAAAACGGTAAAGCTTGAAAATATTACCGCCGTGATCACTGCCTATGTGGATACGACAGAGGGAAACATCTATCATGTCGAGCTTGTACAAAGCAGCTCCTTCACCGCATTCACCCTGGCACTTGAATCAGAAATGCTCGAAGCGGGGGATTCCGTCAAACTTGCGATCACGTTGTATCCGATGAAAAAAGGACAGATAAACGGTACGATCAGAATCCCGCTCTCAGATACCGAACTCCGTATTCCGGTAGTCGGTACGGTTCTGCGTCAGAGGGAATAGACGGGGGTTGATGGCTGATGGCTGATGGCTGATAGCTGATGGCTGATGGCTGATAGCTGATGGCTGATAGCTGATGGCTGATAGCTGATAGCTGATAGCTGATAGCTGATAGCTGGAATGTTGATGTGCCGGAATGTGTTCTTTAAAAGTCGCTGCATAGTGGTGGCGGAAAATCGAAATTCGTATCTTACTCATGATTATTATACACGGAGGAATTCGTATGAAACACGCAACGACGTCTGTCTTGATGCTGTTGTTCGCCTTGATGATGACGACGGCGGTCCGGGCTCAGGATGAGGTGAAAACTGAAGGGAAGGAAGCTGAAGCGGCAAAACAGGAGTGTTTTGTCATGGAGGGGACATCTGATTATTACTTTGGCGTCATCGACCAGAACGAAACCGTCGAGCATACATTCATTTTCAGAAATAACTGTTCAGAGACAGTCGAGATCAGCTCGGCGCGAGCCAGCTGCGGTTGTACCGCTGCTGTGCTTTCGGAGAAAGTGATTGCTCCGGGTGCGACAGCGGAGATTCAGGTTAAATTTACTCCGCCGCGTGGCACACGCGGAAAGGTCACCAAGACTGTCAGCGTCTATCTTAAGGACAATGAGAAGCCGCATACCATCATCCGCTTTTCCGCTACCATCAAGACCGATCTTGACATCCAGCCGCAGTACATTCAGCTGCTCGGTGCAGAGGTTGGCAAGAGCATTGAGGGCAAGGCAACGATCAAGAATGTTTCCGAGAAGGAACTGACGGTCGAAGGAATTTCCGTCAACATGACAAGCTATGCTGACACCAGCGGCGACGGACGTACAATTGCGCTTCCTTTGGAAGGTGCGGTTGTGACGCCGTCGAAGTTAGTCCTCGCTCCCGGACAGAGCGGTGACGTTTCGGTCACGCTCGTCCCTCAGCACAAAGGTCAGGTAAACGGAGCCGTCCGCATCCAGGCAGGAACCAACGAAGGCATCATCCAGGTCTTTGGCGTCGTGCGCGAAAGTGTCGGCACTTCATTGCGGCGTGCTGAACCGGATGGCGGCGCTATCAAACTGGACGGCGGCGCGGTCAAGCAGGACGGGACCAAATAACACAAATCGAATATCATCGGAGAGAGAATGAAACGGGTCATTCCGGAATACAGCACGCTTGAGGATATAATACAGGATGCCATCGACAAGGAAATTGATGCGCAGCAGTTCTACGCCGAGGCGGCGGCGCTCGCGCAGGCAGCGGGCATCCGCGAATTTCTCCTTGACATGGCAGACATGGAACAGGGGCATGCAGACATGCTCGCACGCAAACTCGAATCCATCAAGTCAGATAAAACCGTGATGGACGGCATTCTCTCAAGCTTCGACGACGAACCGGAGCCTGATAAAGGGGAGTAGTACCTCCGGAATTCGAATAATTAATCCCCTTCGCAGCGGCCGTTGCGAAGGGGATTTTTCTTTCGTATTTTAGTTGCTCGATTGTTTCGCCACCCGGAGAGATGCCAGAGTGGTTGAACGGGGCGGTCTCGAAAACCGTTGAACCCTTCGGGGTTCCCTGGGTTCGAATCCCAGTCTCTCCGCACCCCTTACGACAGGCCCCGTCCCAACCCGACTGGGCCTGTTTTTATTGGACTTACGGGAACCACCCTCCTGCACAGCACGCCCATTTCTGATACTCTCTTGCGACTTTCCTGCGACGGGGAATTCGGACTATGTCGCTCCCGGGTTCAGCTTCATTCCTGCAGTCGTGCGTGCCGGATTCATTCTTGACATTTGTGTCCTTATTTGCTATCGTTCTGCGTGTATCGGTGACACGCGCGCGCGCGTTACGTGATACAAGGAAAGGCCTCGTTGTGCTTGCGGAGTGACACCCGGCGAGGGACAAGGCGGCGCCTTCCAGAATCGTATATCATCCAACAACACAACTATCGCATGTTCAAGGACGACCGCCCCAACAAAATGCTCGATGTGGACGCGATTACACAGCTGTGGTCGAAAACCTATAACACGGCTGGCAAACCGGACTGGTCGCATATTCTCCCATACTACGATGAGAATATCATTTTCCGGGACTCGGTTCAGGAAATCCGGGGCCTGGACGATTTCAAGGCGATGACCGAACGACTGACCGAGCGATCCAAGGACCTGACTATGAAAGTGGTCAGGGGAGTCAAGCAGGACAACCTCATCTTCATCGAATGGGAAATGACCATCAGCTACAAGAAATATCCCAGCACCGTGCTCTACGGAAACAGTCGCCTGACACTGAATGAGCGTGGGAAAATCGCAGAGCAGAGGGATTATTATGATCTGTGGGGCGATATATTCGACAACATTCCGCGCTTTGGCAAAGCATACAGGAAGTTCATGCATAAAAAATTTGGCTGATATAGATGAGCGTCGGGAAAGTCTTTCAATACTACCGTGAATATCAGTTGGCAGACATCTTCGCCATGCTGCGCAACAGCAGCCGGGCTCCGAAGGTATGCACCGACCGTTTTGACGGGAAACTCGTGGTCATCACCGGAGCGACCTCGGGCATCGGGTACAGTACTGCGCGGAAGTACGCCGCACAGGGCGCAAACCTGCTGTGCATAAACCGGAACAGCGAAAAATCTGATGCATTGCGCAGAGAAGTGGAAGATGAGTTCTCGGTGCGCTGCGACTGCCTTATCGCGGATCTGAGCTCGCTGCAGGATATTTATCGCGTTGCAGGTGAACTGGCTGCGCTGCGGACCCCCATCGACGTGCTGATTCATAATGCCGGGGTGTACCTGACTGAGAGAGAACTTACTTCTGAGGGACTCGACAAGGTCCTCGTAGTTCACCACTTATCTTCCTTCATCATCAACTACGTTTTGATGGAGAAGCTGAAGGCGCAGGATAAAAGCAGGATCATCCTGGTGAGTTCGGAAGGGCATCGCTTTGCCGCGTGGGGACTGAAGCTGGATGATATGAACTGGGAGATGCGCCGGTATACAGGATTGAGAAGCTACGGCGCAGCAAAGACGTCGCAGCTGCTGTCGATGCTCGTATTCGCTGAACGCTTCCGCGGCTCGGGTGTCACCATCAACGCGGTCCACCCCGGTGCCGTGAAAACCGATACCGGACAGGAAAACGGTCCGCTCTACCGCTGGTGGAAGAAAACGTTTTTTGATCCGACCCTGAAAACGACGTCGTTATCGGCGGAAGCGCTCTACTATTGCGGTGTCTCCGGGGAATTGGATACCGTCACCGGCAGGTTTTTCAATCTCACCACCGAAGAGAAAACCGCACCTCCTGCTCGCGATTACGATCTCGCGCTCGCATTATGGAATACAAGCCTCGAGCTGACCGGTCTGAACAATACCGCCTCCGAACCTCGCCAGTCCAACAGCATTCCCATCGTCACATGAAAGAAAAGTCTCCATTAGCCGGCTCATACGACACTATTATCGTCGGAGGTGGCATGGCCGGACTAACATCCGCGGCCTACCTCTCACGTGCGGGACGAAAGGTGGTGCTCATCGAAAAGAATAAGGAGTGCGGCGGCCTGGTCAATACGTTCACACACAATGGCTTCCGCTTCGACGCCGGGGTCCGCGCTCTCGAAAATGCGGGCATCATCTTTCCGATGCTGCAGGATCTGGGCATCACGCTGGAGGTTGTGAAAAGTCCGGTATCCGTTGGTGTCGAGAAGGAAATTCTGCATATCAAGGATCGCGGGAGTCTGCGCGATTATCGTGACATGCTCGCGAGAGTGTACCCGGAAAGTACACAGGAGATCGACACGGTTATCACGCTCATCCGGAAGATCATGAAGTACATGGATGTCCTGTACGGCGTGGAAAATCCGGTATTCAAAGATGTGAAGCGGGACCGGGAGTTCGTCATGAAGCAGCTTCTGCCCTGGCTGCCAAAGTTCGTGTTCACCGTGAGAAAGATCAACAGGCTCAGTATGCCTGTTGAGGACTCCCTGCAGAAAATCATTCAGAATCGCTCGCTGCTGGACATCATTTCGCAGCATTTCTTCAAGGGTACTCCCACATTTTTTGCGCTCAGCTATTTTTCACTGTACCTGGATTATTTCTACCCCAAAGGCGGGGTGGGCGAATTGGCGAATGTACTCGTGGAGAAAATACGTTCGGAAGGGGGAGAAATCAGGACTGAAACAGCGGTTACGGGTGTGTTCGCAGAGGAGCGTCGCATCCGGGATGATCATGGATCTGTCTATGCATACGACACGCTGATATGGGCAGCGGATCTGAAAACCCTGTATCAGCGAACCCATACCGGCGGACTCTCACGCAAGCAGCAGGAAAAGATTGCACGAGTGAAGAACACCATGCTCAAGGGAAGAGGCAGTGAATCCGTTTTCAGCCTGTTCCTTGAGGTGGATACCCCGCTGGAGACTTTCCGCGAGATAGCGCACGGACATTTTTTCTATACACCGTCGAAGCGTGGACTGCTGGAGACACATCAGGAGCAGCTTCAGCAGCTGCTCAGAACCTGGGATCAGGCAAATAAGGAGCAGGTCTTTTCCTGGCTGGACGCATTTACGGAATACAATACTTTCGAGATTTCCATTCCCGGACTGAAGTATGCAGACATGGCCCCTCCGGGGAAAACCGGTCTCGTCGTCAGCCTCCTCGCCGAATACGATCTGTTTGCCAGGGTCCGGGAGGCGGGCTGGCTTGAGGAATTTACCACCGGTCTCGAAAGCCGGATAGTACGGGTGCTGTCGAACTCAATATTCCCGATGCTCAAGGACGCTATCCTCGAGCAGTTCTCGTTCTCCCCACTCAGTATTGAAAATCGCATCGGAAGTTCAGGGGGAGCCATCGTCGGATGGTCTTTCGCGGAACCGATACCTGTCCTCAACAAGATCCAGCATGCCGGTCGTGCGGTATTGACCCCTATCCCGGATGTTTTTCAGGCCGGACAATGGGCCTACAGTCCGGGCGGTGTGCCGATGTCCATTCTTACCGGGAAACTGGCAGCGGACCGGGTGCTGCGGAAGAAGTAACAGTGCGATCCTTCCGAATCTCACCCGCGGATACAGGATCGGCATACCATAGCCGGTGAACTTCCTTTTCATGACACAGCATTGAATTCAAGACATCAATATCAAGTACAAGGAAATATCGTTATGAATAATCTGAAACGCGTGCACATCTTTTCCGGCGCTCTCATCGCCATCATGCTGTTTGTCGCAACTGCTTGCGACAACGCAGCGGATCCTGCTCCTGTGGTCCCCGATACGATTGTCGGTGCCTGGGAGATGACGACTATCGTCATGTATGATACGCCCATCGGTGAAATGACAATACCTGCGGCGCAATTTCTGGGAATGTCGGGAACCGGGGCGGCGAAGTCGGTTCTGGAATTCAAAACGGGTGGCGCTGCCGCTGTATTCACGACATATTCCGACAGCAGTCAGGACACGATTTCAGGAACATGGAGCGCGACTGGAAATAATCTGACTGTTACAGGGGCAGGAATCGACGATACAGTCCAGTTCAAGGTAGACGCAACCTTGCTGACGCTTACGAGGATCATGGCCATTAATTTTACGCCGACCGACCCGAAGCAGGACATCGTGGTAGATATGAAATACACCAGGATCAACTAGATGATCGGTGTAATCACTGCACTTACCATGGTGCTGCTGTTGTTCACAATGCCTCTCTCAGCGCAGACCGGAATTCGAATCGGATTCAAAGGCGGGTACAGCATGTCGCTTCAGTACGGGATTACGCCTGTAGATAATCAGTACACCGTGAGCACTTTTTCGCGGCATGCTGCTGCAGGGGGATTCATGATGCAGTATCCGATCACGGAATCCTTCAGCATCCAGCAGGAATTCCTCTATGTCATGAAAGGATCCCGCCATGATATCGGAATACCCGCGCAATCGGTGCAAACCTATACTCTCTATGATCTCAATTATTTCGAAATTCCCCTGGTCTTTCGCTACACCTTTGCCCACCTCGGTACATTCAAGCTATACGGAACCTGCGGTTATGCGTTGTCAATATTGCTCAACGGCAGGGTGCAGCTGGACGGTACCGTGGAAGAAGAAGGTGCTCTGATATCGTTTAAATATGCTGACAAAATACGCGGTTTAGACGATTTCGATTACAGCCTCATTTATGGCGCTGGCGTGGAAACACCCTTCGTCGGGAAAGACTGGTTCTTCGAATACCGGTTCACCATTGGCTGGAACACGCTGCAGATGCCGACCTTCCCCGACGAACCCACCGCACCACTGCGCAACCAAAACTATGTGTTCGCGTTGGGTATGTATCTGTGATCGCCGTGACGGTGGGAGGAAGCAGTTCATATACATATTCCGACAGCGATATTTCGCGGCGGGAATTGAGGCTGTTCGCCAGGTTCCCGCAGGGTGTACCGGAGGGAGTTGATATTCAGCAGCTTCGGTGATCCCGACTATTTCGCCAACATTCTCTGCTTCGTTTATGTAACCTCTGCATGCGGGAAGTGGTCCTTACACGCAACTATTGCTCTCATATTTATTTGCTGGTGTTAAATCATGAAAAAGCTGCTTTGTTCTTTAACGATACTGACTGTCTCGATTATCGCGCTCAGCTATGCCTTCGCGCATGCGAATTATACAGGCAGGACAATGATGAGCGGCACGGCCGGATGCGGGGGCTGTCATGCGAGTGTCAATTCCACAGTTCAGGTGAGCATCAGCGGACCTGACACGCTTTCTGTCGGGAAAAATGGAACATATCAGGTGAGAATCAGCGGTGGCAGCGGATCTTCGGTATGTGCGGATATCGCAGCGTCCGCGGGAACTCTTGCACCGGCGGATGCAAATCTGAAACTCTCAAAAGGTGAATTGATCACCAACGGAACGAAGCGCTACAGCGGAGGCTCGTACACGTATTCATTCGTGCTTACGGCCCCGGCTTCGGCCCAAACAGTCACGCTGTATGCGACGGGGGATGAGCACCATGTCGACCTTCAATCGAGAAAGATGCTGCTGCAGAAATAGATAATGCTGCGTAAAGGAAAAGCCGCGAAGGATATAAGTCCTTCGCGGCTTTTTTTGGAAATCTTTCGGCGGTAAGCCAGATCCGATACTCTATTCGCTCTTTGCGTCCCTATTAAAATGTGGCATGTCTGCGGGGAGTTCGAGTGAGAGTTCCACAATACCTGCGAACTCTCCCTGATTAAACCAGGGGAGCTGGGCTATCAGCTTTTTCTTGCCCGCTTTTTCGATTGTGTAGAGGTTGCTGCTTTGGTCTTGAAGCATAGCGGCGAGCTTGCTGCGCGAGGGTTCAGGATGGCAATCAAGCACATTGCTGCCGATAAGTTTGGAGCCCCCGTCAGCCGAGAAAGTGGCGACGGCGCGGTCGTTCATGCTCAGAATAATTCCGTCAGCATCACAGAGGGTTATGGCGCCCGGAAATTCACGGGTCCAGTCGGGGAGGGACATTACGATACTCCTGCGGGTCAGCTGGCTGTGACTGGATCGGCAGCCATGGATTCTTCAAGCAGAATGAATGGAGAAAGCTCCATCAGCCGCTGCTCAAGCAGTTCGAGTTCGTGCCGCATGCGGAGAAGCATATGCTCTGACTCTTCACGAATGTCAGGGAGAAGGCCTCGATAGTACTCGATACCGTTCATCAGATTTTCATGGAAGGTGTGCAGAAGGGTGCGTGCCTTTAACTGGAGATCATCGACGTTTTTTTCAAGCAGACGCTGATAGAAGTCGATATAGAGCTGCAGCTCCTTGATGAACATATTGGGTCGGTCGGGGTCTGTCATGATATTCAGACGACCATAAATGTGGTCGACCATTTCGCGAAGGGTGGAAATATTTGAGAAATACGCGAGATTGGGACCCGGACAAACGGATACGGCCTTGCTGAATTTCGGCAGGTTGAGATTATTCACCGTCAAGGCGCTGACCGTCAATCCCTCGCAAAGGCAGGCTTTCGCTGTTGCCGCGTTGTAGGCATCACGGTATTCCATCGTGTGTTCTTCGTGACGTTCACGGAGGACAGCCAGCTTTTTCTTCAGATAAGTGATTGAGGCCGTGCAGAGCGGCTTCTCGGAAAATTCAGTATTCAGGGAAAGGAATTTCCTTACGCAGGCGCTGCCCGGCTTTCCGGCTTCAATGAGCTCATCTTTCTCTATATCCTTCGAGTTGCCTCGCAGGTTGTTGAACGGTACGCCCAAGGGAGAAATCTCGCTCAAATACAGGTCATCAACCTTGGCAACCCGCAATTTTTCGAGTGTTTCAGCATCAACGTTCATGACCTCCGGGACGAGCAGAAAGGGACTTCCCCAGCCAACGGATGACACGTTGTAGCGGCGAAGGAGGAAATCGTGCTCGGTGACGGTTCCGACGCCGCCTTGAACGGTCACAACGATCTTCATTGCATCAACATCGACTTGAATTTCATGCTGAAGCATTGCGGCTGAAAACAGCTCACGCTGTTCTGCGAGCAGCTCTTCACGGCGGGTGAGGAATTCCTCCATAATCGGGCCGAGGAGATATCCATCGGTGGCGAAAGCGTGACCGCCGCAATTCAGACCTGACTCGATCCGGTATTCAGAAATCCAGATCCCTTTTTTGGCCATGAATTTCCCCTGGATCAGAGCGGAGCGGAAATCGCTCACCTTGATGGTGATGCGTTTTTTCAGATGGCCGTTCTCGTCAGGATAAAAGTCTTTGAATTGGCTGCAGTAGCTGTAGAGACGCGGATTCATGCCTGCGGAAAGAACGACAGCACTATCGAGATCGCTCATGGCGAAGCCCCGCAATGAGGCATGCGCATCGTTGAACTGATTCGGCAGAAGGACGCCTTCCCGGGTTCTATTCGCTTTGTCGACCTTGGTCATGATGTTTACATCGATGATGCCAACGGTCATCCTTTTGCGCAATTCGTTCTGCTGGCGGTGCTTCAGTTCCTGATCATCTTCAGCGAGCATCTGGAGATAGGATCGCTTCAGATCGGAGTGATCCGGCAGAAGTTCAAAATATTTATTAATATCCGAACCGCTCGTGAATTCACTGTCGCGGAGCGCAGCGAAGTCCCGGTCCACGATGCGCTTGAGTACGTTCAGATATTCGGTAGTGCGGCGCGCACGGGCGTCATCGTCATGGTCGTTGATTTCCTGGAAATCCCAGCCAAATTTCTTGCAGAAATGCCTGCGAAGGTGCTCGAGAAGTCCGTCGTCAACCAACGACACAACGGAGGAGATTCCGTACTTCGCGACCTTGACCGGCGCGTCGACAGAGAAGGCGACACCGAGGACCGGAATATGGAATGTGTGATCTGTAGTATTGGGCATAGGTTCTTTCAATCCGGTGCGAGAATATCATCTAAATATACCGCGATGGGGAGAAGGAACAAAGGGAAAAGCATGGTTGCAGATCAATGCGTTCATAGCAGTAGAGAGATGGCTTTTTCACGTATCAGAGCGTATTCGATGTCATTGAAGTCCCAGTTGGCGACTTCTTGAAACAGCTCCTGCGCTTCAGCCTCGCGTCCGAGAGCTGCAAGCGCAAGGCCCCGATAAAATTTCACCTGAATCAAATCCTGATTTGCTTCGTCCAGATGTTCCAATGCCAGCGAATAATCCTTCAGCTGAAGTGTGATTTGTCCCATCAACAGCTCTGTGTTCTCTCGTTTTCTAGCGCTTCGAATATTTCGGAGAAAATCGATTGAACGAGCTGCATGTCCGGATGCGGCAATGTAATCGCCGCGTTGGAGGGCGAGCTGCCCGTGAAACAACGCGATTTCCGATTCAGTTGTCTGAATGAAATTCGCTGTCTTGACCTGTCGCGCAATTTCGTGTGCGTACTTCTCGAACTGTGCAAGAGCCTTCTCTGCCTCATCGAATTCCGAAATCTCCACACTCATGCGGAATCGGTTCCGCCATGTATCCATGTATGGCTGGAAATCTATGCTCTCCTCGAAGCCGAGTAAAGGCAGACTCTTGATGAGGCTCTCGTTTTCGCGGAGCGCTTCCTTGAGTTCGCCGGCATAAATCCAGGTGAAAGTCCGGTAGTTGGCTGCACGCGCCTTGGCTGGTCCGATTCCGAGTTCAGCGGCCCTGGCGAAATCCTTTCGCGCGTCATTGAAGAGGCCGATGAAGGTAAGGGCATGTCCGCGTTTTACGTAAGCGAGAAACGAAGTTTTATCCACCATCATTGCCCGGGTGTATTCTCCGCGAGCCTCCTCGAGCCGCATCCCGGCGCGGTAGACGTCACCCAGGATGATATGTGCATCAGCTTCTTCCGGATAGCGCTCGACGTATCTGCGGGCGAAGGTTTCCGCCTCGCGCAGATCACGAGGATCTTCGAAGAGATAGGAGTTCGCGAGAGCGCGCATGGCAGGTGCAAAGAGCCCGTTCAGATCGATAGCAGTTTCCAGCAATAAGCGTTCTTCATTCGTTTTATTACTTGCTGACAATACAGTGGCATATTCATAGAGTGCGCGCGGGCTCTCCGAGAATCTGTTTTTCAGCTGACGAGCGAGCAGCAGCTGCTGCGGCAAATCTCCTTGTGCTTCTGCCTGAAGCATTGAGATAAGTACGCGTTCTCCTTCCGACGCCGAAGGGGCAA
Organism: Bacteroidota bacterium; assembly: GCA_049663345.1. Classification (GTDB taxonomy): domain Bacteria; phylum Bacteroidota; class Ignavibacteria; order SZUA-365; family SZUA-365; genus SZUA-365. The sequence goes on from JBATDG010000022.1 coordinate 23,689, forward strand.
ACCGTTGCGCAAGGTCCGCATAATATTTCCATGCTGCCGTTGTCGTTGCCACCCGGGCCCGATAGAAGCAGGCAAGTGCGAACGTTGAATCGGCAGCAAGCGCCTTGTCGAAAAATGCTATTGCGTCATCGTTTCGTCCGACATCGTAAGCATCGCGTCCATTCAGAAAAAATGTACGCGCCTCGGCGGATTCGGTAGTAATGGGGATATCGCTGCCCTCACCACCTGACACACCACAGCCCGGCGAAAGGAGTGCAGAAACGAAGCAGGCAAGAATACAATGATGCACGGCAGGGAAATATCTCATACAATCCTCCGCGAGCTACGTGTGTGGCGCTACTCGGTATTGACTCTTAATTTAAGGATGATGCAAGATGAACAGGTAAGTGTACATTGTCAAGTGCCGGTAAAATAAACAGGTTCGGCACTCCGGGCCTTGGCGCTTCGTTTTTATTTTTCCTGCGCTTTTCCCATCTTTTCTTTCTCATTCAATAATTTTTCTGGAGCACATGCTATGCCGGGGAAAACCCTGCTTGTGCGCGAGTGGAATAATGTTCGTGTAGAAATCGTTGAAGGTGATCTAACGGAAGAAACCGTGGACGCCATCGTAAATGCCGCCAACGCCAATCTTGATCACGGCGGGGGAGTGGCGCGTGCGATAGTGATGGAGGGAGGCGAGATCATTCAGCAGGAAAGCCGCCGCATCGGGAGGGTGAAGACCGGCCACGCAGTTCACACCGGAGCCGGGCTGCTGCAGGCGAAGTATGTGATTCATACGGTGGGTCCTATATGGAACGACGGAGAGAGCGGTGAGCAAGAACTGCTGGCCGATGCGGTACGCAGCAGTCTGACGCTTGCTTCGGAGCTGCACTGCGAGAGCATTTCGATGCCCGCGATCAGCTCCGGGATTTATGGCTTTCCAAAACTGCTGTCGGCAGAGATTATTATTCGGACAATACGTATCTTCATTAATACATACAGCGGAAGTTTGCGAAAAATCCGCTGCACAAACATCGATGCGGAAACCGCGGAACTCTTTTGCGGTGTTCTTGAAGCAACAGATTAACGAAGAGTTTCACAGATATACGGAGCTGAAATGCAGGTAGAAACGCACGAACTCAAAAAGGATCTTCTCCCGCTGCGTGCGGTCAATCATGTTGAAATCTATTGCGGAAACGCAAAGCAATCGGCCTACTACTACCGCCTGGCGTTTGGCTTTTCCCTTGTCGGATATCTCGGTCCGGAAACCGGCGTTCGAGATCGCGTATCGTATGCGCTGAAGCAGGGCAAGGTGCTCTTTATTCTTACCACACCGCTGCTTGAAGATGGCATCATCCCTTTTCTCAGCAAGCATGGAGACAGTGTTCGGGATGTGGCGATCGAAACAACGGACGCTGAGTTCTGCTTCAAAACCACGGTCGAACGCGGTGCACGGCCGGTTCGTGAACCGCAGATCATACACGACTCGCATGGCAGCATGAAGATCGCCACCATCGCGACCTACGGCGACACGGTGCACACGTTCATCGAACGTATCGATTACGACGGTCCGTGTCTGCCCGGCTTCCAGGCCATGCCCGAGGATCCCCTCGCCCGTTCCGTCGGACTCAAGCACATTGACCATATCGTCGGAAATGTGGACTGGAATCAGATGGAAGACTGGGTGCAGTTCTATATCGACGTGTTCGGGTTTTCGAAATTTGTCACCTTCGATGATGGCGATATTTCGACAGAGTATTCCGCGCTGCGTTCTACAGTGGTGTCGAATTTTAGTAAATGGATCAAATTCCCCATCAATGAGCCCGCGGAGGGTCTTAAGAAATCCCAGATCGAAGAGTACATCAATTTCAACAACGGTGCCGGCGTTCAGCATGTCGCGATTGAAACCGACGATATCATCGCTACGATATCCAAAATGCGCGCGCAGGGTGTGGAGTTTCTTGATATTCCCGATTCCTACTACGACGATCTTCTGGATCGCGTGGGTCCAATCGACGAGGATATCGAACCTCTGCGCAAACTGAACATTCTCGTCGACCGCGATGATAAGGGCTATATGCTGCAGATTTTCACAAAGCCGGTGGAAGATCGTCCCACGCTTTTCATTGAAATCATCCAGCGCAAGGGCGCGGAGAGCTTCGGCAAGGGCAATTTCAAGGCGTTGTTCGTATCCATTGAACGTGAGCAGGAGCGAAGAGGAAATCTCTGATCAATCTCAAGAGTTTATGTTAAACCCCGGCGCTAGTTCGGGGTTTATTTTTGGGTGAAGACGTGAAGGAGTGAGGACGTAAAGGCGTAAAGGCGTGAAGGCGTAAAGGCGTGAAGACGTGAAGGCGTGAAGACGTGAAGGCGTAAAAAAGCGGGCTTGCCACGGCGAAGTTCCGCATAGCGGGACGAAGCCGGGTCAAAAAGTCAAAAAGTCAAAAAGTTAAGAAGTCAAAAAGTGAAGAAGTTAAGAAGTTAAGAAGTTAAGAAGTTAAGAGGTTGGGTGGGGGAAGAGAATATTGCGGGGGAGTTGCGAATGGAAAGGAGGATGCGTTTGTTAGGAGTGGTATGGAATACAAGCGCACATATATAGACGGATACAATCTGCTGCATAAAATCAGCCGGCTTGAGCGGATGATGAAATCCAATGCAGACGCTGCGAGGCGGGGTCTTGTGGAGTTTGTGCGCAAGCGCATGAGTGGAAAAGGAAAGATTGTCCTTGTTTTCGATGGGCATGGAGAAGTCATCGGTGCCGGTGCTTCGATTTCCGTTGTGTTTTCGCTGACGCGGACGGCCGATGACTGGATACGCCACAATCTCGAGCAAGACCGGCATCCGCGCATGGCGTTGGTCGTTTCATCAGATAATGAAGTGCGCGCTCATGCAGCAGCCTGCGGTGCCGCCCTGCTCTCTGCGCAGGAATTTATCAAAGGTGAACAAAGGGTGAAGCCGGACATGGTCGAGATGAACTTGAAAAATCGTACTTTGTCAGAAATTGAAATCAAGTTCTGGCTGGAAGAGTTCGGCAAGGAGCGTGAATGAACGCCTGGAGGATGAGCCTTCAGGTTCATCATTTTGGCGGTTGCGAATGGGTGCTTCTGGTTGGAATTGCAGGCCGAATCCGATAACTTACTGATTCGTCCAGAAAGGAAACTCGAGTGGCTACGCCCAGGAACGAAGTACAAATATCGTATATCAAGCTGATACGCGGCAGACTTCGCAGTGCCATGGACCAGGTGTACGGAATCACCATGTTCGGACTGCGGTTTTTCAAATATGTGTTCGTTCCGCCTTACGAAATGGGACAGGTGCGCAAGCATTTTGATGAACTCGGAGCGAAATCCTTACCGCTGCTGACCGTTGTCGGACTTATCATGGGGATGATTCTGGCGCTTCAATCGCGTCCAACGCTGGATCGCTTCGGCGCGGGCGGATTTCTCCCCGCCATGCTCGCATTGACGATTGTCAGGGAGATGGGTCCGGTCATCACCGCCCTTATTGTCGCCGGACGCGTCAGTTCCGGCATCGGTGCGGAAGTCGGCTCTATGAAGGTGACCGAACAGATTGACGCGCTTGAAGTATCGGCAGTCGATCCATTCAACTATCTCGTCGTCACGCGCGTACTCGCATGCGCACTGATTCTTCCGCTCCTCACCGCCTACGTAGATTTCCTGGCTATCTTTGGCGGCTACCTTGCCGAGTGGATCTCGAATAATTCCAGCCTGCAATTGTATTTCACTGAGGTCGTGCAGAGCCTCCGTTTTTACGATGTATTGCCCGGTATTGGTAAAACGATCGCCTTCGGGTATATAATCGGACTTATCGGCGCATATCAGGGCTTCAATACCAGCAGGGGGACCGAAGGCGTTGGCCGTGCCGCGACTTCGGCAGTCGTGCTCGCTTCTCTCAACATTATCTTTCTGGACATGGTAATCATTCAGTTGACGCTGCTTTTATTGGGTCCCGGCTTATGAGTGAGGTACAGAGCGACATTCTCATAGATGTCAAGGACGTATGGAAATCGTTTGACGACCTCGAGGTGCTCAAGGGCGTGAGCATGCAGGTGCTCAGCGGTTCGAGCGATGTCATTCTCGGGCGCAGCGGAATCGGAAAAAGCGTGCTGCTCAAAAGCCTGGTCGGTTTGCTGACGCCGGAAAAGGGCAGCATCGAGGTTATGGGGCAGATGGTCATGGACCTCAAAACCCGGGAGCTGAACCTTCTGCGCAAGAGCATTGGCTACGTGTTCCAGTACGCGGCGCTTTACGATTCACTCACTGTGAGAGAGAATCTGGAATTTCCGCTGCGCAAGCACTCGGATGCCGGCGAAGAGGAAATCACGGAACGGGTCATGGAACAATTGGGGCTCGTCGGTCTTGAAGATTCCGTTGACAAAATGCCTTCGGAACTCAGCGGCGGAATGAAAAAAAGGATCGGGCTTGCACGCGCGATCATCCAGCGTCCGCGTATCGTGCTCTACGATGAGCCCACTGCAGGGCTCGACCCGATTACCGCGCGGGAAATCAGTGAACTGATTCTAAGCTTGGAGGAACAGTTCGGCATCACTTCCATCACCGTCACGCACGATCTTGAATGCGCCCGCATTATTGCGAATCGCATTTACATTCTCGATGACGGTGTATTTCAGCACAGTGGCAGCTACGATGAGATGAAACAGTCGACCGACCCTTACACACGGGCATTCTTTCAGGTGATAGTATGAAGAAGACAAGTCTCTCCCGCGCACGCGTCGGGTTTCTGATTTTTATCGGAATACTCACGTTTGCCGTCGGAATATTTTTCGTTGGTGAGAAAAGCCAATTATTCAGCAGTGTATTTTTCGTGCAGGTGAATTTTACCAACGTCGAGGGCGTGAAGCCAGGCGCGACGGTCATGCTTTCGGGCTATAATGTCGGTACGGTAACGGAAATTACACTGACACCGAAAGCCGATTCCATCAGGATCCTTCTGCGCCTCGATGCCGACATTCGAGCATTCATAAAAAAAGATTCGCAGGCTGAAATCAAACAGGAAGGACTGGTCGGCAATAAATTCATCAGCCTGAGTATCGGATCTCCGAAAATGGCGGAGCTTGAGAATTACGGATTTATCCACGGCGTTCCTCCTTTCGCACTCAGCAGCATCGCTGACAATTTCATCTCCATCGCTGATACCATCAAACAGGTTTCCACCGAGCTCAACGTAATGCTCCGTGGGTTGAATCGTGGTGATGGTACGATCGGCAAACTTCTCACCGACGACGAAGTCTATCAGCGTCTGGTGAATATCGCCGTTCAGGCCGAAGAGGGACTCCGTAATACCAACAGGCAGCTTGACAATTTGTCCACCCTCCTGAAGACCAGCCAGAAAACACTCGATGCGATCGCAATCAAAGCCGATACAGCATTGGATAATGCTGTACGAGTGACCGAGAGTGCTGCTTCCATACTGAACAAGCTCAACGACGGGGAGGGTACGCTTGGTCTGCTCATGAACGACCGGGCTCTTTACGATTCGTTGACTATGTTTCTAGCCGCTCTGAGCGATGTCACTTATGATGCAGGCAATGCTGCGGATCAGGCGGCAAAGGGCATTCACGCGATGCGTGAACATTGGCTGTTCGGCCGCGTCTTTGCGGGCGAAGAATTCGAAGTGGAACAACCTCTCCAATCTTCCTATGTACGGAAGATGAGAGAACTGCAAAGGCGCCTTCAGGAAATCGACCGACGTGAAGCAGAGCTTGGTATTAAGCCGAAAGGGAACAGCAGTTCCGACGGGGCGGGGAAGCCGCTGGGCAAATGACGACTCTGGTATTGGGGCATGTTGTCCTGGATGAAATTCACAGCTTCGACGGCAATGTGTATCGGAGCCCGGGAGGCATCGCCTTCCCGCTGACCACGTTCAGCGCACTTACCGCTGACGGAGACGCTCTCCTCCCGGTGTTTCCCTTCGGAAAGGATGCTGCGGGGGTCATTCAATCCATCACTGAGGAATTTCCTCAAATCGATATTCGGCATTGTTGGCAGGTCGATGAAGACACCACGAAGGTCCGTCTCTTTCACGTGTCGGCATCGCAATACAATACGCAGCTTGTTAAGAGTCTTGGTCCGATTGAGGCGGAACGCATCGCTCCGCTTCTCGAGTCCTCGGATCTCATTTATCTCAACATGATGACCGGGCATGATATATCTCTCGAAACCGCTGCAGGATTGCGCGGGAACGGACGACTAGTCTACATCGATTTACACATGATTGCCTACCGCGTGCATGAGGATGGCCGACGGGAACCCGCGCCTTCCGAACACTGGCAGCAATGGCTGAATGCCGGCGATGTACTGCAATGCAATGAGCGGGAATTCGAAGCGTTGATTCCTGCCGATGGTGGAGAGGCGGAACGTCTGCGTGTCCTTTTCGAGGCCGCTGAGCCCCGCTATTTCGTTCTCACGCGAGGCGAGGCGGGCGCGGATATCTTCAGCTCTCCTGAGCGGAAGCTGCATATTCCTGCGGTGCCTCCTGTGCGGACGGTTGACCCAACCGGCTGCGGGGATGCCTTTGGCAGCACGCTCGCGATGGGACTGGCACGAGGCGAAGCCCTGCATCATGCAGCGAATCGCGCGGCACACGCTGCGTCTTATGTTGCAGGCATACCGGGATCGTCAGGGATGGCCGGACTGCGAAACCACCTGCGGGGAGTTGCTTGATGAGAGTCATGATCACCGGCGTTCACGGACTTCTTGGTCAGAAACTCGCGCTCGTTTTCGGCCGCGAGACAAATCATGAACTTCTTCTGACTGATCTCGCAGCACGGACATTTTTCATCAACAAGAGATTCGACTATCAGCAGCTCAACATTTCTCATCTCAGCGATGTGAAAAGCCTGGTCGGTTCCTACCGGCCTGATGTGATCATCAACACTGCAGCAATGACCAATGTCGACGATTGTGAAGAAGACAAGCTCGCAGCGTGGCAGGTCAATGTAGATGGTCTGAAAAATCTTATCATTCCCGCACGGCGCATTGAAGGCTGCCGTGTCGTGCAGCTTTCGACTGATTATGTGTTCGACGGACGCTCGGCGCCGTATGATGAAACTTCGCGTCCCCGACCTGTCAGTTACTACGGCAAATCGAAATTGGCAGCGGAAAACGCGCTGATTTCGGGTCCGGTCGATGGCATCGTTGTCCGTACACAGGTGCTGTACGGAACGGGATACGAAGTGCGGCAGAATTTTGTCTCCTGGGTATTGGCTCAGTTCGAAAAGGACGCCGCTTTCCGCGTGGTGGACGACCAGCGCGGGAATCCCACACTTGCCGATGATCTGGCCTACGGCATTCTCAAACTGGTGGAGCGCGGCGCGAGCGGCGTGTACCACGTATCAGGCCCTGAATCACTCGACCGTTTTTCTTTTGCGCAGAAAATTGCCGAAGTTTTCGGATTCGACGCGTCACTGATTTCTCCAACAACATCTGCGGAAATCGGGCAGAGCGCGAACCGTCCGCCCGACAGCACTTTCATTACGCTGAAATTCGAAGCCGCATGCAATGAGCGGCTGAGCGACACGGCGCGCGGGCTTGAACGCATGCGTCAGCAGCTGCGCGACGGTGTTTCGCATACTGATCTTTTGACCGACAACAGGTTTTTCTAACTCCATACAAGGTGTGAACACGATATGCTCGACATGAAGCGCATACGCGAAACCCCGGACCTCGTGCGCCAGGGCGTTCTGAACAAAAATGAAAAGGGAGATGTCGACGCGGTTATTGAAAACGACCGCCGCCGCCGGGAGATCATCGCGGAAGTCGAGGTGCTGAAAAACACCCGCAATGTAGTCTCGCAGGAAATCGCACAGCTGAAAAAGGAAAAGGGAGACGCTGAAGCGAAGATCACCGAGATGAAGGGTGTGTCCGACACTATCAAACAGCTTGATGATGAACTTCGCGCGGTTGATGCCGAACTGCTGGATCGCGTGCGCGCTCTGCCGAACATTTGTCATGAAAGCGTTCCCATCGGGCACGGAACTGCGGAAAACGTTGAAATACGTTCGTGGATACCTCCGCACACGGTCGGAAAGAATGAAACGGCTGAACACAAGTTGCTTGATCATATCGAGCTCGGGCGCAAGCTTGATATCCTTGATTTCGAACGCGGTACAAAGCTGAGCGGCAGCGGTTTTCCGCTGTACGTTGGAAATGGTGCGACACTTGAGCGTGCATTGATCAATTTCATGCTTGACACACATTTGCGCGAGCACGGCTATCGCGAAGTCTTTCCGCCGTTCGTTGTGAACACCGACTCAATGATCGGGACAGGACAGCTCCCGAAAATGGCGGAAGACATGTACCGCTGCGCTGATGACGATTTGTATCTGATTCCCACCGCCGAGGTGCCGATCACAAATATGTACCGCGACGAGATACTCGAGACCGAACAGGTCCCGACCTATTTCTGCGGCTATTCTGCCTGCTTCCGCCGTGAAGCCGGTTCCTACGGGAAGCAGACGAAGGGTTTCCTGCGCGTGCATCAGTTCAACAAAGTCGAGCTGGTGAAATTTGTGCAGCCGGAAAAATCCTACGATGAGCTGGAGGCGCTGGTTGTGAACGTTGAACACATCCTTCAGCTTCTTGAAATTCCTTACCGCGTGCTGCTGCTTTGCTCGGGCGATACTTCCTTCTCTTCGGCGAAGACATACGATATAGAAGTGTGGTCCCCGGCGGAGAATGCGTGGCTCGAGGCTTCGTCCTGCAGTAATTTCGAGGACTTCCAGGCGCGCCGCGCGAACATTCGCTATCGTCCCGACGGTCAGCGCAGCAAGCCCCAGTTTGTTCATACGCTCAACGGGTCCGGACTAGCCACTTCACGACTGATGGTCGCAATTCTCGAAAATTACCAGACACCCGACGGGAAAATCATCGTGCCCAAACCGCTGCAGCATTACACCGGTTTCACCATGATCGGTTAGGCTTCTGTCATTGTCTGATAAAAGCTCCCGCATCCATTATCCGGATCGGGAGCTTTTGTCATCTTTTTGTTGTTGTGAATGATTACCATGATACAAGCAATTACCATAGACTTCTGGAATACCATCGTCGACTCGCGCAACGGCACTCTGCGCCGGGCCGCCCGCAATCGGGCAATGGCGGATGTGTATCGCATTATTGGGAAGCCCTGGAACGAGGACGAAGTAGCGGCTGCCTACGACCATTCCTACAACACGTTCGAACGGCATTGGCACGGCGAGCAGCGAACATTGAGTGCCGACGAGAGCCTGCATGTCATCTGGGATTTTCTCGGGTTTGATGTTCCTTCCGAGCTCCATGTGAGTACGGTTGCACGCATAGAAGACAGCATCCTCGAAGGAATGCCGGGACTGCTTCCCGGCTGCGCCGCTGCACTGGGGGAGCTCGCTGCGAAGGTTCCGCTTGCCTTGATTTCAGATACAGCATATTCTCCCGGCAGGGTTCTCCGGCAGGTGCTCGAAGCGCACGGCGTAGCCGATCACTTCGGCGCAATGATATTTTCGGATGAAACCGGCGTCTCCAAACCGCATCCCCGAATGTTTGAACGTGCTCTCGGAGAGCTTGGCGCCTCTGCGAAGGATGCCGTACATATTGGAGACATCGAACGCACTGATATTGCCGGCGCGAAAGCGATGGGAATGCGTTCCATTTTATTTCGTGGAGACGAGAGCGGACGGTATCATGCTGAAAACCAGGCTGAGCATACCGCCGCGGATGCTGTCGCGCATTCCTGGGAAGAGGTGATATCCATAATCGGGAAGTGGGGCCTTTCATGAAATCACTCTTGAGACTGGCGCCCTACTTCCGACGGTACCGCAAGACGCTGCTATTGGGCGTCCTCTATATCTTCCTCTCAACCATATTTGCTGTTATCGCTCCGGTGATTATCCGCGATGCCGTCGATGGCCTCAACGCGGATCTGTCCGCGGCAACGCTCATCCGCTACGCACTCATGCTCGTTGGCGTGGCAGCATTCAGCGGTGTTTTTCTTTACCTCACGCGTCAGACCATCATCGTCGTGTCGCGCCGCATCGAATACGATCTGCGCAACGATTTTCTCAAGCACGTGCTGAAGCTTTCCCAGAGCTTCTTTTCCACGACCACAACCGGCGACCTGATGGCCTATTCCAGCAACGATATTTCCGCGGTGCGCATGTTCGTCGGACCCGCGGTAATGTATTCGGCCAACACGGTCTTTAATTTCGTCATCATCGTGTGGCTCCTCGTATCGATTCACCCGCTGCTGACCCTCTGGGGACTGCTCCCGCTTCCGGTGCTTTCCTTTGCCGTGTACAAAGTCGGGTCCGTGATACACAAACGGTATGAAGAAATTCAGGAACAATACGGCACGCTGACTGCGCGCACGCAGGAGAGCATTTCCGGCATACGCGTTGTGAAGGCTTATCTGCGCGAGGCATACGAGACCAGTGTGTTTCTGGAATTGAGCGAGGAATACCGGGTGCGTAACATGCGCATGGTTCGGATTCAATCACTCTTCATGCCAATGATCGGCATGCTCGTCGGATTCTCCGTCATTCTGATCATCTGGCTCGGCGGACGCGACGTGATCGCCGGACAGCTCACGCTTGGCGAACTCACACAGTTCATCATTTATCTTGGCATGCTGATCTGGCCCATGGCTGCTATCGGCTGGGTCGTGGGTCTGGTTCAACGAGCGTCGGCCTCGATGAAACGGCTCGAACGTGTACTCGATATTGAGCCTGAGATTGCGGACGGCGAGTCCACAGATCATCAGATCATTACAATCAACGGAGGCATAGAGTTTTCGGGCGTCCAATTCAGCTATCAGCAGGGTGGTCCGGAAGTGCTCAGCGGCATCACGCTCGATATCGCGGCCGGCACGACTCTCGGTATCGTCGGACTGACAGGTTCTGGCAAAAGCACGCTCGTCAATCTTATCCCGAGATTGTTTGACGCGACGGAAGGGACCTTGCGCATCGACGGCGTCGACATCCGGCGCATCCCGGTGGAAGTACTTCGAAACCACATCGCTTATGTCACGCAGGAAACATTCCTGTTTTCCGACACACTGCTGAACAATATCGCTTACGGCGTTGATGATCCCACTCAGGAAGATGTGTTATGGGCTGCCTCCATCGCGCAGATAGATAAGGATGTTGTGGACTTTCCCAGACAATATGAGACCATGCTGGGAGAACGCGGCATCACACTTTCAGGCGGACAGAAGCAGCGGGTGAGTCTTGCGCGGGCAGTGCTGCGCAAGCCGTCCATTCTCATTCTCGACGACGCACTCTCCGCGGTCGACACTCATACGGAAGAAGACATTCTGCTTCAGCTCAGAGATGTCATGGCCGATCGAACAAGCATTCTGATCAGTCACCGCATCTCGACTGTGAAAAATGCGGATCATATCATAGTTCTGCGGGACGGGAAAATCTCCGAGCAGGGGACGCACGAGGAACTCGTGACTCTGCAGGGGTTGTACGCCGATCTGCATCAAAAACAGCTCCTGGCCGCTGAGCTGGAGGAAATGGAATAATGACTGACGCGAACAACATCATTGGAATCAAGGAATGTATACGGCTGCTGCACGAGGCGACGCACATTGTGCTTACCACGCACCTGAATCCAGACGGCGATGCGATTGGGAGTGAATCCGCATTGTTCGGAGCATTGAAGAATGCAGGCAAGGACGTCCGAATCATCAATTGCGATGCCGCACCCGAAAACCTGGGCTTCCTCAACGAAGACGGAAATGTCGAACTCTATAACCCGGCGCTGCATGACAGCGTGATTGCATCCGCAGATTTGCTGGTTGCGATGGACTTGAACGATATCAAGCGGGTCCGGCAAATGGAAGCCCCGTTCCGTTCGTCAACTGCACGCAAGCTTGTGATTGACCATCATCTCGAACCGAAGGCATTCGCCGATTTTTATTGCAGCATTCCGGAATTATCTTCCACATCGGAAATCGTTCACGATATCCTCGAGGTCGATCAGACCGTGCTCACCTACCCGATTGCGCTTGGCTTGTATGTCGGCATCATGACGGATACGGGTTCGTTTCGCTTTGACCGCACGACAGCCCGGGTGCATCGCATCGCCGCTCGTCTGCTGGAAGCTGGGGTCGATCCGACCATGATACATCGCCTGATATTCGATGAATATCCGATGGGGCGGACACGTTTGCTGGGAATGATTCTTGCGGGAATCGAGCAGTACTGTGAGGGGAAAGTGACGATTCTCGTCGTTTCGAAAGAGATGTTCGTTGAGACCGGAACGACGGTCGAAGATGTTGAGAATATCGTCAACAGCGGACTCTCCATCCGCGGAGTCGAGGTAACGGCGCTGCTGACCGAGTTCACAGATCAAATCAAGATCAGCTTTCGCTCCAGAGGACAGTTTTCTGTGAATAATATCGCCGGAATATTCGGCGGCGGCGGGCATCGACTCGCAGCCGGAGTGACGGTGGTTGGCGTCCCGCTCGGGGAATTGAAAGAAAGCATCGCTGCTGCGCTCTGCGCTGCAGTTGCGGATAAATAATTCTGAACGAAATCTTTCTGCATAGAAAAACGCCCTCCCCTGAAAAGGGAAGGGCGTTTGCGCATCAAAGAGTGGAGGCTCGCATCAGCGCGGGAAAAATGTCGGGGGTCAGTCGTCTTCAGGCGGCGGTGCCGGATATCTGCGCTTCATCATATCCGGACTTTCATCCATCATCTCGCCCGGGCCTCGCATTTCCTGATTCGGGCGCTGGCCGCGGTGCATGCGCTTCTGCATGCGCTTGCTCTTGATTTCCTTCCACTGTTCCTGCTGCTCGGGATTGAGGTTCTTCACAACCTTCTTGTCTGCGTCGAACATCGCCAGTTTTTGCTGTACCTGGAGATCGGCGATTTCACGGGAAAGTCTTTCGAATGCCGCACGGTCAGAGGCGTCGTTTTCAACCATCGCCTTCATGTCGATTTGTTTCTTTTGAAGTGCGGCGCGAATGTCAATCATCTGCTTTTGAGTTTCGCTGCGGATTGCCTTCAGAGTCGTCTTCTGTTCTTCGGTCAGCTTCATCTTTTTCCAGGCTCCTACTTCCGGACCCGGCTGTGCGGACATCGTCGCTGAACTCATCAGCAGGATGACTGCTGCCAGAATGATCTGTCTCATTGCGTTTATCCTTGATTTGTGATTGAGTGCTTGCTAGTTTTGTGCGTTGGACATCGGAGGGCGCAGACAGGTTTAACTTCCCCCGATTGTCAAGGGAGCACGAGTAATCTCAAAGCGAGAACGAATGAACACGGCGATGGATCCATCGAAGGAGGCGACGAAGTCCCGAATCAGGGAACAGCTGCGCCAGCGCAGTCCCACCCTGATACTGTTTTTTGTGGTTGCTCTCGCAGCTGGTGGATTGTACGTCTGGTCTTCCTTGCTTCGAAGTGTGCGCTACGAAGTCGCGATCGAGCCGCCGGAGCTCTATACCGGAATCAGCGATACTGCGCATATCAGCGCGGCAGGGTTGAATCGTTGGGGGGGACGCGTCCCTTTCTCACAGAAAACCATTAAAGTTGAAATTGTTGAGGGAGCGGAGCTGGGCCATCTCGAGGAGGACACAGAAATCGGCACAGTACGATTTATTTCAAACGCGATGGCCGAAGGGCAGGTTGTGCTGCGGGTGTTCGTTGAGGACTGGCCTTTTCCAATGTTCGCCACCATAAATATCTCCACGCCCATCGCGGCAGTGCTTTCTTTTCAAAGGAGTCTTGTGTGAAACGTATAGTGATGATTTTTACCGGCGGAACGATTTCCATGACGATCGACCCGGTGAGCGGTGGTGCCGTCCCATCTTTGAACGGTGACCAGATTCTCTCACGGATGAAGGATATTGCTCAGCTTGCGGAAATCGAATTTCGTGAGTTCGGCAAGTTTCCGGGGCCGCATGTCACTCCATCGATGATGATGCAAATAGCGAAAATTGCGGAAGTGGAATGCGCGCGGGACGATGTGGAAGGCGTGATCATTACCCATGGCACCGACACACTGGAAGAAACAGCGTACTTCCTTGATCTTGTGCTGCGCACCGACAAGCCGGTACTTCTCGTAGGGTCGATGAACCATTCGGAAGATCCTGAATGGGATGGCCCTGCAAATATCCGGGATGCGATGCTGGTGCTGCTGTCCGGTCAGTTCCGCGGGCTTGGCGTTCTCAGCTGTTTGAGCGGAGATATCAACGCCGCGAGCGAAGTGACAAAAACGCATACGCTGCAGCGCGATACGTTCATGAGCTTTGATTTCGGACCAGTAGGACGGATATTCGAGGGCCGGCCGGTGTTCCTCCGAAAACCATTCATTCACGACCATATCGGAATGGTCGATCCCGTAGAGCCCGTTCACATCCTGAAATGCTATTCGGGAATGGACATCATTCCTTTTGAAAGCTGCATCACCGGAGGAGTGCGCGGTCTCGTGGTGGAAGCCATGGGTACGGGCAACGTCCCGCCGCTGGCATTCGACGGCATCGTCAAAGTGCTTGAAGCGGGGATACCTGTCGTACTCGTTTCACGCTGTCCGAGAGGAGTTACGGATGATGTCTACGGCTACTACGGCGCAGGGCGCAATCTGCATGCCGCGGGCGTGATCTTCGCGCCTTATCTGAACGGTCAGAAAGCGCGGATCAAACTGATGCTCGCCCTGGCCACAGCTCCGGATGCACGCACATTGCAGCAGATGTTTGAAAGAACCGAATCAGACGCGACAGGAAGTTTGGGATAGCGGGGCAGCGGCAGTAATAGCGCTGCAGATTCAGGAGTCAGGACCGCTGTAAAAAAATCGCCGGAGGGAAAGCGCCGGCGAAAAGAGTTCAGAAGAAAAAAAATCGCCGGAGGGAAACACCGGCGAATAAATTCAGAAATTGAGCAGGGAGCTCATATGTCAGAAGCCGCATTGTCGGTAAAGCTGCTGCCGCACAGGATCGACTTGGGCCAGGAGGTTCATCAGCCGGGCACGATCCGAATATCCATCCAGCAGCTTGCAGAATTCACTGCCTTTCGATTCAAGCCACATCGTCAGCAGCACCGAACGGGAATTGCTGCGTGCGAGGATTTCGGCGACGTTCTCGATCGACTTCGCGATCGCCTTCTGCGCCATTTCCTTTTCGGTCTCCATGAAATCGAGGCCTTCGTAAAAATACCAATACAGGGCTTCCCGGAACCTTTCGTACTGCGCGTTGAGCAATTCGGAGATCAGATTCATCCGGCTGTACTGGTTGCTCTGTCCCTGCCACTCTGCCGATTGCCGCGAACTCTGCGAACGCTGTGCGATCGTGAGCGCCTTGGAATAATATGGTGTGCCCATGAGCGGCTCGTAGCTGTCGAAATCCATACCGAGAATAACGTACATGTAGAAGTCGAGAAAGCTTGCGATCTCATTGTACTGGTATTCGTCGTGCACGAAGGGCGTGCCTTTGATATAGCTGAACGACCATTTGGCATCCATGGCCCGAAAGGTCAGGGCTGTTATCTGCGTGGGCCTCCCGTCCTTCCATGTGCGGCGTTGCGCATCGATCACCACCTGCGCGGTAAAGTCTCCTGCTTCGGTGCCGGAGAGGAAATTGACGCTCATGCGAACAGGGATTTTGTCGCCATAGAATTCAATGTCGCACCAGCGGTGGTCATTGACGTAATTCTTCAGCTTCTGCTCGAAATCACCGAGGTAATCCTTCTGCGAAGGAGTGAGAATGTCCATCGTGACCTCTGTCGTCAGCTCCATTTCCTGAGCGTGAATCGGAGAGAGGCTTGAGATGATCAGGAGGACCAGAATAACTGCAACGTATTTCAACATGGGAGAACAGTCCTTATGAACAGGCATTATCAAAGCAAGATAGAAAAATCGGGCAGGTACGGCAAGGCATTGTGCGTGACCTGCTTCCTGTTTCTTTTCAACGGATCGTGTTCGTGGACAACCGCAGCGGAACGGAGCGTTGCACACGACGACGATGGCATATCGGCAATGATATGCTTCGGAGGGGATTTGCGTGAACGTGGTCCCCGCGCAGCGGCCATGGGTGGTTGCGCTGCGGCGATATCGGGCGGGGCGGAAACCGCTTTGTTCAATCCCGCAATGCTCGCCGGGAGTGAAGACGGCGGCATTCTTTTCTGGACGCCCTCGAGGTTTGGTATGACCGAACTTGGCGCTGCAGCGGGAGTCTGGTCGCAAACTTTTTCGGGATTTAATACTGCGGTCTCGCTGCAGCGCTTCGGCTTCGAACTTTATTCCGAGCATCGACTTGACGTAAGCGCCGCTCTTCCGGTTGGCGGAGCCATTGCTGCGGGCGCAAGGATTTCGGCGCTGCATATAAATATTGCACGCTACGGGAACACCATCATTCCTATCATCGACTTTGGCGTTCGCTGCAGGGTTGCCGATGGACTGGAGGCCGCTGCCGTTGGGTTTGCGCTGAACATGCCTTCGATAGCCGATGAAGAGCGGCTCCCGGCCGGCATCAGTGCAGGTCTCGCATGGCAGCATGACGGGCTGCTCCTTGCGCTGGATTGTGAGAAAGAATCGAGGTCCGATGTGAATCTCCGGCTTGGAACGGAGTACCGGTTGCTTCCGGAATTTGCGATTCGCTTCGGCGCCGCAACGCTCACGCGGCAATGGACGGCTGGATTTGCGGTCGGTCATGGAGCATTCCGCGTCGAATACGCGCTGTCGGTACACAGTGAGCTTGGCGCGTCGCATACGGTCGGCATTGGATTTGAACCGTGACGGCGTGTATCTTAGTAGTTCGTACTCGGCGCAAAAGCGCAGTTCACGCACCCTCACCACCCATGACGGAGAGGCTCTATGCCATACGCAAATATCCTTCTCGAAGCGGCAGATCGCATCGCAGTAATTACGCTTAATCGTCCTGACAAGCTCAACGCACTCAATCATGACACCCTGGTTGAATTGAAAGATGCGGTTATGCAGGCCAACGACAATGCAGATGTTGACGTAATCATTCTTACCGGAGCCGGCGAAAAGGCTTTTGTAGCCGGAGCGGACATCAAGGAACTTTCTGCACAGGATGCTGTCCTCGGGCAGCGATTCGCTCTTTTTGGACAGGATGTCTTCAACACCATCGAGCAGTCAGCCAAGCCCGTCATCGCTGCAGTGAACGGCTTCGCCCTGGGCGGCGGCTGTGAACTGGCGCTTTCCTGCCACATTCGAATTGCCGCAGAGAACGCAAAATTCGGACAGCCGGAAGTCAATCTCGGGGTGATTCCAGGGTATGGCGGAACCCAGCGGCTTGCCCGCGTGGTCGGACCCGGAATGGCGGCAGAAATGATTCTCACCGGGGACATGATTAATGCTGCAGAAGCGCATCGCATCGGACTGGTCAATCGTGTGGTCGAGCGAGGCGAGGCATTGCAGACCGCCCGCGAAATGGCTGCGAAAATCGCGGCGAAGGGGCAGCCCGCTGTGCGTTTGGCTCTGCAGGCGCTGCGCTGCGTTCCTCAGATGGGGTTGCGCGAAGGTCTTGCCACGGAGGCTGCGCTCTTCGGCATCTCCTGCGGTACCGACGATTTCAAGGAAGGTACATCTGCATTCCTTGAGAAGCGCGCACCCGCGTTCACAGGAAAATGAAAAATCGGGAATTCGACGAACAGGAGCGGGAAAAACTGTATGCAATACTTGCCGACGACGAGCAGCAAGACCGCGGTGTACGCCGCCGTATCTGGCTTGCCGGTTTTCTCGTCGCTTTGATCGTCATTCTATTCGTTGCGGATCGATACATTACTCTCGTACAGCCGAACATCGCCCGAATGCAGGACAAGCGGGATCTGCAGTCAGTGCAAAGCCTGGAGGGCGATGTTCGTAATGTGCTGGACAGCTACGGTATTCAGCCGGAGTGGATTCGTGAGCGATCGATCGATTTTGAAGGCGCCGGCCATCTGCGTGACCTTTGGATGGTTCAGGTTCCGCATGACCTTCCGGTCGCATCCGTCAATCTCGATCTGAAGTCTGTAGTTGCGGAGTATGGCGGCAAAGCCTTCGCAGTGGAAAACGCACGTCTTGGACAAATTGCACTGCATATCACATTCCGCAACCAGATCCGGTATTCACTGCTGTTCATGCCCACCGGCGATGTACGACGAGCGACAGGAAGCATCGTGCTGTTGGTCGATGGTCTTGATGAAGCTCCCGAAAGCGAGATCGAACAATACATCGAGAGCCGGGAACCGATCGCCTGCATTCTCGAACCGAACAAAGACAACATTCCACTCCACACCCGTATGCGTAAGGCCGACAAGGAAGTTGTGCTGCATCTTCATTTTCGTCCTGTGAGCGAGATCGATTCCCGATTCGCCCTGGCGGAGGACCTGAACACCGAGGATCTCGCTTCCCACCTTCATTACATCGTGAGAAATTTTCCGGGCAGCCGCTACTACTATATCACGTCGGAACGGGCGCTCGGGACGTACATGCGGCATGTGGATGAAATCATGGCCTCTCTCGGATACAAAGCACTGGAAAGTTCGATGCTGTCCTACCTCGATCGGAGTGCACAGGAAAACGTCATGACAGCGCGAATGAACGATCTCGCCACCGCAGCTGTGCGTGAAAATACTGCCATCGGTGTGGTGGAATTACGCGAGAATGTTATTCAGTTTCTGTTCGAGGAAATGGGCCGTCTTCGCAAGAAGGGGCAGGATTTTGTTCCTCTTCCCATGATTTTTCGCGGGGAATGACGGACTCTCCTGGAGACGGATGGAGAGGGAATTTCCCCTTGATCCGCGTGAGGCTTCGTCCTAGATTGACAGACATTCAAAAGATGCTAACACAAGGTAATTCAATGCATTCCGTGTCCCGGTTCATGTTCTTTTTCTTTCTACTGCTGATCGCAATACAATCCCGGACATTGTTCTGTCAGCAGGATCCGTCCTTCCATCAAGCTTATGAGCAGGCGTATCAAACCGGATTCTCGGCACAGCCGGATGATGCGGTAGCCGTGGTGAACGGAGACCGTAAATCCTCTTTTCTCGGTGTGGTGTATTCGCTTATTCTTCCGGGAATGGGCGAGCTCTACGGCGATCGCTTCGATCGCGGTCAATATCCTTTTATCGCGGAAATAGCTCTTTGGGCTGGCGCCCTGGGCATTAACGCTTACGGCAACTGGGTGCAGGATGACGCGAGAATTTTTGCGCAGCAGCACGCCGGTATAGATCCCAACGGGAAACCGGATGCTTTTTTTGTGAATATTGAAAACTACTCCGATTTGAGTGATTTCAATAATCAGCGTTTGATTGAGCGGCGCACCGACGAATTGTACCCGGATGAAGCCGCATGGCAGTGGTCCTGGGATTCGGAATCGAACCGGAAGGAATTCAAGAGTCAACGCATTCATGCAGATGAGATGCACAATGCCGTAACATTTTTCGTCCTTGGAATGATTGCGAACCGAGTATGGAGCGCCATTCAGGCATCGGCTGCGGTCCGTCAATACAACGCTTCCCTCGAGGAACGGCTGACCTCGCTTCCTTCAATGCAGCCTCGTCTCCGCTCCTGGGCCGGTAAAATTGATGGGGTGGAATTACAATTCAGTTGGTGAGGGGAGAGGCACCCGTCTCCGTCCCGCAATGCGGGACTACGCCGCGGCAGGACAGGACTGTGGAGCGCCAGCTCCGCGTCTGTAGTTCGGGCGATGTGAGCATACAATGGCTGGAAATATCACACAGAGATGGGGTTTTGGGGATACGGGAGCACAGAACGTCGGTGGGGCGAAAAAAATCCTTGATTTCTATGTAACAATTCTGCACGTTTATCGTAAAATCTGACCAGTCAGTCGAAAAAATGACCGGGAGTTCGAAACGGGAACTGGCTGGTGCACGAATTGTGTTTGGAATAAATGGAACAGATTACACAACAGCTTAGCAGAAAAGAACGCGAACGCATTTTCAAGCGGCAGGAAATAATTAGCGCCGCCAGAGAAGTGTTCGCCTTGCGAGGTTTTTCCTCGGCAACACTTGACGAAATCGCCGAAAGGGCGGAATTCGGGAAGGGAACACTTTACAGCTACTTTCAGAGCAAGGATGAGCTTTTCGAGACAGTGCTGGCCGATATTTTCGATGAATTTCTCGTCATCGCCGCTGAAACCTGTTCGAACCCGGAACGGAGCGTCGAGGAGAGTTATCTTGATTTCGCACGCCAGCTTCTCAAACATCTTTTTAGTAACCACGGCATCTACTATCTGCTGATGCGGGAAATGCACAAGATGCAGCATCAGTCGCATTTCGCGACCATGTTCCCCAATCTTCTGATTCTCATGGCCGACCCGCTCAAGCGCAGTCTCTCCGAGTCGAAAGCCGCGGATAATGCAGCGGAGCGGCTGGGATTCATGTTTCTGACCATTATCCTTTCGCTCTTTCGTTCCTCTCTCCATATACTCGGTCAAAAGCATTGCTGCGATGAGGTGACCCCGCTTGAACTGAGCCACGAGGAGATCGAGACCCAGATCGAGAGGAATCTGCTGCTGGTTAAGCAAGTGTATTTTCACGGCATCTTATCGATGACGGAAACAGGGAAATGAAGGCAATCATGACAAAAAAATTCTTTTTATCAACAGGACTCCAAATGCGTGTACTCAATGTCACCGCAGCTCTGGTTTTTAGCATCCTGTTTGTGCAGGATGTCTCTGCGCAAAGCAGAACGCTTACTCTCGATGACGCAATCAGTATCGCGGTGGAAAACAACCGCGATCTGGAAGTTTCACGTCTGGAAATGGACAAAGCTGACTATCAGGTAAATGAGGCGTACGGCACGGCATTACCGAATATTTCCGCCAGCGGTACATATTCCCGGATGCTGAAAAAACCGGTATTTTTTCTCCCGAAAAAATTCATGGATGCGAACGCGGGCGACGGAGTGGTCGCCATCGAGGTTGGATCGGATAACTCCTACAACTTCGGCTTCGAAGCGACGCAGGTTCTCTTCAACGCCGCTGTATTCACTGGAGTTGGGACAGCAAAGATCTATCAGGATGCATCCCGTTATCTCTACAAAGACACATTCAATAAAACAGTCACTGGTGTGAAAAAGGCGTTTCAGGGCGTCCTTCTTTCGCGTGAAGTCCTTTCTCTGATGAAGGCCAGTCTGAAGAATGCGGAAGACAACCTCCACAATGTCGAAGTCATGCAGAAGCAGGGGATCGTATCGGAGTACGATTTCATTCGTGCCCAGGTTCAGACCGATAATATTCGTCCGCGAGTCATCGAGGCTGAACGCACTGTCTTGCTCGCTACAAATGGACTGAAGATGCTCCTGAGTCTCCCGCCCCAGCAGGAAATTGAGATTAAGGGCAAGCTGGAACTCGTTCCTGTCGAGGATATAATGGTTGAGCAGGCAGAGCAGCTGGCGGTTGAGAAAAACGCCGGGCTTCACGCACTGGAAGAACAAAGCCGGGTCAATCAGAAAATAGCCACGATCTATCGATCCGAATCACTGCCGACCCTCGCCGCTTACGGGAATTATTCCTGGCAGGCGCAGAACGATGCTTTCAGCAGGATTTCCACCAACGATTTTATCGCGACCTCGCAGGTCGGATTGTCCTTGAGCATCAACTTGTTCAATGGATTGCAAACCTCTTCCCGCGTCGGCCAGGCCGACGTCAATTATAAGCAGTCGCGCGAGCAATTCAGTGCTGCGCGGGACGGCATGGTTACGAATGCACAGAACATCCGTTATCGCCTCGACGAGGCCCAGCGCCGCGTTGATTCACAGAGCCGCACCGTCGAGCAGGCGGAAAAGGGCTACAAAATCGCAGTGACGCGGTATCAAACAGGATCAGGAACCCAACTCGAAGTCAATGACGCAGATCTCGCGCTTCTCCAGGCGCGCGTGAATCGTGTGCAGGCCGTCTACGATTATTCGGTTGCGAAAGCAGATCTCGAGCAGCTCCTCAGTGTGCATCAGCCATAACAACGCAAGAAAAAATTCACAGCATCAATATGAGAACTTCAATGAAACGTAACCTGATTTATCCCGTTCTGCTTCTTGCCGCAGTGACGACTCTCGCACTGAACGGCTGCGGAAAGACTGATGCTGAGGCCAATCAGGCCGGAAGCACTGAGATCCCTGCGGTGACCGTTAGCGTCATGGAACTGCAGCCGATGGAGTTTGACGAAATCATCGATGTGACAGGCAATATCGCCTCGCCCGAGGATGCAATGGTGCCGGCCGACGAGGGTGGTCGGGTGTTGAACTGGCTCGTCCCCCTTGGCGCACGTGTACGCACAGGTCAGGTGCTGGTGCAGCTCGACAGTGCCATCGTCAGCTCAAGCTACGACGCTGCGGCAGCACAGTATAATATTGCGCAGACCAATTACGAGAGACAGAAAAAAGTGTATGAGGAACAGGGCATCTCAGAACTTCAGCTCAAAACGCTGCAGTATCAGCGCGATGCCGCACGTGCGCAGATGGATATGAGCCATGCACGGCTTGAGCGGACGAAGGTCAAGAGTCCTTTCAGCGGCATTCTCAATGCGCGTCTGGTTGATGCCGGTGAGATGAGCGCACCCGGAATGCCGATCGCGCATGTCGTCAACATCGATCGACTGAAGATCCAGGCCGGCGTGCCCGAGCGCTATGCCAGCAGCTTCAAGACTGGCGACAAGGTGAAATTCAGCGTGGATACTTATCCGGGCCAGGTCTTTAACGGCAGCATCCGTTTTGTGGGCGCCGCAGTGAACAAGGACAACCGCAGTATTCCGGTAGAAATCGATATCGCCGGACATAACGGCCAGCTGAAGCCTGACATGATCGCCAAAATGCAAATTAAGCTGGGCAGCGAGGCAAAGTCTATCGTTATACCAGAGGACTTTTTGTCCAAGACGGATAAAAACGAATTCATCGTCTACGTTGAAATCGACGGCGTGGCGCATGAACAAGAGGTCAAGATCGGTGCATCGAGCAAAGGAAGTGTGCTCATTTCCGAAGGACTCACTGCAGGAGATCGCCTTATCACACTCGGACATCAAAACGTGGCTGACGGTCAGCGCGTGATCGTAAAGAACTGACGACACAGCCGACCGGAAAAAAGGAATATCACATTATGAAACTCTGGAATTTAGCAGTCGACAACCGGGTTGCGGTGTACATCCTCGTGATTGTCATTGTGCTCTTTGGTGCCGACTCTTACCTGGGGCTCCCCCGCGAGGCGGCTCCCGATATCACTATTCCGTTCATCATTGTTACGGTTCCGTATCCAGGAGTAAGCCCTTCCGACATGGAAGGACTGATCACACAGCAGCTGGAGCAGGAATTCAAAACACTTAAAGATATCAAGCAGATCACTTCCTCATCGAAGGAGGGGAGCGCCACCATATCGGTAGAATTTGAGACCGGCATAGACATTGACGAAGCACTGCGGCGCGTTCGCGACAAGACGAATACCGCTCGCGGAAAGCTTCCCGCGGACATTATCGAACCAATTATCTCCGAGATCAATTTCAGCGAATTCCCGATCATGTACGTCAACATTGGCGGAGATGTGGGACTTCCTCGCCTGAAAGAGATTGCAAAACGTCTGGAAGATGAAATCGAAGGAGTGCCGGGCGTGCTCAGTGCCGACATCACCGGAGCCCTTGAGCCGGAAGTGCAGATCAACTGCGACGTCAACAGGATGAAGGGCTACGAGATCAGTTTCGGAGACGTGCTCGGGGCCATTCAGGGTGAGCACATCACGATTCCCGGTGGTTCTCTCGATAACGGCACGACCGATTATACTGTGCGCGTCCCGGGTGAATACAAAGATGCCAAACCCATCGAAGACATCATTGTAAAAATGCGCAATGGTCAGCCGATCTATGTGCGCGACGTAGCTGACGTGCGATTTTCGTTCGAGGACAGACAAACCTATGCCCGCCTCAATGGCGAGCAGGTGGTCACGCTTCCGATTAAAAAGCGCGCAGGCGAAAATCTTGTACGCATCGCTGCGGATGTCAAGGATCTTATCAAGAAATCCGAGAGAAAACTGCCCAAGGGCGTGACGGTTAAGGTTACCAACGACCAGTCGACCATGATCGAAGACCGTGTCTATGAATTGGAAAACAGCATCATGACAGGAATGTTTCTGGTGGTGCTCGTCCTCTTCATGTTCTTTGGTGTGAAGAACGCCATGTTGATCAGTACCGCGATCCCGCTGTCAATGCTCATGGGATTTATTGTGCTGTCTATCATGGGCATAACGCTCAACTTTGTGGTGCTGTTTGCCCTGGTCCTTGTCTTGGGAATTGTGGTCGATGACGCGATCGTCGTGATCGAGAACATATACAGACATCAACAGGAGTACGGTGAAAGCCTGGTCACAGCGGCGAAGAAGGCGACCAGTGAAGTTGCCGTTCCGGTAACGACTGCGACTTTGACGACAATCGCTGCATTCCTGCCGCTGCTGTTCTGGCCGGGAGTCGTCGGCGACTTCATGAGCTATCTGCCAATCACGCTGATTGCGACGATGCTTTCTTCCCTTGTAGTCGCATTCGTGATCAGTCCGGTGCAGGGATCTGTCTTCATCAATTACCGCAAGGAAATTGCCAAGGCGAAAAAGAATCTTGAGCATCCTTCAGTATGGCGGAAATACAATCCATTCACGATCGTTTTCCATTGGGTCGATGAAACATTCTTCCCGAAAGCCCAGACCAGCTATGTGAAGGCGCTGGGATGGACGCTCACGCACAAACGTAAAACGGTTTTCGGAACCTTTGGATTATTGGTCCTCGTGCTCATACTCTTCGCGTTCTTCAATTCCGGTGTAGAGTTCTTCCCGAACACTCAGCCATCGCAGCTGACGGTGCAGATCACGACGCCTCCGGGTACACCACTCGAAGTGACCAACGAGATCACTAAGCAGGTGGAGAAGAATATGAAGACCGTCAAAGGATACAGCGATATCGAGTTCCGCGTCACCAGTGTTGGATCCTCAAACAACCCCTTTGATTTCGGCGGCTCTGCAATCTCAAACAAGGCGAATTATGCTCTGAGCATGCACCCGAAGAAAGAGCGTAAACAAAGTTCGTTTGAAACCCTTGACGAAATTCGTGCAGTTACTTCGCAGATTCCCGGTGCGGAAATCAAAGTCAGTGTGCAGCAGATGGGCCCGCCAGTTGGAGACGCGGTGAACATTGAACTTGCCGGTGAGGACTTCAACCAGCTTCGGGCGATATCAGCCATGGTTCAGGATGAGGTCCGGGATATCCCCGGGTTGGTCGATCTTGATGATGATTTTAATTCCGGCAAGCCTGAAATCCAGGTTATCGTGGACCGTGAGAAAGCGGCGCTCATGGAAATGAGCACAGCGCAGATCGGTTCGACTGTGCGCACGG
>JBATDG010000023.1:0-2409 GCA_049663345.1 Bacteroidota bacterium
CGACACCAGCTCCGTTGACGGTAACCCCCTCGAGATAGGCACTGGCATGATCACGTGAAACGATTCCGTCCCACGTCCCCTCGGTGGCACAGGGCCGGAATGTCGTTCCTATCGCACGGAGGGCTCCGTCGCAGTAGAGGCCATTCCCCGGGGCGAAAGCAACGACGTCGCTGCTTTTCAGACGGAGCATTGCCGCAGGTTCTACATAGATGCTTCGATCAGGGCAGGCATCACCGTCCTTGAAGCTGAAATTCGTTGTCTCATCTTCGATCTCCTCCAATCGAAAGAGCCGCGCTTGCCCGGCCTCGAAATAGACCGTGAACCCATTTGCGACGGTGGTCGTATCCGGATCGGGATTCGGTCGCACAATCCAGATATCACCATCGTCATCCGGACCATGCACTTCCGTGATCTTCCACTCTCGATCTCCTGACGCCGGGACAAGCTTGACCGTCACATGTCTCTGACCCTCGGTATGCGTACGGGAATTGAGCACGAAGAGATATGCAAGGTTGTCTTTGCCGTCGAATTCACTGATTGTCACGTACGTCGCATACGAATTGTCGAATCCCCCTGAAGCGTCCTGTCGACACGATAAAACACCGGTGACGTAGTCGTTCGCTCCCGCAACGGTCGGTTCGCTCTGCCAGTTCCAGACCTTGCTTCTGCGCCATTGCAGGTTGTTCAGCATGTATGTTCCCAGGGGCTTGAGGAAATCCCAATTGTACGCGGCGATCGAATCGCATTTGTTTTCACCGTTCCAATCGCAGGTGCGCAGTGCGTCGTTCTGTCCGATGAATCCGAGGGTACCCATGTCGGGATCCAGAGCCCTTCCCCCTCCTGCAATAGCAGCATCCCAGGTGTTCTTGTCAGGAGGCCAGAAAGGATCTGCGGTTTCCCATGGCGCGGATGCGAACGAATAGAACATCACTCCGCCTGCACCATGCGCCAAGGCGAGATTACATTGCGCGCGCAATTCTGCCGCGCTGGGTTCCCGGTTCGGTGCTCTGTCCCACCAGTCAGGCTGATTCGTCTGATAGAGATTACTGTGATTCTGAATGTATGGTATCCATGGCGTTTTCGCTCCGTAGGCTCCGCGTTTTTCCGCGTGTTTGCGAAAACTGATGGCCTCCTCCGCGAATCCTGCATGATTATGATGGTGGAGGGACTCGTAATAGTCGTCCGAGTCGGTCGCTGTGAGAGTGGGTACCGGGTGCTCGGTGAGCACGGGATAGTAATAGAACCCTGACACAAAGCCCGCATGCATAGCACCGGTGGTGACGGTGTCGGTTGACGCACTCGTGGCCAGATACATCTGCACCGTACCTCCGCTTGCCTGCTGAATCATTCGCTGCATCAGTTTACCAGTGCGCCATGTCCCTTCGCGCTCGATCTGCTCAGGACCGGCGATAAAGCGCAGATTTTCGAATTGGGCTCTTCTGCCTTCATCGTTGAGGATGGAGGCGATGCGCCTTTCAGCGATCCCGCGATGGAAGCGGTGCACATCGAGAAGCCTCGTACTGTCCGGATATAGCAGGCCGTAGGTGCGGGGATTGGTCAGGCAGACGGCATCGAGAAGGCAGGTGGCGTTGTTCCACGCGTACGCATACGAAATCTGTATGTCGAGAGAGTCCGACATGATATGCAGCGAATCCACCCGCTGTATGATCTTGACCGATCCGTGCACCTGTGTCGTATCTACCCACTCCGGGGCAGCAGCGCCTTCCTCGATGCGAACGCAGGGACCGTCCTGCAGTACCTCAACCAAACCGAGCGGAAGTTCAAACGCACCGGTATGCAGCGATCCATTCTCATAGAACATTTCCCCTCGAACCGGATACCGCAGGATGCGCAAGGATGCTGGATCACAAGAAGCTTCCCTGGTCACAATGTCGATATGCAGAACGGTCGTGGTATCGTTTAGTGGATCGATGGCTGAGAACAGATCATTATCTCTCCTGAGAATAACAGAGAGATAGTACAATCCCGACACCCCTTGCGTACCCGGAATGGTGTCGATGCGTCGTACGGAAAGCTCCTGTTTGCGTTTGACGCTCAGACCTGAAATCACATCCAGCGTCGGCGTTACCCTTGTCGCATTCATACTTTCTGTGGCTGCCAGTACTGAACGGCTTAAGCGGATATCGATAAATGGGAAATCGTCAAAGCCTGATTCCGGAACTGTACTGTTAGAAGGTGAGGTAAAATCATCCCCGGATTCAGGGTGGAACATGAGTCGTTCACCCTTGAATTTCTCTGCGATTTCGGCATCCTGGATGCAAACGTTGAGAGTATCCGCGAGTGCCGCATCACAAACATCCTCGACGACATTGTTTCCGAGCATGTTGGTATCACGGACGACATTCCCTACAGAAACGGGAACGCTGATCAGGTCGAGATTGAGTAGGC
>JBATDG010000024.1:0-1627 GCA_049663345.1 Bacteroidota bacterium
TCATGACCTGTGGTCGGTTTCCAGGTAGTCGCTGGAAAGTTCTTTCAATTCACAATTCAACAAAACCCATTGCCGGAAGGTGGTGGGTTTTTGATTTGGGTTTTTTAATGCTTAGGAGATTGAGAGATTCGAGGGTGGATACTATCAGGTGCCCAACAATAGCTTATGTAGCTCTTGATGCGTTGTTGTCTGCAAGTATAATCTCTTTCGTGTATTTAAAGGGAGCACTTTTTTTGACGTGTCGACGAGGGGAGAGAAATAGCCGGAGGTCTTCTTGCTAGTGAAAAAAAGAAGCTCTTTAAGATGGCATCGTTTTATCTTTTCCCTCTACGATGTAACATAATATCATTGACTTCAGAAGGATTTTCTGATACTCTATCTCTACATAATTTTTCCTCAAAAGTATGCAAGAAAGAACTAGTACCATTCTTAAGAAAGTGCTGATCCATGTCCTTGGATGGCCATTGTTTCTTGTTGCGCTGTTCTTGTGTTTTATTGGCGGAATGTATATTGGATGGGCTGTGCAATTTTTTACAAGCGATTATGAAGAATTGAGGTATTTATTTACGGGTGTGTGGATAAGCTTTGCGCCACTTCAGGATGACAATCGCACAGTGCTCATTTTCTTTATCGGAGGCACAGCTGTTCTCAGCTTTTTGTCCTCGTATCTGTTTGCCACTTTCATCTTCAAAAGAAAGATTCTAAAGATGATTTTCTCATCACTGATCGCCCTTTCTTGCCTTTCTTTTATGTCGTGGCTTGCCTATGAAAGTATTGTATGGTCATACGAGAGAACCGTTAATATAGGGTGTGTGCTAGGAACAACTTCACTTAAAGATCAGCTGTGTGCAAGAATGTCCGAGCAAGAAAGGAAGAAATTCATGATAGACAATGATATTACCGAGAAAGATTTGAGAAACTACAGGAGGAGATATCCAGAAAGGTTCGAGTAGCGACAACATGTTCTTTTTTCCTGAAAATTCCGTATTCACGGTATTCTCAGGAAGACGGAAATTCTGATCTTCCAACTCGAACGATAAATTCTCGCTCGAGTTGGACGTTGCTCGACATTGACATCAATAACATTTCCTTGATTTTATGGAAGAACCCAGCAACAAAGTTAATTTTAAGAGGATATTAATTCATTCCAGCGCATGGGTTGTCTTTCTTGTTGTGATGATCCCTATTTTTCATGTAGCCTTCTTGGGATTCTTTGAATTAATAGTATTTCCCTATTGTGTTGGGTATCTCCCTTTTTCTCTACATGATTCCAACCGTGATATCCGTGATGTGATAGCTTTTTTATGCGTGTTTATGCCAATGTTGAGTTATATGATATTCATGTTTTTGATGACATTTTTATTTACAAAGATTCTTCGAGTCAAAACTAGATCAGGGTTGATAGTTTCTACAATAATTTCTTTACCGATTTCTCTGATTATTTATGGTATTTTTTTGCTACAGCAGAGCAATTGATGATTTGATAATCTTGCGCAAATAAAAAGTGAGATATTTTCTTTTCTCCTGAAAGTTTTTTCAGAAAACTTTCAGGAGGGCGGAAATGCATGTCCTCTAACTCGGTTCATTCACAATTTAGTTTTCACTGGAGGTAGGAAATGAAACGCAT
>JBATDG010000025.1:0-2648 GCA_049663345.1 Bacteroidota bacterium
CGACACCAGCTCCGTTGACGGTAACCCCCTCGAGATAGGCACTGGCATGATCACGTGAAACGATTCCGTCCCACGTCCCCTCGGTGGCACAGGGCCGGAATGTCGTTCCTATCGCACGGAGGGCTCCATCAAAGTAGAGGCCGTTCCCGGGTGCGAAAGCAACGACGTCCGTGCTTTTCAGACGGAGCATTGCCGCAGGTTCGATATAGATGCTGCGGTCAGGGCACGCATCTGTGTCCTTGAAGCTGAAGTCCGTGGTTTCATCCCGCATCGGATCAAGGCGGTACAGAGCTGCCTCACCAGGAGCGAAATATTCCGTAAAGCCATTGGCGTACGATGTATCGTCTGGTGTATCAGACGCCCTCACTATCCACATATCGTTCGTCAGCACATTCGTCACACGCCATTCGTCCACTTTTTGTGCGACGCTGCTCAGTTTGACTGTGATATGCCTCTGGCCGACCGGATGCACACCTGCATGTATTGGACCATCATATGTGTTCCCGTTGAGGACGAAGAGATAACGACTTGTATCGGTACCCCCAGCAGGTGGACTGGCGATGTTCGGTGTGAGTTCGCTCGCCATAACGTATGTCTGCTCCTGTGGATCGATGCCACCAGCGATATCCTGCCTGCGGCTGACGATCATGGAAACCAGATTGTTCGCGCCAGCGTCCTCGCCTTCTTGACCGCGAAGATACCACTGAACGCTATTTACCCATTTAAGGTGCTTTGCGATCAAGGATCCGACTGGCTGGAGAAAATCGTGAATGTACGCCTGCGTCGAATCCCATTTGTTTTCACCATTCCAGTCCAGCGTTCGTCGCACGTCCTCTACTCCCTCGCTTCCCAGAAATCCCATGGTTCCCATGTCGATGTCAATATCAGCTGTCCATGGTACTCCATTGGCCGGGTCGGGAAGAATACGATCCTCAACCATTACAGTCGGTGGTGACGTCGGCTCTACAGGCGTATACGGTATGGATGAAAACGCATAGAAAAGAACACCGCCAGCACCGAGGGCCAGAGCGGTATTGCACTGAAAGCGGAGTTCAGAGGCGGAGGGCTCGCGGTTCGGGATCCTGTCCCACCAGCCTGGAGGAGGATTTGTCGTAAGCAGATTGCTGTGATTTTGAATGTAAGGAATCCAAGGAGTAGCGCCCGGAAAGTTTGCTCGGGTTTGAATATTTAAATAGAGCAGGTTCCACATCCGTCGAAATGCTTCCAGTGGCGGATCATAGAGAGATTGACAATACACATTCGGGGCCGTCGTCGACAGCGTCGGCCGAGGATTAGAGGTAAGCAGTGGAAACCAGTACGGTCCTGTGAGATACTCCGTACCCAAAACCGGGGCAAGTTCTGTGTTTGTTTCTGCACCATAGGTTGAGAGCAGCTTCACTTGGCCGACGCTCTCCGCCTTCAGCAATTTGTCCAGAAGAAAGGCGGTCCAATACGTGCCACCAGGGTAGACTTGTTCACTTCCCATCAGGAAGCGCAGTCCGGGAAGAATGGGGGCCTGCACATTTGCATCGGCCTTGCACAGGAAGTGAATCCTTTCGTCCATCGCCGCGCGATGGTTTTGATGGATAGCCAAGGTCCCGGGATTGTCCGGATGCCAGAGCCCGAAAGTCGCAGGATTCGTCAGACAGACTGCATCAAGCCAGAGTTGTACATCCGACTCTCCGTATGAGATCTCGATATCGAAATGCCCTATAACCTCGCCGAGGGTACCAGGTTGATCTGCCATGCGTGTGGTCCCCCTCACATGCTGTGGTCCATTCAATTGCCACCATGGTCTGAGTAGTAGATCCGTGTGGTCGCCAGCTTCAACAAATATCACACGATTGTTTGATCCGGCCTGCTGAATCTCTATTTCGCCAATCACGATTTCCTGCACTCCCGTCACGAGTCGACGTGGCCCTGGAAGATTGTCCTCCCAGAACTGTCTTCCCAGCAGCGAGCAGCGAATGCGTTCCCTTGTGTGTAAATCCGTAATTGGATCATAATGAGAATACCAGAAATCGACGTGAAGAACAGGGGTATTGTCGTCGGGTGGATTCGAGTACCCTGTTCCGAACCGAGGCAAAACGATCACCGATACCTGATACATCCCGGAAACACGATGCGAATCAGCATCGGTCCAGTCACGGTATACCGAGAGTTCCTGAATTCTATCAACCTGCAATCCACTCACGGTACCGGCATCGTTTGCCATGAGGATACAATTGTTGCCGCCGTATCGCTGTAACAAGGTTGTGGAGAATGGATTGTCAGGAACCCCAAATGCGCTGAATTCGGTTATGGCCTCTGGTGTATAATTGCCATGTGTCCCAAAGTCATCCGAAGATTCTGGATGCAGTATGATTCGTTCACCATTGAATCGGCCACCGAGCTTCGCGTCATTAATGAGTACGTTCAATCCGCGAGCATTTGCACTCTCGCAGACTTCCCGCACGGCGCTGTTATTCCAGAAATTTGAGTCGGGGTGTGCGTGATCATATCGAGCGGGGTGTGCAGGGTCATCGTCCGTGCGAAGGTTCACACCAACGAGATTCAATTCCATCAGTTCTGCCTGGGAGAAAACGCTGTCCGAAAGACAGTTCAGAAATGTTCGGGCTTCAGCACCCGCATCGGGGGGGAGAGAGGGA
>JBATDG010000026.1:0-2781 GCA_049663345.1 Bacteroidota bacterium
CATTACCCCACGGCGCGAGGCACATACCTCCCCCGTGACTCTCATCGCGTGATTTGTTACATTGAAGGATTACTGAATTTGCGGTTACGAAAGGTTGATGTATGAGCTCGAACGACCAGGTCGCCTACACAAATATTCATCACATGCACGCGCGCGCGCAGGACGCTGCAGCTGAGGACGATCGTCATGGCAATGAGCCGGTTTCCGAAGAACAGGTCGCCAGCGTTGATCTCTATGCGCCGTCTTCCTATTTCAACCGGGAACTCAGCTGGCTGGATTTCAACTGGCGTGTGCTGAATGAAGCGCTGAATCCTGATCTGCCGCTGCTGGAACGGTTGAAGTTCATCTGCATAGCCGCATCGAATCTCGATGAATTCTACATGATCCGTGTATCGGGACTCAAACAGCAGATCGAACTTGGCGTGACCGACAGAGCATCCGACGGGATGACGGCCGAGGAAACCCTCCGCGCCGTGCGCGAGGATGTCTGCCGCATGAACAAGGCGATGTCGGACTGCTTCCTGCACGAAATACTTCCCGGCCTTGAAAAGGAAGCCGTTCATCTGCATTCGTACACAGACCTTGACGAAGAATCGCTGCGCTGGTGCGAGACCTATTTCATCGAACATGTTTTTCCTGTGCTGTCGCCGCTGGCAATTGATCCCGGACACCCCTTCCCGCATCTTCTCAACCGCTCGCTGAACCTGGTGATCATGGTTATGGATTCCATCACGATGGAAGAACGCATCGCTGTCGTGCAGGTGCCGCCGGTGGTACCGCGTCTGGTGCATATTCCCATCAAGAAGGGCGGCTATCATTACGTGCTGCTCGGTGAAGTGATTGCGGAAAACGCGAACGCACTTTTTCCCGGACTGAAGGTGAAGGAGGCCTTCCGCTTCCGTGTGACCCGCAATGCGGATCTCGAAATCGCTGATGACGAGGCGTCGGATTTACTCAAGACTATTGAGGAACAGATACGCCGCCGCCGCTGGGGCGCGGTCGTGCGCGCGGAAGTCGATCACCACATGCCGCGCAATGTGATGCGCATGCTGCAGGGCGCCATGCATCTGCAGGAGAATGAAATGTATCAGGTCGAAGGTCCGCTGAATCTTGCGGACTTTATGGACCTTGTAAAGCTGCCGATCAAACATCTGAAGGACCCGCCGTTCACTCCCCGCATCATCGAGGAACTCCGCGGCGATCACAATATTTTCGACCGCGTGCGTGCGCGCGATCTGTTCTTCCATCATCCGTACGACTCCTTCAGTTCCGTGGTGGAATTCATCGAGGTCGCTGCCGAGGATCCGAATGTACTGGCTATCAAGCAGACGCTGTACCGCACGAGCGGAGACTCCAACATCGTCAAGGCGCTTGCTCGCGCCGCGGTCAACGGCAAGCAGGTGACGGCCTTCGTGGAACTCAAGGCCCGCTTCGACGAGGAGAATAACATCATCTGGGCGCGGCAGCTCGAGCAGGCGGGTGTGCATGTCGTGTATGGCATTATCGGGCTGAAGACGCATTGCAAATTCGCTTTGGTAGTGCGGCGCGAAAAGACAGGCCTCCGCACCTACGTGCATTTCAGCACGGGCAACTACAACGAGATTACCGCCCGGCTGTATTCGGATTACGGAATCATGACCTGCCGCGAAGAAATGGCTTTCGAGGCCACCGGGCTTTTCAATTATCTGACCGGATATTCTCATCAGACGAACTGGCAGAAAATCGCCGTGGCGCCGATTTCATTGAGGCAGAAGATCCTCGCACTCATTCAGCGCGAGATGGAAAACAGAAAGCAGGGGAAGCCGGCAGGAATCATCGCAAAGTTGAATGCCGTCGTCGATGCGCAGGTCATTCGCGCACTCTATCGCGCATCGCAGGCAGGCGTACAGATCGACCTCGTCGTGCGCGGCATTTGCTGCCTGAAGCCTGGCGTACCAGGATTGAGCGATAACATCCGGGTGACGAGCATCGTCGGACGCTTTCTCGAGCATGTCCGTGTTTTCGTTTTCGAGAATGGGGGAGATCCGGAAGTCTATACCAGCAGCGCCGACTGGATGCCGCGCAATCTCAATCGCCGCGTCGAAGCAATGTGGATCGTCGAGGAGCCGACAATCAGGGAGCGGATTCTGAACCATATTATTCCGACCACGCTATCCGATACAGCTAAAGCCTACGTGCTGCAGCCCGATGGCAGATATTTGCGTCCCGCTCCACCCGACGATGGTGAGCGCGTATCCAGCCAGGAAATGTTCATCCGCTACGCGGAAATCGCCTATCGCGAACGCCACGACGACGAGGACACGGAATAACGGCAATAGGCGGAATTATTTATTCTTAGGGGCTTTGGCGGGAAGGATGCGGTAAACGATTTCACCGGGCTTTATCATGCCATGGGTTTCGCGCGCCACATGCTCGATGGCTTTATGATCATCGCGCAGACGATCCCTTTCACGCGCGAGATTCTGCATGTCGCGTTTCAGCGCGATCACCCTATCCTGTTTATCCTGCAGGTCGGCGCTGATCTGGTAGCGGCTCACGAATCCTTTCGTACTGAACAGAAAATATCCCATTACCAATGCTGTAGAGATAAGCAGGATCGTGTATGTCCTGTTTCTCAGGACACGCTCGAGTTTGTGTTGCTTCCGCTGCTTGGGATATCCATAAGGTGGCATGTCGCCAAAGTAATGAAAAATAAGGGCATTGTAAAGTACCCTTGAAGTGATACGTGAGAAAAAAATATTCCTTCCCCCTTTCCCGCGCGCCGCAGGCGCTCACCCGCGC
>JBATDG010000027.1:0-18687 GCA_049663345.1 Bacteroidota bacterium
GTTCCGTTCCTGCGTGCGCGAGCGAGCCGTTGGCTCGGTCGCTTGCTGAGTGCGTCCTCACCTATTCACGTCCTCACGTCTTCACCTCCTCACGTCCTCACGTCCTGACGTCCTTCCGTCCTGACGAACAACAGCAGGCGCTCTTTGTGCAGGCGCGGTTTGACGGAGGTTGGGGGCGTGCTTTCGTGGACGAGTGAAAACGATTCCGTGGCGAGGCGCTTGAATTCGTCGACGTCGATTGGGAATGGCGGACCGCCCGGACGCCCGTCTACCGGAAATAATAATGCGAGCAGGATACCGCCGGGGCGCAGGGTCTCGGCGGCGAAGCGCAGAAATTCTTCACGCCTCACGGGTTCTATTGCGCAGACGCAGGTGTATTCGAGAATCAGGTCGAAATGCTCGGGATATTCTTTCCCCAGCGGAAACATGTCCGCCTCCAGAATGCGCAGCTCCAGATCGCGGGCGTCGCGCTCGTCTTCCAGCCAGCGCAGCGGCTCGGCGGAAAAATCGACAGCCGTCACTTCCCAGCCGCGCTCGGCGAACAGCAGCGCATCGTAGCCGCGTCCGCTGCAGGGAATGAGTACCCGCGGCGGACGTCCGAGTGTGGAGAAATCGGGTCCGCCGAGGGAACGAAAGTCCATCCTACAGCGATCGAGGATGTCCACGAACACTGGCGTTGGCGTGCCCATGTCCCATCCATCGCGTTCGTCGCGGTAGGCGGCGTCCCAGAAGCCGGGCGTGTTGACGTCAGCTGTCATGGCGATGCCAGTCGGTTTTCGGTGTGTACGACCGCAGCAGCACCCGCTGTTCGGCATGCCGGCGCTCGGCCAGCGCGATCAGCCGGTCGAGGAGTTCCGGGTATGGAATTCCCACAGCCGCGAACAGCTTCGGATACATGCTGATCGATGTGAAGCCGGGAATGGTATTGATTTCGTTGATGTACAGCGCGCCGTCGGTACGCGAGAGAAGGAAATCCACCCGCGCCATGCCTTCGCAATCCAGCGTGCTGAACGCCTTGACGGCGAGCGAGCGGATCCGTTCCGCCAGCTCGACAGGAAGATCCGCAGGAATATGAAGCGCAGACGAACCATCCACATACTTCGCATCATAGTCATAAAAATCGTTGCTCGGCACGACCTCGCCGGGAATACTGGCGACGGGATCCTGATTGCCTAACACGGCGACCTCAATTTCCCGCGCATCGGGCACGGCCCGTTCGATCAGCACTTTCCGATCGAACTGTGCGGCATGGCGGAGCGCGGTTATAAGTTCTGTACGGTTATGCGCCTTGCTGATGCCGACGCTGGACCCAAGATTCGGCGGCTTGACGAAGAGCGGCATCCCAAGCGCGGCCTCGACTTCGGAGGCGATTTCTTCGGCGCGTTCGCGAATGTCGGTGGAATGAAAGTGGAGAAAGTCGGGGATGGGGAGTCCCGCATCACGATGCAGCCGCTTCTGCAGCACCTTGTCCATCGCCACGGCCGAACCCGCAACACCCGCGCCCACGTAGGGAATATCCGCGAGCTCGAACAGCCCCTGCATCGTGCCGTCCTCACCAAACGTGCCGTGAATAACGGGGAAAACGATATCGATGGAAAGCTCTTCCATACCCTCTGCCGTCTGTACGAGCAGTGCCCGGCGCGTAGGATCGGGCGGCAGAAAGCAGGGACGGCAGTCGAAAGCCCGAGAGTCTTTTTCCGCTTCAGACGCAGAGGATGCACTAGAGTCGCCAACAGCTTCAAGCGTAGAGGACGCACCCGGGCTGTCACCAGCTTCGGCTTTGCCTTCTGCTGCTTTAGCGACGCTTTGCTCCAATCCTCCATTGCGGAGGAAGGCAAGCGCTCCGGAGCCGGTCCACCAGCGTCCGTCTTTCCCGACACCCACCGGCACCACCGTATAGCGCGCGGGATCCAGCGCCTTCATTACCGACTCGGCCGAAACCAGCGACACTTCATGTTCTCCGGAACGTCCGCCAAACAGCACTGCAACGGTTTTATTTTTCATCGCGTCACTGACAGTGAAAATGATACAATCATGAAAATTACTTCCACCGCAGGGGAGATGCAATGACAATACGCCCTGTACACAGCTAAGCGGGACTACGCCGTGGCAAGCCCGTCTTCACCCACAGCGCGGGACTTCGCCGTGGCAAGCCTTTTTGACATCCACCATGTCAAACACACTTGACATTGCCAAGCCGACAAACTATCTTTGTCCCATGAACGAAGAGGCACTGATAGGAACGCGATTGCGGGAAATCCGCCAGCAGCTCGGACTGACGCAGGCGCAGCTCGCGGAGCGGGTTGAAGTAAGCCGGCAGACGATCAACTATGTGGAAAACGGGACGTACTGTCCTTCCACCTACCTCGCCCTCCGCCTCGCCCGCGAACTCGCCGTCCCTTTCGAAGAACTTTTTTACCTGAAAGATCAGGAGGGTTGAAGATGTTTCGAGCGAATAAAGATGAACGGTTGATGCGCATTACGCACCGGGCAGGCTACATCGCGTTTTTCAGCATGTGGGTTCTCATGATGGTGATGATGACCGTCGGTCTGTTCGTCAATCTTGAATCCCTTGCCTATCCGCCAGTGATTCTGCTGGTCCCCGCGATGTTCGGGGCCGTTGTATTCGTGATCGTTGCATCAAAAGGCGGGATGTATTCGACGATTCGTGAAGAGACGAATCGGCGACCCGGACTACGGAAAAGGCAGGGATGGAGTTGGTTTGCCGGCGGTTTGGGGTTTGCTGTACTCTGGTTTCTGTTTGATCGTTTCTCACCATTCAACGAAGAGCCCACCCCCCTGGTCGAAGCCATCATTTCCTCAATCGTTGTAGCGACGTTATGGTCACTTTCGATGTGGTATTCCTTCGCCCGAAAACAGAAAGCCAAAGACAAGAACGCAGAGGAGGGGTAGGGAGCAGAATAAAGATTCCCTGTTGATTTTACTCAATGCATTGAGTAATTTTACTCAGTACATTGAGTAAAATATTCACATCGTCCCAGTTGATCATGTCCACAGTCTACCGTCGCCCGATGTTTGCAGAGTTGCTGAAGCGGCTCGGGGAGCCCCGACGCTTCATCCAGGTCGTTGCCGGTGCACGCCAGGTTGGGAAAACAACACTTGTGCAGCAGGTGATCGAAGAGGTGAAAACGCCTGTCCACTTCGCCAGCGCTGATGAGCCGGCCATTCGTGGGGATGCATGGATTGCACAGCAGTGGGAAACAGCCAGATTACGTGCCGGAAAAGGCCAGGCACTGCTCGTACTGGACGAAGTGCAGAAGATCAGCGGTTGGCCGGAAACAGTCAAGCGGCTGTGGGATGAAGACACCCGTGCCCGGCGGCGCATCAAGGTCGTGCTATTGGGCTCCGCTCCCCTCCTCATGCAGCGCGGTATGACGGAAAGTCTTGCCGGGAGATTCGAAGTGATCTATCTGCCGCACTGGAGCGCTGCGGAAATGACCGAGGCATTCGGCTGGAGCATCGATCAATTCATTTTCTACGGCGGCTATCCGGGATCCGCGCCGCTGGTGCGTGAACCCTCACGCTGGAGCAGCTATGTGCGCGATGCCCTGATTGAGACCTCCATTTCACGGGACGTCCTCCTGCTCACCCGCGTCGATAAACCTGCACTGCTCCGGCGTCTTTTCGAAATCGGCTGCCAGTATTCGGGACAAATTCTGTCCTTCACCAAAATTCTCGGCCAGTTGCAGGATGCAGGAAACACTACGACCCTGGCGCATTATCTCGAACTGCTCCAGGTTTCAGGACTGCTCGCTGGATTGAAAAAATTTGCCGGGGAAACCGTTCGCCAGCGTGGGTCCAGTCCGAAATTTCAGGTTTTCAACAACGCCCTCATTTCCGCGCAATCCGGCTATACGTTCAAGGAAGCACGGCAAACGCCGGCGTACTGGGGACGCCTTGTTGAATCCGCCGTGGGATCGCATCTCCTCAA
This sequence comes from Bacteroidota bacterium, assembly GCA_049663345.1. Classification (GTDB taxonomy): domain Bacteria; phylum Bacteroidota; class Ignavibacteria; order SZUA-365; family SZUA-365; genus SZUA-365. Next base: position 3,953 of record JBATDG010000027.1, read on the forward strand.
TGCTTCCGCAGCGGGAACATGCGAAGTGTTCTACTGGCGCGAAGGAAGCCGGGAAGTCGATTTCGTCGTGCACTCCAAGCGGCGACTGATCGCGATCGAAGTTAAAAGCGGACGCACACGGGACATCCAATCCGGTATCTCGCGGTTCCAGGAATCATTCAATCCCGATCGTCTCTTGCTTGTTGGAAGCGATGGAATCCCCGTCAACGAATTCCTTCTTCATCCCGTGAGCCGCTGGCTTGATTAGGCATCTTCACTCCAACGCGCGGCATGAGCCGATGCTTCGGCATTTGATATTGTTTCTCCCGACCACGCATGCTAAGTTTATCAAATGAGACGAGTACTGCTTTTATTTCTGCTGATCTTCGTATGCGCGCTGCCCGTGCGTGCGCAGGTCGATTCCACCAGCATCAGGCTCAAGCCGGGCGTTACCGCTCCGCCTGCAGGATTTAAAGATTCGACGCAGATCAGGCTGAAGAAGGACGTCGCAGCACCGCCGCTCGGTGGTGGAGATTCCCTGAGCATCATGGTGAAAAAAACTGCCGATTCTCCAGGAGCAGGAACTGATGATTCGCTGCGCATCACGCTGAAGGATGGAATTGCAACTCCAGTGGCGGAAGAGGATGAAACGAAGTCCAGCATGGGAGCGGTACTGCGCTCGGCGGTGATTCCGGGATGGGGACAATTCTATAATGAATCGTATTGGAAGGTCCCGATCGTCATGGGACTCACCGGCTTCCTCGTCTGGGGGGTGGTAACCGAGCACGCGACGTTCAAGGATTATGAACAGAAGTACGCAGCAACGATTACGGAAGAAAATCCCAGCGGCACCTTGCTGCTCAAGCGCTACCGTGAATTCTACCGCGACCGCCGCGACACCTACGGCTGGTGGCTGCTGGTGACATACCTTCTCCAACTTGCCGATGCGTATGTGGACGCCGCGCTCTTCGGCTTCGACGTCGGTGACGAAGCCGGTATCATGCTTCTGCCGCAGCCGGGTGGTATGGGAATGCAGATTCGGTTTTAATCTGTTTTGCCATGTCCGAACGGCTGGCTCGCCCTCACCCGGGGCTGAAGCCCCGGGCTGTGAATGTATAGCCCCTTCGGGGCTGGTTCCTGTCTAATGCCTACTGCGTATTGCTCGCGGCGCGTCTACAACCTTCGGCTTCCGTCCCCAGAGCATACCGTCCTCCGTTTCGATGAGGGTTGGGTGTCCGCGTTCGGGATCGAAATAGACGGAGGCGGATGCGGGGACATTGAGAGATGATACGTTCCCTGCGGGGGGCTGTATCGGCAGGCGATAGGTCGGAGCACCGCCGGCAGGTTCATCCTTACCTTCGAAAATCTCAGCCGTCCACTCGTCGCCGGAGCTGTCCTGCCGAAGGCGCACGCGCATGGCGACAGGGGTACAATGATGCTGTATCCACTGCTGGCGCGTACTGCTGCGGCGGAAGAACCGTACGAATGAGAATCCTGCCAGAGCGATTATGGCGCCGAAGATGAAAAACGGGAGGGTTCGTCTCTGGGATGCAAATCCATGGAACACGAGTCCCAGCCCCAGCAGCGATACGAAGGCTCCGGACGCCGTACCAATCCAGTTGTAGAGTCTCAGACTCTTTGCGAGTTCTGCGTCGGTACGTTCTTTCTTTCCATTCATTTCTTTTTCTTCATGTGCGCAACACTCTGCCTGATCAGCTCGGTGAGAACCTTGAGATCCACATCCTCAAGTTTATTGATGTACAAACAGGATGAACCGGTCTTGTATTTCCCGAGCTTGGCCATAAGCTCCTCGTACCGCTCGAAGCCCGCCATGATATACACCGTCAGCGCCGTTTTCCTGGGGGAGAAGCCGGTGAGCATCCAGTCCCCCTCGCGACCACTGGCATACTTGTAGCGGTACTGGCCGAAGCCCACGATGGTGGGACCCCACATCTTCGGCTCCTCCTTCGTGATTTTCTTCATCAGTGTCAGCAACGCGAAGCTGTCTTCCCGCCGCTTTTCATTCTCCACACCGGAGAGGAATTTCTCGACATCGCCTTCATTCGCTTTTGTTTTCAGTTCAGCCATATAGTTCTCCTCCGAATATTCTATGTGAGTCTTTTACTTCGATCGGTCAGAAGTGCCGCGTAGCGTTTGCGCAGGGGTGCGGAGAGCATGCTCCTCTCGAGGAATTCGCGGCATTCCGGCAATGTGTTGATGATCCGCTCAAGACTGTTGAGTGCTGCACGCTCCGGAATGCGCATCCTCACTGCCGTCTGTAAAAAATCTGTACGCGTCAATCGATTCTTTTTTCCGTTAATAGTCAGCGCACTTTCCTCATCATCCTCGGGAATCAAGAGGACGGTCGGCAGCAGATCATAGGCCGGAGTGAGGGCGTACCCTTCACCCTTTCGATAAAGTGAAAAATTCTTGAGATGCATATCGGCGTTGCCGGTGAGAAAGCAGAAGACGAGCAGTTCGAAAAATCGCAGTAGATCGTATCCAGGATTTACCGAATGCCGCAGTATGAGCTTGCTGGCCTGTTCCACCGAACCGCGATACTTGTGTTCGGTGAGTCGTTCACTGATCTGGCAAAAGTCTTCCATTGCTAGTTTTGCCCCACCGTCACCCCTGTCAATTCGTCGCGTGATGAAAGCGAGTTCCCCTGATTGCATGTGGATAAGTCCATGCGGTACGGTGTCGATTCCGCAGATCCCAGCCATGCACATCGTCACGTGTTCCAGCTCAGGCAGCTCTTGATATTCTTCCGTAGGAGGTTTGAGAATGTACTCACCCCACAGACCGACAATGGTCAGACGCGGAGCGCTCTCCCTGCTGCCCACAAGGTGCAGTGATAATTTCTTCTGTACGCCCGCGACCGAGACACGCTGAAGGATATTCTCCTTTGCGAGCAGGTTGATGTCCTTGAGGGAATACTCGATTACCGGCGGCGCATCGCTTCCAAAAAGAGAGTCCGCACATACAGGATGATAATCCATCGCCGAATCATCGATGGGAAGACAGCAGACCAGACAGTCAGACATCGCCGACCTCCCGTGGATGCGTGTCCGCCCCTGCGACCTTATGATCGGGCAACACGCTTACGGACCCGATGCAGTCTGCGCAGCAGGCGAGCAGCAATCCCATTCGATCGCGGACATCCAGTTTCCAATTATCCACGGCAATATCGAGCAACCACCCTTCCGGGATGAGCCCGTCGAAAAACGGCAGCATTGCTTCGCTGTGATATGCTTCCGCACGAAGAGGCAGTGTCAGGCTCACCGCTTCGGCTTCGGGACGCGCGAGCCAATCTTCCCGATACTGGAAGTGGATGCCGTCTTCGTCTTCCCATATCAAGCCCACCGGAGCGGACCCGATGCGTACCATGCCGGAGCGCAGCGTCATTATTCACGCTCCATCGGTACAGGCGCAAGCTCATGTCCGAACAGGAAAAGCACCTGGTTCACCTTGTCCATCCGCAACGAAGGTTTTCCCTGCTCGATATCCCGAACGAAGCGCAGTCCCACGCCCGCTGCTGCGGACAGCTGCACTTGTGTCATCCCAAGCTGCTTTCGACGCTTCTTGATGAATTCGGATAGATTCATGCCATGTCCATCAATACATGTGATTACACAGCAATATATACCATTTCGGGTATAATGCCAACAAATATTAGCATATTATACCCGATCTGATATATACACATGGAATCGAAGAATTTTATACCCGTTCTGGTATAATTATTGGGAGCGAGCAGCTTCGTCAAGCACCTCGCCCGCCCACTGGTTGATGCTCTTCCCGCTCGACTCCGCCGCGAGGGCGACTGAGGCGTGTACGGAAGGCGAAACACGGAGCATGAGTTTGCCGGAGTGCGGCTTGTCAGGAGACTCAGCGCAGCACCCGCAGCTGGGTTTGGGTGCTGCGGACGCCGGTGGAGATGCGAATAATATACGATCCCGCTGCAACCGATGAGAGATCGAGCGGGAGTTCGTGATCGCCGGCGGATGAGTAGGCCTCATGCAGGAGCGCGAGCTGCCTTCCCTGCAGATCGTAGAGCGCGATGCTGACGTCATCCGCCGATGCCACATGATAGCGAAGCTGCACGCTGCGGCTCGAAGGCTGCGGATAGACTTCCAGGAGCAGGTCGTTGGCGGCAGGGAGTACGGAAACTGCGGTCGCCGTGGTGGAATGCAGCAGCACTGCGGTCACTGAAAGCGCCGGCAGCGTGATGCTGATCGCAGTATTTTCAACACGGATGCTGTCCCTGCTCAGCGCATTGTCGGCATGAGAAATGAAGGTCTCTTCCGCGGGAAGATCATGCAGCTGCAGCGTCTGATACCAGCCGTCGGCTGCATTGAAATTCGCGAGCTGCACCCGCGCTGCTTCGGTGGCTGATTCTGACCGGTTTATGAGCATCAGCGTCAGCGAATCCCCGGACGCGTTGAGTGTGGCGTGCGCGGAAACCGTTTCCGGCCGCGTGGATTGTGCAGGAATGCTGAACGGCCGCGTATAGCGGGCGAACAGATGCAGCACCTCCCACATGCCGGTTTTCCAGTACCAGGGAGTGAACAGCTCCACTCCTTCGTCGGCGAAAACGCCGAGGGTGGAAGCATACCATGTCGCGGTCACGTTTGGGTCGTCGCCCTGGATTCCCATTTCCGAAATACCGAGTCCGATGCCATGCCCGGTGCCGAAATACTCGTCCAGCCACTCGCGGCAGCGCGCGAACACATGCTCACTTCGGATGCTTTCATCCCAATCTCCCGTTCCCGCCCGCTTGACGCCATTGGCGCCGGGATAATCGTAGCCCTCATCAAACCACACGCGATGCAGTTGAAGGATGTCCGCGGTTTTGCTTTCGGAGGGATAGAAATGCAGGTCGACCACGTCCAGCAGACGCAAGCCGCTTGCAGACTCTTCCTCCGCTGCGCGCTTGATGAAGTATTCCAGATAGGTGTAGCTTTTTCCTCCCGATTGAATTTTGGCATCGGCCCAGTTGTACCACTGCCATTCGTTGGTGGCGACGGGTCCGACGAGACGGATATCGCCGAACAGCGCACGGGCCTTTTTCGCGACCTCGAAATAGCGCTGGAGGAAATCCTCGATCGAAGGCTGCACAGGCATCACGTCGTCGTGCGTGGCATACCAGACATCGGCTTCGTTGTCCATGCTCCAGTAGCGGAAGGCAGAGCCGTCGAGTCCCAGTCCGTTTTCCGAAAACCAGTGCGGAAGAATCGCCACGGTGGAATCAGCCGGCCAGTCCGTCAGATAGAGATTCGGGTCGCCGTCGCCGGAGGAGGGGCCGCCGCCCCCGGCCCAGTTATTCGTCACACCGGACCACCATTGCGACCCATTGTAATTCCAGTCGTCGAAATTCCACTCCGTGGTCGCCGCGGACTTCCCGATGAGCTGAAACGCCCACATGCCCTGCACTCCGGGAAGATTCTCGTAAAGGGACTGCACAGCAAAATCCCAGTCGTGCGGGTAGACGTTGTTGTACCAATCGGGATGGCTCGAAAGCTTGCGCCGCCAGTTGTATTTCGTGGCGTTGTTGCCGCCGTTTTCGCGCAGCATGCGCACGCCCGCATCCCGCAGCCGCTCCCACTCCGCGGATGATAGCGGCTGCGCCGGATTGTCGGACAGCGCATTGTTCATCCCGAAAATAAAGGGCGAAACCGCCACACGTGTTCCCGCCGCATCGACGGTGATATCGGTGGCGAGTGAATGCAGAAAGATGAGAAACAGTGTTGTGAGCATGACGCCCTTTCTATCGTGAATATCCTAAGGTAAAAAAAACCGCTCCGACGATAAACATCGGAGCGGCAGATTCTTCCGTTCTTTCAGAGCTTCCTGCTTCCTCCGCGGCGAAGCCGTTCCCCCGCGGCGAAGCTCGCCACGGCGAGTCTCCGGCCCTACGGGCCTTCGACCTCCTGCGCGGCGAAGCCGCAAGCGCCGCTTATACGTCGAAATACATGCTGAATTCGTAGGGGTGCGGACGCAGCGCGAGCTGCTTGGCTTCGCGCGACATTTTGTAGTCGATCCAGGTCTGGATGACGCTTTCGGTAAAGACGCCGCCCTTGAGCAGGAAGTCGTGATCGCGCTCGAGTGCCATGAGTGCTTCCTCGAGGGATGCCGGGGTGGACGGCACGTTCTTCAATTCCTCAGGCGCCATGTCGTAGATGTCCTTGTCCAGCGGATCGCCCGGATCAATGCGGTTGATGACTCCGTCGAGTCCTGCCATGAGCAGCGCCGAGAAGGCGAGGTACGGATTGGTGCTGGGATCGGGCGTACGGAACTCGACGCGCTTGGCCTTGGGCGAGGACGAATACATCGGGATGCGCACGGAAGCGGAGCGGTTGCGCTGCGAGTATGCGAGATTCACCGGCGCTTCGTATCCGGGCACCAGCCGCTTGTAGCTGTTCGTGGTGGGATTCGTAATGGCGCAGAGCGCGGGCGCATGCTTGAGCAAACCGCCGATGAAGTGCAGTCCCATTTCGCTGAGTCCGGCGTAGCGGTCGCCGTAGAACAGCGGCTTGCCTTCTTTCCACAAACTCATGTGCACATGCATGCCGGAACCGTTGTCGCCGAAAATCGGCTTCGGCATGAACGTCACCGTACGGTTGTTGCGGTGTGCGACGTTCTTGATGATGTACTTAAAAAGGAGCAGTTCATCCGATGCCTGGAGCAGCGGAGCGAAGCGGAGATCGATTTCCGACTGTCCGCCCGAGGCGACTTCGTGATGCTGCGTCTCCACATGCAGACCGCATTCCATCAGCACACGCACCATCTCGTTGCGCAGGTCGTTGAAATGATCCGTCGGGGGAACGGGGAAATATCCTTCCTTGTAGCGGGGCTTGTAGCCGAGATTGGGACTCTCAACACGGCCCGTGTTCCAGCCGCCTTCGATGGAATCGACTTCGTAGAAAGAATGGTTTTCGCCGGTTGAATAGCGGACGTCATCAAAAATGAAGAACTCTGCCTCGGCGCCGAAGTAGGCGGTGTCGGCAAGTCCGGTGGACTGCAGGTACTGCTCGGCTTTCTGCGCGATGTTGCGCGGACAGCGCTCATACTTCTCCATCGTCAGCGGCTCATAGATATCGCAGATCAGACTGAGCGTGTTCTCCTTCACAAAAGGATCGATCATCGCCGTCGAGGGATCGGGAATGATCACCATATCGCTCTCGTGGATAGCCTTGAATCCGCGAAGGCTGGAGCCGTCGAAGCCGAAACCTTCGGCAAAGCTGTCTTCGCTTAGCTGATGCTTGGGAACGGAGAAATGCTGCCACTGTCCTGGAAAATCCATGAACTTGAAATCGATCATGGTAACGTCGTTGGACTGTATCGTCTCGAAAACCTTGCGGATGGCGTCTGCGCGCGCGTCGCTCATGGCTGTTGTTCCTCTATGATTGGGGGGTTGTAGGTTTGATGTTTATGTTCAGCGTTTCTTTCGTCGTCGACAGCACGATGCTCGTTCGCGTCCGCTGCACTTCCTTCCAAGACTGAATCTGCGAAAGAACGTGCTCGAGCGCCGCGGTATTGTCGGTGCGGATTTTCAGCAGATGCGACCCCTCGCCGGTAATGGCGTGACATTCGAGAATCTCGGGACTCTCCTGCACATGCTTCAAAAAATTATGGAAATGCAGCGACGTGTCGACCGACACCTGCACGAAGGCCGTTATATCCTTGTTGAATTTCGCCGGATCCAGAATCGCAGCATATCCCATGATAAATCCGCGTTCTTCCAGCTTCCGCAAACGGTCGCTCGCCGCCGGCAGCGACAATCCCACCAGCTCAGCCAGCTCATTCCGCTTCAGCCGGCCATTCTTCTGCAGTGCATCAAGGAGGAGATAATCAAGGGAATCGAGCATCGGAACCTAAATAAATAAGGTGTATTTACAAATATACGGTATTAATTAAGGCGATGCAAGAGAAGAGTAACCACAGATTACGCAGATTTCACAGATTAGACTTTTTTAAACGCTCCTCGGCTGGCCAGTGCGATGTCCCCCTGGTCTGGATAACCAACGATCAGACTTAGCTAGATGTGCCTGGAAAACAATCTGTGGAATCCGTGTAATCCGCTTGCCACGCCGTAGCATCATCCTGTATTTCAGGATGAAAGCGAAGGCGGGTGGTTACTCCTCTATCGCCTCGTCAGCTGATACACCCCCACGCCGACCATGATATAGAAGCACCCGGCCATGAGCACGCCGCTGGCGCCTATCATCCATCCCCAGGCGGGGTTGTGGTAGCGGACGAGCCACATACCGCCGAAGGTGAGGATGAGGCTGACGAAGGGTTCGATGATGAGAAAGGATTTGATGCGCGGAGGCATACCGGTGGCGAGGGAGAATATTCCGCCTACGGCGAGGAAAAGAAGCGAGAGCGCGAGAATGTGCGTGTGGGTGACGTTCAGCATTTCGCTAGGAGATTTTTCGTACTGGATTTCACGGTCCGCCGGCAGTTGGTCGAGATCTACTCCCATGGATTCACTGCCCCGAAAGCGTTCGGCGATTCCTGTGGGTGTGGCCTCCGTCGTGTGATTGACGAAAAATGTGCCGAGTGTAAAGCCGATGCTGGCGGTAATGAGAAAGGCAGTGAACAGCCGACGGAGCAGCGGGGGTAGACTGCGCAGGCTGTAACTGCTGATCGTGTCGATGCCGGTGCCGCTGTCGGTGCTCGATTCGAAGCCGGTGCCGGTGCCGATGTTGATGTCGATGTCGGTGCCTTTGTCGGCAGACGTGTTGTTCATTTCCTTTCGCTTCCTATTCAAGCTTGCCATGCGTCTTCAAATATTGATACAGCGTCGTAAGCGCGTGCGCACCATTCGTGACTGAGCGGCTGCTGATCGTCGCACCGCTGATGTTGCGGATGTCGCGTCCCACAGCGATCGGGTCACCGTGAGTTTTGCCATCAAACTGCTTGCGGAAAGTCTCCGACTGCACCTCCCCACCGTGGGATTCGCGATACGTGAGAATCTCCAGCGAGAGAATTCCACCTTCCGGATCGAAGGCTACGGCGTAGGTGATGGGACGCGCCTTCCCCTTCACATTATCGACGAGCATCGCACCGGCGGATTTCCCCGCTCTCGCCACGCGGTACACTTGCACTTTCTCCCAGGGATGCTTTACACCATTGTCTTCGTTCAGCTGAGTAATGTCCGCTTCCTTGATCGTGAGATCGCTCGGCTTCAGTGTGCTTCCCTGTCCGTAAATGCTGATGACGAGAGCATCAAGCTGCGTGCGGGACTGTCCGAAGACGGTCCCGGCGCACAACAGAAATACGAGAGTATAGTGTCTAGAAAAACGCATAGCCGATACCGGCGTTGAACTGTCCCTTTGCATCCGCATCGCGTGCATCGTCGAAAAGCTGGTAGTCGATTTTGAATGCGACGTCCGGCACGGGCTTGTAGGTGATGCCCGCGGTAATTTCCGTGCGATCGTAGGCGTCATTGGCGGTGAACCCCGTCACTTCTGCGTGTGTGTTGTATTTCTCATAGCGTCCGAAAACGAAGAGCTGCTGCTCGCTCCGCGCTGCGAGATGCGGGAGGATATTATACGCAGCTTCGAGATACCAGCCGTTGAGTTTGTCGGCGACGCTATTGCGAAACGCGGCGTTGAGCTTCTCTGCATCCGCGATGCTGATCATTGCGGCCTCGCCGCGCAGTGCGAGATTACCGATGCCGTAGCGTACGTCGCCGGAGACAAGCGTCACAGTACCGTCGCCGAGCATTTCATTGCCCCCGGTGGTCGACCCAGTAAAAAATGATGCCCCCAGGCCGAGACCGAGAACCGGAAGATATTCGAGGCGCCCCGTTACAGCCATATTTGCCGTCGAGGACATGATCGCTTTCTGCCGTCCCCCGCGGAGTCCGGACGATCCGGAGAGTCCTTCGGCCTTCAGACTGCTCATCACATAGAGCTGATATTGCAGATTATGCATTGGTGCGCCGAAGATACCCGCACCTGCCTCACGCCAGGTTGTGGGAATCAGATTCCGGTGAAAGTTCGGCCGTTCGACGCCATTGAAGGTCGACGGTTCGTGATACTGATTTATCAGCGAGACCGGTACGAGCAGAATTCCTGCACGCACACCGATGATGTCGGTGGGACGCAATTCGATGTATGCCTGCTCAAGAGAAAGCTCGCCCGAGTTCTCCTCCGGTCCGACAAACGTATGCTCGACCTCGAGTTCCGAAGTGAAGCTGACCCAGTCATTGAACTGATGATTGACATAGAGCACAAAACGGTGAAAATCCAGCACCCCCTTCGCACCGCCTTCCGGTTCGTTGTAATGAAGTTCCCCATAGCCACCGATACTGGTGGAGGATTCCTGCGCAACCGCTGATCCAGCGCCGAGCGCAAGCATGAAAAGAAACATTGAAACTGAAAGAATCGAACGTGTCATAAATACTCCAATAACCAAAGTGCGTTAATTAGATTTGGTATAAATAATAATAAGGCGGACATTGGAGATATTCAACCCTTGGGCTAAGTAATTTTTTGTCCCTTTGCAGCATACTGTGGCCGAGTCGTTGGCTCGCCACGGCGTCAACGTCACCGTCGTTTTTTCGCAACTGTGGCCGAGCCGTTGGCTCGCCCCTACTCTCGCCCTAAAAAATCAATCCGTGTAATCTGTGGTTACTCTTCGACGAGTCTAACCTGTTGCTTTCCCATTGATCCGCATCTTACACAACGATAGATTACAAGGATATTCATTCGTCCCTCATCGGAGAATTGTATGAAGCTGTTCCGTACTCTTTTTATTGTCACGCTGCTCCTGCCGACACTTGCCACTTGGGCGCAGGATGCCGAACATCAGTCCATTCATGAAATCGAATTGCGCCGGTATTCAATGCTGGCCAACCGGGCACAGTTTGTTTCCGCTGCGGCGGAGCAGTACGATGTCCACTACTATAAACTCAATGTCACGCTTCCCGACGATCCCGTCATGCGCTTCGGCGGGAATGTGGTCATGGGCTTCACGAGTCTGGTCGATGGACTAAGCGTGATCGAATATAATCTCGGTCCCGCAGCACGTCTTGACAGCATTGTCGTCCGCGGCAGCAAACTCAATTCCTCCGCTTTTGCGCGCACGGGCGATGTGCTTGCGGTTACGCTTCCCTTCACCCTTCAGCAGGGGGAGGAACTCCGCATGACCACGTATTATTCTTTCGCCTACGCAGGAAGTGCGATGGATGTGAAGGATGTGCAGAATGTGGATCTCGGGAAATCCATCCGCAGCATCGCCTCACAGGCCGAACCCTATGATGCCCGACTGTGGTGGCCGTGCAAGGACGATCCCGCAGACAAGGCCGATTCCGTCGACCTCGTCTATACGACCGCTGAAAACATGTTTCCCGTAGGCAACGGCGTTATAGTGAGCGACGTCAACAACGGCGACGGCACCCGCACCGTAACGTGGAAATCGCGCTATCCGATCGTCACCTACCTTGTGAGTGTCGCGGCGGCGGAATACAATTACCGCGAACGCAGCTTCACCTACGACGGCAAGACAATGCCCTTCGGCAGCTGGTGGTACGGCATGCCTGCAGCGAATATGGCCAACTATGAGCAGGATGCGCTCGATGGACTTCAGGTCTACTCCGACCTGTTCATTCCCTACCCCTTCATCAACGAAAAATACGGCATGGCCGAATATGAATGGGGCGGTGCAATGGAGCATCAAACCGTTACGTCCATGGGCTTTTACGGCACGGACGTGGTCGTGCATGAACTTATGCATCAGTGGTTCGGCGATAAAGTCACCTGCGCCAGCTTCGAGGATATCTGGCTCAACGAGGGCTGGGCGACTTACGGCGAAGCTCTCTTCTATGAGGCGCGCGGCGGACTCGAGGCCCTCAAGGCGAATATGGCTACTACCATGTATTTCGGTGGAGGGACAATCCACGTTGATGATCCCGAGAATAATCAGAACCTGATCTTCAGCGGATCACTGAGCTACAACAAAGGTTCATGGGTCGTGCACATGCTGCGCGGCGTGATGGGCGACGACAAATTCTTCCCTGCAGTGAAGAAGTATCTCGGAAATGAGGACCTTTCCACTTACCGCAGCGTCACTAACGATGAGTTCAAGGGCTTCATGGAAGCCGAGCTGGGCTCGAACCTCGACTATTTCTTCCAGGAATGGATCTATGGAGAATACTATCCTACCTATCAGATCGAGTGGGATGCTGTGGATAACAGCGGCACCTTTGATCTGGTCCTCAATATCGAACAGCTCTACCAGGGACAGCGGCAGCTCTTCACCATGCCGGTACCGGTGTATATCCGGTTTGAAGACGGCAGCGACACCACGATCAAGGTGTGGAATGACCAGGCGGTTCAGCAGTGGACCTACAACTTCGCGTCGAAACCGGTCAGCGTGCAGATCGATCCCGACAACTGGATTCTCAAACGCGTGATCGAGAAAATAAAGAACCCGACATTTGACAAGGGCATTCTGGTCGTCAACGGAGTGGACTGGGGAGAGCCCGCCTATACCGCGGATCTGGACGCGGCCTTCGCAGACAGCGTTTACAGCGGCGGACAACCCTACGCACTGTGGGATATATTTCCGCGCGGAGCGGGCAATTATCCTGCAGGTGTGCCTGAACCCATCGGCACCGGAGCTATTCCCGCCAACGTCCTCGGACAGTATTGCACCATCGTCTGGCTCGGCAACGCATACAACGGCGACGATGCGATTTGGGGCAACACTTCCATGTATGAGTACCTCAAGGTGGGCGGAAATATCCTGCTCGTAACCCGAATGGGTACGGTGTTCATCAACGAAGCTTTCCGGCAGTTTCTCGGAGTGACATGGGCAGGCAATTACATGACAGCGCAGGACTGCGTGTCGAATCAGCCTGCACTCCTCGATATGACTTTCACTGGTGATCAGAATCTCGTCAGCGGCTTCAATACGACTCTCACGCGTCCGGAAAATGAGCTGCTGTTTACCGAGACTCAATCCTTCGCGCAGCCGCGCGGTCTCGGCGTCTGGGCTAAGCCCATGGTTCTGGGAGAAGGCGAAAGCGGCCACATGATGTATCTCGGTCTTCGTCCCTATCGCGTCTACGGCCTGCAATTCAAGCAGAATCTCGCGACGATGCTGAATTTATTGCCATGCACGCCGATTGTGGATGTGGATGAAATACCATCCGCAGCGACTGGTCTTGCCCTGGAATCGGGATATCCGAATCCGCTGCACAGCGGCGAAACCGGCACGCTCCGCTTCCGCATAGCGGACAACGCCGGTGCACCGATCACGGTGCGTGTGTTTGACATGCTGGGACGACCGGTACGCGAAGTCGCCTCCGGCTACTATCCCGCCGGAACGCACGACCTGCGCTTCAACAGCGACGGACTCCCCGCCGGCGTCTACACCCTCACCCTTTCCCAGGGCTTGCAAAGTGCATCGCGTCTGATGGTCATCGTCGAGTAGTCGGGCTCTACCTAGGACACGAAGACACGAAGTCTCAAAGGCACGAAAATATTTGTAATGCAGAAAAGGTCTGTCGGAAATCAATCGACAGACCTTTTCAATATTTTTCGTGTCTTTGGGTCTTTGTGTCTTAGTGTTCCAGGCATCTTACCTGGACTCGGGGAGGAAAGGATCATTGATGGGTACGGCATGGTGGCGGCGGAATTGCCACGCAGTCGACAGCATGAAGATTCCGCCGAGTGCGATCACAGGCGCGAATTCCATCCATCCAAGGGTGACGGCGTCGGCGCTGTAATTCGGCATCACAAGCCAGTACATATCGATAAGATGCGCGACGAGCAGTATCACTGCTCCGGCGAGCAGCGTGTTGAGATTGCGTTTGGCATTCTCTGACAGAAGGATGATGAACGGCACGACGAAGTGAACCAGCAGCAGCAGCAGCGACACGATGCCCCATCCGTGGTCCAGGCGTTCCGTGAAAAAGATAGTCTCCTCCGGAAGGTCTGCGTACCAGATCAGGATGTACTGCGAAAAAGCGATATAGGCCCAGAACACGTTGAAGGCAAAGAGCAGCTTTCCCAGGTCGTGCATACGATCCGAGGTAAGCCAGTCGGTGAGCAGCCCGGCTTTCACAAGAGCCACGGCGAAAATGGTGATGACAGCGAGGGTGCCAATAAGCGACGCTGCGAAAAAGTACACTCCGAAAATCGTGCTGAACCAGTGAGGATCCAGCGACATCAGCAGATCGAATGCGGCGAAGGTTATGGTTACGCCGTAGAAAATCGTGATCGGCGCGCTGAAGGTCCAGTTGCGGCGCGTGGGCGTAATATCGCTTCGCTTGTCCTGCCGGAATGAATTCCCCACGATGAAGAAATACATCAGTACCCAGATGCCTACGTAGACGAACAATCGAGTGATAAAAAACGGCACGTTGAGCCATGCCTGCTTCCCGGCGAGTACGACGTCGCCTGCTTCGGGATGCGCCCAGTGATGGTAAAGATCTCCGACGCCGAACACGATCGGCAGCACGAGTACTGCAAGCAGAAGCGTAAAGCCGCCGGTAAGTTCCGGAATGCGCCTGACGGCCGTGCTCCATCCCGAACGGGTGAGGAACTGCAGCATGCTGAAGAACACGCTGGTCACGCCGATGCCGCCCCAGAAAACGAACGCGGTCAGATAGTCGAAAAGAAAGCGGTGCATGTCGGTCATCGCGGCGACGGCGCTCAGGATAATCCCGACCGCAGCCGTGGCAGCTCCGATGAGCTGCAGCCGTTTGACGAAAGTGGTTTCCGCAAGAAGGGTGTTGCTGG
>JBATDG010000028.1:0-18329 GCA_049663345.1 Bacteroidota bacterium
CGGCAACGGCTCGGACACGGCAACGGCTCGGACACGGCAACGGCTCGGACACGGCAACGACTCGGACACGGCAACGACCCGGACACGAGGAACAAAGGCTGACAGAATGAAGGAATGATGGCATGAAAAAAGGAACGCTGTATATCGTGGGGACACCGATCGGACATCCGGACGACATCTCGTTGCGCGCTTTGGAGGTGCTGAGGAAGGTGGACTATATCGCCTGCGAGGAGCGTAAAACCGGACAGCGCCTGCTCTCGCGCCATCAGATCGAAAAGGAACTGGTGGAAGTCAACGAGCACACCGAAAAGGAAGAAACCGAGCAGATTATCCTTGATCTTGCGATGGGACAGAACATCGCCCTGATTTCGGATTGCGGTATGCCGGTGTTTGCCGATCCCGGCACGCATCTGCTGAACGAAGCGATCGACACGGGTATTCCTGTGACGGCGATTCCCGGACCGACATCGCTCACAACGGCGCTCGCTGTGTCAGGCTTTGATGCTCATCGATTTTACTTCTATGGTTTTCTTTCTCCCAAAAAAGAAGAACGCCGGGCGGAGCTCTTTCAGCTTCGCAATTTCAGTGAGCCGGTCGTATTTCTCGACGCACCCTACCGCCTGCTGCAGGTGCTCGAGGATATGCTTGAAGCTTTCGGGAAATCCCGCCGCGCAGCCGTCGCCTGCGATCTCACTCTCAAGGCTGAAGAAGTGAAGCGCGGACGCCTCGACGATCTCCTGAAGTATTTCCGCGCCGACAAGCGCAAGCGGGAATTCGTCATCATCGTCGGACCGGAATACAAATCCCGGAAACGGTAAATGCAGGAACGGCTTCGCCGCGCAGGAACGGCTTCGCCGCGCAGGGATGACTGCGTTCGCAAAAAAAAGGCGCCCCGCATAACGGAGCGCCTTTCGTGTATCCGGATGTCCGGAATTACTTACTGCGGATGTTACGGGATGACCACCATGCGCCGGACGGCAGAACCGGCCGAGGTGCGCAGTACGTACATGTACGTACCCTGGCGGAGATCCGAGACGCTGAGCAGCATAGTGTGAGTACCCTTCGTGCGGAAGCCCTGATCGAGGTGCCGCAGCTGGCGGCCGATCAAGTCGTACACGTCGAGCGTCACCGAGCCGTCTTGCGGAATCGTGTAGCTGATGCTCGTCGTTGTGCGGCGGCTCAGCTCTACGGGATTCGGAGTGTTCTGACGCAGCAGCAGTCCGCCCTCGGCGTTCACGAGACGATCACCCGGCAGGCAGTAGTCGACAAGCTCGAAGCTGCCGTCCACGCGTCCTGCGACGGATGCATAGCCGTTGGTGAAGCCGAAGTTGCTGGACATTCGCAGCGGGGTCGAGAGTGCGTCGCCGATCAGCACGCGGCAGCGTAGCCAGGCAAGGGTACCGGCTCCGGTAGCGACGGGCGCTCCGGATGCGGTGATGCTGGCCACACCGGTCGCATTATCATAGGTGAATCCGACCTGCATGGCGGAAGACAGTGAACCGTTTTTCACCATTTCAATCGGCCACAGCATGCTGCGGTTGAAGCTGATGCTTCCGGACCATCCCGTAACCGAGGCAGGACCGAGGTCCTTGTCGGTCAGGATTGGGATGTCGATGATGGCATCCTGCTTGGCCTGAATTGATCCGATGGAAAGGATCGCATTCACGATGGGCTGCGGAATGCCTTCGCCGCTGATGCGTCCTGAGGCGCTGAGCGGACAGGGGAGATTGCTCGAAACCGTTAGGCTGTCCGTGAACTGTCCAACAGACTGCGGAATGAATTCCACCACCGCGGTCATCGCTGCACCCGGCTGAAGTACTGCCGGAAGCGCAGGAGCAATACTGCGGACAATGAAGCTCGGCAGCTGAAGTGAGGCGGAGCTGATTGTAATCGGGATTTCCGAGGTGTTGGTAATCGTTATTGACTGCGTTCCTGCCGACTGACCGATGACGGATGCCGGGAAGGTGATGCTGCTGACGGTGAAGTCCGGTACTACCCTGCGGGCAGTGATGGTCGTGCGCCGTTCAACAGTGCTTCCGAAAGCCGTGAAGGTGGAAACGAAGGTTGCGGTGTAATCCCGGGTCATTTGCACAGGAGTGAAAAGAAGCTCCACAGCAACCGAGCCGTTCGAAGGTACAACGGAGGGAAGCGAGGCGGGATTCGGATTCACGATGGTGAAGAATGCGGCATCGGCACCCTCCATCTTCACACTCTCAAGCGTAATGGATTCGAGATACGTTGAGGTGATCGTAAATGTCGGTGAATCAGTACCGCACCATTCCTTTGCTCCAAGGTCGATCGTGCTGATCTGTGTCAGTGTGCCTTGCTCGGCACGCGCGGTCAGAGAGAACCTGGTGGAATCGGCGCATGGAGCGTTTACCAGCAATGAGAGCGTGCTGTTGAACAGGCCCGGTGTCGTAAGCGTCAAAGTCAGCGTGAGATCGAGTGTGTTGCCCGGATCGATGCAGAACGGCGGCGCCGGGACGACAGTGAGCACAGCCGGGAACATCGCACTTGTGTAGCAGAGCGGTGTGCTTCCGTTGTTGCGGAGTGTGACCGTGCGTACCTCAGGGTTGTTGACCTGTACCGGTCCAAAGTCCACTGAACCACCGGCATCAGCCCGCAGGGTTACACGTCCCGCCTCAAGGGGAATGTCGAACTGCGGAAGCACTCCGTCGTCGGTGCGAACGGAGAGAGCTGCGTTGACTGCACCGTCGCCCGGAGCAAGGGCCGGGTTGTAGCGGATTTCGAAGATGCGCCTTCCACCGGCATTGATGACTTCCGGAGTTGGGACCGGCGTCACATTGGTGAATGCCGCTGCAGCCGGACCCGTGATATTAGCGGAAAGAATGGTGATGGGTCCGCTGCCGCTGTTGAGCAGCGTGTCGAAGCGTGTTGAGGACTCACACTGCGCAAGCGTTCCGAAAGCGAGGAGCGCGGGATGCACTTCAAGCGTGCCGCGAACCGCGCGTCCGTCGACGCTGATGCAGACGGTGTCGGGACAGGGAGCGGAAATAATCACACAGACCGTCGCGCTGAAATCGCCTTCGGAGGCGGGATTAAAGCGCAGTGCAATGTTTTCCGTACCGCCCGCAGCGATAGTGGTCGGGACCGGACCGCTGAGCGTGAAAGTGCCGCCAGGAGTAATTTCGACGCGAGCGATGGTCGCATCAAAACCGCCGATATTCTGTACGGTGAATTGTCTGTTGCTGGTACCGCCGACGTTGACCGCCGGGAAGGTGAGGGTTGTCGGCGCAGCGAGGTAATTCTGCTCGACCAATTCTGCGTGGAGCGGAATGCGAAATTCCGTGCCGCAGCCCTGAGTCGTCAGCGTTAGTACATCGTCGAAGACCCCGTAGCCGGGACGTGTGAAATCAACGTCGAAGACAAAGGTCTTTCCGGCGTTGATGGTTTGCGGACCCGACATAGTCGCAGAGAATGCAGTGCCTCCGTTGAGGAAACTGATGTCCACCGTCTCCTTCATATCGCCGGTATTCGTGATCGTGATGCGGCGGGGAGAAGTCGGTATACAGATGGCCATGCGGCCGAAATCGATAGCGGATTCGGAAACCGTGATGCCTGAGGAATCGCGAGACGCGCGCAGCGCCACGCTCAGCGTGGGGTAAGCAGGATCGTTGCTGCTGATTACCAGCGTTGCCTGCTCATTGCCCTGGACAGACGCGGCAGCGCAAATGCGTACGGTTTTTTCAGCGTTCGGGGCGAGGACAAACGGCGTGGCGATGGCAGGGTCGATGCTGAACGTAGCACCGGACTGCGTGATGCTCAAACCAAGAACGCTCACCGCTTCGGGACTCTGATTCTTCAGAACGATGTTTTCACAGGATGATGAATACACACAGGGGTCCAGTGCGAAATCGATGTCTCCGCGATCTGCGCTGAGGCCGTCTGTGTCGCCGGAACCAACGAGCGAGAGCGCGTGGACGTTGCCGCACGGGTCACTCTCGACCTCTATCACACCGGTGAACGGACCGCGAGCGTTCGGACTGAACGTCACTTCGAAACGCATGGTCTGGTTTGGGCCAAGCTGAGCCGGGAGTGTCTGCAGCGGTGCGACGCTGAACACGGAAGCCGCTTTCGCAACGCGCAATCCGGTAACAGTCACCGGCTGACTGCCGATGTTGCGGACAGTAAACTGCCGGAGTTCAGGCACGAAGAGGCGTGTGAAGAATGCCGTTGCGGAATCACCTTCGATGGCAAACTCTGCGATGGTGCGCGTCGCGGTGATGTTGATGTCAGTGCGGCCGGCTTCGGTATCGTTATGCGTCAGCCGGATGATCGCGTTGCTGACTCCTTCAGTCTTGCGATTAAATTCAATGATCATCGGGAAATTGCTGCTCGCCTTCGCTGTGTCATCGATGACCGGGCGGATAACCTTGAAGTCCTGAAAATCAGGACCGGATACGCTGATGCTGTAGAATACAAGCGGACCGTTTCCGTTATTGCGGATCATGATCGTGTCGCGAAGCGGAACAGGGCAGCGCTGCACACCGAGGTCGGCGCTGGCAGGTGCCTGAATTTCAGGATTCGGGACGCAGCTGGCTTCTATAGCAACCGAGTCGCTTGCTGCGCAGCGGGCATCCCAATCGACGATCAGCGATGTGTTGTATTCCCCGATCTTGGCCGGAGAGAAGCGTACGGTGACGGTTGTGACTTGTCCGGGTGCCAGCGTAAGCGGCAGATTCGGCATACTGGCGAACTGCAGCGGAGCCAGGAGTTTCGAGAAGCGGATCCTGGTGATATGCGCCGGAGTTTTGCCGGTATTGCTGATTGTAATGGATTTGGCTGTAATACGGTTTGCGAAAATAGGACCGATACGCACAGGACTCTTCGGATCGAATTCCAGTTTCGTCTCCAGTGCTTCACCCTTCAGAGTGAAGACGAGCGAGTCATCGCAGAGCCCGTAGATGGACTTGTAGCGTCCTTCAAACTTGCCGGCGGAGTATGGCGTGAAGCGGAGACGATACGTTTTAATACTGTCCTGCAGCAGAAAAACCGAGTAATCAGGGGAGGAGAACAGCGGGTCCCCGCTCACCTGTTGGAGAACTCCAATATTCGCATAGGTATTGCCGCGATTTCTCAAAGTGATCGTGGTGTCTTTCACCTGTCCGGCACAAATCTGACCGAAGTCGATGGTCGTTGCCGATGCCTGCACCTTTGTCAACTGTCCAAGGCCGGTGAATGCGACCATCGAAGTATCGGGGCATTGAGGATCGCCGTGAATGAAGCGATAGACTCCGCGGCGCATGGCGCTATCCTGCGGCGCAAAACGCAGCTTGAAATTCACCCAGTTGTTGACCACAACACCCTGTGCGGGAGTGATGATCTTGTAGTCGTTGTGTCCGGAGACGAACTCATACTTGATGAAGGTCGGCGCGCGATTGCCCACCGCGTATATGGGAAGGTCGTAATACAATGTGTCGCTCAGGCAGGTCCCGAACGAAACAGGGTACTCAGCGAAGAAATCGAGTGTGCCGTGATTTCGCCGCGCGCGCAGTTCCACCTGCCAGGGCACATGGTCAGGATCATTGCTGTTGATGTTCATCGACGCGACAAGGTTGCCCGAAAACGGTCGATCGGGAACCCATCGCACAAATACGCTGGCAGAATGCTTGGGTCTGATCGTGAGCGGAAAATCCTGCGTGTTGACAACAGTGAAGCCGGGTGCCCCGAAGGAAATATCATTCAGCGTGACGGTAAGATCCCCGGTCCCGGCATTTCGTATGAACAGCTCTTTTTCTACTTTCTTCTCGCATTCTACAGTCCCGAAATCAAGCAGTACATCAGTGGTAGAAATATCGGCTTTCGGCGGAACGCCGTAAAATTTGAGAATGTAGGCATCCCTTCCGCCCTCGGTTCCGCCGCAGGCCCAGCCCGTGGTCGAATTGATCATATCGAGTCCGGTGAGCGGAATCGTGGGAGGAGCGGTACCAACCGAGAAATTAGCCCAATTCATCCCATTATTGTTGGTGAGGGCGAGATATTGCTGGGAAGTGCCGATCCAACCGTTATTGAAATCGAGAAAATACACCTGATTTATTGACGTCATGCCGGCGACGATATTCGACGGCACCATATTTGCATAGCGGGTTCCCTGGAGTACGGTACGATACGCGACCGGTCTGTTGAGAGACCAATTCGTTCCGACGATGACGTAATCATCGGCAGTCAGCGCATCGATGTCCCACCAATGGATCATCGAAATACCGGATGGGTTCACCGGAGTGAGAAGCGAATATCCTGTTCCCCTATCCTTGATCACGACGCCGTATTCGCCGGCGTAGAAAAATGTATTGTCGGCGTAGTCCACACAGAGTAGAGCGCCCGTATTGTAGTTGATCTGCGATATCTGTGGCGATACATCCATCCACATCGCGCCGCCATCGTAGGTTTTATAGATTTGAACCGGGTGGAATTCCTTTCCTGAAGCGCCGAGGGCTAAATTGTCGCCACCGACAATGACACCGCGCATCGCGTCAATCATGTAGATGTCGTGCAGCGTCGGACGCGAGGAATACGTGAGGGTATCGTAATTGACGATCTGCTGCACCCATGATACACCGGCATCGGTGGTCTTGTAGCACATGGCGCTGTCTCCGACAATCCAGGCATTGCGTGCGTCAAGAATACATACCGCGCGCCATTGAGTGTAGGTCGGCAGAGCCGGAGTGAAGCGGGTGGTGCCGCTTTCCATCATGTACCAGTAGCCGCCGCCATTCGTGGTCCACATGACCCCGGAGTAGCCGGGCAGTCCGCCGGGAATGTCAGATCCGCCTACCGCAATGCCGAAATCTTCGTCCAGCATGTCGATATCGCGCAATGAGAACATCATGTTTGGAATCGTTTGCTTGACCCAATACCCGGTTTGGGCAGACAGCGTAACTGTCATGAGAATAAGCAATGCAACAGTAGCGAGAGGTGAACAAAGGCGTGCCATACTACGTCTCTCTCGTGAGTGGAAATCATGCAACATAGAATAATAGAGAAAAAACGTCCCACGTCCAATAAGACGCACTTCTCCAATAAAAAACGCCCCTTCGCGGGGCGTTTCAAAAAGAAAAAACTATCTCTGGTGGCCTTAAACGAATTCTTTATTCGGTCACCGGAGTTTCGATAATTACCTGCACCATGCGGCAATAGAAGCGGCCTTCCGGAGTGTCGTTCGAGAACAGCAGCTGTGTGCTGCCGACTCCGCGGGTTGTCACGTCGATATTATCCAGAGCCTTGCCGAAGTTCTTTCGCACAGCATCAGCACGCTGCTGCGAAAGCTTCACGTTGTACTCCGCTTCACCCAGCGCATCGGTGTAGCCGACGATGGAGACGCTGGACTTCGGAGTGATGCTCTTGGTGACCTCGCGAACGATAGCGCGGTTTCTTTCGGATACGGTGGCCTTGTCGAAGTCAAACAGGATGAGCTTGCTGCGGTTGACACTGATGTCGCCGATGCGCTCTTCGCGTTTGCGCTCGAGGGTCAAGGTGTTCATTTTAATTTCATCGCGAACACTCTTCTCCTGAGCCCGTTTGTCGCGCGCGGTGAAGCTGATCTTCAGCGGTTCGTTTGCCCGCTTGAAAATGTCGCCGGTGATATCCCAGGTGTAGGATGCTGCGGGTTCTCGGCCGCGGCCTTCTTTCTCAAACAGGGTGTTCTGTCCCTGCTTGACCTGTAGGACCCAACGATCGATTCCATTCGGTGCATCGACCTTCGGCTCGAACAGAAGTCCGGCCAGCGATGAATTGTATTCAGTCTGGTCGCGGCGGATTGGACCGATCACGGTTTCATCAGTGGATGTAATTTCCACGCGGCGGTTTTCTTCCTGGCCCTTCGGATCTTCTTTCGCTGACGGATCGACAGGAAGATTGCGTGCATGAACCGTGATGCGCTTGGCGTCAATTCCCCACACCGATGTGAAGTAGTTCTTGACGGTCTCCGCGCGCTTGCGCGAGAGTTCCTGCGCACCGGACTCCGCTCCGAAATCGGCGTTTGTGCCGGTCAGGGTAATCTTCGCCGTGGGCGTGTCTTTCAGACGACGGCCGATGACGTTGAGCATGTTATGGTAAATTTCGAGTTCCTGCCCCTTCGCGCTTTCCACGGTGAAGCTTTTCGCGTCTTCCGCTGAAAGCAGGGTCTGACGCAGCGGCGTTTCGGCATCGTTTTCACCGAAGAAAACATAGGTGAGGAGCGGATAGCGCTCGACGGTGCGGAGTTCTTCAACCGTGATGGAAGCAGCATCAGCGACGCCGCCTCCGGGATTGAGGCCGTTCACCTTGAGCGAGGCCGCAAGCGGCGGAACCGTCTCGGGCGGTGGTGGCGGTGGTGGTGGCGGAGGCGGTGGTGGCGGAGCAGGTTTCTCCGGCGGAATCATTGCCCAGCGAAGACCAAGTCCTGCCGCGAGCGCTGAAGCGGTCCATTCACCTCTGCCGGTGACATTCGTGAGCGGGATATCGTATCCGAGCTCAGGAGTCAACAGCAAGTTGCGCGTGAGTGGAATATCATATCCCGCTCCGAGCTGGATTGCAAAACGGAACCCGCTGACCTCCTGAATTTCTTCATCCAGAATGACATGGTCGCGTGTCCCGTCGCTGAAAGTGATGCCCGCCGGCGAGACCAATTGCTCGCGCAGCGTGTAATCCTTGCTCATCGGAAAACCGAAGCCGAGTCCGAGTTTCAGATGCAGCGGTGCGTCCATCGGGAAATAAAGGATACCCGGGGTGATCACCAGATACGACAGCGAATTGTCGAAGGTGTGATCAACCAGCATATCGACGGGCGGTCCCGTGGGCTGCGCCACCTGTCCCACATAGTAATTGTTGCGATCAAACTGGCCGGAAAAATCCTGCAAGCCGACGCGCGCACTCACCATGAGAGAAGGTGTGAGGGGAATTTCCAACAATGCTTCGAAGCGGAATTTCAATATGTCGCCGTTCTCGAAGTCGCAAATGCCGCAGGAGGCATTTTTGTCGATGGCTTCATAAGTCCCGCTGTGGAAGTTGAATTGGGGACCGCCGTACACGCCGAAGCGTGTAACCTCGCGGAATCCCGGAGTTTCATCCTGTGCCGACGCGTGCCAGCTCAGCAATAGGAGGAGGGGGAGTAAGGACAGTCTTCGTAACAGCATATAACAACCGTGCAGGTTGGAAAAACAGAATGTACAGAAAAAAACCACATCAAGGGAATAACGCCTTTGATGATTTGTGCATCGGAGCAATATCGTCATGTTTCACGAAACATCCGCAGTACCGGACAGACAGCCGAAGTACTATGCGGATCCGCCGCTAGTCCATGCGGAGCATCTTACGCACCACACTTTCCGCACCGCTGCGGAGGACAGCAAAATATACGCCGGGCTGGAGCCGCGAAGCGTCGAAGGTCACGCGGTGATTTCCCGCCGTCTGCGACGCCAGGCTTACAAGC
The DNA here is from genome assembly GCA_049663345.1 of Bacteroidota bacterium. GTDB lineage: Bacteria > Bacteroidota > Ignavibacteria > SZUA-365 > SZUA-365 > SZUA-365. The sequence continues at coordinate 9,431 of JBATDG010000028.1, forward strand.
ACCACGACTTCTCGTCCCGCGCTATCGAAGACCCGCAAGTCAACGGGACCATCATGCGAAGTGGAGTATTCTATGACGGTGCTGCCGGCAAAGGGATTCGGTCTGTTGGTCTTCAGCAGCAAGCCGCCGCTGTCGCGGATCAGGCGCGCGCCATTCGCGTCGCAATAATTGATGAGCGTGAATTCACCGTTCTGCCGGGTCTCGACGCGTGCGTTGCCGCTTGTAAAGGCGAAATCCGGCTCTATTCGAAGCGCAGATGTCAGAGCATCGCCGACGAGTACTTTCATTCTCACAATCGCCAACGTACCCGTGCCGCTGTGGAGGACTCCGCCCGCGGCGGTGATGTGCAAACGTCCCGCTGCGTTTTCGTAGCTCATGGTCGGCTGCATGTCGGCAGAAAGCGTGCCCGACAGTATCACCTCGATGGGATGCAGCATGCTGCGATTGAAGGACACGGTGCCCTCCCACGATGCAATCGAGGTCGAACCGAGGTCGGTCTGCAGCAGCACCGGGATGTCGATGATGTCATCGACCATGCCGCTGTGATCGCCGATGCGCAGCGTGGCGCGAACCGCATCATCGATGCCGTAAGCGATCATCGGATAGGATTTGCTGCTGTCGCAGGGATCGGATGAAAACAGATGAATGTCTCCGAATGCCATGTCCGCAGTCAGCGGCTCGCAGGTCAGTGTGATATTCAAGGTCCCGCCGGGCGGAATAATTGTCGGGAGCGCAGGTGTGCTTCCGGACATCGTGAAGATCCCGAAAAACACCTGTTCAAAATGCAGGGAGTCAATAGCGATGGGATACGTAAGGTCATTGCGGAATTGCACGGCGAGCGGCGGGGAGACCGAGCCGAGGGAAATATTTCCGAAATCGATCGGCGCGAGCAGCGTCAATGCGCTCTTGCGCGCATCGGCGGAAACCGGGATGCGGAGGTCCTGAATGGCGCCGTCGACATCCGCCGTGAGCACAAGCTCGGCCAGATACATTCGCGGCGGGTTGGAAGCATTCGGAGTGACTTCCATTTCGACAGTGAACGCGCCTCCTCCGGACAGCAGCGACGGGAATGCGGCCGGCTGCAGCAGCGTAAACGCGGCGGCATCCGCACCTTCGATGCGGGCTGCGGTAATGGAAACATCGCTCGCGGTATTATTTCTCAACACCTCCTGCGTGTGCAGCGTGGAGCGGCAGATCGGCACCTGTCCAAAGTTCATCGATGTGGGAGAAAGGCCGTTCTGCGCTGTTCCTCGCAGCTCAATCCGAGTCAGCAATGCACAGGGAGCAATGGCGCTCAACTCGAGCGTCTCAAGAATGGCCCCTGCGGCGGCAGGCGTCAGTGTGACGTCGAGCGTGACTTGTCCCCCGGCCGCGATCGTGATCGGCGGCGTTGGCTGCACGGTGACACCTGCGGGAATATTCGCATTCGTGAATACCACCGCCATCGTGCCGCGATTCTCCACGACGACGCTGCGTGTGGACGCGATGCCGACGAAGACGGTACCGAAATCGACGGTGAGATCATCCGGCGCGGTAAGTGTTCGCCGCTGCATCTGCAGTGGAACCGTAACCTGCGGCTGCGCGACGCTGTTGGTTTCGACGACAAAATCGGCAGAGTAGCTGCCGTCCGCCGGGGGAACAGTAGAGCGGGCGCGAATATTGAATACACGCTCGCCGCCCGGTGCTAGCTGCTCGGGTGAGGTGACAGGATTCTCAATCGCGAAGTAGGCGGCGTTCGCTCCGTCGATGCGCGTGGACTGCAGTCCTACCGGACCGCTGCCGAAATTGCGCAGCGTGTCGTTCAGGAAGAAATCGCTGCATTGGGGGAGGACGCTGAAATCGAGGGCGGAGGGCGACGCCGAAAGTGCGACTTCGCCGGTGCTGCCCGTGATGGAAACGCAGATGGTGTCGGGACAGGGCAGATCGATGATGATGCATGCCGTGGCGCTGTGCGGTCCCGCATCGGTCGGATTATACTGAATCGGCAGCTGTATGGTCGAGCCCGCATTCACCGTTTTTGGATAGGCGCCCCAGGAAGCGAATGCGCCCGACGGCGAAATCTGCACATTGGCGATTTGCACCGAAGGGAGATGCAGATTTTCGAAAGTGAAATTCAGAATCTGGCTTGACCCGACCGCAACGTTGGTGAAGGCAAGCGGGACCGGCGTGACATCATAATTTTTCTCCCACATTGCGCCTCGCACGATCAGCGGTACACGGAGTCCGCATCGGGCCGTTGTGAAATAGAGCGTGTCTTCAAACACACCGAAGGTCTGCGGTACGAAAGTGATGCGCACCTGCGTGAGCCCGCCGGGCTGCATGGCTACGGGCAGTATCGTGGAGACCACAAACGCGTCGTTGCGGCGCAGCGTGTCAAGGAATTCTGCCAGTGTACCGGTGTTGGTGACGATCACGAACTCGGAAGCACTGACTTCGCAGGGAGCGATGGTGCCGAAATCGATCACAGTTTCAGAAACTCGAATGCCGGAGGAGTCGCGCAGGGCGTTGAGTGGAACGCGGATGAGCGGCACGTTCACGTCGTTGCTAACGATAACGAGATTGCCGGTACGCGCGCCGGTAAAATCCGGAAGCGCGCAGACGCGCAACATGGCGCGGGCGCCGTTGAGCAGCTGCAGCGGCAGGGATCCGGGGAACTCGACGCGGAAGCCGCCCGCAGGTTCGATGCGGATATCCGTCACTGTGACAGTCGTGCCGGCATCATTGATGATCTCGATGCTGTCGCAGCGCTCAGTGAAGCTGCAGGCGTCGAGCTGAAATTCCATACGTGTTTTCGTGACGCCGAGTCCGATAGAGTTTCCGCGTCCGCGCACAAGTACGCAGAGCGTGTCGGGACAGGGAGACGTCACTGCGATGCACAGGTTTGTGGTTATGGTGCCCACGGACAGCGGAGCAAACTGCACCGTAACGTCCCGGGAGGCGCCTGCATTGATGATGACAGGAAGATTCGGAAGGGAGACGAGCGAAAACTCACTTGTGCCGGGACGGAGCAATATATTGTTCACCGACAGGGCTGTGCTCCCGTTATTCGTGATACGCACAGTCTTCGTGTCCGTGGAACCGACATCCACGCTGCCGAATTCTACCGGATCGGGTGCGAAGCTGACTTCGGTGATGTTGCCCTGGCCGCTCACGTTGATCAGATAGGTGTCGCCGCAGGGACCGACAGTAACTTGAATCGTTCCTGAGAAAATGCCTTTCTGCGTAGGTGTGAAATTGATTTCGAAGGAAAGTCCCGAGCCGCCCGCCACCAGCGCCGGCATGGGTGTACTGGCGACATGGAATTCGGCTGCGCCGGAAATAACGGAGATATCCCGGACTTCCAGATTTTCTACTCCACGGTTGCGGATCTGCAGGCTGCGGCTGACGCCGACATGCGCACAGGAAATGAAGGCGGACGTGGTGTCGCCCTGAACGTCGAAAAGGACGCTCTGCCGTATTGCCTGAAGGTGGACGATGCTGCTGCTGCCCACCTTCGTGTCGTCGTGTTCGATGGTAAGATCAGCGCTGCTGCTGCCATTGTCGGGGCGAAGGAAGCCGATGATCACGGCGACCGAGTCATTCGAAATGACCTGCATGGGAGTCGCCGGCCCGCGGACGGTGAAATGCCCCGGATTGCTGCCTCCCAGGACGAATCGCTTGATGGTCAGCGTGCCGCCGCCGGTGTTTTTCACCCAGAGGGTATCAAGCATTTCGCTTGCACAGAATTGCGTGCCCATATTCAGAGTGGGCTGTACTTCGATGGTCGGAGCATCGCCGCTTGCGGCCGCGACCGGAAGGCAGCTGCTGTCCGCGCAGGGCGACGTCCAGTGCACGCAGATATTTCCGAGTATGCTTTCAACCCTGTCTGGTGAGAAGCGCACGCGCACGGAGACGGTCTGTCCCACAGGAAGCACCATCGGAAGCGCCGGGCCATTGATCAGCGTCAGCCGCGGATGCACGGGCGTCAGCGTGATTGCACTGAGATTCAGCGCCGTATTTCCTGAATTCGTGATGAACACATTCTCCTCGGTGATCTGTCCGGTGGGAACCGGGCCGAGACCGAGCACTGAGGTCGGCGTGAAAGTGATGCGCGGCTTGACGCCCTTTCCTTTCAGCGTGAGATACAGCGTATCGCGGCAAGGCTCGACCACCAGCTTGTAGTAGGCCTCCACGTTTCCGGTGTCCAGCGTATTCGGGCTGAAGCGAACCTGATACTGCCGGCTTTCCCCCGGGGGAATCGGACCGAATGGTGTGAAATGCTGGTTGGGGAAAGCATTCCGGCCGCCGGCGAAGATCCTCGAGCTGATGAGGCCGGGAGAGGTTCCGTTGTTGGAAATGGTCACCTCGAGATCCTTGGATTCTCCGACGCACACCTCACCGAAATCCACCACGATGGGATTCAACGAAAGATCTGCGTCGCTGACCGTCGCGGTGAAGGTGATGAGCGTCTGGCGGGGACAGAGCGGATTCCCCGAGATAATCCGGTACACCGCCGAAATGGATCCGCCGGTCGTCGGATTCGCGCGGAAGGTGAAAGGGACGGTCCCGCTGATTGTGGAGCCGACGGTCGGAGTGATGAGACGGACGTAATTCGGTCCGCTCACATGTTCGAAGGCAATGATTTTGGGCGAGTAATTCCCGCTGACGGTAACAATAAGGTTGACATCGAGCGAGTCGCCGATGCAGGTGGTGCCGAAATCATAGAGGCTGCCGAGGGTAAACGCGCCGACATTCCATTCGCCGGTAAACTGCACAAACCACGGATTGTGGCTGGGATCATTGCTGGTGATAGTCATCCCGGCATTGGCCGGCATTGGTCCGGGCACGGTGGGGGTCCATCTAATCGAGAACGTCGTTCCTCCGCTGATCGGCACCGATGTTGGAGGCGGACCCACGAAACTGAATTCCGGAGAGCTGAAAGTGATCTGGGTAAGATTCAGAATCTGACTGCCGGTATTGGAAATCGTAAAGACTTTCGTTGTAGTCGTGTCGCAGTCCAGCGTACCGAAATCCAGCAATACGGGTGTAGTCGAAATATCAGGTGCCGGGGGCTTCACATAGCGCAGTATCCAGCCGGTGCTCGATGTGCCCGGAGCTCCTCCGCTGGCGAAGCCCAGATTCCGGTTCGGAAATGCGATGCGCGTGAGCCAGTTGCTCAGCGTCTGGCCGGAAATCGGCGTCGTGGTGGCCTGCGTCCAGTTTTGTCCGCCGTTCTCCGTACTATAGATATTCGTTGCCGAGTTGCCCACCCAGCCCGTATCGGGATGAAAGAAGAAAACGCCGTTGTAGGGATTCGAGGCGGGGAGTCCATTGCCGATAGCAGTAAAGCTTGCGCCTGCGTCGGTTGTGCGGAATATCGGGGAACCGGAGAAGGTCAATCCGCCGATAATACCGATTGAATTGTTCAGGAACTGAAGTCCTTCGATACCCCCTATTCCCGGCACATTGGCGGTAAGATCCACCCAGCTTGTCGAAGACGACGAAGGCGTACCGCGAATGATTGTATTTGTACCGCCGGAGATAAACCAGTTATTGCCTGCGCTGTGGATGCCATACAGCTGCGTTGTCGCCGCCACGGTGGCGGGAAGAGTTTGCTGCACCCAGTTGGCGCCGCCGTCGGATGTGTAATACAGTGTGCCGTTGTCGCCGCTCACCATTCCTTCGGTCTGGCTTTTGAAAAAGATATCGAAGAGCGTGTTGGTTCCCGTGATGCCGTTGCGGGCTTCCGCCCAGTTATTGCCATTGTTCGTTGTTTTATAGAGGCGTCCATTCGAGCCGCAGACCCAGACATGGGTTCCCGCCACCGTCACAGCCGACCAGAGGCTGTGGCTGTTGGGGAGTGCGGCAAAGTTTGATGACGGGAGCACGAACCAGGTCGGATTTCCCGGCAGCTTCCGCAGCACGCCTGAGAAGCCGTTCGCCACCGAGGCGTATCCAGCAGCGAAGCCCGTGCCCGTGTCGGACATGGCTACTCCCCAGAGTCCGCCCACCTGCACGAACGTTGTCGGCGCCGCCTGCAGCGCTGTGGGCTGCTGCACCCAGGTCCCCTGTGCCCGCACCGGGACGGAAATCAACACGAGCAGAAAAATGAAAAGAGTTGAACGTATGGCGGTTCTCATGGGGACTCCGGTGAACGGTCGGACAATGCTTTGAAAGAGGTAAGATAGGGAGAAGTACGCAAGGGAGAAAGGGCGGAAAAAGGGCGGAGGAAGTGCAGAGCGGACATGACTTTTCGCGCGAAATTGGAACCTTACAGAAAATTAAGGGAGTGGTTTCCCGGGTTAAAACATGTCAGGGGTGACCGTATTACAGACATAAACATATCTGCAAACGCTATAAAGACATTGAATCAGCGGAGGCTGCATCCGATGGCGCTGTGTGAGCTAAGCTCCAACTATTGCAGTATTTAGCGCGTATTTGCGTCTGTTGCCGCATGCGGGCAACAGCGACTTTTTATTCACGAATTCATATACAGCAATGTGGACAACAATTATCCGTATTGCTGTACGATAACAGGACGTTTATTTCCAATACAATTCTTAATAACTATTAACTACTCTTGGCTGGAATCACGAATTATCTTCTTCGTGAATCGCGGATAAAAAAGCCTGATATCCGCAGCGAAAGCGCCCGAAGCAAACGTCACCGATTCGACAACGACTGAATTAAACACGAGTACAAGAATGAACAACCAGCAGCGACATACGACTCAGCCCACCGCGACCGCTACCGCGTCGCAGCGGTCCACTGGCTCCCTCATTAGTCAGCTGCTCCATCGCTTTGCGACCACCGCCGACAATCGCGCGGACATCCTCCACGAAATCAACAACATCACCTTGCCTTCTCCTGCAGTTCCTGGGAAGACATACGACCGCAGCCCCGTCGCGGGGCCGCACGCCTGCCGGACATCGAATGGACTTTCACCGATAACAGAAATGGTTATTTCCATACAACCTTCCCAAGGAGTAGACATGAGACTCAACACAAAACCAATCGCGTCTTCGGACACACACAGCCTCACCAATTTCCTCAGAGGCCTCGCTTTCCTCTTCGCCTTGTTGGTGCTTATGGCACCTACGGGGTATGCGGATACGCATACCTCTGATGTTTGGCCTTACGTGGCGTAAAAAATAGCACTAGGGAGGCAGTTTTCTAATTTCTCCGGCTTCGATGCACGTGTATGGTTTTTAGCGAAGCCGGAGAAATTCTCCACCCCAAGTCCCTTCCCCCATATTTCGGCACGCAAGTGTCGAATCAGGTCTCCGGTTGCCCGTCTGCGTTTCTTTTTTCCTGTATCGGTTTTCTGTTTTCTCCATAGGGGTAGCGTGAGGGGTTCGAGCGGATCATGCAGCATGCGTTCTGCCAACAGCAGAAAGCTGTAGAGCGCGACCTGAAATGCTGGCACGCGCTCGACGGTCTCGGGAGTGCGCACTTGTGCTTGCCCCACTCCCAGGAGCGATTTTTCATCGCGAAAGTTCACTTCGATTTCCCACCGCCACAGGTACGCCTGCAGGAGCGTTGCAAGATCGAGATCGGGATCGGTACAGATCAGATACGTCGGGTTGCGATAGAGCAACCGCGCGCCATTGCGCGGCCGATAGGCGAGGGGTCTGATAATAATCAGGCGCAGATTCTGTTCCCCTCCGGCCGAACGCCACCGTACCGGTCCGATGGATTTGATCTGGAAGTCATGCTGCTTTCCGGCCGCCCATGCCTGGACAGTCCTCCAAGGGATCGTTGGATCTTGCCGCATCTGTTCGGGAGTGGGAAGTTGTTCTCCGTACTGACGGGTCCTGCCGCGTGATGCGGCTGTCTGTTGATCGGGAAGGCGATACAATTTACAATCCTTGCGAATCCGTCCGATGAGGGTTGTGCGTGCGGGCAGGTGTTTGAGTACGGTCGCATTGGTAAAAGAGCCATCGACGCCGATAAGAAGGGAGCGTGCCGCATGTGCGGGATCGTCGTTGAGCTGGGCGCGCAGCGCGTGGATCTGGGCACTGCCCACGGCACTTAGACGCGCTTGCTTGCTGCGATGACGATATGCGACCTGATCCTGTTCGCCGGCGTCGCGCCGGGGCTTCTTCGGTGTGGGCGTATGCGTGAACGCGATCGGAATGGCGCGGGCCGGGCCGGGAGTGCTCGGCCCGTTCTGGCTGAGCGCCAGGGAACATTGTAGAAACCGCTGGGACCAGACGAGATTGGTTTGAAATGGCGGCCCGAGCGGATCACGGTGCCAGGAGGCTCCGGTGACCTTGCGTCCGGTTTTGCCAATGAGCGTATCATCGAGAAATGCCACGACGGGGTCCTCTGGTTGCAGAAACGAAAGGGCGGTCGTTCGGGCGACGGAAAAGAAGACATCGGGATCGATCCGCTCGCGTTCGAAGAGTCGGTACGCGGCGCTCCAATCGACGAACTGCTGTCCGCAGGTACTGAGCATGCCGGTGACGGTGCGGTTCCCGAGACAGAGCAGAGAACTGAAACCGAGTGTGGTTCCGCGCTCGACAAGTGCGGGATGCGTATAGGCGTTGACTGTGGCACCGAACAAGGCGTCGAGCGCCGCGCTCAACGAGTCTGGCGTTTTTTTTTCAACGGTGATGGCGGGGCCTCTTTCCGGACGAGCACGAGCGTCTCTCGATCTTCGATGCTCCATTCGACATGTTCTCCAGCCCCGAGATCGAGCATGCGCGCGGCTTGCATCGGGAAGTTGACATAGAACTGTTCGCTGTCCTTGCGCTTGATGGACTGCACCTTTGTTGAATAGGCCATAAAACCTCCAGCTGAGTGACTAGTGATATCACTAGATACACAAAACGCACACCAAATGCAAGCCCCGCAACAGGTTATCCGATTGCGGGGCTTGTCGAATTGACGTTCTATCTAGTTAAGGGCCAAACATCAG
>JBATDG010000029.1:0-5968 GCA_049663345.1 Bacteroidota bacterium
GGATGTAGGACTTAGGATATAGGATGTAGGACTGCATCCGACAAACTTCGGCACTTGCGCGCTTATCCTGTGCCTGCGTCGTTCGTAATTCATAATTCGTAATTCACAATGCTCAACCGACAGCCAACAAATACCGTCAACACAGCCGATACGCCGCAGTGCTACCACTGCGGTGATGTGTGTGATGCGCGTGATGTCGCTATTGGCGACAAGTATTTCTGCTGCAACGGCTGCAAAACGGTGTATGAATTACTGGCTGAAAAGGATCTGTGCGATTATTATTCGATCGATGAGGTGAGGAGGGGGAAAAGCCGGCACGATGCGGGATTTTCGAATCGCTACGACTATCTCGACGATGAAGGCATCATGGCGCAGCTGATGGATTTCGCCGACGGCGACACGCGCATGGCCAGCTTCCGGATTCCGTCCATGCATTGCAGTTCCTGCATCTGGCTGATCGAACGCCTCCATTCCCTCAATCCCGGCGTCGTCTCTTCGCGCGTGAATTTTCCGCGGAAGGAAGCAACGATTACATGGAACGCCTCGCTTATATCGCTGCGCGAAATTGTCATTCTCCTCGCCTCGATCGGCTACGAGCCCTACATCAGCCTGCAGGATGTGGCCGAGAAGCGCAAGCATGTCACCGACAGGAAGCTGTATTACAAAATCGGAATTGCGGGATTCGCTTTCGGCAATATCATGCTGCTCAGCTTCCCTGAATATCTCGCCGCGGAAGGGTCGATTGATCCCGTGTTCCAGTTCGTCTTCCGCTATCTCAACGTGCTGCTCAGTCTGCCGGTATTCTTCTATAGCTGCAGCGAATATTTTACTTCCGCCTGGGCGGGACTGCGGCAGCGCTATCTGAACATCGATGTACCCATTTCCCTCGGCATTACTATTCTCTTCGGCCGAAGTCTTTTCGATATTTTCACCGGCAGCGGTGCGGGATATCTCGATTCGTTTACCGGACTCGCGTTCTTTCTTCTCATCGGAAAAATCTTCCAGAAGAAAAGCTACGACGCGCTTTCCTTCGACCGGGATTTTCGTTCCTATTTTCCGCTCTCCGTTGCGGTGCGCGATGATGACGGCGAACACAACGTACCCCTCACGAAGATAGCTGTCGGCAGCCGCATCGTCATCCGGAATCAGGAGCTCGTTCCCGCCGACGCGGTGCTGCTGCGGGGCGAGGCCAACATCGACTACAGCTTCGTAACCGGCGAGGCCGATCTGATTGCGAAAAAAAGCGGCGACCGCATTCATGCCGGAGGACGGCAGGTCGGACATGCAATCGAGCTGGAAGTGATCAAGGCTATCGAGCAGAGCTACCTGACGCGGCTGTGGAACAACGATGTGTTCACCAAGGAAGCTCACGGCCGTTTGAGTTCAATGGTCGACCGCATCAGCAAGCATTTCACCGCCGCTGTAATTGCGATCGCTTTTGCTGCGGCGATTTTCTGGCTCGTCTACGATCCGACATTGGTCACCACTGTGTTCACGGCTGTACTCATCGTCGCCTGCCCCTGCGCACTTGCCCTCTCGTCTCCCTTCGCCCTCGGTTCGGCCCAGCGGATATTCGGCAACAACAGCTTTTATACAAAGAACACCGACACCGTGGAGACCCTCGCGAGGATCGACACCATCGTGTTTGATAAAACCGGGACGCTCACGCAGACGCGCGGCAACCTGGTGCGCTGGCACGGACCAGCGCTCACGGAGCATGAACGCGCGATGGCAAAATCGCTGCTGCGTCAGAGTACGCATACGCTGAGCAGGCAAGTCTTCGCCTCGCTCGCGGGCGACGTCACACATGAGGTAGCCGATTATCGCGAGCTGCCGGGCAAGGGCATTGAGGGACGCGTTGAAGGACATGACCTCGTGATCGGTTCCGCCGAATGGGCCCTGCACAGCAACGCCGACGTAGAAGATGCCGGAAACACAGCAGTGTACATCGCCATCAACGGTCTTCCGCGCGGACATTTTTCCGTGCCGAATCTGTATCGGCAGGGATTGAGGGAACTCGTCCAGGCGCTCAAGCCCCTCTATCGTCTCGTAATACTTTCCGGCGACAGCAATCGTGAAGCCGGGCGGCTGCGCGGCGTGTTTGGCGACGACATAGAGATGCATTTCAGCCAGTCCCCCGAAGACAAGCTCGCTTTCGTGCAGCGCCTGCGCGCCGAAGGCCGGCAGGTCATGATGGTCGGCGACGGACTCAACGACGCAGGTGCGCTGAAGGCAGCGGACGCCGGCATCTCAATTTCCGAAGACATCAACACCTTTTCGCCGGCTTGCGATGGCATTCTCGCAGCGGACCGCTTCCCTGTCTTCCACCGTCTGCTGGCATTTTCACGGACCAGCGTCCGCATTGTGAAAGCGAGTTTCGTGATTTCCTTTGCCTATAATATTGTCGGATTGTCCTTTGCCGTGGCGGGCCTGCTTTCGCCGCTCGTCTCGGCTATTCTCATGCCGGTCAGTTCCGTCACCGTCGTAGCGTTTACGACTGCGGCTACGCGGCTACTTGCGCGTCGTGAAGGATTGCGCTGATCATGTACGTTATGTTCGTACTGATCGGATTCAGTTTTCTCGTCGCCATTACTTTCCTCGTCGTATTCATCTGGGCTGTAAAAAGCGGACAGTATGAAGACCATTACACACCCTCGGTGCGTGTGCTTTTCGACGACGAGACCAGCAAGAAATCGAAAAAAGAAGAATCGAGTAAACCAGATAATCATGAACAGAGGAGAACGGATTAATGGAAGTGGAAAAATTCCGTTATGACAACCAGATCGTCCGAATGTTTTTATTCGCGACGATTCTCTGGGCCTTAGTCGGCATGCTCGTCGGCCTGCTGATTGCTCTGCAGCTCCCATTCCCCGGGTTGAACCTTTCCGAGGCCCTGTCGTTCGGACGCCTGCGTCCCTTGCACACCAACGCGGTGATTTTCGCGTTCGTCGGCAACGGCATATTCCTTGGATACTACTACTCGGCGCAGCGGCTGCTGAAGACACGCAACTTCAGTGACAAGCTATCGCACATCCATTTTTGGGGATGGCAGCTGATCATAGTTTCCGCGGCGCTCACTTTGCTGGCCGGCTATACCTCCTCGAAGGAATACGCTGAGCTTGAATGGCCGATCGATATCGCCATCGCTCTCGTGTGGGTCGTGTGGGGCATCAATATGATCGGAACGATTCTCAAGCGGCGCGAAAAACACATGTACGTCGCGATCTGGTTTTATCTCTCCACGCTCATCACGGTGGCAGTACTCCATATCGTGAATTCCCTGGAAATGCCTGTCGATTTTCTCAAGAGCTATTCGCTCTATGCAGGTGTGCAGGATGCTCTCGTGCAGTGGTGGTATGGACATAACGCCGTGGCGTTCTTCCTCACCACGCCCGTACTGGGTCTGATGTACTATTACATGCCGAAGGCGGCAGGGCGTCCGGTCTACAGCTACAAGCTGTCGATCATCCATTTCTGGGCTCTGATTTTCATTTACATCTGGGCCGGCCCGCATCACCTGCTTTACTCGGCCACGCCGGACTGGGCACAGTCGCTTGGCACAGTCTTTTCGATCATGCTGATTGCTCCCAGCTGGGGCGGCATGCTCAACGGACTTCTGACCCTTCGCGGCGCCTGGGACAAGGTGCGCACGGATCCCGTTCTGAAGTTCTTCGTCGTGGCTATTACCGCCTACGGAATGGCGACGTTCGAAGGTCCGATGCTCTCCATCAAGAGCGTCAACGCACTTTCACATTTCACCGATTGGACGATCGCACACGTGCATGTCGGCGCTCTCGGATGGAATGGCTTCTTCATTTTCGGCATGATTTACTGGCTCACGCCAAAACTCTACAACACCACGCTGTGGTCGAAAAAACTCGCAAACGCCCATTTCTGGCTCGGTACGCTGGGTATCCTTTTCTATGTGATCCCTATTTACTGGGCCGGCGTCACGCAGGGGTTGATGTGGAAGCAGTTCACCACCGATGGCGTGCTTCAATACCCGAACTTTCTTGAAACCGTACTGCAGCTCATCCCGATGTACATTCTCCGCGTGATTGGCGGAACGCTGTATCTGGCTGGTGCCGTGCTGGGGCTTGTAAACCTGATCAAGACGATAGGCACTGGCAGCTTCGTACGCGAAGTCGAGGCAGAAGCAGCACCGCTTCACAAAGAGCTCCCCGGAGCTGAAAAAACGTATTGGGGCCATCGCTGGCTTGAGAGCCGTCCCGTACGTTTCTCGCTGCTTGCCTTCGTCGCGATCGCTATCGGTTCGCTTGTGATGAACGTCCCGATGTTTGTCGTCGAGTCCAACATCCCCACGATAGCCAGCGTCAAGCCCTACACACCGCTCGAGGTTGAGGGGCGCGATATTTACATCCGCGAGGGCTGCGTCGGCTGTCACTCGCAGATGGTGCGTCCCTTCCGCAGTGAGACAGAGCGTTATGGCGAGTACGCGAAGGCCGGTGAATATGTGTATGATCACCCCTTCCTCTGGGGTTCGAAGCGTACAGGACCGGACCTTCTGCGCGTCGGCCGCAAATTCCCTGATGCCTGGCATTACAATCACATGTTCGATCCCCGGAGCATGTCTCCCGGCTCGATCATGCCGTCGTATTCCTGGATGCTGGAAAACAAGCTGGACTTCAGTTCCATCGGATCGAAGATCTCTGCGCTGCGCACGATTGGCGTGCCGTATCCGAAGGGCTACGAAAGCAAGGCGCCGGCTGAATTGAAGACTCAGGCCGAAGCGATAGCGGCAAATCTCGAAGCCAGTGGGATCAAGACAACGTGGGATCGTGAGATCATCGCTGTCATTGCCTACCTGCAGCGGCTGGGCACCGATATCAAGGCCGAATAAGAACGGAGCATTAAACGAATGTTTAAAACCCTTGTCGATTTCTCCGGATATGAAACGCTCGGTATAGTGGCGACAGTGTTTTTTTTCGCACTGTTCGTCGGTATGATCGTGCGGGTGATGCTTCTGAAAAAGAAGTTCATCAACAAAATGGAGAACCTCCCCCTACAGTCCGATGATGAAACAACAACTGCGCACAAGGAGCAGGAATGAGTGACAAGAAACCCAAAGATGAAGTCCTCGATCATGACTTCGACGGGATACAGGAATTCGATAACGATCTGCCGGGATGGTGGAAGAAGCTGTTCTACCTGACGATACTTTTCGCTGTGGTCTACGTGCTTCACTTTATGATCCTGGGTACGGGTGATTCCCAGCGCGTCGAATACATGAAGGAAATAGATCCGAACTACACCGAGCCTATGGTGGAGCTTTCGGGCGGCGGTGTTTTTAACCGCTACGAGTCACCCTATCTCGCGGACCCGAACAATCTTACCCCGCGCGTTCGCTATGAATTACAACGCATCGTAGACGCACCCTTCGACGAGCAGATCTACCGGGCGATGAGCAAGGCGTCACCTGAGCAGCTCGCCAAACTTAAGAAAGCGTTTCCGACTTTGTACACGCAGTTCGAATCCGGAGCATACGCTGCCCCGGCCGCACCTGCGGCGACTGCGACGGCGATCGCCTCCACGCTCACCGAGCCGCTGACGGATGCTGCTGCACTTGCAGACGGTAAAAAGTTATTTGAAACGCAGTGCTTCACCTGCCATGGCAAGGCCGGTGAGGGCGGTATTGGTCCCAACATGACCGACGATTACTGGATTCACGGCGGACAGATGCAGCAGGTGCTGACCACCATCTACAAAGGCGTGCCTGCCAAGGGCATGATTTCGTGGGAGAAAACACTTACTCCCGCACAGATGGACAATGTCGCAAGCTACATCCTCGTCAAACTGCACGGCACCACTCCTCCAAACGGGAAGGCGCCGGAAGGCACGAAGGCGGAATAAGCAGAGCTCATGCCGAGCAGTCGCCCTGGGGCCGGCGCGCACCAGCGCGCCCTTTTGTCACGAAGGCTGAATTAAACCAACCAGGATGGAATAAAAC
>JBATDG010000030.1:0-53721 GCA_049663345.1 Bacteroidota bacterium
GATGAGCCTTTAGGCTCGTCCCCTTTCTCCGTGACCTGGAGGATGAGCCTTTAGGCTCGTCCCCTTTCTCAGTGACCTGGAGGATGAGCCTTTAGGCTCGTCCCCTTTCGGATTGCGTATTCACCCCTCGTTAACAAATCACGGGAACTGCAATGTCAAATCTCGATTATCAATTTCATTGGCAACGCCATCTTCCTCATTTTCAACCCAAGGAAGTTCCAATATTTTTAACGCTCTGTCTTTGGAATCGCCATAGCACTCATCCAAAGCAATCGGAGCGCGATCAAGCTTTAAGTATTGATCGTTTTTTCGATGAGGATTACATTTTGGATTCCAATATTCGCGAGGGTCCTCTTGTTGCCATCGCTGTGGCCTCCATCTGTAGGACCTATTTGCACTGCTTCGATGCGAAGCTATACGAGTTGCTTACCTACGTTATAATGCCAGATCACCTGCATATTATTCTCAAACCTGGGACAGAGCGTGGCCTCCCGGTAGCTGTTTCGGCAATCATGCATCGGCTTAAAATGCACATCGCATACTACGCAAATCGACAGCTTGGCCGCCGGGGGCGATTCTGGCAACAAGAATACTTTGATCGTGTCATTGATTCTGAGAAGAAGTACCAGAAAATCGCCCAATACATCTACGAGAATCCGCTTCGTGCCGGACTAGTTGGGCGAGCAGAAGATTGGCCGTGGTATTACCATTATCAGACAGATGGACGAGCCTGAAGGCTCATCCTCCAAAAAACCAATCCGTGTAATCTGTGGTTATTCTTGGACGAGCCTGAAGGCTCATCCTCCACCTCACAACACCAGCCCGACGAAAAAGACGGCGGCGAGGAAGGCAATGAAGTCGGCGAGGAGACCGGTGGGAAGTGCGTGACGGGTGTTGCGGATGCCGACCGCTCCGAAGTACACGGCGAGGACGTAGAACGTCGTCTCGGTGCTTCCGTAGAGCGTGGAAACGAGCACCCCGATATGCGAATCGGTTCCGTACGCATTCATGGTCTCGGTCATGATGCCGAGCGAACCGCTGCCGGATAAGGGACGCATGATCGCCATCGGCAACACCTCGGCGGGAATGCCGACGAGATCGGTGAGGGGACGCACAAGCGAAATGAATACCTCCATCGCTCCGCTGGCGCGGAAGATGGCGATGGACACCAGCATCAACACGAGATATGGAATGATGCGGACGGCGATGCTGAAGCCTTCCTTCGCTCCTTCGACGGCAACCTCGTAAACCTTGACCTTGCGGAAGGCGCCGTAGGATAGAAAGAACAGCATCAGCGCGGGAATCGCGACGGCGGAGAGGATCAATACTACGGCGCGGAACATTTCCATCACTCTACCTCCGATCTGTCCCAACGGAACATTTTCACTTTCGCCAACAGCTTCGAAATGGTGACGGCGAAAATGGTGGCCGTGAGTGAAGCGAGAAAGGATGTCCCGATGATGATGGCGGGATCGGATGAACCGGCTGCCGCGCGCACGGCGATCGCGGTGGCGGGAATCAGCGTGATGCAGGAAGTGTTCAATGCGAGAAAGGTCACCATCGAATCCGTGGCGACGCCCTTCTTGGTGTTCAACTCATCAAGCTCTTCCATCGCCTTCAGGCCGAATGGCGTGGCGGCATTCCCCAGCCCCAGCATGTTCGCGGAAATATTCATGATCATAGAACCGACGGCGGGATGATCGGCAGGAATGTCCGGAAACAATCGCACGGTGATGGGACGCATCACCCGCGCGAGTTTCGCGATCAGCCCGGCTTTCTCCGCCACTTTCATCACTCCGAGCCACAGCGCCATGATGCCGATCAATCCGATGGCGATCTGCACGGCGACTCCGGCGACCTCGAACGCGGCGTTCGTCACTTTCTTGAGATAGACCAGCGACACCGGATCGAATTCCGCCTTCCATACGCCTTCGGTCTTCCGAAGACGTGCCGTGAGCGTTCCTTCGCCGCCAAGCGCCGAGGCCATGACCTTGAAGCGGTCAGGCACATCGCCGCTGACGTCGAAAACCGCGATACCGGTTGACGAATTCGTAAGCGTGACGGTTGCGGGAATGCGGAGGTCTTCGCTGGATTTGATATCCCTGAAATGACGCGTCAGTTCGCGGCCGGAAATGAGCAGATTAGCTTCGATGGGCGCCAGGCGAGCGTCCGACGCTGCGGAAGCATCCGGTTGTGCGCGTGCATCGAGCTGCTCAGGAGCGTCGAGCTGCACCGCCCAGGGAATGCCGTTGCCATAGCTGTTCTGCGTCACTTCGTAGATGTCGCGGCCGGCAGCGGTGAGAATGCCGATCACGATCAGCGCAAGCCAGATATGATTGAGCATAGATGCCGCGTTGTTGAGGTGAGAAAATCAGCGGGCGCGCCGGAACTTCAACGCATCACTTCGGTGCGCACACCCTTGATGATATACTGATCGGAATCGAGCACCCGCACTTCATCCTCATCGACGGTGACGCCAACGAAGCGGCATTTGCCGACGTTGTCGGTCATGCCGGTCAGTGCGTGGTTGAGCTGCACGAGTACATACGGCGCGGGATTACCCTGCCGGTCATGCACCGTGACTTCGACCATCTTCGTACCCGAACTGCTGTAATCCTCGGATGCGAGGATCGAGGCGTACACCGCCCAGGCTACGTTCCAGGAAAAGAGCGGAGCCACCTGCTGCGGATATGTTCTGCCTGAAGGCATCGGCATCGTGACGCCGATCTGCATATTGTTCTTCAGTTCATAACGCCAGGGCACGCGAAGCACAAAGCGATTGAGCGCTACTCCGGTGAACTGCGGAACAATCCGCTGCATGCGCACACCGAAATTGCGGCTTTCGTTCAGGCTGTTCGCCAGCAGTGTGATGTCACGGTCGTTCGCCGAGGTGCTGAATTGGAATACGGGCGCAGCTTTGTGCTGGACAAGCGCCTCTTTCAGCGTCAGCGCACCGTCGCCTTCTGTGGAAACCACGATCGCTCCGCTGTTGATCAGCAGCTGCTGAAGATCCCGCAGGGCGAGCAGATCAACGCGATCGATCACCGGCTTATCGTCGCCGGGAATATCGAGAATGTACGTCTTTCCCTGCAGTACGCCGCGGGCTACGGGAGAAAGCAGCACCGGATCCTGAATGGGCTGGCCGACCAGCGCTTCACTGCGCCCGAAATATCCCGGAGCCGTGATCACGACGGAGAGTCCGTCTGTATCCTTGCCGGCAATAATATATTCGCCGCGCTCGTTCGTCGTCACCACAGCGCCGCCGGGCAGAGTTACGATGGCGCCCGGCACCGCCTTGCCGTCGGTGCTCATGACGATGCCTCTCGCATATTTCGCATCGACCGAGGTCGTGATGAGGCCTTCGGTTTTTACCGGACCGTTCGTCGCTTCGAAAGTCACCCGTTCGTTGCGTCCGGGATACACATTCACGCGTGCGATTCCCTTGTCCAGCGTCAGCATCGTGTCCAGCCCGTTGGACGAGCGAAAGCGGATCGGCAGTCCGTCGGGCACGGAAACGCCGGTGCTGTCGAGCGCGGTAATCGTGACCATGCTGAAAGCGCTGCGGTCGGGAGGAATGATGGCGGGATCAGCAGTGGAGCGAAGCAGGACCGGGGGATTCCCGATAGCGAAATACAGTTCGAAAGGAGCGGAGGAATTTCCGTTGCTGTTGCGCACCTGCGCGGCAAGATGGTGATAGCCCTGCGAGAGTTCTCCTGTAGGACTCACCCCAATCTTTCCGGTTTTCCGGTTGAAGGTGAAGCCCTGTTCCTCGCCGTCGATGTAAATCCGGATGCTTTCATCCAGAATATCGGCGCGGTCGCTCACGCGAATTTCCAGCTTCGGATTTGCCTCGCTGAATACCAGCGGCGATTCGTATTTGAGCCGGGGAATGCCCGCCTGAAAATATTTGCCAACGCCGAGGAAAATTCCCCAGGCCTGAATTTCGTTGAACTCGGGGAGACGCAGCCGCTGCTCCTCATACGCGCTGGTGAAGAAGCCGCATTCCACGAGCACGGCCGTCATCGTCGTGTTGCGCAATACGGAAAATCCCTTGCCTGGATAAATCAGATCGTCGGACATCGTCCCGTCGAACGAAGCCAGTGGACCCGGATTCCCCATCGAATACGCCAGATCGCGCTGGATGTATTTCGCGAGATCCTGACTCGACGGAGCGTAGCCGGGTTGTCCCTGACGCGCGTGATAAAACGTCGCCGTGTAATTCGTGTAGTCGTTGCCCGCGGCATTGTGGTGGATGGAAACAAAGATTTCCGCGTTGTTGGCGTTCGCCTGCTGAGCGCGCGCTTCGAGCGGGACGGTCTTGTCTTCCTCGCGGGAAAGCAGCGCGTTCGCTCCGGCTTTCTTGAGGTAGTCGCGAAGTGAAAGCGCCACGCGCAGATTCACATCCGCTTCGATTACATCCTCCGCTGGTCCGATTCCTTCGCGGTCCTCGCCGCCATGTCCCGGATCGATAAAAATCGTGACATCCTTCAACGCCTCCCGGTAGGAGGCAATGGTGGAGTCCCGCCTGAACGCATCCTTCCAATTCGGAGGACGCACGAAATAGACGGTGGGACCGCAGGCCTGCACGAGCAGGGCAAGCAGGCTCATGAGGAGCAGGGAATGATAAAATCGGCCTGAATTCGTTGATTTTTGCATAACTGTTCAATATACCGAGCTTTCAGATGTGGGGCAAGAGAACTGAAAGCTCCATCAGGATGCTCTCACCCGAACAATTCGCGGAGAGAAAAGAGCCCGCCGCTTCACAGTCTCTGCGTTTCTTCCTATTTTCCGGATATGCTCACACCCGAACAATTCTATAATACACTCGCCGATCAGTACGACGGCATGACGCGCTTCGAGGATCGCCTCGCGAAGCAGCGCCCGATTCTTTCCTCCATGCTTATGCGTTTTCCCGCCCGACGCGCCATCGACCTGGGCTGCGGCACGGGGGTCCACGCCATCGCGCTGGCGCAGATGGGAGTCAAAGTAACCGGCGTGGATATCTCAAATGGCATGCTGGACCAAGCACGGACAAACGCGGAAAACACGGGCCTCAACGTCCGATTCAAAAAAGGGGATTTTCTGACTCCCATTACGAAAACCCGGTTCGATCTTCTGCTATGCCTGGGAAACTCCCTCCCGCATATCGCATCGCGCGATGAGCTGACGAAGGTGTTCAAGCATTGGCGCCAACTCTGCGCGCGTGATGGAGTATTGATTATTCAGCTTCTCAACTACGAGCGTGTGCTTGAAAAGCGCGAACGCATCGTGAACATCCGCCGCGACGGTGATGATACGATAATCCGATTCTATGATTTTCTTGATGACGCCCTGCAGTTCAATATTCTCACTCTGCAGGAAAATGGCAGCGAAATTTCGCATACCCTTCAATCCACTCGCCTCACACCATTCACGGAAGAAGACATCATTGCAGCCGCTTTCGCTGCGGACTTCTCCGCCGAGCAATCCTACGGTTCTCTCAGTTTCGACCCCCTCACAGATGAAAGCGCCGACCTTGTCGTGGTCTTATTTCCGTAGCGAGGTGGGCGGAGTCGGACGACGCTTGACTCCCTTGATGCGGGTCCACAAAAGAGCGAGATGTTCGGTCGCCTCGCTGATGCGGTAATCGGACTTCTGAATGGTAATCTGGTCGGGACCCTCTTCAGCCCCGGTGTCGGGAAAACGGAAAGAATAAACGTATTCGAGATGCAGCGGATTGCGGAGTCCGAAATTGCGGTCGGGCTCCACTGTATCGAACTCGCCGAAGCGCAGATCGTGAAAATGCAGCCCCAGCTCGTCTCTCTCCACGCTGTACCATCCGTCGGAAAACCACTTCAGTGTTTCAACCGCGCGCTGTCCTTCTATGGCTTCGAGCATCTGCTCATTGCGCGGAACAAACCACAAGGGAATCTCATGATGTTTGTCGAACATCGAGCGATACCCGATGTAGTAGCCGTCGTCAGTTTCCGCTATGCAGCGCCAAAGCATTGTATTGAACGGCGTCGCCATGGTGATCATCCGTTCCGCCGGAATATTCTGCCGTTCGAGTTCGCGTTCAAATGAAGACACCGCACTGAATTTGAACAGCAGCGCCACAATCACATAGGCGGTGGAAAGTATGATGCCGGCGGCATTGCGAAAAAGCTTGGCGCGGATTTCCCCGGGCAGCAGCGACAGCAAAAGAAAGACCAGCAGCGGCAGCGTGAACAGCGGATCTATGATGAACAGGGTGTTGAACGAGATGGGACTGTCCGAGAACGGCGCAAGTACCTGCGTGCCGTAGGTGGTCAGAAGATCGATGAGAAGATGCGTACCCAGTGCGAAGAAAGCGAACAGCGATGCTTTCTCAACACTGATCTGTCCCTCATGAACGCGGGAAATCAGCCACCCCAGCAGCGGCGTTAGAATCAGCGTGACGAGAATGCTGTGAGAAATTCCGCGGTGCCAGGTCAGCTGCGTCACCGGATCTAACAGCGGGTTGGCGAGAAGATCGAAGTCAAGCAGCACGCCGACAAACGCGCCCCAGAGCACGGCCCTGTTGCCGAGATCACGGTGCATCGCGGCTTGTCCGACCGCCGCACCGAGTGTGATATGTGTGAGGAAATCCATATCGAAACCTGTATTCTTCGCAGCAGCAATGGCCGGTTCGAGTACGTGATATCGGTCCGGAGCCGCCGAGGGCCAAAGACATGTATCGCCAGGGCGAAGGCGGCTCGATGCTGCTATTTATTCGTTGCGATGTAGTTGTGAAGCACGTAGGCAAAAACGCCGAACGCGCGTACGGCCTGGGACTGCGGATGTACGGTACCGACTTCATCGACACCATAGCCGTCTTCACCACCGTTCGGATTCCATCCGTTGCGGATGCCGTGGTCGGAGGTCCGGTGCAGCGTCACTTTTGCGCGGCCGTAGTGGTTGGTCCACACATGCTCGAGCATGCGTTCGATTTTCATGGGAATGTCGGGAAGTTCTTCAGGCGCGATCATGTAGGCATCGAGGGCGAAATGGACAAACGCGCCGTTGCCGTCCATTCGCAGCTGATAAAAATCTTTCGCGTCGACCCAACCATTGGCGGGATCAAGCAGGCGCCTGGCCGTGGCCACAACAATCTCGCGGTATTTCGGATCCTTCGTCGCGCGATACATCGCAGCGCCTATGCTGCAATACGACATACCTTCCCAGGGCAGCTGCTTGCCGAATGCGGCGGGACCCCGCGCACCTTCCCATCTGCCATCCCCTTTGTACAGTGTCTGCACAATGCCCGGAATCTTGCCATCGCCATTCCAGACTCTCAGCGCGTCCTCAAGATATTCCTTCTTTCCCGTCGCTTCGTAGAGGCGGCAGGCGACACTTACCATCTGGTTCATGTTGCTGTTGGTGAAAATCTGATCGCGAACGTCTGATTTCGGTGGCCAGTTGTACCAGCTCCAGTAGCCTTCATGGTTTGAAAGACGACCCTGCATTTTCGCTTCGACATAGCGCAGCTCCGCGCTTTCCACCAATTCCTTGCGCGTCTTGCCTGTGAATTCCCACCAGTACAGCTCGGCCAGAGCTGCCCAGGCGCGATCATCGACCCAGGTACCGTTGAACAGATCCTTCATCGGATGCAGGACGGTATGAAAGCGAAGCAATGTGCTGTCTTGCGTCACGGCGAAAAGGTGAGCGTCGCCGATAGCGCCGTTGGCGCCTTCCCAGCCAGCGGTGTACACTTTGTGGAAAAGCTCATCGATCATGTACGCACGCTTCTGCCATTTCTCATCTGGCTGGTAGCTGACGTCAGTCTGGCCGGTCCGTATCTCCCGACCGTTGCCGCCTGCAAACCAGCCGAAGCCTCCTATTGCGTAGATTATCGCCAGAATAAAGAGAGTACCGCCGGCAAGCAGAATGATTGCGCTGCTGCGGTGGGATTGATTGCCTGCGGTCATTGCGGCATTGCGTTTTTTTGTCATGCGCATTGTCGTGGGAAGTTCGCGAGATGCGTTTAATATCAGGAATATTCGCGACATTTGCCTATCTTCAGCGTTGACAATTTCCAAACCACGCATGTCTTGCCCATGACAAGAAGTGATACGGGGAAAGTGTTTGTTCTGCTGTTCCTACTGCTGTCAGTCTGCGCGACCGCACAGGATACCGTCGGCTATACGCAAATCGGGATCGCCTCGTATTACGGACGCAAATTTCATGGGAGGAAAACCTCCAATGGTGAGACCTTCAATATGTGGGCGCTGACCGCAGCACACAAGTCAATTCCGCTGAATTCCAAAGTACGGGTGACGAATCTCACCAACAATAAAAGCGTGGTTGTGCGAATAAACGATCACGGTCCGCATGCCAAAGGACGCATCATCGATCTCTCGCGCTCGGCGGCGGCACAAATCGCTATGATTGAAAACGGCACCGCGCGCGTCAAGGTGGAGGTGCTCGCCCTTGATGAGCGCCCGGATTTCGCGAAGGATCGCGGAAACACTGATTTCTTTTCAGTCAGCGTCGACCGTGCGGATCTCAACGGCTACGCTATCCAGGTGGCTTCGTTTGAAAACATGGCGAACATGATCCACCAACTCGATCGTCTGAAAAGCGCTGGAATCGAGAACGCCTACGTACAGATGGCGACCGTTGCAGGGAAACTCGTCCATCGCATCGTCGTCGGTGATTATGCTACCGAAGACGCGGCCAATTGGAAGTTGAAATCCCTGAAGGAACAGGGCTTCGACGGCTTTGTGCTCAACATTCGGTGATACCGGTGCGGTGGGCCAGGGCTACTGCACGATTGTGGAATTCCGGCTAGGCTCTCGGGATTCCGGCTAGGCTCTCGGGATTCCGGGAACGCTTTCGGGATTCGAATTCATGTCCGTGGATTCACCTTTCGCAGTATCGTTCTCATGAAGTATTTTTTCTGATTCACGCTTTGTCCCATTATCCGCCAAACCGTAATGCTTCGATTTCTCGCTTCATTTTTCCTATTGCTGCTGACCGGCATTCTTCCCTCATCAACGAACGCGCAATCGCTGCTATGGAAGATTGAAGGCAAGGGACTGACCGCGCCGTCCTATCTGTACGGAACGATACACGCTATTTGCCCGGCCGATATGGTGATAACCGAGGCGATGAAGGATGCCATCGGCAACACGGCGCAGGTCGCGCTGGAACTCGATCTCGACGATCCGCGCCTCGTCGTTGAAATGGGACACTACTCCTTCATGCCGCGCGACAGCAGTCTGAGCGACCTGTTCAGCAAGGAAGATTTCTCATATCTCGATGGCTGGTTCCGCGACACGGTGGGCATTTCCCTTGCTCCGATGAGCAACATCCGCCCGTTGTTCCTGTTCGGTCTGCTGATCGGTAAGGCGCTGCTTTGCAGCCCGAAGTCCTACGAAGAAGTGTTCATGGCCATGGCGAAAGAACAGGGCAAGGAAACCATCGGCATCGAAACGGCGGAGGAACAGCTCGCGGCCTTCGCCACCATTCCTCTGAAGGAACAGGCGAACATGGTCATGGAGATGGTGCGGAATATGGACAGCACTCGCGCAGCTTTTCACACCATGTCGGAATTGTATCGCGCGCAGGATATTGAGGGACTGTATCGCTTCGTTCAAAACTCAGGGATCGAGTACGGACGCTACGACGCGGAGCTGTTGACGAAGCGCAATCATATCTGGATTCCCCGCATCCTTGAGATTGCCAGCGCGAAGCCAACGTATTTTGCCGTGGGGGCGGGACATTTCGCCGGGGAAAACGGCATTCTTGCATTATTGAGAAAGCAGGGCCTGCGCGTCACTCCGGTGCTCAAATAATTCCGAGCGTTTTATCTTGATCAAGTGAGGATTTTTCCTCACTTTTTCTTCTTGATTGACCCGCTCATTCCTGATTTACATATTCGCTCAAAAGAAGGACCTCCCATGAAGCGTGCATTACTCTTTGCACTCGCGCTCGGAGTCATCATTTCCGTTCAGGATCTGAATGCCCAGGCGAGAAAAATCGTGCTCTTCGAACATTTCACGAATGCGAGCTGCGGTCCCTGCGCATCGCAGAACCCATTGTTCGAACAGAACATCACCGCCAAAAACAAGGGAAACTACATTCACGTCGCGTTCCATACCGTATGGCCGGGACGCGATCCGATGAACGCATACAACCTTACCGACGTAGCGGCACGCGTGCTGTATTACGGTGTGACCGGCGTTCCTGACATGGTTATGCTCGGGAATCAGTATCAGGGTGGTCCCGCAGGTATGACGCAGGAAATGCTGAACCGCGCTTCCGCGCAGTCCTCGCCGCTGCGCATTCGCGTGCAGGAAAGCTCCAACGGCACACAGCGCACCGTGCATGCGACAATGACCAGTGCAGGCCTTGTGCCGAGTGCCGGGCTGCGCGTCCGCACACTCATCGCCGAGAGCAACATCAGTTATGCTTCTCCTCCCGGAACCAACGGCGAGAAAGAATTTCCGAATGTGTTCCGGAAATTCCTGAACAC
This sequence comes from Bacteroidota bacterium, assembly GCA_049663345.1. GTDB lineage: Bacteria > Bacteroidota > Ignavibacteria > SZUA-365 > SZUA-365 > SZUA-365. The sequence continues at coordinate 10,475 of JBATDG010000030.1, forward strand.
TCCCGACGGCGAAGCTTTCACTCCTGCAGCGTTGGGAGAATCCGTTGAACTGACGTGGACCTACGATCTCGATCCGGTCACCTGGGACACCACGAAGATTTTCGCAGTAGTGTATGCGCAGCTTGACGGTACCAAGGAAGTCGTCAACGCCGGAACGCGCTTTCTCCCCGACGTCGAACTTGTCGCTGAAGATCAGCAGTTCAAGAAAGGCGCACCGCAGCAGCCGACGCAGTTCAACGGACGCATTTATAATTTCGGCGAAGCCGAAGCGCATGTGCGGTTGAATATGTCCTCACAGCAGCCTTCCGGCTGGACCGCGGAATACGCGGCAGACGGCGGCGCTGCCGGCACCGCTGAGATTGATGTGACCGTTCCCGCGGGCGGGGATGTTCCCGTCGTGATGACGTTCAACGTCGGCGCCGACGCTGGTATTGCCGAAGGAATGGTCGGCATGGCGTCGCTTGACGACCCGGAGCTCACGCCGCAATATTTCGGCACGGGCGTGATTTCAAACATCACCGATCTGGTGATCAACAACGACAACAGCTGGGGCGCCGACAACGGCACGAAATCATCTGATTTTCAGGATGCATATCTCGCCGGCATTGCTCTCGCAGGCAGCACCACCCATGCCGTGACTTCCTTGAGCACCTTCATGCGCGCTTTCGATGCGAAAATGCTTGACGAAGTCGGCCACGTCTACTACAACACCGGCTGGGCTTTCCCCGCACTGCCGGATGAATTCAGTCGTGCGATGATCGGCTTCCTCGGCGAGGGCGGCAATCTGCTCGTTGCCGGACAGGATGTCGGCTGGGACGTCTTCGACCCGAACGGTCACGGCACCTCGGCCTCGCGTGCTTTCTACCGCACTTCCCTGTTTGCCAATTACACGAACGACGGCTCGCCTACCAATGCGGCGGTTCGTTTCGTTGCTGCGGATCCCCTCTTCGGTGCTGTGGCGCAATCCGCGTTGGTCAATGTCTACGGCGTCGGCACCAACGGCACGCCGTATTTCTATCCCGATCAGATCACGCCTACTCCGGAAGGCGTCGCTTTCGCATACTACAACGCCGATCCTTCGATGGTCGCTGGTATCCACGGCGAGAAGAACGCATTCAAAACGGTGTATCTCGGCTTTGCATTGGAGCAGGTCGGCGACGCAGCAGTGCGCAACGAAATCATGAAGCTGACGTGGCAGTGGTTCCACGGCGTCATCTCTTCGGTTGACTACGACGCCGCGGTAGCTTCGCTGAATATCGGACAGAACTACCCGAATCCCGTGTCGTCTTCGACGGTGATTCCGATGGCTCCTGCCGCCAGCGAACGCACTCTCCGCGTGTACGACATCTCCGGTCGTCTTGTCATGACCGAAGCCGTCTCGCCCGCAGTGTCTCAGCTGCAGCTCAACACATCTGCCCTCCATCCGGGCATGTATTACTATCAGCTCTTCGACGGCTCCACCCTCGTCGGCAGCCGCGCCATGCAAATCCTCCGCTAGGCGCCGCCCTCCCCACATCAAGCCCAACCTCTCAGGGCATCCCGCCACCCGGGGTGCCCTTTTTTTTCAACCCACTCCCCGGACGAGCCTGCCTGCCTCGGCGTAGTCCCGCTCAGCGGGACGGACACGGGAAGGCTCATCCTCCAAAAAACCAATCTGTGTAATCCGTGTAATCTGTGGTTACTCTTCGACGAGGTTGCCTGCCTCGGCGTAGTCCCGCTCAGCGGGACGGAGACGGGTGGTTACTCTTCAAAGGCGCCCGAATGCGCACCCTCCTCCGCATTGTGATTCCCACCCTCAAGCCGTAAATTAAAAGCATCACGCCGTCCGGCGCTCCCATCATCCTTCCCGTCGAAACTGTCAGGTCCATCTCTATGGAAATCAAGAACATCGTTTTTCTGTTTGTACTGATTGCGGCCTTTGCGGCTTTCGGATATTCTGCGCGCCGCGTGCTGGGTTATCTTAAAATCGGCAAGCCGGAAAATCGCTTCGATCATTTCGACAAGCGCGTCAGTAATGTGCTGGCGATTGCTTTCGGACAGAGCAAGATCCTCCGCGATCCCATTTCCGGACCGATACACTTCGGTATATTCTGGGGCTTTGTGATTCTCCTCACTGCCGTAGTCGAATCAATCGGTGAAGGACTCATTCCCGGCTTCTCCTTCAGCTTCCTCGGACCGGTCTACAGCGTGATCTCGCTGGGCAGCGACATCATGGCGGCCGTGGTGCTGGTGATGGTACTCATCGCGCTCTTCCGGCGCCATGTCTCAGGTCCGAAACGATTGCAGGAAATCGACCGGCATTCGCAGATGGACGCCACGCTGGTCCTTTCGGCCATCGGCGTGATCATGATTTCCATGCTTCTGCAGAACTCCACGCATATCGCCATGGAAGGGGGTTCCACAGCGAACAACTGGCGCCCGATCAGTGCGGCGCTCTCCGGGATGTTCCCCGTCTCTGCAGGCACATACCTGATCTATGAGATTTCCTGGTGGGTGCATATCGTCGTGGTGCTGGGCTTCCTGAACTTCCTCCCTTACTCCAAGCATTTCCATGTGCTCACCTCCATTCCCAACGTGTACTTCAGCAACCGCGGCATTCACAAGGAAGGGGACGGGGCACTCAAGCCGCTGAATCTGGAGGACGAAACAGCAGAGAAATTCGGCGCCTCCGATGTTGAGGATCTCACCTGGAAGCAGTTATTCGACAGCTACACCTGCACGCATTGCGGACGATGCACATCCGTTTGTCCGGCAAACATCACCGGCAAGCTGCTTTCTCCCAAGAAAATCATTGTCGATACCCGCACCCGCTTCGAAGAAAAAGCGCCGCTGATCTCTGCGGGTATTACCGACTCACCCATTCTCGAGCGTCAGCTGCTGCATGACTTCATCACGCCGCAGGAGCTCTGGGCCTGCACCACCTGCCGCGCCTGTGTGCAGGAATGTCCCGTAATGATTGAGCATGTCGACGAAATCGTGGACCTCCGCCGCCACCTCACGCTGACCGAGGGTGAATTCCCCGAGCAGCTGCAGGTGCTTTACCGCAACCTTGAAAACAACTTCGCCCCGTGGCAGTTTTCCCCCGATGACCGCGACGCCTGGGCCAAGGGCCTCGGCATCCCGCAGCTCTCGGAGCTCGGCAGCGCTGAAGAAATCGACTATCTGTTCTGGGTTGGCTGCTCAGGTTCTTTCGACGCCCGCTATCAGAAGGTCAGCGTCGCACTTTCCCACATTATGCAGAAAGCAGGCATCCGTTTTGCGATCCTCGGAAAAGAAGAAAAGTGCAACGGTGATTCCGCCCGCCGCGCCGGCAACGAATATCTCGCGCAGACACTCATGGTCGACAACATCGAGAAGCTCAATTCCTACAAGGTGAAGAACATTGTGACCGCCTGTCCCCATTGCTTCCACTCGCTGAAAAACGAGTTCCCGCAGTTCGGCGGCAACTATACCGTGATCCATCATTCGCAGCTGATCAACGAACTCATACAGCGCGGCATCATCTCCCTCGACAAACCAATGGACGGCGCTGTCACCTTCCACGACAGCTGCTATCTCGGACGCTACAACGACATTTACGACGACCCCCGCGAAATTCTCGCAGGCATTCCTGCTGCGGCGACGATTGAAATGGAGCGCAGCCGCGACAAGGGCTTCTGCTGCGGTGCGGGTGGTGCACAGATGTTCATGGAAGAAACCGAGGGCAAGCGCGTCAACATCGAACGCACGGAAGAGGCGCTCGCTACCGGCGCCGAGACTATCGCCTCGGCTTGTCCCTTCTGCATGACGATGATGACCGACGGTGTGAAGGAAAAGGGAAAGCAGGAGGAAGTCAAGGTCAAGGATATTGCTGAACTCGTATATGAGGCGATGAGAAAATGAAAACCTACGCCACGTTCCGCAGCACGCTTCTGCTCAGCGCATTTGCTCTGACGCTGCTGCTCGCACTTTCCGCCTGCCAGCACAATGAAGACAAGCCCGTCACAACTCTCGCCGACAGCGCCGCCGTCGAAGCAGAAGCAGCGCCGATGCAGCCGGATGACGAACGAGGTGTCGATATCGGGCGCTGGGGCGACATGACTCGTTCTGACTTTGACAACCTTTACACCACCTTCACCCAAACCGAACCGCCCATCGTGCGCAACTATGGAATTTGTGATTCCATCACCTGTCATTTTCCTTCGACGGCGAGCGACGCCAGGCCCGAGATTCTCATCTGCGATTTGAACGGCGTGTATCTCGTTACCGAAGCCTTCCAACTCCTCGGCATCGAAATCGGCCAGGTAGGCGGCACCGAAGGTGCATGGATCAACGTCAAAAGTCTCGACAAACGCTTTTCCGCCCTCCAGTACAAAAACACCGGCAAAGAAGTCGACCGCACCTCGCAAATCATCCTTCAATTCAATCGAAAAAAACCGACCGACTAGACACCGGTTCTTGTCGCCTCCGCTCGACATCGTCGTGGAGCTTCCGTAGGCGACCGGAGCGGCGCGCTCCAGCGCGCCCTCTTCGCGCTGAAAGCGCGACCTATTGCAGCCCAGGGCGTGAGCCCTGGGTTACGGGCGGACCCAACCCTCCACCCTCCCCGCCCTGAAAGGGCGGAACAAACCGAACCGGAAATGCTCTTACGCCCTTTCAGGGCGTGGAGGAGGATTATTGGGCACGCACCACCGTCACCATCCTGCTCTGCATGCCACCCGCAATCCTCACGGATGGAACGTTACCTGTCTCTTTCTTCCACTCAAATCAGCCATCCAGAGCCTGCCATTGCCCATAGTGTAGATACACGGATGCCACTTATTGTAGACAAGAAACTGGCTATCCGATGTCCATCCGTAAGCGCCCCATGAATCGTACTCAAGAGTGATTTTACGACCTGATTGAATGTTGTAAATATAAATCTCTGAGTACGGAGCGACAATATCATTGCATGCGATCCACTTTGCATCTGGTGAAAGCTGGTACCGTTTGAAATCAGGCATTATAATCGAGTCAATTCGGTTTCCTAATGTATCCAGATGAGTGAGGATGGCGTGTCTTGTAGTAGTAGTCTTGCCACCTGTATGTAAATACATCGTGTTATCGGGAAGCCACTGAACTTGCCTTCCCGTCATCAATTCATGAACATTTGCTCCATCAACATTCATCAGCAATAAACCGCGTTCGGCCGTTGAAACAGCTATTTTTTTTCCATCAGGCGAGAAATAAGGGAAGTCCATATATCCGGAATAACTGAAAATATTCCTACGGTCTGATCTGTCTCTATTTGTAGTATAGACCAAATTCTTCCCTATTCTGAACAGAAACCTCTTACCGTCCCATGATACATCTGTCAACCCACCAACTTTTGGATCGCTTATCCACTGAGGGACTTCAATCCAATCGGCACTGGACATCGTGTAGTAACCGAGAAGCGAATCAACATAAGAATAATGATGCATTCCTTCAGTCGCCCATATCTCGTTGTACGGGCTGGAAAAGAATATGACTGAAGACGAGTGAGCGCGGTCAGGCCCTATTGTTCCATAGTTCAAGGATGCGTAGTCGCTTCGACCCAACATATTTTGGGCACAGAGATCGACCTGCTCTTCTGGCCCGTTGTCATCACTGCAAGCCACAGCGACTATCACTATCCACACGACTACTCCAAACACACTACGCCACTCGGTTCCATTCATGTTGCCCCGGCTATCCGATTATACCATTGATTGAACAACAGATTTAGTGAGTATTCAACATCGGGTTCGTTTTTTTTCGCGATCTGCACATCGTCTGATGACAGGCCAATGTTCGTGAGACCATGACGCAGTGCTTAGGAATTGTTCAAAGAAGGTACAAATCAGACATATAAGTGTCAATTCCGGTGCAGCTGAGTTACTCGGCAGTCTCTTCAGGCGTGCACAGTACATCGAGGTTATGGAGATTGCCGTTGGCTTCCTCGAAGGCATCAACAGCCAGGTCCAGGCTGCGAAACGGAAGACACGAGGTCATCGGACGACCAACAACCTCATCGGGATGTTCTGCCTGATTGCCGGGAAGCTCCATTGTCAGCCTACCCACACGAATTAGCGAGGAACCAATATTTTGATCATGATGCACCCCACTTAAAATTATTTAACCACCACAAATTGCTTCACTGCTGTAGAAAAGCGCGACAGCAATAGAGCAAAGTACTGACCGGGTTCCAATATCCCCTGCTTGGCAGAAAGACTCCCTGTCAGAGGTATAATGTGCTTACTTCCGGGGGCATCGTATAGGAATTCGGATCGCATAATCAAGCGGCCGGAACTGTCATAGATATATAGAGCGCAGTTCCCAAGGGATTTGTCGCTGCTTATCACCGCTCGTGGCGGCCAGGAGTCGGTTGTGCATGGAGAAGGGAAGATATCAAACTCAACATCGCTCCTGTAAGGAACATCCGAACGATTCTTGATCGATACTAGTCTCTCGCCCAGTCTGTATAGTTCAGCATGAGAGTTGAAAACATTCGTCCCAGCTACCCATACGACTCCATTCTCTGTCACATTGAAGACCCACTCGCGAAAATTGTTGGGATATTCTACGCTGTTCTGTTGAAACGGAGGCCCTTCTCGTTCCGCAAGAACCGAATGCATGAACTTACCGTGATCGTATGTCGCGAGATGCATGTATTTAGAACCCCGAATTAACGCTAAATCCCTCACTTCAGTATCATTGCCAATGAGCACGTACGACCATCCTGATGGCTTCAGTAGGTTCTGTAAATCACATGAGACTATTCTCAGATACTGAATTGGCCCGGCTTCAAACTCGCACCGAATAGAAAATGTCGTATCATTCAAAGTCTCGACTCGGTCTATAATGACGTGGTTCAGATTGCTTTTTGCGAGCGGATGATTGGGTTCAGTCAGAATCTGCCAGGATTTTCCGCCATCTGTAGTATACTTGACGTACGACCACCAAGCTGATCCTGCTTCATCTATGGTTACAAAATAGAGCATCGTTAATGAATCGACTACAATGAAATCATGCGGCAAGGTCATTTCAGCGGCATCCAATGTATCCATGCTGAGGCGCTGCCAGCTACTCCCTAGATTTCTGCTGATATCAACCTCCACAATGCTTTTTCTATAATCCTCTGATGTCCTACCAAACATATAATAGAGATTGAGATCATTACCCATTCGAAGCCTACCGACAAATCCGTAACCCATTGTCGGCGTAGCCATTTCAGCGGCCAGATGCACTTCGCTCCAACTACCCCCCCCATCTTCGGTTATATATAACAGCGTGTCCCTGCTATTATATTTGTATACAGCAAATCCCAGCTTGTCTGTTTTGAAATCACACGATGAAAATACAAAATTGGGACGTTGGGGGGCATTGGGAATTGAATCCAACTTCCAAGAATCACCGCCGTCCGTTGTTTTATAATAAAACCCACCGTATTTCGTGAATAGAAATCCAGTCGATGAATCGGGCCATTCCAGTGCAACTAGATGGTTATCTTTCAACAAGTTTCGCGGGATACTTTGGATCGCAATTTGTTCCCATTGAGCGTGAATCGTACTCGCCACTAAAAACAGGATCGAGAAGCACACAAAAAAGCCAACGTTTCTAAACATCTTAAACCCCATATACTGTCTGTCCTCCAAAACCACGAGACGCATCTTCCATCATCCACATTAGCGATCGGCAGGTATCAGTTCGGACTCCGCGCAACTTGCCCTGCGGCCCATTCAGGCGATCCCGGAGACCAAAGGCAAAAGGCAATGCAATGTTGTCCAGGCCGGCAATCTCCATTCCTCGACAGAATAATAGGCCATTCTCATCTGGTAGTCAACATACGTGCCGAAGACGCGGAGCTGGCGCTCCACGGTCCTGGAAGGGACAAGGGACGAGCCTAAAGGCTCATCCTCCTAAAAAACCCAATCTGTGTAATCCGTGAAATCTGTGGTTACTCTTCCCCCCTCAGGAATGGACGAGCTCGCCGCGGCGAATCTCCGACCTAAAGGCTCATCCTCCAAACAAAAAACCCCACCGTTAGGCGGGGCTTTTTGCATTCATACAAAAGAAGACACGATCACACTTCCATGATCTCGACTTCCTTGTGTTTCAAAAGTTCATCGATGCGGGCGACGTGCTTGTCGGTGAGCTCCTGAACTTCCTTCTCGGCCTTGATCCTTTCGTCTTCGGAGACGTGGTCTTCTTTCTCGGCCTTTTTCAGATGCTCGTTGGCATCGCGTCGCACGTTGCGCAGCGCGATTTTAGCTTCTTCGCCGAAACGCTTGATCATTTTTACCATGTCGCGGCGGCGCTCTTCGTTGAGGGCGGGAATGGGTACGCGAATGATGTTTCCGTCGTTGGATGGATTCAAACCAAGATCCGCGGCCATGATCGCTTTGTCTATGGCGCCGAGAGAGTTTTTATCCCAGGGCTGGACGGCAAGCGTATGGGAATCAAGCACCGACACGTTCGCCATCTGGTTGAGCGGAGTCATGGTACCGTAATATTCCAGCTTCACGCCGTCGAGAAGTGCGGTAGTCGCTTTTCCGGTCCGGATTTTAGTGAGTTCCTGACGCAGGGCTTCGATCGATTTATCCATGCGATCGGAGGCATCGTTGAGAATTTCCTTCATCATAATGGCAGCTCCATTATTGCGGATTCGTGGGAGTCGACATTGCAAAATCAGACACGATCGTTCCGACATCCTCGCCAAGAAGCATCCGGCGCAGATTGCCTTTCGTGTTGATATTGAAAACAATTATAGGAAGTTTATTCTCGCGACACAATGTTATGGCTGTTAAATCCATCACACGCAGGTCGCGCTGCAGCACATCGAGGTAGGATATTTCCTGGAAACGAAAGGCCGCAGGATTCTTTTCCGGATCGCTGTCATACACGCCGTCCACCCGGGTGCCCTTGATGATCACATCCGCCTCGATCTCGACAGCGCGCAGAGCGGCTGCGGTATCGGTAGTGAAATACGGGTGGCCGGTTCCGGCGCCCATGATCACGACGCGTCCTTTTTCCAAATGCCGTATGGCACGGCGGCGGATATAGGGTTCGGCGATCTGATTCATTTCTATCGCACTGGCGAGGCGGGTATGAATGCCCTTGGCTTCAAGAATATTCTGCAGCGCAAGCGAATTGATCATGGTGGCGAGCATGCCCATCTGATCGCCCGAGGCCTTGTGAATGCCCTCGGCCGATGCCGCGACGCCGCGGTAGATGTTTCCTCCGCCGAGCACGATACCCACCTGCACACCGAGTTCAACTACCGAAATGATTTCTTCCGCATAACTCTGCAGAGCAGCAGGGTCGATACCGTATTCTCGCTCGCCCATGAGGGCTTCGCCGCTGAGCTTGAGAAGGATGCGTTCATACTTGGGCTTCATGGATCCTCCGGATAAAAAAATGCCTTTTGGCGAGAACCAAAAGGCAGAATTCTAAGAGACGCGGAATCAACCGCCTACCTGGAAACGCTCGAAGCGCGTGACCTTCAGCTCAGCGCCAATGGCCGCGGCAACCTCTGCAACGCGCTCCTTTACGGTCTTGGTCGTGTCGCGCAGGAAGGTCTGCTCGAGCAAGGTGAATTCCTGGAAGTACTTGTTGAGCTTGCCTTCGGAAATGCGGTCAAGCATGTTTTCGGGCTTGCCCTGCTCTTCCGCCTGCTGACGGTAGATCTTGAGTTCGTTGTCGCGCACTTCCTGGGGCACCGCATCGCGATCAATCGCGACCGGATTCATTGCAGCAACCTGCATCGCGAGATCCTTGCCGAGTGCGAGGACTTCGTCGTTACCGGTCACGCCCTGGATTTCCATCATAACGCCCAGCTTGGCACCCGGGTGAATATACTCGATGAGCATTCCGGGGCTGGAGAGAATGGCAAAACGGCGGATCTCAATTTTCTCGCCAACCTTGCCAATGATTTCAGTCAGATGTTCGGCCATCGTAAGACCGCCGCTCGAAAGAGCGAGCAGCGCTTCGACGTCGGCTGGCTTTTCGCTCTTGACAACCGCGAGGGCGAGATCAGCAAAGCCGAGAAAATCATCGCTGCGTGCGACAAAATCGGTTTCGCAATTTACTTCGATAATAACGCCTTCGCCGTCGCTGATGCTCGTACGCACCACGCCTTCGTTGGCGGAACGGTCAGAACGTTTTTCGGCGGTTGCAGCGCCTTTTTTGCGCAGAAATTCGATTGCTTCCTGCATGTTTCCGTTGGACTCGCCCAACGCCCTCTTGCAATCCATCATGCCGGCGCCGGTTTTGTCGCGGAGTTCCTTCACCATGGCGGCTGTGATATCCATACGTACTCTCTATCGGGTTAAAATGAAGAAAAATGTTGTCGATGGTATAAAAAGAATGGCTGAACAAGCAGCCATTCCAAAATATTATTCGGTGACTTCTTTTCGCTCTGTCACTTTCGCCAGGCGCTCTTCCTCAGCTTCCTGCTCTGCTTTCTCCATACGGCCGCGTTCGCGTCCCTCTTCAATCGACGAGATCAGCGCGTTCGTGATCAATTCGATTGTGCGGGCGGAATCATCGTTGCCGGGAATCAGGTGGTCAACCTGCTCGGGATCGCAGTTGGTGTCAACGATGGCAAGAATGGGAATACCAAGATGCCGGGCTTCCTTGACAGCGATATGCTCTTTTTTGATATCAACGATGAAAAGTGCGCCGGGCAGGCGGCTCATGTCGACGATGCCGCTGAGAATCCTGCTGAGACGTTCCTTCTCACGCGAGATCATCAGACGCTCCTTCTTCGTGATTTTTTCGAAGGTGCCGTCGCTTTCCATCTTCTCAATGTTGGTCAGACGCTTGATGCTCTTGCGGATGGTGGAGAAATTGGTGAGCATGCCGCCCAACCAACGCTCGACCACGTAATTCTGACCGCTCTTGACTGCGGCTTCGCGAATGATTTCCTTCGCCTGCTTCTTGGTGCCGACAAAAAGGATGCGTTTGCCATCGGACACGATGTCCTTGATCGCTTCGCACGCTGCGTCAAGATGTTCCTGGGATTTCTTGAGATCGATGATGTGGATGCCGTTGCGTTCCATGAAGATGTACGGTTTCATCTTCGGATTCCAACGGCGGGTCAGGTGACCAAAATGAGTACCTGCTGAGAGCAGATCTTCGAGTGATACTTTGGGCATGAGTGCTCCTGGAAATTTCTTGTTGTTCCTCTGCGTCCTTCATCTCGTCTGCCAATATCCCGAAGGGACACACCCGGCAGTCGATCCGGACGCATGTGTGATTAAGTAAGAGAGACAGCCGGGCAGCTGCTGCTTCGATGCATCGCCGCCGCACGGAGCCCTGCCAGAGACAGGGCAAAATCGATATTAGCGCTTGCTGAACTGGAAGCGCTTGCGGGCTTTCTTCTGACCGTATTTTTTACGCTCAACCATGCGCGAGTCGCGTGTGAGCAGAGAAAATACGCGAAGCTTCGGACGGAAATCCTCGTCAATGGCAAGCAGCGCACGAGCGATGCTCAGTTTGACCGCACCGGCCTGACCATGTGTGCCGCCGCCGCGAACGCGCACGTTCACATCGTAGCGGTCGTTGGTCTCTGTCGCCGTCAGCGGCAGACGCACTTCTTCCAACAGCGTTTCGGTCGGGAAGTAAATGCTGACATCCTTGCCGTTCACGGTGATCTTGCCCGAACCCGGGGTCAAAAATGAGCGGGCAACTGCCGTTTTCCGACGCCCGACACAAATATTGTGAACCATAATTACCTTGTGTATCTAGTGAAGTTGTATCGTTTCGTTAGATTTCGAATTTCAGCTCTTTGGGCTGCTGCGCCTGATGCGGATGTCCGGCGTCGGCGTACACCTTCAACTTTTTGATAAGTTTGCGGCCGAGGCGGTTGTGCGGAAGCATGCCGCGTACTGCGTGCTCGATCACATACTGCGGATTGGACTTGATCAAGTCCTTGAACATGCGAGTCTTGTCACCGCCCGGATAACCGGAATAAGTGAAGTAAGACTTCTGATCTTCCCGCTTGCCAGTCAGTCGAACCTTGCCTGCATTGACAATAACCACGAAGTCGCCGTTGTCCATATGCGGTGAGAAAATCGGCTTGTGTTTCCCGCGGAGGATGCGCGCAACATTGGCGGCAAGACGTCCGAGGACCAGACCCTCAGCATCGACGACGAACCACTGCTTGTCAACTTCTTCTTCGTTGGCATGAAAGGTTCTCTGGGTGGTGCGTTTACTCATAATATGCCTTTGTGAAACCGTTTATGACTCGACAAAATTAAACCGATCTACAAATTAACTCAAGTATGTGGAAAAAGTCAAGGATTGAAATGCGCCCCATGCATTTATCCTTGAAATAATGGGCTAAAGTCGCACCTTTATCGACTAATTCCTGAGATCATTTCTCCAATCGCTTACACGAACTTTCTCACATTATCACTTTTCGGGCGAAAATTATCACCGGCACGCGTGCAGCACTCCCGCGTATTTTTGCCCTGTCGCCGTGATGTCCTATATTTCGCAGGTCTATTATTTCATTTCGCTCACCTTCAATTTCGTAGACTTATGAACATCCATCCCCATCAGCACTGCAACTGGAAATTTGAAGATCTCCGACCGAACATCATGGGCATCGATACGATGGTGCCGATTCTTGATGGATCTCGCGTCCCCTATGTGTTTCTCGACAACGGAGCCAGCACGCCTTCCTTCCGTCACGCCTTCGAAGTGATGGGAGAATTCGTCTCCTTCTACTCCGGCGTGCATCGCGGTACTGGATTCAAATCCATTCTCGCCACGAAAGCTTTTGACGAAGCCCACGACATTGCCGGAGAATTCGTGAAGGCGGATCTCGAAAGCAACACGGTCATTTTCGTCAAGAACACCACTGAAGCGATCAACAAGCTGGCGAACCGCTGCGACTGGAATGAAGGCGATGTGGTCATCACTACCATCATGGAACACCACTCCGATGATCTTCCATGGCGGAAGCATGCGAAAGTCATCCACATCGGCGTCGACGACAAAGGCTATCTCGACATGGCGCAGCTGCATGATGCTTTCGCGAAGAATCCGGGCAAGGTCCGCTTTCTCGCCGCGACAGGGGCTTCGAATATCACAGGCATTATAAATCCGATACACGAAATGGCTGAGCTCGCACATGCCAACGGCGCATACATGTTCGTCGATGCCGCGCAGCTCGCACCGCATCGCGCCATCGATGTGCTTCCCGACGATAATCCGGGACACATCGATTTCATCGCCTACTCCGCGCATAAAATGTACGCACCCTTCGGCATTGGCGTGCTCATCGGACCGATAGAATATTTTTCGCAGGGCGTTCCAGACATGGTCGGCGGCGGCGTGGTAGACATTGTAGAACTGGATTTCGTCGCATGGTCCGCGCCCCCGGCACGGGAAGAGGCCGGCAGCCCGAACGTGCCCGGCGCCATCGCTCTCGCTGCGGCTATTCACATGCTGGAAAGCGTCGGCATGGATCACATCGCCGAGCATGAACATCTCCTCGTCGATTACGCGATCGAGAAAATGAAGGCGGTGCCCGGCATACGCATCTATGGTCCGGTAGAAAAAGATGGTCTCGCGGATAAAGTCGGCGTGATCAGCTTTGACTTCCCCGAAGTACCGCATGCGAAAGTCGCGGCCATCCTCAGCGTCGAGGGCGGCATCGGCGTGCGCAACGGCTGCTTCTGCGCTCACCCCTATATCAAGCGTCTGCTTCAGCTCGACGAAACCGAGGCACAGAAACTCACGGATGAAATCATGGCTGGCGATCGAACGAATATCCCCGGCATGGTGCGCGCAAGCTTCGGCTGCTACAACAATCTCGACGACGTCGATCGTCTCGTCGCCATGCTGCATCGCATCGGCAAAGGAGAATTCAACGGAGTCTATGAAGTGAATAGCGCCAGCGGAACCTACTGGCCGAAAAATTTCGACTACGATTTTTCAACGTACTTCCCCCATTTCTCTTTCCGTCCCACTGCCTCGACGACGAATCTTTCCGAGGCGAGCTGATCGGGACTCAACAGGGAAGACAGGAAAACTCAGATCCTGCGTCCGGCACTAACTTTTGGGGGGACGCAGCAGCAGCACATCGACTTTCTCCATCGTCGCCATTCCGCCGCAGCCTGCGCGGTCGAAAATATCCTGCAACTGCGCGACGAAAGGCGTGATGCGTTCTTCCTTGTCCGCAATCTCGATCACGATCGGAAGATCCTCCGACAAGCGAAGGATGCGTGCGGTATGCATGCGGCTCGATGCGCCGTATCCTTCGATGCCGCGGAGCACCGTTGCGCCCGCGAGTCCCTGTTCCCTGGCCTGCCTGACAAGATATTCGTAGAGCGGTAATCCCTCGCACCTGTCTTTCTCCCCGATAAAAATCCTCAGCAATTTCGCTTCACCCAGCGTGTCCATATCGACCTCCGCGCGTGATTAAACCAATCGTGCCAGTACTATTCCCGCCCATATACCGAAGAGACAGAGGAGAAGACTTCCCGCGATATTTCCGGCGGCGAGCAGATAGCTGCCGTCCTGAAGCAGGCGGAAGGACTCGAGAGAAAACGTGGAGAAGGTTGTAAAGCCTCCGCAGAGTCCCACAGTCAGAAACAGCTTCAGCCACGGACCCGGACCAGTTTTCATTTCCGCCAACTGCACGATGAAGCCGAGCAGGAGCGAGCCGAGTATGTTCACCATCAGGGTTCCGTACGGGAAATCATCGCCGGCCCATTGCTGCACCATTCCAGCGACACCGTAGCGAAGCGCCGCGCCCATTCCGCCTCCAGCCGCTACGGCCAGAATCATATTCCATTCAATCGCCATACCCGAATGTACGCAATCATGCATTTCGAAACATCCGGAACCGGCGGGAATGATCCGTTCCCTGGAAATGTTGTCAGAGTCAGATGCTTTTGTTTCATCTCCACGGACACTCGTCATGAAATCAATTTTGCTTACGGGCGGAACCGGAGCCCTGGGCAGCGTGGTCACCAAGCGCCTGATTGCGGACGGCTACCGCTGCATCGTTCCCTATCGCAATGAGAAAGAAGCGCAGGAGCTCCGCGCGAAAATCGCTCCGCAGCAGCGCGACCAGCTGTTCCTGCTCGAGGCCGATCTGCTCTCCGATGAAGAAATCGGGCGCGTGTTCGATGCGGCGTCCGCGCAGGGCGAACTCTTCGGCTTCGTACATCTGCTCGGCGGCATCCGTGGCTTTCAATCCATCGCCGATACTTCAATCGAGGATTGGGATTTCCTGATGAATCTGAATTTGCGTCCGCTGTTCCTCTTCAGCCGACTGGTGATGCGCCACTTCCGCGAGCAAGGCGAAGGACGCATCGTGACCATCGGAGCCATGGCTGCGGTGAAGCCGGCTGCGAATCAGGCGGGCTACGGAGTTTCCAAAGCCGGTGTCTCCGCCATGACGAAAATTCTTGCAGACGAAGGCCGCGCGTTCGGAGTCACCGCCAACTGCATTCTGCCGAGCGTGATAAAAACCGATGCGAACCTCTCCTGGGGAGCGGAAGAAGACGTGGCGAAATGGGTGACTCCTGCTGAAATTGCCGGTACAATCGCCTATTTACTCGCCGATGAATCTTCCGGAGTCAACGGATCGGACATTCGACTGTTTGGAAAACTCGGTGTTTGAGTTGCAAATTGTGGACGTTCCATTCTGTTCTGATTGCGAAACTGGTGTTATATTGAGTTTCTTGAGATAATTGCAGATTGTACGATTGAATTTTAACAACGCCCATACAGACGCATCATTCGAGTCAGGCACAACCATGCCCGACGCAGCGAGCATTTCTCCCATGGCGAAAGGATTCGAGCAGCTGACGCGCACCCGGGTCTTTATTCGGGATATTGAGCTTGGCGGCGATCGCTTCATTGTGATCGCTGGTCCTTGCGCAATCGAATCCGCTCCGCAGATTCACGAGGCCGCCGGTCTGGTGTCTGCTCACGGTGCGCATATTCTGCGCGGTGGTGCGTTCAAGGCCCGTACTTCACCCTATACGTTTCAGGGACTCGGACTCGACGGCGTCAAACTCATGCGTGAGGCGGCCGACCGCCAGGGCATGCCGATGATCACCGAAGTGCTTTCCGAACGCGACATCGAAGGAATGGTCGAATACGTCGACGCCTTTCAGGTGGGTTCGCGCAATATGGACAACACGGCACTTCTCAAGGAACTCGGGCAGGTCAAAAAACCGGTGCTGCTCAAGCGCGGCTTCGCTGCCACCATAAAGGAATGGCTGTTTGCTGCCGAGTATATCATCGTCGGTGGAAACGATCAGGTAGTACTCTGCGAACGGGGCATCCGCACTTTTTCCAACGAAACCCGTTTTACGCTCGATCTCGCCGGTGCCGTTCTCGCAAGACAGATGACCCACCTTCCCGTGGTGGTCGATCCTTCCCATGCGACCGGCAATCCCGCACTTATCCCTGCGCTCGCTGCAGCAACGATGGCTGCAGGGCTCGACGGATTGATGGTCGAAGTGCATCCGAATCCCACCGACGCACTCTCCGACGCCGATCAGGCCCTCTCTCCCGAACTCTATCGCGGCATGATGGACCAGCTTCGTCTCCTGTCCACGGTTATGGGACGTTCCCTCGACTGATGCGTTTCCCCTCCTTCATTATCGCCAAAGGCAATCTCGCATGAGCCGCGAAGTGCATGACATGTTCGCTGAAATCTCCGGCTCCTACGACCGCGCAAATTCAGTGCTGTCGCTCGGAGTGCATCATCGCTGGCGCAAAGCTACTGTGCGTCTCAGCGCTGCGGCTGCGGGGGATCGCGTTCTCGATTGCGCGACGGGCACAGGCGATCTGGCGTTGGAATTCAAACAGGCAGTGGGCGACGGACGCGTAGTAGGAACGGATTTTTGTGCAGAAATGCTGGCCTTCGCTCCGGCCAAAGCTAAACAGGCTGGCCTGGATGTCGAATGGGAAGTGCAGGATGCCATGCAGCTCACCTATCCCGACGACAGTTTCGACATCGCCTCCATTGCCTTCGGCATCCGCAATGTTGACGATCCCGTGCAGGCCCTGCACAGCATGGCGCGCGTCGTGCGCTCCGGGGGACGCGTTATGATTCTGGAGTTCGGCCGTCCCCTCTGGTGGATGAAGCCGTTTTTCACTTTCTACAGCAAAGTCATCATTCCCCTGATCGGCGGGCTCGTCTCAGGCAAGCGCGACGCCTACGAATACCTCACACGCACATCCGCCGCATTCCCGACCGGCGATGAATTTCTCGCCCTCATGGATAAAAGCGGGATGTATTCCGAACGCCACACCATTCCCCTCACCGGCGGAATCGCCTACCTCTACATCGGCATCGTCAAATAGATTTACCCGGGTAATAACCTCCCCAGCCCAACCGCACACGCATCCCCATTCCCTTCGACCCCGTCACGTCACCCCATCCATTTTTTCCCTCTTCACCCTTTGACCCTTTGACCTCTTAACTTTTTCACCTCTTAACTTTTTGACCCTTTGACCTCTTCCCACATCCCCACAATTCTCCCGCGAATCAATTTCCCCGACGCCGTTCGCGGAATCTCATCGACGCTTCGCCAATTCCTGGGAATCTTATAGCCTGCAAGTTCTGCGCGGCACCAGGTTTCGAGTTCTGCGAAGTCCACGCTTTCTTTCAACACAACGAGCGCAGCGATACTCATTCCCCAGGCAGCGTCTTCGACACCCGCGATGGCGGCGTCCGTCACGGCGGGATGCCGGAGCAGTACGTCCTCTATTTCTGTGGGATATACATTCTCGCCGCCGGTGACAATCATATCATCGCCGCGGCCGAGTACGTGGAGCCAGCCGTCGGCGTCGATCACACCGATGTCCCCGGTGAGGAACCACCCGTCCACAAACCGCTCAGCCGTAAGCGATGGATTGCGAAAATAGCCCTCGGTCACCATCCCGCCGCGAATACAGATTTCGCCTGCTTCGCCGGCGAACTCGCTTTCGGCGAACTCGCTTTCGGCGAACTCGCTTTCGCCGGACTCGCTTTCGCCGGACTCGCCACGCGCGAACGGGCTTACTGCGGTCTCGTTGCTTTCACCGACGGCGATGGCGGAAGTGCTTTCTTTGGCTTCGCCGGCGGACTCGCTTTCTCCCCTCTCATGTCTTATACGAATTTCCGCACCGGCGATTGCTCGTCCGGCACTGCCTGTGGCCGACAGCTGTGCGTCGGGCGAAGCTGTTACGACCTGGGAGCAGGTTTCGGTGAGTCCGTAAGTACCGAGGACGGGAAGTTTTCGCGCAAGCGCTTCTTCCCAAAGTCGCTGAGAAGCGGCTGCTCCGCCAAGAAGAATCGCGCGCAATGCGGGGAGCGACGCTGCCGCGAAATCCCGATCGACATCGATCAGTCGCTGCAGCATCGTGGGCACGACGGAGAGCAGCGTGATGCTTACACGGCGCAGCGTCTCGAGCACTGCGGACGCTTCGAAGCCCTGCTGAATGGTCATCGCCGTTCCATAAATCAGACTCCGCGTTACGATGGCGAGTCCCCCGATGTGGTAGAGCGGAATAATGCAGAGCCAGTTGTCGTCTTCCCGCACACCGAGATTGGCGGCGGAACCTTCCGCACTGCTGCGGTGATTGCGCCAGCTGTGCGGCACGGCTTTCATCACTCCGGAACTGCCCGAAGTAAAAAGAATGCTGCAGACACGGCTCTCATCCGGGGGAAGCTCATGATACTCCAGCGCACTTCTGCCGTGAGCAAGCTGCCTTCCTGCATCTAAATGAAGCCCGGGATCGCTTGCGCTTTCTTCAGTCTCTGACTTGCTGTGTTCCTGATCGATTGCTCCGCGCTCCGGCGCACGATTTTCCTGATCGATTGCTTCGCGTTCCTGAGTAAAGAGCAGTCCGGATTGTACAAATTGGACATTTTCAAAGGCGGCGTTCTCAGCCGCGATGAGCAGACGGGGATGCAGATGTGCGAGCTGCCTCTCGCGCTCGGGTGGACTCAAACGCAAATTCAGCGGTGCGGCCGCAGCTCCACAAAGAAAAATCGCATGAAGTATGAATACATGCTCGGCGCTGTTTTCCAGAACCGTAGCGACGACATCGCCCGGAAGGATTCCATGTTCCCTCTGCAATCGCCCGGCAATCATTCTGGATTCTGCATGAAGCTGCGCCCAGGTCCATTTCCTTTCAGCATCTGCGAGTGCGATGCGTTCCGGAAATTCCGCGGCCCGGTCGGCTAGCAGATTCATGCATCCTCCGACTCTTCGCTGTCGGCAGGATGCGGCAGCGTGAAGCCGAGCCCCGCCCCTTCGGGAAGGATGAAGCAGCCCTGCGCGATGTCGTCGCGATGCGTGTCTTCGAGAAAGAGCGCTCCCGTGGCGAGTCCGTGATGTCGCGGCGAATCCGGAAGCGAGGCGCAGAGCTGCGCGGCCGCTTGTCTGCCGACCGAGGAATCGATCAGCGACGTAAACACGACATCGCAACCCTGTCCGGCAGCTTCGAGAGCGAAGCGCCTGCAGTCGATGAGCCCGCCCGCAGCCATCGGCTTCACGACGAAAAGATCCACCGCTCGCCGTTCCAGCAGACGCCGTGCCTGCGTCAGATTTTGCGCGCTTTCATCCGCCGCTATTGAAATGATGCGGAGACCGGTAAGCGCCGCGAGTTCATCATCCGCTCCGACGGGAACCGGCTGTTCAATGTAGTCGATGTCGTACATCGCAAATTCCCGCAGCGCCGCTTCCGCCTGTTCAAAATCATAGGCGCCGTTCGCATCCAGCCGCAGCAGCATATTTTCAGGCACGGCCAGTCGTACAGCGCGAATGCGCTCGACATCCTCCTCCAGCGTTCCTTTTCCCACCTTCAGTTTGAGACAGCTGTAGCCCTCGCGCCACGCCGTCTCTGCGGCCGCAGCGGCCTCGGCCGCGCTTCCGGCTCCGATGGTAATGTTCACCGCAATTCTTGGCTGCTGAATTCCGCCCAATGTTTCCGCCATGGAAACCCCGTTCATCCGCGATTGCAGATCGAGCAGCGCGCATTCGACTGCATAGCGCGCAGCGGGCGCATCGCGCAGTGCGGGAATCAAAGCATCGATATCAGGAAGACCCCGGGAGGGAATTTCTTTGAGTCGGGAGAATGCCAGTACTGCGGCTTCAAGGGCATGATGGCTGTCGGAATATTTTTCGGTGCCGAAACTCGGCAGCGGCGCGGATTCACCCCAACCGCTCAGGCCGCGCTCATGGTCATGCAGCGAGAAGAGCAGAATGTCCCGTTGCGTGAGTACCCAGCCGCTGGTCCTGAACGGCCGGCGGAGAGCGAGCGAGCGTTGTTGAACGAGGGATTGCATAAATGCTCAGGCGAAATAATATCCGGCTGCATAGAGCACGCCATACAATGCGAGAAGCTGACCGGTACCCGCGAGCGCGCCATTGAGCTCAGCGCCGTCGGTGGATCGCTCGACGATGCGCAGCACCCGGATTGCGAAAGGCAGGCTCAGCAGCGGGAGCAGCAGCCACAGCGGCTGTCCGATGCGGATCGATTGGATGACGGGGATTGCATACGCCAGCAGCAGCAGCAGCCGATATTCCATACGCGTCGCTTTTCTTCCTATCCGCACGGCCATGGTTTTTTTGTTTGCCACCCGGTCAGTGTCGATGTCGCGATAATTATTCACCACGAGAATGGCGGTAGAAATCGCGCCCACCGGCAGCGATGCGATGAATGCGTCGGTCGACCACTGCAGCGCCTGTACGAAGTAAGTGCCGGTGACGGCGACGATGCCGAAGAATAAAAAGACGAACACGTCCCCGAGACCGATATACGCCAGGGGATAAGGCCCGGCCGTGTAAATAACCGCGCAGAATAGCGAAGCCACGCCGATGACGAGAATGGGCCAGCCTCCGATACTGACGAGATAGAGGCCGAGAATAAACGTCAGGACGAACACGCCGATCATCGCGTTGCGTACGGTGGTTGGGGGAATAAGTCCGCTCGAAGTCACGCGCATCGGACCAATCCGATGCTCCGAATCCGCGCCTTTCATGAAATCGAAATAATCGTTGGCGAGATTCGTGCCGATCTGAATAAGCAGCGCACACAGCAGGGCGACGGCCGCAGGCAGGGCGGAAAATACTCCGTCGGAAGCAGCGACAGCTGATCCGACAAGCACAGGCACCACCGCGGCGGGCAGGGTTTTCGGCCGTGATGCCAGCACCCAGGCCTGCGTCCTGCTGATATTCATGGACCTCTTGTTCATGCGCTGTATTCCTTTCTCACCAGGGCAGCCAGCGGAATTTCCGGAAATCAGGCTTGCGCTTTTCAACGTAGGAATTTTTTCCTTCCTGCGCTTCCTGCGACATGTAATACAGAAGCGTGGCATTGCCGGCGAGTTCCTGAATTCCCGCCTGTCCGTCAAGCTCGGCATTGAAAGCGGATTTCAGCAGACGAATCGCCAGCGGCGATTTCTGCATGATCTCGCGCGCCCATTGCACGCCTTCGGCTTCGAGTTGGGGAACGGGAACGACCGTGTTTACGAGTCCCATATCGAACGCCTCCTGCGCAGTGTACTGCCGGCAGAGAAACCATATCTCGCGTGCGCGCTTCTGTCCGACCATACGGGCGAGATAGGAGGCGCCGAAGCCGCCGTCGAAGCTGCCAACTTTCGGACCTGTCTGTCCGAAGATTGCATTGTCGGCGGCGATGCTCATATCGCAAACCACGTGCAGCACGTGTCCGCCACCTATGGCGTAGCCTGCCACCAGCGCGATCACGACCTTGGGCATGCTGCGAATGAGGCGCTGAAGCTCCAGAATGTGCAGACGCGGAACACTGTCCTCACTCTGAGCCATGTAGCCCGCTTCGCCGCGGATTTTCTGATCGCCGCCGCTGCAGAACGCCCACTTGCCGTCTTTGGACGGACCCTCGCCAGTCAGCAGTATCACGCCGACCCCGGTATCGAGCGAGGCGATGTGGAAGGCATCAAGCAGCTGATCGACGGTCTCGGGGCGGAACGCATTGCGCACTTCCGGACGGTTGATCGCGATTCTCATTATGCCTTCATCACTCTTGCGAAAAGTGATGTCTGAATAATCTTTGACGGTCTTCCAGTTGATGTCGTTCATGATTGTATTTTCTTCCGATGAAAAAAAAATTGTCCTCGTCTGCAATACAGCAATCGTCTGCGGTTACCGTTTCCACAAATCCTGCAAAACCATGGCAAGCTCGGCGCTGCGTTCGAACAGAAGATCGTGTCCCGCCTCCGGATACACACGGAGCTCCGCCTGCGGCAGCGCTGCGTGCATGCGTTGTGCAATTTCTGCATAGCGCCCGTCGTTCGCGCCTGCGGCGACGAGCACGGGAATATCCAACCCCGGAAGTGCATCCCACAGCGGAAGCTGTGCGCCCTGGCCGCTGCCGAGCAGTGCACCCTGCAATCCGCGGCTCTGCCTGCTGAGGCGGTCGTTCTGCGCCTCGCGCCAGGCGGCCGGATCCAGCTCGCGCTGTGCTGCGAACAGCGGACCACCGCTCCACTCCGCAGCAAATTCTTCAAGACCGATGTGCTCAATTCGCAGAGCAAGTTCGGCGTCCGCTTCCCTGCGGAGGCTGCGCTCGGCTTCGTCTTCGATTCCAGGATTCGAGCTGATTAGCGCGAGCGAGCGAAGCAGCTCCGGATGACGCGAGGCGAAGTGCAGCGCCGTGCGTCCCCCGAGCGAATAGCCGACCAGATGCACCTTCCCTAGACCGAGACGGGTGATAATGCCACGCAGCTGTTCGGCAGCGTGATCGAGTCCGTACACATTGAAGTGCGCGGCAGGATCAGGCGCAGGCGAAGCGCCGTGGCCCATCAGATCAATGCCGATGGCGTTGATTCCGGGCAGCCGGCCGATGAGCGGGATCCACGACGCGCTCGATCGGGTGAAGCCGTGCAGCAGCAGTACTGGTTCAGCCGTGGATTGTCCCGTGGACTGACCTGTGGACTGCGCCTCGGGCTGACCTGTGGACTGAGCCGTGAGCTGACTCGGGGGGGTACCCGCAGATTGTCCCGCGGACTGCGCCAGTATCCGCCACGCGAGGGGAAAATGCTCTCTGCCTGTGTGGCGTGATTGTTCGTTCGTCTGCACTTCGGACAGCCCGGCATCCACCGCTGCCGCGAGTTCGCGGAGAAGGGCGCGGCGTAGATCGCCGCTTTCTGAAATCGAGGTGCGGACTTCCACCACGCTCATGCGTCCGCAAGAGAATGCTGCGCCAAGCGCGGAATTCATTTCATCGAGCTGTGCGACTACGCAGTGTCCGATGCCGAACGCCGCACAGGCGCTGGCGAAATCCACTCCGTGAGGAGTGGTGAAATGCCGTGTGTATGCCGGATCGAAATCGCGCACCGGAAGCATATCGAAAATTTCACCGCCGTCATTGTTGATCAGCAGCACTGTGAGAGGAATGCCGCTCAATCCCGCCCCCGCGGCCGCGTTGAGATTGTGCAGGAAGGAAATGTCGCCGGTGATAAGCAGCGAAGGATTCCCGCTCACGCGCGCCATTCCCAGCGCAGTGGACACAATTCCGTCGATGCCGTTCACTCCGCGGTTGAAATAGAGCTTCGTCCCTTGAGGGAATTGCAGTGCGAAGCTTTCCACATCGCGGATGGGCATGCTCGATGAAACGAACACGGCGGAATGAGCAGGGAGGAGTCCCGAAAGCCGGTGCATCACCGCGCCTTCGAAAATCCCGGGCATTGCGTCGAATTGCTCTGTCAGCATTTTGCGGATAACGGAGTCCGTTTTCCTGATATTCCGGAGAAATCCCGCATCAGCTTCCCTCGCCGGACAGCGGGAAAGAAATTCGCAGAGCCGCTTGAGAAAATCTCCCTGCTCGTCGACAGCGTGAAGACGCACGGTATGCGCGGCGTCCTTTCTGGATCGGTCAGCGGCGATGCACAAATGCTCCGCTTGGGCTTCTTCGAGAAATCGCTGCACGGCTGCGTTTGTCGGCACGCCGCCAAGCTGCAGTATTACATCCGGTTGAAACGCATCCCGAAAAGCCTCGGAGCGCAAAAGGAGGTCCAGTGTCGAATACCGAAGCGAATGCTCCTCGACGACTCTCAGCTGAGAAGCCGCTTCCGCGAATACGGGAATGCCGTGCAGTGCGGCAATGCGCAGAAGTTCAGCGGCATGCTTAGCATCGTTCGCATGCGGACCAGCCAGAATCACCGGACGCCGTGCAGAAAGCAGGGCATCGGCAATTTCCTCGAGAGCCCCGTCATTCCGCGAAGCGGAAAACACGCGTGTCCAGGGCCTTCCGTCGGAACGCCCGCGAATTGCTTCCGCGCCGCGTTCGAGAAGGGCGTCAGGAATCTGATCCTGCATTTTGTCAGCTGGTATCGGCTCCAGCGGCTTCCTGAAGGGAAGATTGATATGCACAGGACCGGCCGGACTCCCCATCGCCATTTCGAATGCATGGCAAACCGAAGATCGCAGAGCGCGCAGACGCGGCTCATCCGCTTCGGGAGCGCCGGCATCCATGAACCAGCGCACACGCTCGCCATACAGTTTGATTTGATCCATCGCCTGCGGAGCCCCGCTGTCCCGCATCGAAGCGGGACGATCGGCAGTCAACAGCAGCAGCGGCACGCAGGATGCATCGGCTTCGCAGACCGCCGGAAAATAATTCGCAGCGGCGGTTCCCGAAGTGCAGAGGAGCGCCACTGGCTGTCCGCTTGCCTTCGCGAGGCCGAGGGCGAAAAATGCGGCCGAGCGTTCATCGATGACGGAATGGTCCGTGATGTCCGGATGCGCGGCCAGCGCCAGCACCAGCGGCGTGTTCCGCGAGCCGGGAGAAATCACGGCATGGCGCACACCGCAGCGGACAAGTTCATCCGTGATGGCGTGCGACCAAAGCTGATTGATATTGACGTAGCGCTGCAAGGGATATCGCGCGGCTGTGCGTGAAAAATAGTCGGTATCGTTTTAAAATACGGAATTGTCCCTTCGGACACACATCTACGCGCCGAGGATATCGAGCATCGTCTGCAATTTCGCCCGCGTTTCCAGTTCCTCCGCTTCAGCGCTGCTGTCCTTGACGATGCCCGCTCCCGCCCAGACCAGCGCCTCGCATTCACGCACCAGCGCGCTGCGTATAGTCACAGCGGCGTCTCCTTCGCCATTCCCGCTAAACCACCCGATGCACCCCGCATACAGCCCGCGGGAGAAGGGCTCGAGTTCGGCAATCAATTCCTGCGCATCTCTGCGCGGAGTACCTGCAACTGCCGGCGTAGGATGCAGAGCAGCGATCACATGGCGCATGCCCCGGCCATCGCGCATTTTCCCGGAAATCCCTGTCATGATATGACGGACATGCGGAAGCTCGAGCGCCTGTGCATCCCGAATACTGATCTCCGCTGCGAACGATTCAGCGGCGGCGCGGATCATCTCCACCACGTACGCATGCTCTTTCCGCTCCTTCTCGTCGGAAAGCAGCGTATCGGCATCGGATTCTCCCTGACGGGGAATCGTACCGGCGAGTGCAATAGTTTCAAATTGTCCGGCAACGATTCGGCCGAGACGCTCAGGAGTCGCGCTGAGAAAAAACCGTTTGCCGTCCGGACTGTAGCAAATGGAGAATGCATGCGGCTGCTTCAGCATCGCCTTCAAAGCGCGCTGCAGATCAAAGGGCTGCGCCAGACGCAGCGTGCTCCGCCTTGCGATGACCACCTTCTCCAACGCCCCTTCGCGCAGCAATACCAGCGCACGTTCGACACGTTCGCGATAGGCGTCGCCATTCCACGAGCGAACAGTAATTGCGCCAGCTTCGCTGAAGATCCCGGGTGCTGCTTCTGCTCCGGAGGACAATTCCGCTTCATCAGTTCCCCAATACTGTGCAGCACCGCCTTTCACGTGAATTGCGATGGCAGGCTGATAAAATTCTATGGGAGAGAATCCCTCCCACTCGGTGGAGACTTCCGCCTCGGGCGTGAAAAAAGCGAGTGAAATTACGGGAATATCTGCTTCCGGCTCGCAATCGCCCTCCGCCCAGGCACGCCAATTCTCCGATGGCGAGGGTTTGGATTCCCATCGTGAACCGGCGCCCATCATCACTTCGCCTTCCGGCGAGCACCAAAAGAAATACGGTGCTGGACTCCGCCGGAGCAATGAAATGAACTGCGTCGGAAGATCGGACATGCTTTCTACCGGACGATTATGGTCATTACCTGCCGCTGCGACTGTCTGCCTCCGCTGTGTGCCGTCAGCAATGCCCGGTAGCTGCCGCTGGGAAGCCCTGTAAGGCTCACACCGACCTCGTGCCTGCCTGCCGGGAGCATGCCGTCGGCTGCGCGCAGCACCGCGCGTCCCTGCATGTCGTACAGTGTCAGCGTCACTGCCATCGGCAACGGCAGAGTGACCGCGTAGACCGTCTGCCCGCCTTCTCGCAGCGATACGGGATTCGGATAATTCTGCGCAAGCGTTATTTCCGCTGCGAGCGGAATTTCATCAACATCGAGAGTTGTTGCGTTTCCATGCAGCTGAAGCGCATAGCTGCTTTTCACCAGATCGTCGGAAGAAATCGTTATGAAGGCGCTTTTCTCACCATAGGTTTTCGGAGAAAACGTGACAGGCAGCACGAGCGAATCTTCGCCGGCGATGGTCAACGCACCCGGATCCGTGAAAGTAAACTGTGAGGGATCCGTGCCGCCCGGCGTCCAGGCGCTGATATGCAGCGGCGCCCGGCCCACATTTCGGATAACGACATCCATTGTTTTGCTGCTGTCGATGAGCACATAGCCGTATTCGATCAAAGCATCCGTGGAAATCGTCGGCGTGATCCCGCTCCCTTTCAGGGGAATCAGATAGTACGGCTCGACCGCATCATTCGATTCGATCAACAGCCAGGAAGTGAAATCGCCCGGACGAAGCGGTACAAATATCATCTGTACTGAATCAACTTTCCCGGCCGCGAAGAAAAACGTCGACTCCTGCGTCACCTGGAACATCGCCGAATCGTTCTTGGTAGTGCGCTCCACGTTGATGAGCAGCGACTGCGTGCCGCGATTGGTCAGCTGCACGGAGCGCGCACTGTAAGTACCCAGCAGCAGGGTTCCGAAATCGAGCGTATCGGGAGAATGGATGAATGCAGAGGTTCCGGGAGGAACGCCGTGCCCGATGAGATCGAGGAATGGAATTCCGAGTGCAGCATTGGAAAAAACCGTCGCTGTGCCATAAGCCATTCCGGTGTCTTTCGGAGCGAAACCGACGGTAATCACGCGGCTGTCGCCGGGCTGCAGCAGAGAGAGGTCGCCGTTGACGTAGAGAAAGCCCGCTCCGATCGTGGCAACGTTGCTGAAGTCCAGCGGAATTTCGCCGCGATTGTACACTGTGAAATTCAGATTCCTCTGCTTGTTGACCGCCACGTCTCCGAAATTGAGCAAGCTTGGCTGAATATAGATCGCCGCTGTTGGCGTGTATCGCTGCACTGTCCCGAAATCACCAGCGATCCAGAGATGTCCGTCCGATACCACATCGAGATCCTGCAAACCTGTCGCGGGATAATCCGTGCGATAGAATGTCGCTCCGCCGTCGCTGGTGCGGGCGACAGAACGGCTGAGCATGATATATCCATGCTGTTCGTCTGTGAAATTGATGCGGTAGATCACATCGAGTCCGGCAAGTCCAGAGACAGAAGTCCACGTCACACCGCCGTCGGATGTCCGCAGCAGCGCAAGCTGTCCGCCAGCCCACCCGTGCAGCGCATCGGTGAAATGGACCGTCTGCAGGTGCGTCGAAACCGGGGTGGTCTGTTCCGTCCAGTTCGCACCGCCGTTGACGGTGTGAAAAATGCGTCCTCCATCGCCTGCCACCCATGCCTCGCTTGCAGAAATTGCCGCAATGCCGTTGAAGTCATGCGTCACGCCTGCGGTCAATTCAATCCACGTCGCCCCGCCATCGCTGCTGCGGGCTAATGTCCCGTGTGCGCCGGCCAGCCAGCCGTTATCATTATCGACGAACACAATCTGTTTGATCAATCCGGCTGCGCTCAATATCTGTGTTTGCCAGTTCTGTCCGCCGTCGGCGGAATACATCACCTGTCCCTGGCTTCCGCTTCCGATAATCTGCATTTCCGAAAGTGCGTAGCCGGAATAGAATCCGCCAAGAGAAATCGTGTCCGATCCGCTCCACGTGCTACCTGCATCCTTCGTAAAGAATGCGGCGCCTTCACCAAACACCCACGCGGAAGTGTCGCTCAGTGCGCTGACTCCATGAAGATGCTGGCGTGTAAATGCCGTTCCGTGCTGGGTCCAGGAGCCTCCGCCGTCGAGCGTGGAGAAAATCCCTCCGCCGGTTCCGAGCAAAAATACTTTCTGATCGTCGATGGGAAGAATGCTGTAGAAGGTGAAGCGCCGCGGCTGTTCGACTTCGACGAAGCTCCAGCTCACACCGCCGTTTTCGGTCTTGAATACCGAACCAACGCTGTTGCTAACCAGCCAACCGGTCGTGGCGCTGGTGAAGCGGACCTGCGTAAGTTCATTGACAACGAAAGAACTGTCGCTCCACGTCAATCCACCATCTGTTGTGCGAAGCAGATATTTCGGCTTCTGAACCGCGCAGCCATTCAGGGCATCGCTGAAATCAATGGAGGTGATGTCCGTTCCGATTCCGGCGATGGTGCTCGTCCAGTTCTGTCCGGCATCCACGCTGCGGAGCACGGTGCCGCCGCCGCATACGGCCACCGCTGTCTGCGCATCAGGAAACTCGATATCGTAGATCACCGTGGTGATGCCTGTTGAAAATCGTATCCAGGTCAAACCGACGTCCGTCGTTCGCGCTATCGTACCGAGACTTCCCACACCCCATACGCTGCCATCGGGCGCCTTGCGCAGCTTCTGCATAGTGAGCGCGCTGCGCGGAAGCAAATTCCAGCTGAAGCCCCCATCGTTTGTTCTCAGCAACAGCCCGGTATTAGTGGAGACCAATCCGTTGGCAGCATCGGTGAACACGATGCTCAGCCCAAGGAAGGGCGTAGTGCGCAATATGTTTGCCTGCGACGACCAGGTCATACCCCCGTCGCTCGTACGCAGGAGCGCACCGTTTCCGCCGACGATCCAGCCATGCTGTGCATCGAGGAAGGTCGCATCGAGAAATTCATTCCCCTCGGTGAGCGGATTGAGCCACTGCCATTGGGCGAATGTTGGTTGGGTGGTCAGCATCGAAAGGCCGACTGCGAATATGAGGAGAATGGAACGGTACGATTTCATTGTGAACCCTGTAGTCATTGACATAGGGGGAATATAGTGCGAAGCGAGGGACATAATCGAGCCGAAAGTCCGTCCCTACAAGATCATTTTTCAGCCGCATGCGAATAAAAAGATTCCCTGATGTGTACTTTCTTCGGCATACAACCCGGATTCCCTGCGTCAATATACAGCCGGGGCGCCCGGTAAGCCGTTCTTTCTGACACACTGCGTTGTATGCATGATGATGGAATCGTAGATTGTTCGCATTCAGATTAATACTCCCACACTCACTTTCGGAGGAATAACTCCATGACAGATGATCCCATTTTGAACGAACCGCAGCTTGAAGGCGCAGGCTTGAGCAGCGTCCCGCCGCCGCCTGTCGAACCGCTTTCCATATCGGACAAGTTCATCGGCATTCTTACCGAGCCATCTGCGACCTATGAAAACGTCCGCGCCGCCGGCGCCCGCACATCGGATTGGCTAATCCCGATTGCGATCTCTGCAGTTATTCTTGCCGTTGGAATGTTCCTGCGCTTCTCGAATCCTGAGTTCGTAACGATGATGATGGAGAAGCAAGCACAGAGTATGACCGAGAGTGTCAATTCTGGAAAAATGACTCAGGAGCAGGCCGATCAGGCGACTGAGCAGATGGAAAGCATGAAGGGATTCATTAAAATCACCGGCACAGTTTTTCCGGCTATCGGTGTTGTTATCATGTTCTTCTTCTTCAGTTTGATCTACTGGCTGGCGGTGCGCTTTGGAATGAAGGGAGATGTCACCTACGCCCTGGTGCTCTCGATTGCCGGTCTATCTGCATATATATCCAGCATTGATCAATTGGTGGGTCTGCTGCTTATGTTTGTGACGGACAATCCGTTCGCAAACCTTAGTCCCGCCCTGTTCTTCGACGGTGATATCACGTCCATGAGCACACGCTTCCTGATGCTGGTCAACCCGATCACGATCTGGTCGTACTACGTGCTTGGAATCGGCTTTGAGAAAGTGGCGAACATCAGCCGCACAAAGGCCATGATTGTCGCCTTCGGAATCTGGATCCTGTTTTCACTACTCGGATCACTGCTGGGCTTCGGCATGTAAGCTTGCAGTTCGGGCCGAGATTTAGACCGGCCCGCGAACCGTTCCGCCAATGAAGAAAGACGTGGCTTAGTTTTTCGATTCTGGCGCTCTCAGAAAAACATTGACTGTAGTGCGAGCCCCGCCGCGCTCATCAAAAGAAAAGTCCCGCTCGTTGGCGGGACTTTTCTTTACTCTTCGATTTCGATTTTTTGTATCCGCCTTTCGTGACGTCCACCTTCAAAAGGGGTCTCAAGCCAGAGGCGGATCATTTGATCGGCCAGGGTCCAATCAACGAGCCGCTCACCGAGTGCGAGTACATTTGCATCGTTATGCAGCCTCGACATTCGTGCGGCTTCGAGAATCTGGCATGCGGCTGCGCGAATGCCTTTGTGGCGGTTCGCCGCGAGACTGATGCCGATTCCGGTCCCGCAGATAAAAATCCCGCGATCACATTCACCGCTCTGTATCGCTTCTGCCGCTGCATGTGCGAAGTCAGGATAATCAACGCTGTCTTCGCTGCTGGTTCCGAAATCCTTCCAGGTCAATCCCAGTTCATCGAGGAGGGCTTTTGTCCGCTCCTTATACTGGTATCCGCCGTGGTCGGCCGCGAGTGCGATCATTGCTGCATTCTCCTTACTGCGGGATAACGCTGCGGTTGATCCAGCCGTAGCAGTCCTTGTTGATCGAGTACGGCTTGCCCTTCGGAATCTTGTTCACAAAAAGATCCTCTGACGTCGGGGTCAGTGTATTCAGGTTTCTCGAACGCTCATTAGCCTGAGATTCAAAATCAGGATCCTTTGAGGCGCGGCTGTATTCGCCCTGTGCGAGCAGATACACCATCTTGTCGATCACCTTCATCTTCGCCCATCCGCCTCGCGTACCTTCAACGCAGCGCGATACGGCCACTTCATAAGCATTTGCCACTACCATATGCGGCGCACCCCATTCCGGATCCAGCGACGATGCCTTTTCCGCATAATTCCTGGCTTCGGAAAGCTTGCCTTCCTGCAGGACGGAACGGGCGAGATTAATCCAGTTGTCCCTGGACTCAGGATCGAGCTCTGTCACCTTCAGATATGCGGCAGAGGCTTCCTTGTAATTCTCCGTGAAAAGCTGGCAAGCACCGAGGCGCTGCCAGTAGTTCTTCACATCGGGAGAAAGGGTGACCAGTTTCTTGAAATACACCGATGCGCTGTCGTACTGCTGCACCAATTCGTAGAAACCATTGGCGAGCTCGTAAAGCTTGGTGACATTCTCCGAATCGGCGTAATACGCATCACGGAGAACGACAATATACTCTTCCGGATTTTCCATCAGGCTCTTTAGCAGCCCCTGCGCCGTTTCGTTGTTCGGATCGCGCAGCAGAATCGCTTGAAGTACCTCAATAGCCTTTTGCTTCAGTTCTGGAAACTTTGAGTAGAGAAGGGCGAGTCGGATGAGCGAATACATGTCTGCAGTGGTGTAATCGCTGTTGACCCCTTCTTCGTATGCGTGAATCGCATCCTTGTCGCGGTCCGGAAACTGCCGCTCGAGCTGATAACCCTTGATGAGCAAATACTCCGATTTGCGGTCAGGGAAAATCTCCATCGCTTTGTCCAGCAGCGAAATCAGCGTGTCAGCGATCATTGATTTTTGTATCGCATCCTCTTCATACGTCGCCAGCGAATCGTACAATTCTACCATTTTGGTATGAAGCGTTGTAAATCGCTTTGGATCCAGTTCCAGAATCTTCCATCCGGCGTTCTTGGCTGCCTTAAAATCGTGTGTTTTGAAGTATTCAAGGAACAGGCTCCAGTTCCGGCGAAGCAGGCGCTCGGAATCCTCCTCGTTGCCATCGTCCTGTGCAAAAGCCGTGATCGGCTGCAAGGCCAGCAGCAAAAGAACCGCAATACCGAGAAGTTTATTTTTGATGGGGTGCATGGTATCCTCCAGGATCGAAATCGAACAAAAACTAATCTTTTTTACGTGAGAACCAGGGTTCACCAACTGTCACTGAGACTGAGAGCCGCAGGATGGTCTGTTTTCCAAGCAGCTGAGCATCGCTGCCTCGCCATCCATACTCGAGAGCCACATCGCTGCGATTGTTGCCAAACACCGGGAAGCCCACACCGGCTGTGACGAAGGACTCGGTTCCTGTATAATCCTCGATTTCCATATATGGTTTTTGCAGGTAGAAGCCGAGGCGGAAAGCTGTCCGGCTCAGTGTGCGCGCATCCAGGTCATTTTTATATGGGTGCCATTCTACGCCCACTGCCCATTTGTACGTCGCGCCCTGACCTTTTTGTTTCCCGTCGAACATAATTGCGTCGGTCCAGTCCTGCTGGCTATAATCCGTGGCGATTAATAGTTCGTCGCTCATCTGCCATGCAATGCCAGCAGATATGGCCGTAGGTAGGTCCTGCGTCCCACTTGCGCCATTCAGGGTCGAATCCGATGTGGTGTATTCGAAGACGAGATTCCGGCTGGCGTTCAGTGCCGATGCAGTGCGCATGGAAACACCGAAACTGAGATTGCTTATGCCGTCGTACAGCAAACCGAGGAGAAAGCCCGATCCGCTGTGGCTGGTCGCACGCGTTTGCCGCGCGGGAAACCACGCACCATTATCAAACCGGAGCTCTGAGCTCTGATCAATGTTTCCGAAATAGTAATTGTAAGCTGCGCCGATCTTGACATGAGGCAGCGGCTCTGCTGAAAGTCCCGCCTGGAAAAGAGATAATCCACCCGTACCCTCGTAGGTGACGGAGTAGGATTCGCCTTCGATGGACCCGCTCCCGAATGTTTTGTATTCTGAACGACTGAGAGGCAGCAGAGCAGAACCCAGTCGCAAATGCATGCTTTCTTCAAGCGGAAACACAAAGCTGAATCCCTTGATTGCGCCAATGCTTACTGCGTTATCGGAATTAGACATGGATATGCGCTCGTACGATATTCCACCCTGGAGACGAAGCTCCATCACGGATGACCAGGCTGCGGGATTTATGGGATTGATATCCGTTGCAGAAATAAGCCCTACAGATGTAGTTCCCATGCCGCGCTGACGGGCAGATACCATAAGATCCAGCTCGCCGATTCCAAAACGCGACTCGACGGTACCGCCATTCTGCGCGCTCGCGAAGCTGGTACACAATAGAAATGCGATGATAATTTTTTTCATATCAGATCACGGTTGGGAAGTGTAAGTGACAACGAGGCGCGGACGTTTGTCGGCCGCTGCAGCCGCCCCGTAGAGGGCCATCCTGTCGAGATCCGTGTTTTCATTCATCGCCACAAGGATCAGTCCGTAATTGCCCTTGCCATTTACCCAGTCCTGCACGGCACGGGTAAACGGTGCGCCTTCGGTAATGAGAACTCCAGGCTGTGCATTGTCAGTACGTGAGATTAATCCGCTGGCATTGAGGATATTTTTCGTGCTGTCAACACTCTGGTAGACTAAAACCGTATCCGCACCACGATAGTATTCGGTACTCAGAGAGGGATCCATAGTCAGATACAGCACCGCGTGGTTGATGATGCTTGCCGGAGGAATGGCGGATACATCGAAATATAATTTGCCGCGAACCGACCCGCCGCCCTGCAATACTATCCGCTCGACTGGCTCCTGCAATGTACTTGTCGTCAGATAGGTATCATCGGCTGTTTCACCGTACAGCGTATCCAGACCGAATGCGGTTTCCACAACCACTATCAGTCGAGGTGCATTGATGCCGCCGGCATCGAGTGCATTGAAGCTGCGCATGATTCCGCTGGACGGCGATTCAAGCAGGACGCCGTAATTCTCAGTGGCTTTATTCTCATGAGTGTTCACGAACCATTTGCGCACCAGGGTGCTGTCCAACGCAAGGTCGATGCTGTCGGCCTCACCAAAGCTTCCTTCGAACACGCCGGCAGGATTCGCTTCATGCTGAAGTCCATTCGCGCCGAGACTGTCAACAGTCATCGTATAGGAATTCCAGAAACTGGTGATTTCCCGAGCCTCGAGACGATATGATGCGGATGCGTCGCCTATGTGGTAAGGCAGCGATCGAAGCCGTATTGTCGCCGAGACAATGCGTCCGCCGTATGCGATGGAGTCCGGCAGATATAGCCAACGCAGCAGCGCTTTGCTGCTGAAGCCGTCGGCCTCTCCGATGGAAAGTATTGTCGACGTTCCATGGGTCATGGTGAAAGGATAGACAGCATCCCGAAGGGAAGTAGAGTCGCGCTGCGAATCGGTTTGAAACGCCGCGGTGAGATCCTCGTTGGGGATGAGACCGATACCCGTTGGGTCGGGATCATTCTGGCATGCTGAAAGAAACAGCAGCAGCAAGGAAAATACTGTGATGGTACGCACGTGTAAGCGGTCCTCTTTATTCACGAAACCGCCGGATCCGCTTCCGGCGTGGGGAAAAGGATAAAATACAGCATCCCGACTATCACCGGCAAGGGAGAATTCCCTGGTACATGCTTTACGGATTTTCCCGAAAAAGGGAATCCTGCTGTTATTCCGTTATTTCTTTTTGAGCAGATCTTTATAGAGTTCAATGTATTTCTGTGCGGAGGCATCCCATGAATTGTCTTTCGTCATGGCCCGCTTCATGGCAGCTTGCCAGATCTTTTCGTCTGCGAAGGCCGCACACGCCCGATTGATCGCATCGAGCATCTGCTTAGAATTATATTTCTCAAAAACGAAGCCAGTACCTGCCTTCGGCTTCGCATCGAGGTCCTCGACCGTATCGGCCAGGCCTCCGGTCGCACGCACGATCGGCAGCGTTCCGTAACGCAGGCTGTACATCTGGTTGAGTCCGCAGGGCTCGTATTTCGACGGCATCAGAAACATATCAGATCCAGCTTCGATCAAATGCGCCAGATCTTCGTCGAAACCGATATGCACGCCGATTTTCTTTTTATACTTCTTTGCGGCTTTTGTGAAAAGATCCTCATACTTCTTTTCACCGGATCCGAGCACCACGAGCTGAAGATCCAGATGCATCAGCTCTTCAAGTTTATCCTGAATGAGGTCAAAGCCTTTCTGATCGGCCAGGCGGGAAACAATTCCTATCACCGGCACGCGAGGATCGTACGGAAGCTTGAAATGCTCGCAAAGCTCCTTTTTGTTTTCCTGCTTGTCTTCGAGTTTATCCGCGGAGTACATCTTGGGAATCAGCTTGTCCACTTCCGGATTCCACACAGCAGCATCCATTCCGTTGAGGATGCCGTGGGTTTTCCGTGCTTTCTTTTTGAACACGCCTTCGAGACCGTAGCCGTATTCCTTGGTGCTGCGGACTTCCTTCGCATAAGTGGGACTCACCGTCGTAATGGCATCAGCGTACAACAGACCCGCTTTCAGAAAGTTGATGTCGCCGTGGAATTCCACACCTTCCATCTTGTAGGCTTTCTCGGGCAAACCGGTTTTGACGAATGAGGACTTGGGGAAGATACCCTGATACGCCGCGTTGTGAACGGTGAAAACAATCTTTGTGTTTTTAAACAGCGGCTCGCTGGCGTATTCGGTTTTGATCAACGCCGCGATCAGTCCGCTTTGCCAATCGTTGAGATGAATAATGTCCGGTTTCCACCCCAGCAAAATCAGTGTGTTGATAACGCCGCGGCAGAAAAAAATGAATCGGTCGTCATTGTCGGGCCAGGCTTCCTTCGTCACGGGATCCACATAAAGATCGGAACGGCAATACAACTGTTCGTTGCTGAGAAAATATACCTGCACCTTCGTTTTGATATTTGTCAGGAATGAGCTTTTCACGCTGCCGAGGAAAGTCCTCTCGCCGAGTTGTATCGGCATATCGGTCAGACGCTTGATATCATGAATCTTGAATTTGCGATCGCTCACAGCAGCGAATTTCGGCATTATGATACGAATATCGTGGCCAAGCTCACGGATGACCTGGGGAAGTGCAGCAGACACATCGGCAAGCCCACCCGTTTTGGCGAAAGGAACAACTTCGCTGGAAACGAAGAGGATACTCATGGGTTTCGCCATAAAAAAGCTCCGGAGAAAGTGAATAGCAGAATCTACCAAAGTACAAAAGTACGAAAATTGTGAAAAATCTACAATTTACACCATTTCTTGACTCTTGAATTGGGGCAATCCAGTGCGTGAATACGCCGACATGAAGGCACGGCGAAATTTTCAGTAAAGCGTGAGAATTTCCGTTTCGGGGAAATATCTGCGCACAATTTCTTGCGTCGAAAATCCGGCCCGCGCCATGCCGATCGCTCCCCATTGGCACATTCCAACCCCGTGGCCGCTGCCTCCTCCATCAATGCGCACGCTTTCTATCCAGTGTGCACTGTTCCGGCTGATGGAGATCTCGAAAAGCGACGACCGTAGCGGTTGATCCCCTCCCGGGCGGCGCAATCCCCAGCGAATTTTATCACCATGCAGATAATATGAACGCTGCTGCATGCGATTTCCCATCACAATCTGCAGGGTTGTAACGCGGCCTGAGGTACCGCGCTTGAGAATGTTCAGATCAAGCAGATACCATTTCTCCCCGGGAATATCAGATGGAAGAATCGCATCGTTCGCAGAGGGCAGAAAGGTGCGGAGGATCGATTCGAGGTCTTCACGCGAGTATTCTTCCGTCCATCGATAGGAGGGGGAAATGCGGCAGAAATCTTCTCCGCTGCCGCGATCGCTTCCACCGGTGAGATATGGTTTTGACTGCGGGCGCTGCCAGACAAGTGAGGATGCTTCAGTGTGACCTCCGCATGTCGAGTGGAAATAACACTCCGCAAGCTTCCCGCCATACGCTAAAACCTGGCCGGCAGTTTGCTCAACGGCACGCGTGGTCAGTGCGTCGCGTGCCCCGATCCCGCCGAAAACCTGGTCGCGCGTATCGTCATACACATCAAAAAGCCGAGCCAAAGGCAGTGTGATCTTTCCAAGAGCGTAGGTGCGCGCGATAATCGCCTGTGTATTGATCGCCTGCTGCTCTTCACTCTTGCGGTTTCGTCCAATTTCGCGAGGAACTACGCTTTTCAAATACTCTTCCAAACGAAGGATGTTGATGACGTAGAGACTTTGCCCGTCAGATGCGATCAGAAGCGTGTCCCCATATATCTGGTCGTTCAGAGTAAAAACGGAGCCGGACTGCCGATAAAAGCAGCGCGCAATACCACGGAAGCTGCGCGCGGGCCTGTTATCCATGAATATTCTGATACCTCCGCTGCTGTCGAGGCGGCATTCCATTTCATTGAAGCCATCGAGGGAATACCGTCCGTCGAGCGTCTGAAGCAGAGCCCCATCAGTAAACCCGATCGCAACCTCGCGAGCGCGATCCGCGATGCAGACGCGAATTTGAGGTTGTGAAGCGTCTCCAAACTGACGCTGCAGCGGCGCGGCGCAGCCGAATACAAGAAGAACGAGAAATGAAAGCACTATCGTATGACGCATTGTCCGGCTCCCACCGATCGCGTTATTGAGGAAAACAGAAAGGGCATGTCTTGCGGCATGCCCTTCCGAACAGTTCAGAAATATTCTTCTCAGCGGAACATCGCTTTAATGCTTCCCCAGGTGCGCTTGACGCTGCTGATACTGTGGGAAACAGTGATCTCATTTGAGAAGGATGACGGTCCGGAAGCGGTCTCCACGATCTTGAGACGATACACATAAATGCTCTCCGCATCCTTGTATGCGGAGCGGTCAATGTACGTGTATTGCGAGTTCGATCCCTTTGGCGACACGGTGGTAAGACTTACAAAGTCGCCGTTCGTTCCGGCCTTGCGCTGAATTTCATAACGAAGCAGATTGCTCTCTGAGCGAGTTTTCCACTCAAGCACGATGTTGTCTCCGTCGCTCCTGCCGTTGA
The DNA here is from genome assembly GCA_049663345.1 of Bacteroidota bacterium. Classification (GTDB taxonomy): domain Bacteria; phylum Bacteroidota; class Ignavibacteria; order SZUA-365; family SZUA-365; genus SZUA-365. Next base: position 48,518 of record JBATDG010000030.1, read on the forward strand.
AGAAATCCAGGAACGCACCACTGATTGCCGTTCCGGCAAGCAGGATGAGGACGAACAATATGTTTGTCAGATGTTTCATGGCTTTTGGATTACTTCAAGTCAGATTAAATGTAGGGTGATTTCAAGCAATTGTCAAGAGACTATTCAATCTCTTTTGTCTTTCGTACCATTCTCTTCGCCAACCGATATTCGTGGACAGGACGGCTTTTTGCATGGATTCGATCCGCCAGGGACATTACTTTTCTGCTTCATCGCAACGACAACAGGGAGACACATGAAGCTGCGAATCGTTCCTCTATGGCTGTACCTTTTTTTCTTCACCTTCATTGCCCAAATGCAGGCACAGCAGGTTGTGATCAATGAAATAATGTTCGCTCCTGCAACTGGCGGCAACGAATGGGTAGAACTTTTCAATCCCGGAGACCGGGAAATCAACATCCGGGAGTGGAAGCTGCAGGATAAAGGCGGCGGCAGCGCCACACTCTCTACCGGGGATGTTTCCATACCCGCAGGCGGCTACCTGCTCATTGCTTCGGGAATTCCATTGGCGCCCGGCTGGGAAACTCCTCCGGCGCCTGTACTTGCTCCCGGCAATTTTCCATCCCTCAATAACAGCGGCGACGAAGTCATCCTGCGTGATTCTGCGGGCAATACCGTCGATTCTGTTGCCTACACTGGCAGTTGGTCCGCCCAGAAAGGCGTCACCGCCGAAAGGCTCCGACACGATCTTCCGCCGCTGCGCGAAAACTGGTCCGCCTGCATTGCGCAGGACGGGGGAACACCCGGAGAACAGAACAGCGTGTCTGTTCCTCCCATTGATCCGCTCCCCCGCTACACACTTATCATCAATGAAATAATGCCGGCGCCTTTCGCTTCCTCCTGCGAATGGCTTGAGCTGTACAATCCCGGAGCAAGCGCAATGGATCTTTCTCGCTGGTCCATCGCCGGAAAGATGGACAGCCGCGGCAATAGGAGTTTGATTTCTCTTCCTGCCGATGCAGGAGAGATTTCGCCCTTGGGCTATGCGTTGATCGCAGCGGATTCAAGCGTGCTGCAGTATTTCCCCGGACTGCCCTTACTTCATGAAGCCCTGATGCTTATCCTTGACCGCAGCTCCCTGGAACTCAGCAACACTGATGATGAAATACTCCTTCTTGATCCCACAGGAGCGTGCATCGATAGCATATGGTATTCCGAAGACTGGCACCACCCTTTCCTTTCAAGCAGCACAGGAGTGTCGCTGGAACTCATGCAGCCGGGCTATCATCATCTAGGCTCCGGAGCATGGAGCTCCTGCGTGGCCTCAGCAGGCGGTACACCAGGGATACGCAATTCAATCTATACAGAGGAGCCGCTTCAGTCGAGACAGAATGATGTCACGCTGGAAGCGAGCCCTAATCCATTCTCGCCCGACGGCGACGGTCATGAAGATTTCTGCCTGTTCCGCTTCCGGCTTCCAGCGAATGTAAACCAGGTTCGTTTGCGCATCTATGATGTGGAAGGACGACAAGTCGCCACTGTGCTGAACAATCAGGCGATGGGACGGGAAGGAAGCATTGTCTGGAATGGTTTGGATGATTCGGGCCGCCGTATGCGCGTCGGAGCCTATGTGGCTTTACTGGAAGGGCTCGATCCTGCTTCCAACATTGTCATTGCCTCGAAAACCGTCGTCGTGGTCGCTCGGCAGCTATGACCTCTGTCCCCCGGAATGAAGAATCGCTTCCATCGATTTTTTCAATTCTTCGATTTGAAACGGTTTTGAAAAGTAGGCGTTGCAGCCAGCTTCGAGACTTTGAATGCGGTCCTTTGGAAACGCATGCGCAGTCACAGCAATGATGGGAGTGTCGCCGAAGCGCCGATCACGCCGGATGCGCTTTGTGAGCGAAATGCCGTCTTCATCACCCTGGAGAGAAAGATCCATCAGCACCAGATCGATGGCTGTCGAATCGATAATGCTCCAGGCAGCTGCAGCAGTTGATGCAATCCGCAGATTGTATTCTTTCGCAAGCAATGACGCCATGTATTCCTGAGTTTCTGCATCATCCTCTACGAAAAGAACCGTTCGGAGCCCTTCGGTTTCGGGAAGCCGTTGGAAGCTCTCAAACAGCTCGTCCTCCAGGAAGCCGCCTTCTTCAGCGGGGGGAATGGCCTCCTCGACACGTTCAGCAAGGAACTGCAGCGTAAATGTTGTCCCCTTACCTTTACGGCTTTTGACTGTGATCGAACCCCGGTTGAGTTCGACATATTTTTTGGTCAAAGAAAGGCCGAGGCCGAGGCCGTCAAAGGGACGAGTGTATCCTGTCGCTTCCTGCGAAAACACGCTGAACACTTTCGGAAGATATTCCGGAGCCATACCGATTCCCGTATCAGCAATCTCGATGCAGACTCGGCGGTCCTGACAATAGACGCGTACGTCGACCTGTCCCTTCTTTGTAAATTTTATCGCATTGTCGACTACATTCGATACAGCCTGATCGATACAGTACCGGTCGGCATACAGTATTGCGGCGGGACATTCTGTACGGTAATTGAGCAGCAATCCTTTTTTATGCGCGAGGGATTTCAGCTCTTGCACCAGTTCCTCGATTCGATCCGAGACGCGAATTTCCTCGGGCTGCACGCTGAACGTTCCGACCTGGATGCTGGAAATGTTGAGGATATGCTCGACCGTTCGCATCAGGCGTTGACTGCCGCGGCGAATGGCCTGGAAGTACGAGTCCATTTCAGGATACAGCTGGCCGATCAGTTCATTGGTAATAAGATTGCTGTAGCCGATGATGATATGGAGCGGGGTACGAATTTCGTGGGAAATATTTGCGATGAACGCGTCTTTAAGCTTGTCTGACTGCTCGGCCCGCTCTTTTGCCGCAATCAGCTCGGTTTTCTGCCGTTCCTGCTGCGTAATGTCGCGGATGACGATATGCCGCGCTTCCTTTTCGCCATATATGATTGGAATGGCAGTCAGTTCTATATCGATGATCTGGCCGTCCAGTTTTTCGAGATTCCCTTTAACGTCATGAATCTCCTCGTTCTGCTGAAGCATGTAGGTAAATCGGTTGTCCTCCCGACGCTCGAAATCGCTCATGATGAAATCGAACACCGATCGATCATACAGATCCTCTACGGTCGAGGCGTCAAAGAGACGGAGGCCCGCGTCATTGACGAAAACAATCAGATTTTCTACTGTAACGATGAGGGGAAACGGGGAGAGCTGTACAAGACGCCTGTATCGCTTTTCGCTTTTCGCAAGCTGGTCGATGTTGCTCTGCTGAAGAGCGAACACCCGCCGCTGCTGGAATATGATAACAGCGATTATACCCAACGCCATCGTGAGCAGTACAATGGTACCGCTTACGAGAACTATCCAGAGTGATTCCGATTCGGCCACGTGTTCTCTCCGTCATTCGCCTGAAGCGGCGTTATACCGTTCGGGTTGCGGGGTAAGAGTGATAAGGAAAAGCGGATGGCTAATATCTCTTGGGTGTCAGAATACGATTTTGTCTCGGAAAAAGCCAGTCTTGTGACGCTATTTGGGTTGGCTGTCTGGAGGTATCGCATCGAGAAGCTACTCGCTTCAGCCGCTATTTCAGCCATTTGTTCAAGACGCCGTTAACTTTCTCATTCGGACCGTCTGCGCCCTGAAACCGAGAGTGTAAAGGATGTTTTTGGAAACATTCAAAGCAGCATGAATAAACCAGGCACTGTGCAATGGACTGATAGTGTCCTTGAGCAATTGATCGATTAGTGCGAAGACAAACAGGTTGCCTGCGAAGTAGACCAGAACACCGGAGGAAATCCAGAAAACAGGATTATCGACGAGCAGGACCGTGCTATCACGCATCTCCTTCATCAATGTCAGGACCGAGAGGATAACAAAGACGACGCTCTCGATAGCGAGCAGATAACTGTCGAATTGATCCGAGAGGTCAAAAATATATTTTGCAGCGAACCAGAGGATGAGAAATACCGGGATGCTGTAAAGCATGAACGATCGCAGCTTTCCGTTCTCGTACCAGGCGCTGAACATCAGCATCAGGAAGAGGTATTCGAATGCGGTGAAGACGTTGTAAACATCAAGATTCGGTTTCAGAAAAGCGCTAAGAGCAAAAGCAGATGTTTCAGTAATCAGCACCAACACCAGAAGAGAGAAAAAATAGCGGAGACCCTTGTCAAGTTTCCTGATCCCGATTGCACCGAAAATCAGCGGCAGGATGACAGTGTACAACGAGACAAGCAGCGTTATGATAATTATCCGATTATACCCTTCTTCACCGATGACCTGTATCTCGGCAATGGGGAAGAAAATGGAGAGGGAGAGTAGTAAATGACCGAAGCAAAGGGGCAATGGACTTCTCACTGCTGATTGCGATACATATATGAAAAGATACACAGAGATGGCTGTCTGTTCAAAAGACAACCATCTCGTGTATTTCTAAATATACTGTCCCGCTGTGCAATCACAAAACCGGCGGAACGAGTTCCGTGCTGGCAGGCCGGAGTTTAGGTATTCAGCGCATTGCAGTCTTCATGAAAGCGGGAGATCGGAAGCGCGTTGCCGAAGACAAATCCTTCAGCGAGATCCTGTCCGAATTCATCCACTCCAACCATCACCATCTGAGGCCGGTTATCGGCATCCAATCCGTAGTAATAGCGGATTCCGACGGTTTCTTCCTGCATGAGAATTTGCTCGATGGCGGTGCGGCTGAAAAAGCGTCCCTTGACTGCGCCCTGTCCTGCTGCTTTGCGGTAGTTGCGCGTCAGTTCGCTGGCTTCTTCCAATGCTATCGTGTGATCTTCCATGCCGGTGAAAACCGGTCGGCTGCGTGTGCGTGCTGCCTCGCTATTCTGGACAGGCGCTGGCGGTGCCACCGGGGCATCGACGAAGAACTTTGTCAGGTCTATGCTGTTGGACTGTGCCTGGTCGTTCATTTTATCTTTCATTGTTCTTTCCTTTCAGTTCGATTGGTCTGCGTTCAGATAGAATTCTTTCGGAGAAAGCCATTCCCCACCTTTGGTGGGCAGGGAATGGCATACACCGGGATCTCAGCTGTTGAGCGGATTGAAGCCGCCGCAGAAAGGCGGACACGGAATCGAACGCTCGGCGATGAAGCCGTCGACAAGATCCTTGCCATGCTCATCGACACCGACCATGATCAGAACGGGACGATCATTGTTTTCCTTCGCGTAGTAATAGCGGATCCCCA
>JBATDG010000031.1:0-27548 GCA_049663345.1 Bacteroidota bacterium
CGGCCGCGCAACGACCCCGGCCGCGCAACGACCCCGGCCGCATCACGTCGCCCGTGGTCACGATTCGCCACCGGATTGAAATTCCCGTGCATATTATCCGTATTGCCTTTCAGACGATTTCGGCCTATTTTTATTTCTTCACCATTTTTCAGCAATTCCGGCAACATTCATGCATTTCTACGAAAAACTCGACGGTGCGACGCACGCGGCAAATAGCTTGGTATGTGTGGGACTCGATACTGATCCCGCGAAAATACCGGCGCATCTCGGGACGGGCACAGAGGCTATTATTGCGTTCAATCGTGCGATCGTGGAGGCCACGGCCGATCTCGTGCAGAGCTATAAACTTAATCTCGCATTCTATGAATCAATGGGCGCGGCGGGACATGAAATCATCCGCAAAACACTCGATGCGATCCCGCCGCATGTTGTGACGATAGGCGATGCGAAGCGCGGGGACATCGGCAACACTTCGCTGATGTATGCGAAGGCGATGTTTGAGGACTTCGGCTTCGATGCCACCACCGTTGCACCCTACATGGGCTATGATTCGGTAGAACCCTTCCTGCGCCATGAAGAGCGCGGCGTGTTTGTCCTTGCGCTTACATCGAACAAGGGCTCGCGCGATTTTCAGTATCTGGAGGTGGATGGCGAACCGCTTTACAAACATGTCGTGCGCACACTCGTGAAGTGGAATGAAAAACAGAATATCGGTCTCGTTGTCGGCGCCACACATCCTTCCGAGCTGGAGGAAATCCGCGGTATGGTCGGCCAGATGCCGCTGCTGATTCCCGGACTCGGAGCGCAGGGAGGCGATGTGGAACTGAGCGTTCGCGCCGGCTGCACAGCCGATGGCATGCGCGGCGTGTATAACTCCAGCCGCGGCATTATTTTCGCAAGCAGCGGTGAGGACTTCGCAGAACGCGCGCGAACTGAAGCGATCGCTCTGCGCGACCAAATCAATCTCTACCGGTCCAACACCTGATGCGCATTGCCTACTTCGATATCGTTTCCGGCATCAGCGGCGATATGACTCTCGGCGCATGCGTCGGCGCAGGCGTACCGCTTGAGCAGCTCGCTTCCGAGCTGCGGAAATTACCGCTCACGGGATTCCGAATCGAGAAGCGCGAAGTGATTCGGTCCATGATCAGCGCGGTGAAAATCGATGTGCTTCTGGACGAGAGCGAAATCGGGGGCGAGAGCGAGCACGACCGCGCGCACCAACACGACCACGGTCAATCACACGATCACAAGCAGCCGCACGATCAGAAGCACCAGCACGCTCACGAGCACCCGCATGCTCACGAGCACCCGCACGATCACGAGCAGCCGCACGAACACGATCATTCGCACGAACACGAGCACCCGCACGATCACGCACACCCGCACGATCACGGGCAGCATCAGCACGGCAAGCAGCGCGGCTACATTGAGATCGTCGAGCTGATCGATGCATCGACGCTTGCTGTGTCGGTAAAGGATAGCGCGAAAGCGATGTTTCTCAATCTCGCGAAGGCTGAAGCGAAGGTGCACAATACGACGGTGGAGGAAGTTCACTTTCATGAGGTCGGGGCGGTGGATTCGATCGTTGATATTGTGGGCACGGCGATCTGCATGGATATCCTCGGTATCGAGCGTGTATATTCCACTCCCGTTCGCACGGGCAGCGGCGGAGTCATCCGCACCCAGCATGGAATGATGCCAATACCGGCTCCCGCGACAATAGAGCTGCTGAAAGAATATCCGATTGAATTGACTTCTATTCCTCACGAACTTACTACGCCCACCGGAGCGACGATTATTGCAACATTGTCCAGCGGCGTACTGGAACGCGATGCTTCGATGCGTGTGCATTCCGTAGGCTACGGAGCAGGATCGAAGGAATTCGCCGATCTCCCGAACATGCTCCGGCTGGTGGTTGCGGATATTGACCTTGATGCGCAGGACGAACAGCTCGTGCTGCTCGAGACGAATATCGACGACATGAATCCCGAGCTCTATCCGTACGTTATCGAACGCCTGCTTGAAGCCGGCGCCCGCGATGCATGGCTCGTTCCGGTGCTGATGAAAAAAGGGCGTCCCGCACATGTGTTGAGCGTGCTTACCTTCCCGCCGCTGCGTGATGCACTTATCGGTATTCTCATGAATGAAACATCTACGACCGGCGTTCGCATGCAGCCGCTAACTCGGCGAAAACTGCCCCGGTCAATCGAACTTCTTGCGACAAGCTTTGGAGATGTTTCAGTCAAGGTAATAGAGCGCGGCGGAGCGGTGACCCGCGTCCCTGAATTTGAAGAATGCCGCCGCATTGCGCAGGAACGGAATCTTCCGTTAATTGAAGTTTACAAACAGCTCGAAAACGAGCTGCATCTGTCCGCTCCTAGATCCATGGCTGTGAACGGGAATCATTCGGAACCATCATCCAACGAATGAAGAAAAGCTTCACCATATTGTTTTTCCTGACGACGCTACTGCTCACTGTTCATGCACAGGAGCAGATGGTGCGTCCGGATGAAGTGCCGGATGATCTCAAGCAGGAAATCATCACGGACTATTTCGAGCAGCGCTTCAGCCTGGGCATTCTGTGGGAGCATTACCGGACTGAGACTATCGTTCTCCTCGTCGTCGCGCTGGGCTTTGTCATCGGCATGAGAAACTATGCCCGGAGCATCGCCCGTCAGGAGCAGCGCATTTTCGATACCTTCCAAAGCAATGCGGTGATTATCTTCGACCGGGATTCCGATCTGCGCCTAATGAATCGGGCAGCCAAGCAGCTTCTGGGTCTCGATGAATTTGTGTCCATGTCCGAGGATTACAAGCACTATCTGAAAAACGCGCCGTCGCCTGAAATCATCGATGTGTATGAGGAAGTTCGCGACAACCGGCATGCGGTGGAGCGCGAGGTCGTGTTCAATCACAACAAGGTCATGCGCACGCTGATCGTGAAGGCGTATCCACATTATTCGGAGAGCAAGCGGCTTGATGGTTTCGTAATGATCATCGCCGACATCACCGAAGCTATTGAAAGAGATAGGCGCGTGAACTGGTCAGGTGTTGCCCAGCACGTTGCGCACAAGGCGAAGACGCCGCTTTCTACCATCACACTCACCGCTCAGCATCTTGAAATGCTGCTCAACGAACGCGAGACAACACCTTCGGAAGAGGTCACGCGCTACATCGATCGCATCGTGGGTGAGTCCCGGAAGCTCAATGAGATTGTGCACAATCTCACGCGTTTGGCGAACAAGGAACAGATGAACCTGCTTCCCAACGACGTCAATATCATTCTCCAGAATATTACTGACGAATACCGTTCAAAGACGACACGCAACGTCGAGATCATCACGCATTTCTACCGTTCACTGCCAAAAGTGGGCATCGACATCGCGCATTTTCCCGAAGTGGTTGAGAATCTTCTCAACAACGCCATCCGTGCAGTGGGAACGCGCGACGGCCGCATCATTATTGCAACCGCTCCGGGACAGTGGATCAACCGTCCCGGTGAATATGTGGAGATCACCATCCAGGACACTGGCGTGGGAATGGACGACGAAGTGAAGAAAAGCATTTTCCGTCCGTTTTCTACCCACAGCAAAGGCGGCACGGGTCTCGGACTCGTGATCGTGCAGAAGATCGTGCAGGAGCATAACGGCGAAATTACTTTCAATTCCGCGCCCGGGCTCGGAACCACATTCCAGATACGTTTACCGGTCACTAAATACTGAAGACACCATGGCGGACAAAGCAACTATCCTGATCGTCGACGACGAAGAAGACTTCTGCCAAACCGTTTCCGACATTCTCCGGCACTCTGGCTACGATACCATTGTGCGGCAGAATCCTGTCGAAGCTCTTGAGCTGCTGCAGGTCGGGACCGTCGACCTCGTGCTTCTCGACATTCTCATGCCGCAGATGGACGGTCGTCAGGTGCTGACGGAAATCGTGCAGAACCATCCTGAAATCCCTGTCATCATGATCACAGGCCAGGCATATAATGTGCCTGTTGCCATTGAAACTGCAAAAAAGGGTTCATTCTCCTTTCTAGCTAAACCCATCGACCTCGTGCAGCTGCGCGAATCGGTGAAGCAGGCGCTGGATTCCAAGCGTCCCAAGATCGTTTCCCAGTCGATCGAAGAGGTGATGAAGGAAGTCGGCATCGTCGCAGCAAGCAAGGCCATCGAACAGATCATGGGAATGGCGGAGAAAGTGGCCAAAACAACTGTTCCAGTCCTGATTACCGGAGAAAGCGGTGTTGGAAAGGAAGTACTCGCGCGAGCGATCCACAAGCTGAGCCTGCGTCTCGAAAATCCCTTTGTCAGCGTTGACTGCGGCACGCTCACCGAGACTCTTCTTGAATCCGAGCTTTTTGGACATGCGAAGGGGTCTTTCACCGGTGCTTTGACCGATAAGAAAGGACTCTTCGAAATCGCGGACGGGGGAACTATCTTCCTCGATGAAATCGGCAATACGACGATTACTTTCCAGCAGAAATTGCTCAACGTACTCAACAACAGCAAGGTTCGCCGCGTAGGCGACACGCAGGAGCGTGAGATTGACGTGCGTGTAATAAGCGCGACCAACAAGAATCTGCCGGAACTGATTGACCGCGGGGAGTTCCGCGATGACCTCTATTATCGGCTCAACAAGTACGATATTCACGTTCCGGCGCTGCGTGACCGCATTGAAGATATTCCGCCGCTCATTCGGCACCTTCTTATCAAGGCTTGCCGCGAACATTCTCTGCAGAACCACTATTTCTCCCCGGCAGCGCTTGATCTGATGACCAAGCAGGAATGGCGCGGCAACGTGCGCGAACTCGACAGTGTCGTCACAAAGCTCGCCATTTTCGCCGAAGCCGAGGAAATCGACGTGCACACCGTCGCCCATGCCCTTAAAGCTGAATTCCAGCCGCAGCGGGGGACGTATCAGATCGATCGGCGTCCTTTGATGGATCAGGTCGAGGAATTCGAAAAGAAACTCATCACCGAAGCACTCAAGGCCAATGGCGGAAATCAGACCCGTGCCTCCGAGCAGCTCGGCGTTGAGCGGACGAACTTTGTCAAGAAAATGCGCAAGCACAATCTGAACAAGGAAGACTTTAATTGACGTTTGCGGGCAGGATTTTTTTGCTGCCCTCTTGCATCAAAACCCTCGTACTCTTATATTTGTATTCACCTCGGTGCACGAGGTGAAATTGCGGGAATAGCTCAGTTGGTAGAGCGCAACCTTGCCAAGGTTGAAGTCGCGAGTTCGAGTCTCGTTTCCCGCTCCCCGAACCGGAAGCCCATCAAGGCTTCCGGTTTTTTTTTGAATTGAGTAACCTCCTATCGTATCAAGGTGAGTCGACGCACTTCGGATGTTGATGAACTGCTCAACACGTAGAGATATGAGCCGCTTGGCAGAGCAGATGGTTGGAACTGTGTCTGGAAGCTTCCGACCTCATGGAAGCCATCTACCAGAACGGCGACTTCGCGTCCGGAGAAATCCACAACGGCGAGGTGAACCGCGCCTGCAACCGGAATGCTGTACCCGATTGTCGCGACGGAGCCCCGGTGCAGGGGATTCGGGTAATTCTGCTCAAGTCGGAGTCCGAGCGGAGTCGATGGGTCGGAACGCACTGAAACAAGTGTTGGGCGATCGAACCCGGCCGCAAACATATCCGCGCCGCCGTTGATGGTTGCCGCAGTGCCTGCGACAAGGATGAGGGAATCGATGAGATCGACACCCACTACAACCGCTGCGCCAGCCGCGGCTGCTGGAAGAACGAACTCCTTCCATACGTTTCCGTCCGGGTCGTACGCGATAACGACAATGGACATCTGGCCGGAAGAGGTAACACTCGTGCCTGCGACATAGACATACCCATTTTCATCCGATGTGATACTGCCCGGGATGTCTGCCCCTTGTCCGAGGGCCGCTCCCACAGAAAGGAGCAAGGCGATAATGGCGGTGTAAAAATGCAAGATTCTATGATTCATAATAATTCTCCATTACATGGCTTGAATTCATACTTCGGAGGTTAACGCGTGATCACGGATCGATGAACCAACCGCGCATCCACCAGTGATTGAAACGCAGCGGTACGGAAGTGTGCACGACCAGTTCAGAATACACGGTGCCTTGCGGCGCCTGGAGCGCGATTGAAAGAACCGGGGGACTCGTAGGGGTGATCTGAAGATCTGTCTGTCCGACAAGAATCTGATTCTGATCGAAGCCCATTATGGTCACTGTTCCTGTGAGTCCGGGTTGCATGGTAAGGAAATCGAGCGTCATGCCTCCGCTCCACCAGGTGGCTCCGGGGAATTGCGGGTGATTCGTACCTGCAGGGATGATTTTCATACCGCCGCTGAAGATAATCACATCGTCGTTCTGTTTCTGATACTGCACCTCGACACCGCCGTTTTCCTGTTGTGTAAGAAAAGCGACCTCGATTTCCGCTTCCTGCGTGAGGACATCCTGCGAACTGCAGGCCTTCAGATGCATGGGATTGCCCGGCGGAATAGGCCCGTCCGGGAGGGTGCTGAAGTAGATATACCAGAAGTAGATGTTGAAACAGAATACACCGTCCTGGCTGTCGGCACCGTCGGTGGCCGTGCCTGCCGTACCGGTTCCGATACCCGACCCGAATGTGCCCTTTCTCCCGTTGGGTTTTCCATCGCCGCCCTTGCCGGCGCTGCCGCCTTGTGCGGTGTAGGTACCCGGGACGCCGGGGGTGATCCCCTTGTCGCCGGGGGCTCCGGCTGTGGCTGTGCCGTCTTCACCGTTTCCGCCATTTCCGCCCTGCATCGGTGGGGTACAACAATCCGCGCCGTCGCCACCACTCCCGCCGGTTGCAATGGCATCGCCACCGTCCCCGGCTTTATGCGTGCCGGCTACGATAGGCCAGATCTTACCCTTAGCGCCATCGCCGCCTTTTCCCCCGGTGGCTGTGGCTTCTTTACCGCTGCCGCCATCTCCTCCGGGACAAACGTTGCATGCCAATCCGTTGGAAGCAGTAGCGGTGGCCAAGCCGCCCTTGCCACCGTTGCCACCACCCTCGGTCGGTGCTCCAATTATGCCGTTTCCTGGATGTGTCAGCACATAGCCGATGCCTCCGGCTGTACCGCCAGGACCACTTGTTGCCACGGCAGCACAACCATCCTGACAGGGTCCGCCAGCGGGATCGCCTGTGGCAGTCGCGGCTCCGCCATTGCCACCGTTACCGCGATTGAGTATAACACCGGCACCGAACACGACACTGCTGCCACCGACAAGTATCGAGCCGCCGCGTCCGCCTTTGCTTGCGGAAGCATCGGCCATGGCCGGACAACCAGTAGCGGTTATTGCCGCACCGTCGCCTCCGTTGCCGGCTGAAAGCGTCGTTCCGGCCGCTATTGTAAGGGTTCCGTTTCTTGCGGCCAAACTGAGTGTGCCCCCGTTTCCACCAACGACTGTCGCACCTCCGGCATCCTGACCATCATTCCCGTTCATGTTCGCATTGACATCGACGTTGCCGTCCCGCGCGGTCGAGTTTGTTCTCCCGGAGCCGGCTTGCGGAGGGCGGTTAATTTTCGCACCACCGCCTTTCGGAGGTTGCGGCTTGCGGGACAGCAGGTTGAGATTGCCTGCGCTGCCAGTCAGTTCTTCCACGAAAATGGGGGTGAGATCGGCATCCTCAGTGTAGGAGTCGGTAAGCATTATGTCTCCATCCGAGACAACGACCGGATCACTGCCGACCGCTGAACCGAGCAGCAGCTCTCCATCGGCTACAATTTTTATTCCAGGCGGATCACCCGGCATTGTTGAGCACGTATTGGTAATGTCACCATCCACAGAAAAACTCTCAGTAGTCCGAATCTCGATACTGTGGCAATCTGTTTGGATGGAACCGTCTATGACGACGGAATCCACTGCGTGTATTACGATGTCGTCCGAGATCGTGAGCGTCGCCCCGTTTTCGACGGTCACCGTCGAATACCATTGTACTCCGCCTGCGATCGTCATATCCGCGGCTACCGACAGCGCAGGAGGAGGGGTTGCGGTCACCATGAAGGTCGCCGAGGAGGAATCGCCGGCGGCATCTCGTACTTGAATTATCATGCTGTATACACCGTCATCCAACGCGGTATCGCTGATCGAACCCGTGCTCGCAATGGTCAGTCCCGGAGGTAATGCACCCCCGGTGAGCATCCACTGATACGGAGGAAGTCCGCCATCGGCTGCGAGAGTCGCCTGATACTGTTGACCCGGCTGAGCGTCGGGGAGACTCGTCGTGGTAATCCGAAGCGGTAGACGTGGAAGAGATACCATGATCTCATGCGTATTCTGATCCGTATTCGACGATGGGTCCATGGCCCGAACAACAACGTAGTAGGTTTCACCCGAGGTGAGTCCGGAAATATTCGCCTGTGTCGTGCCAGTGCTTACCGCATCCGCGGAACTGAAATTTTGTCCCCCCGGAGTCGTGGACAAATACGCTTCGTAGCTGACTTCATCGGGCATCGCCTGTGCGTCGGATGCCGGGTGCCAGACGACGGTAATGCTGCCTGTTGCGGGCGAAAATCCGGCGGTCGCACCACTGAAGGCGGGTGCCGTGTTATCCGGGACCTGACCACCTGTGGGACTATACACCGATTCCCATGGACTGCTGCCTCGCTTCGTTGTCAATATGTTGAAATCTCCGTTTCCAGCATCGATGCGGGCGGTAAGCAGCACGTCGTCTGCTTCATCCACACTGATTGCCACGGCACGATGTCTTCCAGTATTCCCTGGCGTGTAGAGGTAATCGGACAAATAGGATCCGTCGGCGGCGTAATTTGCCAGCAGTACCTGGGAAGAAGAAGCTGAAGCAGCTGACCAGCCCGATACATGGAAATTTCCCTGCGAATCGAGCGTTGAGGCAGAGAATGTTTCGTCTGCGTCCGATCCGTTGTCGTAGGACCGGGAGGCGATTCTGCTACCGTCGTTCTGATAGAGCACAATGAAACCGTCGTTCGTCGGGCCTCCGTGGGTTGTACCCGCGATGCCGACGACAGCGCCTGCAGAGAGCGTACGCGGGTAGGCGTCGCCGGCGCCCTTGTATGAGTCCGTCCAGAGAATGGTGCCGGTGCGTGTTAGCCCCATGGTGACGGAGGATACAGCACCATCTGTTGCGCGTGACTCGGCAGCGACCGCGAGATTGCCATTGTTCATCATTCCGAGCCCGATTGCGAAATCACTTGAGGATGGCCCGGAATTGAAGGTTTTGCTCATTTGTACGGTTCCGTCGCTGTCGAAGCCGAGCAATACAAGCTGCCAACGGTTTTCGCTGCTCCAGACACGGCCAAGCACGAACACGTTGCCGGCGGCATCGGCGGCAACAGCGACAGATTTTTCGTCAAAGGGATTCCCCTGATGACTTTCCCAGACAGTATTTCCAGCTCTGTCGAGGCAAAGAGTGACAATGTCCCATCCGCTTGCCGGGGAGAAAGAAGAACCAGTCACATAGATTCTGGCATTCGCCGTGGTCATAGAAGCGGCTTCATCCATGGCAATGCCCGCGGAGTTATAGCGTGTTATCCACTCTTGTCCTGAAAGCGGAGCAGAGAGGCTGATTAGCGTCAGCAGAAAAATGGGTATGAAATATCTCATGCGACCTCCTGCACTTGAAAAAAGAAGTACCAATTACCGTTGGCAAGCACGTCTGCATGGAAACGTGCCCACAACTGCTGCACCGATCGTCAGTGACACTGACCGTCAGGAAAGCAGTTGTTTCAATGTGGGAACGAGCGGCGAGGAAGATCCTGTGACCACTGTGGTGCGAATTTTATTGGTGCCTGAGGCCGGCTGGGGCGGGAACAGGAATGAAGGTATAAATACGACGAACGAATACGCGACACCATCTCACAGACAGTGAGCGCTCCTGGAGGAATCGATAAAAAAGAGAAATGTGCTTTTATTGTTGCGGGAAGATCGCAATAAAATCCATCAATGTCAATACTATTCGTAATCAATCAGAGGTAGCGATCGGAAGGGGATTTCGGGGGGCCGGGCGATGGTTCGAGGAAGGGAGAACCTCGGAACGCAGGTTCCCTAAAAAAAGAGGACTTCGTTGCTTCTGAATTCCCTTCATCGTACTATTATCGTATAAGGTGCTCTTTTTCCCATTACGCAGGAAAGATCAGCCGAGGCAGCATGATTCGTCGAACCGGCGCGAAGCTTCGCTTGATCTGAGAAAGAATGGCAGCCGTCCCCTGCCACGGTTGAAACGAGTTTCACTTCGTCTTTGAAGAGAAAATATGAATCACTGCGCATTACTCCTGGTGACGTTTATTGTTATGGTTTCGTCTTCCGCGGCCCAGTACCCGGAGATCCACTCCAGTCGGCCACGCGTGTATGCGGACTCGGCAAGACTGGCCTGGCTGAAGGAGAATGTCACTCAGGCAGGGGAATGCCAGGACACCTATAACAGCTTTCTGTTTGCCTACAACAACTGGTGGATTAACGACCCGCAGCTCTATCTGCTCGGCTCGGATTCCACACTGTGGACATGGAACTGGTCGTCGCAATGGGCTGGCAGCGAGGCGTTTTACACTGCCTTCATCTACAAATTGACGGACGATTCACTCGCGCTCAAGCGCTGCCGCTTTCTCGCTGAACAGGTCATTGACTGCATCGATGGGGCGGAATTCCCTGCGATGGAATGGTATGCCAAGGAAAACCTTCTGCGCCAGATGAGCGACGCAGGGGATATTCTCCTCGATTGGTGCTACGATGATCTTCCGGCGGAAATGCGCGATCGTCTGGCCCGAAGCATCTATGCGATGAATCGCGAATTCATGAATACTTTCATTCTATCCAGCGCGGGGAACAGCTATGTCTCCAGCCACAATACATGGAATACGATTTTCTGCAATCAGAATACTCTGACATTGCACGATGCTTCAGGACTAACCTCAGCTGAGAAGGATACCGTGATGCAGTGGTATAATGCGCTGCAGGATAAGCTCACGGATGGCTTCATCCCATGCTGGACCTATTATCGCGATGACGATGGTGGATGGAATTGGGGAGCGGCCTATGCCATGTGGTCGCTGGTGGACCAATTCCAGCTCTTCGAAAACATGCACATCGCGACGGACAAAAATTATTTTGAGGACCTTCCCTGGGTTCGAAACAGCATCAACCAGTATGTGTACTTCATGCAGCCGAATAACCGCTGCATCCATCTGGGAGATGGAGAAACGGGCATGGCGGGCGACAGGGTCACGTACCTGCACGCGAGATACTTCAATGATCCCCGGAGCTTGTGGATGGCGCAGTATTGGTCGGATCCCACGCGGACACCGAATACGAATCAGAAATTTGCAAAATTATTGTATAAGGATTTTGCAATGCCGCCGGTCACGCAGCCAATGCTTCCGCTCGACTGGTGGGCGGATAAAGTCGGGTTGTCAGTGAGCCGGTCCTCCTGGGACGACGATGCAACGATGGTGACATTCTTCAATTCTCCCAGCAAGCGGGCCGCCCACGAACATCGCGACAATAATTCATTTACCATTTTCAAAAATGCTCCGCTGCTTATCGACGCGGGATATTACGATACCTACGGCGGAGAACATTACCGGAATTATTACCAGCGAACAATCGCGCACAATAGCATCTGTGTGTTTGATTCTTCTGATTCCTACGCCTGTTTCGGACAACCGGCCTCGAATGATGGGGGACAGATTGAGTCCCCAGCGCTCCAGAACTACAGCGAGATATTTCTGGCGAAGAATCAGCGCGGGCAATGGATACTGAACGGCGCAGGAACCGGATACCAGTATAGCGTAGCCGATGCGCAGCTTTCCTACGATTCGGCAAAAGTCTCCTTTTTCAGGAGGAAACTCCTGTATCTGAAGCCTGATCGCATGTTCGTGGTCGACTATCTCCATCTAAAAAGTTCGGCGACAAGGCAGCGCGATGTCTCATGGATCGCACATGTTGTCAACCGTCCCTCTATCAATGGCGAAATCACGGCGGCTCCCGTTCCCGGGCATATCGAAACCTGGAATGGAAACATCTATACAGCCAGCAATGGTGACGGCAGCGTATCGATCAAAACGCTGCTTCCTGAACATTCTACCGCAACTGTCATCGGTGGGGTGGATCATGAATATTTCGTAGATGGAGTGAATTATCCTCCGCTATCCGTTCCCGATTCTGTCTACTATACGCCAGGCGCGTGGAGAATTGAAGTCCATCCATCAGCGGTTAAAGACACCCTGATCTTCTTACATGAAATCCGGGTTGGCGATTCCTCCGCTGTACCAACAGTAGATGGATTGGCTCTCAAATCGCAATATTCCATCGGTGCGGACTCTGATGCCACGCTCCTGTTCTTTTCTGCCGATGGGACGGCAGCCCAGACCTATCATTCGTTCGACGTGGTTGCCGGCGACAGAGCAATCGATATCGTGGCTGCGGATCTGCTTCCCGGTCCCTATTTTATCAAAGTCGACGGATCAGCGGTCGCCTCCACCGCAGCGGATACGAATGGATTACTATTCGCATCAACATTACTGGGTTCAGGAACACATTCCGTGGAAATCGCGAATACGAGCACCGCAGTGGGAGAAGATGAGCAGCGGATTTCCTTCGAAATCTATCCGTCTCCCGTGCGCAGCGAACTGTCGATCATATCCGATTCTGCCGCTCCGCTGCACGAAGTGCGGATCTATAATTCGATCGGTATGCCGGTACGAGTATCCGGGACAGGGAACAGGATCGATGTCTCCGATTTGTCCCCCGGACTGTATTTCGTGAGAGTCGTTACAGGGGAAGAATCGCGCCTCCTGAAATTCATCAAGGAGTGACAGCCTGTACTCTGTCCGGGAAATCCTCCTTCACTTTCGCAGCACGTGAGCGGCTCATGCTACGGTTTGTAATCGCACTTCTTCTCTCGCTGATCCTCAGCTCCCCCGTTTATTCCCGCGTAATAAATGCTAACCCGGGTGATTATACGGATTATCTTACCTCGCTCGTCCCGGGTGACACACTCGCGCTTGCGGCGGGAGTCTACACACGAGACCTGTTGCTGCGCGATCTCAGCGGTACAGAGAGCGATCCGATTGTGATTATGGGGAGTCCGCTGCTGTACACAACGGTGTTCACAGCACGAAGCTGCTGCAATACCGTGAGCATTACGCGCTGTGCATACATTGTCATCAGGAATCTCGAACTCAACGGAGGAGGAGTGTTCGTCGATGCGGTAAAAGGGGAGGGAACCGCAGGAAACTGGGCGCATCACATCACGCTAGAATATCTGAATATCGTCGGCTACAACGCAGATCAGCAGAGCGTAGGGATCAGCACAAAATGCCATGCCTGGAACTGGACGATACGAAAAAACCGGATTATCGGCGCCGGAACGGGACTCTATCTCGGCAACTCCGATGGGGACAAGCCCTTCGTCAACGGATTGATTGAATACAATCTCGTCATGAATACCATCGGCTATAATATGGAGATCAAGCATCAGCTTGAAGGGAAGCGCGATGCGTTTCCCGGCACGGCTGTTGAGGGCAGAACCATCGTTCGGCACAACGTATTCTGCAAGGAAGAAAACGCCTCCACCGGCGGGAGCGCGCGACCCAATGTGCTGTTCGGTGCTTTCCCTGCAACGGGCTGGGGTGCAGGTGATGTGTACGAGGTGTACGGGAATTTCTTTTATCAGAATCCCGTCGAAGCGCTGCTGCAGTCCACCGGCAATCTCGCCCTCTATGCGAATATATTCGTAAATCACTTCGATCCTTCAGGATTCCGTGCTATATACATCACTGCACAGAACGGCTTCCAGCCGCGGGATGTCCGCATTTTCCACAATACCGTGTGGACGGCGAATTCCTCGGGCGGCATCCGGTTGTATAATCCGGACAATGCATACAGGCAATATTGTTATGCGAATGCAGTCTTCGCCGCACAGCCAATCACCAATTTCAGCGATACTCTGGACAATGTTTCCGCTGCGTACCCGGGCGCTGCGATGCATCTGCTTTCTCCCACAACTGACATCAACACTCTCAGCCTTTATCCGCAGGCCGATCGTCTACTTGGGACTGCCACGCCTGACGTCTTGTTTTCATCTTTCCCAAAGGCCGGAAAGGATTTCAACGGCGACAGCTTTGACTGGCGCTACCGCGGGGCGTATTCCGGCTGCTGTGACAATCCTGGCTGGAAGCTGCAGCTTGATACGATGACCTTGTCGGGGCAGGGGACATCGGGATTCTCAGGATTTCCCTCTCCATCGAACATGATGGAGATTTATCCAAATCCTTCCACTGCAGATGCCAGCGTGCAGTACTTCCTTCTTCACAGTGAGCAGGTAGAGTTTACTCTGTTCGATGCGATGGGACGCCGCATTCGCACTGTTTTCATTGGCATGCAGCAGCAGGGTCGGCACATGCTTCACCTCGATACACGGGATCTGCAGCCTGGCATGTACTATATTCGCCAGTTGACCGGGGAAGGATTCACGCTTCGGCGAATTGTAAGACGTTGACCGTGTTCCCCTCTACTCCTCGCCGGAAGAGATTCCCTGTGAGCAAACTCTTCCAGATAGAGGTAGTACAGAGTTTCTTGAAACACTCAGCAGGGTATTGAACGATCGCACATGCCAAATTGACGAAAAAATACTTGATCCGATTAGATTGAATGGCTATACTAGGGATATACATGTAAGGAGCCGTAATGCAAACTACAATTCAGAAATGGGGAAATAGTCAGGGACTGCGAATCCCCAAAACCCTGCTGGAGGAGGTGGATATCGGGGTTGGTGAATCGGTTGAAATTGATGTTCTCGAAGGAAAAATCATTATTTCGCCGACGCGAAAAAAACGGGGGGCGGTTTCCCTTCAAGATTTGGTCAGTAAGATTCCGAAGGGGAAGAGGTCAAAGGAGAAGGATTGGGGACCTCCAGTCGGGAAGGAGGTCTGGTAAATGGCTCGCTTTGTGCCCAAGCAGGGAGATTTCATCGCGCTCAGCTTCGATCCACAATCAGGACATGAACAGAGCGGTAGAAGGCCGGCGTTCGTTGTCAGCAAGACGCTTTTCAATCAGGCGACGGGTCTCGCCATTGTCTGCCCGCTCACAAATACAGATCGGGGATATCCCTTTCACGTTGCGGTCTCTGAGGGACTCAGAGTTACCGGCTTCATAATGGCCGAACAGATTCGTTCGGTCGATTTCCGTTCGCGGCATGCAGCGCTCATTGAAGCAGGGGCGACCGACCTCCTTGAGCAGGTGATCGGAATAATAGAAGCCAGCTTTTAGGATACTTTACTCCGCCCCATTTTCGATCGGCAGGGCATTCCGCGTTTTCCAATTTACCCACCATTGATCGATCAGCGGACTTAGCTCCAGCGTGAGCCAGGCGAATATCGTGCCTCCGACAATATCGATGACATAGTGATATCGCAGGTACACTGTGGCTATGATGAGGAGAGATCCTATCACTGCCAGGTACCAGCGCGATCGGGCGCGGTAGCGGAAGGCCAGAAACATGACAAGCAGCGTCACTTCGGTATGCCCGCTGGGAAATACGTCGCGCTGTACATTCGCGGCGGGATACTCAATTCCTTCAGGAATCGACTCGCCGGTGTTGGTATACGCACGCAGCGCGGGAGTGACAAGCATCCCGGGCAGATCTGTTTCGAGCTGTGAGAAATCGTGCTGCGTGAACCGGGGGCCGATAGCAGGTACCGCCACGTATCCCAAATATGACAGATAGAATCCGAGCATGACGAACAGGAAGACCGTTTTAAACGCCTTCATTCGCTGTTTGCGGTAGAGATCGATTGCAAGCACGAACGGGAGGAGATAATAGCTGGAGTACGCCAGCTGCAGAATTTCGGTGAGCAGCGGATGCGCGAAGCGGTGCAGCCAGGTGGTGACATCGCAGCCGAATATCGCACGATCGATGGCAATGAGCGCCGCATCATAATCCACAGGATTGATTGCCGGTACGAGGACGTACATTTGCTTGAAGGCAATCGGAATAAGCGCCATCATGTAGAAGCCATGCACGAGATTCCATCCATGTCCGCGGCTGGCGGCGTATTTCGCGAGTATCCGGATTGCGAAAATGATGACGACATCGGCAGCGGCAAACTGCCACCACGACTCCACTTTGCCCGACCAGATCGGCATCGCGATTGCGAGCAGAATGAAGAACCCGGTGTTGACCAGATCGGTGGTGTTATGGTAGGTGAAAAAGCGCTTCACGAGGAAATTCCGATCATAGATAGATGACCGTCAGAAAGCCGAGGTAGATGAAAAGTCCCAGAGCGTCGTTGGTGGTCGTGATGAATGGCCCCGTGGCAAGCGCTGGATCGATGTTCATTCGGTCAAGCAGTACAGGGACTGTAGCGCCGACCAGCGTGGCGTTGGTGATCACGACAAGGAGAGACAGGCAAACTGTTAATCCGAACAACGCATCCCCGACCCAGAAATAGACGACTGCGAAAAGCAGCAGACTGAGTATTGTGCCGTTGAGCAGGGCTGCGAAAAATTCGCGCGACAGACGTCGGAAGGTTCGGCTCAGCGCAAGTTCACCGGTGGCGAGTCCGCGTACAACGATGGACGACGCCTGTATGCCTGAATTTCCACCCATCGCCATGATGATTGGAATGAAAAAGGCAGACATGAGGACGAGACTGATCTGCTTTTCAAAGCTGCTCAGTACAACAGCAGCCAGCAACTCACCGGCAAAGGCGACGAGCAGCCATGGCAGGCGTCCGCGGAAAATATCAAGGATGGAGGACGAAGTATCGCTGTCCTCCATGATACCAGACATGCGCTGGATATCTTCCTGCGCCTCTTCATGGATGACGTCAGCGATGTCATCGAAGGTAATGATACCGACCGGCTGGTTATCCTGGTTTACTACCGGGAGTGTAAGCAGATCATACTTGCGCATGACATTTGCGACATCCTCCTGGTCAACGTCCGTACGCACACTGATGACTTCGGGATCGTAAATGTCCGCGATGGATATGTGCGGCTTGACCAGCAGCAGATTTTTCAGATCGACGATGCCGCGCATAGAGCCGTCTTCATCCACCACGTACACTTCGTAAATATCCGGTGTATCTTCAGCGGTGTTTCTCACGGCGTCGATGGCGTCAGCAACCGAACCGGAAAGCAGAACGGTAGGGAACTCCGTGGCCATGAGGCCGCCGGCGGTGTCTTCGTCGTAGGAGAGCAGTTCGCGAAGCTCGGCCGAATCCTCGGGCTCGAGTTCCTGCAGCACCTGCTCCGCGACGTCCTCGTCCATCTCCGAAACAATATCCACTGCGTCATCGGAGTCCAGCTCATCGACGATTTCACTCAGACGCTTGGCGCTGAGCTCCTCGAAAAGATCTTCGCGTACGTTCTCATGCAGGTCGAGCAGAACTTCGGATGCTTCCTCGGAAGGCAGCAATTCAAAAAGCTGCCGCCCCGCTTCGCGCGGAAGCTCATTGATGATCGAAGCGATATCAGCAGAATGAAGATCGGTGAGAATATTCAGCAGGGCTGCCCGGGCGTCGGCATGCAGCAGCTCCTCGATGTCGTCGAGCAGCTCTGAATCGGCGATGACAGTTGTGGACTGCACACCATCGACGGAATCGAAGTAGATGTCTTCTTCTTCGCTGTTATTCTTTTCGAGTTCCGACATGATCCTCGATCAGATTGCTGAGCATGATGAAATCCCCGACAGCCAGCTGCTCCGGGCGTTGCGACAGGAAGGGAACTGCGTCGGAAGGGAGGGACTCGCGTGTAAATCCCAATTGCTTGAGAGAATTCGAAAGCGTCTTTCTTCTTTGTCCAAACGTGGCTTTAACCAGTCTTCTAAAAAACGAATAATTTTTGATTTTCGCCAGTCGATCATGCTCGATCTGCACATGTATCACCGAAGACCATACATTCGGCTTGGGTGTGAAAACATTCGGCGAAACATTGAAGCAGCGGCGAACTGCGGCATGTGTTTGCGTGAGAACCGAGAGAATGCCGTATTCCTTGCAATGCGGCTTCGCTATGATGCGCTCGGCGACCTCGCGCTGCATCATGAACACCGCATCGCGCACTGCCTCGGGCTGATCAAAAATGTGAAAAAAAATCTGACTCGTGATGTTGTAGGGGAGGTTCCCGATGACTCGCAGCGGAGCCTTGTGTTCTGCGGAGAGTTCCCGCAGATCCATCGTAAGAACGTTCGCATGCAGCGGCAGCAGCCGCGGATAGGCCTCGGCGGGAAAAATGTCGCTCAATGCTTCGATTGCCCGCTGATCAATATCTGCCGCTATGAGGCTGCAGCCGGTGTCGTAGAGGAGTCCGGTGAGGACCCCCTGCCCAGGCCCGATTTCCAGCACAGTGTCGTCAGGTTGGGCATCAAGCTGAGCAACGATATTCCGCGCGATATTCATATCGTGCAGAAAATGCTGTCCGAGAGATTTTTTCGGCGTGTACAGATTGGTTCGCATACCTCAATGTACGAAAACGGCTTCAAACCCTTTCTTTGAAATTCGCTGAAGTTGCTCTACTTTGAATTCCATGACAGAAACCGCCAATCCCCAACCCGACTTCCGCTGCGGCTACGTAGCGCTCATCGGTGCGCCCAATGCGGGCAAATCCACCCTGATGAACGCCCTGCTCGGCATGAAGATCTCCATCGTCACGGCCAAGCCGCAAACCACCCGCAAGCGAGTGCTCGGCTTTCACACCGGGGACGCTCATCAAATCATTTTCATCGACACGCCCGGGCTCATCAAACCAAAGTATGTTCTGCAGAAAGCGATGGTGGAATCAGCGCATGCGGCCATCACAGAAGCCGACGCTATCTGCTTCCTTGTCGATGCTGATCGTGCGATCAGCAGGGGAGAAGTCGTGCCGGAAGGACTCCTCGAACTCTTCCACCAGGCCGGCCGGCCAGTATTTGCCATGATCACCAAAAGCGATCTCATACGCGATAAGGTTCAAATGCTGCCTTTGATGTCGCAATTGCTCGAGGCGTACGAATTTGCAGGCGTGATCCCCATCAGCTCTTTTGAAAATCAGGGGCTCGATGCATTGCTCGATGAATTGAAGAAGGTCCTGCCTCTCGGACCGCCGCTGTATCCCGCAGATATGCTGTCCGACGCGCCGGAGCGTTTTTTCGTCACCGAAATTATCCGGGAAAAAATATTCGAGCAGTTCCGTCAGGAAGTGCCTTACGCCACCGAAGTGTTTATCGCCGAATATCGCGAGGAGCCCGAACGCGATTATATCGCCGCCGAAATCATCGTCGAACGCGAGAGCCAGAAGCGCATCATCATCGGAAGCAACGGCGCTGCCATCAAGGCCATCGGCACCGCTGCCCGCCTCGACATCGAAAGCTTCCTCCAGCGCAAAGTCTTCCTCGATCTGCACGTCCGCATCCGCGAGGGCTGGCGCGACAATGAAGCCTGGGTACGCCGGCTGGGTTACTAAGCGTGGAGGACGTGAGGATCGTGAGGACGTGAGGGCATGGAGGTGCAGACGGTGGTGCGAAAGGGCGTCAGGTTTGTGAGCCCCGTAGGGGCGTAACATCATTGCCCGGGGCTCTTGTCTCGGCGAAGTCCACGCATGTGGACGAAGACGGATCAGCCCTGGGAAGCGGGCGGAAGCAAAACCTCTTCCCCTCTTCGCGCTGAATGTGCGACAAGTAAGGAGCAACCATGTTTGATACCACCCACTCCCGCCGTTTATTTCTCAAGGCTGCATCGCTCCTGGGCGTTACTGCCGCTCTCGATCCATCCCATGCGCTCGGTTCCGGGGTGTTGCGTTCGCCTCTGCTTCGGAAGAGCAGCGGCACGCGTCCACTGTGCATCTCCAGCTACAACGGACTCGAAGCGACGGCCCGCGCGATGCAGTTGCTGCATGAAGGCGCCGATACTCTCGATGCGGTAATCGCAGGTGTGAATATCGTGGAGAATGATCCGAACGACAACAGCGTGGGATACGGCGGTCTGCCGAATGAAGATGGTGTGGTGGAACTCGACTCCTGTGTCATGCATGGTCCTACGGGACGCGGAGCTGGAGTCGCAGCGCTGCAGAATATCAAGAATCCTTCACTCGTCGCGCAGCGCATCATGGAGCGTACTGATCATGTGCTCATGGTAGGGGAAGGCGCGCTCCGTTTCGCACGTGCTCATGGATTCAAGGAAGAGAACCTCCTCACAGATGCGTCACGGCAAGAATGGCTGCGATGGAAGGAGACGTTGAGCAATGAGGACGACTGGCTTCCTCCGCATGGCATCGACGACCGCGATGTCGGTATGCGGGAATTGCACCGAGGGGATGCGCACAGTCGTGGCGGGGAATGGGAAAGGGAAATGTCGCGTCCCACCGGCACCATCAACTGTCTCGCAGTTAATGCCGCAGGTGATATTTCCGGAGTGACCACTACGAGCGGACTCGCCTTCAAGATTCCCGGAAGAGTTGGCGACTCCCCGATACTCGGTGCGGGACTCTACGTCGACAATGCCGTGGGAGCCGCGGGATCCACCGGCCGCGGAGAAGCGAATCTGCTTTCACTCGCAAGCTTCCTCATCGTTGAGCGTATGCGAATGGGTGATCATCCGAAGGACGCCTGCCTTTTCGCCTGCCGCCGCATAGCCGAGCAAACGAAAATGAAGCGACTGCTCCAGGAAGACGGCCGCCTGAAATTCAATGTGAATTTCTACGCGCTGAACAAAAACGGCGAACACGGCTCTGCCTCTATTTTACCCGGCAAAAAATATGCCGTCAATACTGGCGAAGGCGAAAGCCGCTTGTTTGACGCTGCCTCTCTGTATTGAGCAGCCTTCGGCAGCAGCCTTCGGCTGCGATGTAAGACTTAGGATGTAGGACATAGGATGTCGGGAATTCACAATCCTACATCCTACATCCTACATCCTACATCCCACATCCCACATCCTACATCCTACATCCTAAGTCTTACATCCTTCTTCGTTTTTTTTCTACTTGCTCAATGTCGAAATTAGGCAATGGAGAATAAACGGAATTCCGATCTTACGACGCCGGATGGACGCAGCGACGACAGGGAGCTCGATCAGACCCTGAGGCCGATGCGCTTCGAGGATTTTACCGGCCAGAAAAAAATCACCGAAAACCTGCGCGTGTTTATTACTGCCGCCCGTAGGCGCGGCGAAGCGCTGGATCATGTGCTGCTTACGGGTCCGCCGGGACTTGGGAAAACCACGCTCGCACATATCATTGCCAATGAGATGGGTGCGTCGATAAAAATGACTTCGGGTCCGGTACTCGACAAGCCCGGAGATCTGGCGGGGCTCGTCACAGGACTCGAAGAAGGCGACACGCTTTTCATCGATGAGATCCATCGGCTTTCTCCGGTTGTGGAGGAATATCTGTACTCCGCAATGGAAGATTTCACGCTCGACATCATGATTGATTCGGGACCCAACGCCCGCAGCGTGCAGATCGAACTCAAACCATTTACACTCATCGGCGCTACGACCCGGGCCGGACTTCTCACCGCGCCTCTGCGCGCACGCTTCGGCATCACGAATCGTCTCGACTATTACGACTTCGAACAGCTAAAACGCATCGTGCTGCGTTCCGCCCGCATTCTCGACATCGAAATCGACGAGGAGGGCGGGGCGGATGAAATCGCGCGACGTTCACGCGGCACGCCCCGCATCGCCAACCGTCTTCTCCGCCGTGCCCGCGATTTCGCTCAGGTGATCGGCGACGGAATCATTACTCGAGCCATCGCCGACCACGCGCTCAATGCGCTGGAGGTGGACGAGCACGGCCTCGACGACATGGACAAGCGTATTCTCAACTGCATGCTCGACAAGTATGACGGGGGGCCGGTCGGCATCAACACCCTCGCAATTGCGGTTGGCGAGGAGCCCGGCACCATCGAGGAAGTGTATGAGCCGTACCTGATCCAGGAAGGCTATCTGCATCGCACGCCACGGGGACGCGAACTCACGCAGGCCGCCTACAAGCTGCTCGGCAGGAAGCCACCGCGGCGCAAGGATCAGCCAGGTCTGTTTCCCGGACAACCGGCGGGGGATGCCTGAGATGAAGAGGAAGTCCTCCGAAAAGACGCACGCATGCGCCGCTGCAAGCTCTAACAACGGTTTCCAACACTGTTCAGCGGCCGGGATTCTTCTCGCCTTACTCTTCCTGCTCCTCGCCTTCACTGCCTGTGATGAGGAGAAAGCCAAGCCGAAGATGAGCGGCTTCAAGTCGGACCAGCTGCCGACGCAGGAGAGCTGGAATTCGAAAGTCACCTTCAGCGATTCCGGACGCGTGCGTGCGATTCTCACCGCCGGACATATCCGCATGTTCGATGAGGAACGGGAGACCTTCATCGATTCAGGACTAGTGGTGGATTTCTTCGAACGAAACGGCAAGCACAGCTCAGTGCTTACATCGAGGAGAGGACGCGTCGACGACCGCACCCGAGATCTCGAGGCCTTCGATAACGTCGTCTTCCGCTCCGACAGCGGCACCGTGGTCGAGACCGAATATATTTTCTGGGACAGCGCGCTGAAGAAGGTCCGCAGCGATCGCTTTGTCACCATCACCTCGGCGCGGGAGCGGCTGCAGGGCTATGGTTTTGAAGCCGACCAGGGTCTCAAGAATTATACGGTGTTCGGAAAAGTGTCCGGCCAGGCCGAAATAGAATCGAAATAATCTCGAAACAAGCTGACATCCCTGGCGTACACTGCGCCGTGATTTCTGAAACTCCGGCTGCAATGTTGGAGTCAAAGGAAAATGAAATGAGTCGATACCACGTTTGAAGGAGTGAATTCCATGGGACGTTCAAAGACTATTTTCCTCTTTCTTCTCACCGCATGCATGTCGATGACGCTGCATGCTCAGGATGTCGATCAGAAGATCGATGAAACCTTAAAAGCTCTGCACAAGGCCCACGTTTTCAATGGCGCGGTGCTTGTCGCGAAAGGAGACATTCTCAGCTTCGAGCAGGGATATGGCAATGCGGTGCTGGAATGGGACATCCCCGTGACCGGCGACACCCGCTTCCGCATCGGATCCGTCACCAAGCAATTCACTGCTGCGATCATTCTCATGCTGATGGAGCAGGGAAAGATAGATCTGCAGCAGAAACTGCGGACCTACATCCCCGAATATCCTTCCGCGCAGGCGGATAAGGTGACCATTCACCAACTGCTCAACCATACCTCCGGCGTTCCGAGCTACACAAGTATTCCGGGCTTCATGCAGCGCAACACGCGCAACCCGTATCCCCCTGACAGCATGTTCGCAGTGATCGCCAATATTCCGCTGAACTTCGAACCCGGCAGCAAATGGCAGTACAGCAATTCAGGATACTTTATCCTTGGGTCGGTAATTGAACATGTCACAGGGAAGCCCTACGATGAAGTTCTGAGGGATATGCTGCTCCAACCGCTTGGGCTGATGCAAAGCGGCTACGAGCACAACGAAGATGTGATTCCACACTTTGCCAGTGGGTATGTACGCGTCCCGGGCGGGTTCCAGCGCGCTGCCTGGCTTGACGCATCCGTACCATACGCAGCGGGGATGATGTATTCCACGGTCGAGGATCTATACCGATGGACACGCAAGCTGCATCGCGGGGAAGTATTCCATGACGGGGAGACTTTCGATATGATGACAACGCCGTACAAGGAAAATTACGGCTACGGATTAGTGATGCGAACGCAGAAGGCGGGCGAGAAGGACGTGCGCATCGTCGAGCATGGCGGCGGAATATTCGGCTTCCGTTCGGCGCTGTGGTATCTGCCTGAGGAAGAGTACACAATCGTCGTACTTGACAACACCGAAGGTCGCGCCGATCAGGTCGCGAATGCCATTTTCAACGTTTTGCACGGACTTCCCGTCGAGATGCCCGCTCCTTCCATCGCAGAAGAAATGCAGCGCGTGATCGAAAGTGACGGCATCGATGCGGCGGCTGCACGCTATGCGACGCTCAAGGCAAGCGAAAGCGCCAAATGGAATTTCTCGGAAACCGAACTCAACACGCTCGGCTACCTGTATCTCGGAAAAGGGAAGACTGACATCGCGCTGCGCATATTCAAGTTGAATATCGATGCCTACCCGAAATCCTCCAATCCCTACGACAGCTACGGCGAGGCACTTGCGAAGGCCGGAAGGAAAGAAGAGGCCATTGCAATGTATCAGAAGGCGCTAGAGATTAATCCCGGAAACACCGGATCACGGCAGGCGCTCGAGCGGCTCGGAGTGAAGACGGAACTGAAGACCATTATCATCAGCGCCGCAATTCTTGACCGCTACCTCGGCCGCTATGAATTAAAGCCCGGCTTCGATCTCACGATTACCCGGGAAGACACCCAGCTCTTTGCCCAGGCAACCGGCCAGCCGAAGTTTGAACTTTTCCCTTCGAGTGACAACAACTTCTACCTCAAGGTGGTCAATGCGCAGGTCACCTTCGTCACTGAGGGAGCGGAGCCTGCGACGAGCCTCATCCTTCACCAGAATGGCCGCGATATGCCCGCGAAACGGGTGGAGTAGCGCCTGTTATCGAAGCACAACAAACGGCTTGAGCACTGATCTGTTTGCGGATCTGGCATGAAGGAAATATGTCCCGGCGGGCCATGAGCGGACATCAACCGCACACCCTCGGTCGCCTGTGCTAAGACTGGTTTTCGAGATTGACCTGCCCATCGAATTATATATGATTATCTCAGTATCATCCGTGGTCTCTACTTCAATCTGAATTGAATTCGCTGTCACTGTCGGCCACAGGGACAGCTCAAGTGAAGAAATTCCGGTTTTCGGAGAATGTATCGTGACCGGAACACCGTCGTATTCATAGAGCCCGCGTCCCTGCACATTTACAAGAAGGCGGTTGTCGGAGGTGAATCCGATATCCGATATCTGTGTATAGTAGGGATAAGTAAATGGGTGCGGGAGTCCGGCAGAAATAGATGTCCATGTTTGGCCATCATCGGTAGAAAGCATCGCGATTTGTGAGATAGCGTTGCCTGAGAAGTTCTTTAGATACACGGCCGCAAATGTACCGTCGCGATTGGTGACGAGTCGGCGGAAGCGGCCGTTCAACGGAGTTATCTGAATTTCTGTCCATGAGTCCCCGCGGTCGGTCGAAGACCAGAGGAATCCCAATCCTGCGATTAATATTACTCTGTCATTGACGCCCAGCGTGACGGCATCTGTCATGACTGACGCCGGGAAGGGCTTTTTTTCCCAGGTAATTCCGCGATCGGAAGAGATAAGCAATCGGCCCTTCTTGACGCCGTAGATGTAGCCGGCATGCTCCGTGAGTTCGAAGACTATTCCCTCATCATTGAATACGATATTCCCGGATCTTCCTTTATCGATTGAACGCAGAATGACGCCATCCTGCATCGAAGCGAGCACAACATCGTCGAGTGCGAGGAGATCAGCCATATCTCCGAGACGCGGGTACTCCCATGTTCTCGTGCTGTCCCTGGAAACACGAAACCAGAGACGATTTTCGTACATCGTGCCGTCTGCGGTTACCTGAAGATCGTAGGGATTGATTCCGCTGCCGCCATACCCCGGATAATTCCAGCTCTCACCGCCGTCTCCACTCATCGCGTAGCGCATGGCCATCACGTGCACACGATTCCCACGCGTTTCAAAGTGATTAATGCTTGTGGAATAAAGGCCCGCAGTGCAGTCCTGGAAGCTCGCACCGTTATCATCGGTCTTTACGATTTCGGCACCGTAGGTGCCAAACACCACGCCCGCATTTTCTCCAAGGAAACTCAGTTCATTCGGAAGCCCCGCAGCGCAAGAAATCCAGTTTGCTCCATCATCGGAACTGCGAAGCACTATCCAATCATTATTATCAATGCTTCGATCGGAGACCAACAGATACCCATCATCACAGCGCCAGAATTCCAGGTCAGGCCTTTCATTCGAATTCGAAGTATATAATGTCGAGACCGTGGCGGTCGCAGACGAATACTTCACAATACGGTTGCCGCAATTGGAATAAATATCTCCATTCGTTTGCGGAAACATACGCTGTCGGTTGGATTCCTCGAATCCGATGCCTTCATAGCGAATCCATGAGTATGTCTGGGGATCGTATCGTCCGATGGACCATGGATCATTGGACCACAGCACACCCATGCTGTCGATCACCATAGCATCCTCCCTCCGGGCAAACGAGTACTTTTTACAGATGCTCATCCAGGTGTTCCCGAAATCCGCCGATACGTAGACGGAATCGGTGAGTGGATTATCGACCAGGGTCGCGTAGAGAATTCCATCAGGGGTGACGTCAAAGGTCCCGATTTTTCCATCCCTCGGTGGGGGGATCAACTCCAGTGCTGACGAAAACCCTTGTATGCGATAGAGCTGATTGTATGCGAGGAGAAAAAGATCAGCGTTTGATACTTCGATCTCGGGAGTGGACGGCAAGATGCCCGGACCCAGCGGCAAGTCATGTTCACTCCGATGTATCCAGGAATTCCCATCCGTCTCTGATACATAAAAACCATCATCACGCTGCGGTACGGCACAGATCACCCCCGTCTGCGATACCTCGAAATCTCCGACCTGTATCCCCGAGAGCGCCTCGAGGCGCTGCCATTGGCCCGCGAGCGGAGTGCTGATCAGTATTAGCAGCGCAGACATGCGAATAATCGCAAGCCCAACCCGGTAACGCTGAGGTCTGCTGGAAATCAAACTATTACTCCTCGTCCTTCGCCCCCTCGGGCAATGCCGGGTCCACCATGATGACTTTCTCGCGCTCTACCATGACGCTGCCGGGCGCGGCGCCCTTGGGCTTGCGTACGTATTTCTTTTCGGTGTAGGCCACAGGGACGCGCTTGGCGTTGCGATGCTTGCTGTAATAGGCGGCGATGGATGCGGCCTGTTTTATTGCTTCCTTCGTCGGTTCTCCGGCGGCGCTGCCGACCTTGATGACGACATGGGAACCGCCCACTCCGCGCGCGTGAAACCAGATGTCGTTGGGACGCGAATGCCGGACGGTGAGCAGGTCATTGTTCGCGCTGTTCTTTCCCGCCCATACCTCGAATCCTCCAGCCACAACGAAGCGGCGGAAGGGGAAGGGGGCTTCGTTTTTTTCTCCCTTCGCGGTCAGTCCAAGTTCTTCCATGATGGCCGTGTGTTCCTTAAACAAATCTTTTAATACATGCGTGTTTTCCGCTGCGTCTAGCGCATCGCGAATGGCAATCAGCCGGGTAGTTCTTTTCTCCATCGAAGCTTTGCGCTCGATAACATAGTCGACCGATGCGCGGGTGCTCTGCGCCTTGCCGAAATACCGCTGCGAGTTTTCCAGTACCGTCGTTCGCGGCTGCAGGGGAATGCTCACAACCAGCCGGGGATCGATGAAGATGTCCGGCACGGTCATGCGTCCTGGCTGCTCGGGCATATCGTACAGATGAATCATCAGCAGATTGCCGAATTTCTCATATTCATCCGCCTGCTGCTTGAGCTTCTCGGGCGGCGACAGCTTCTCGAGTATGCGTGCGATGCGTTCGATTTCCCGCACAATAACTTTGCGCACCCTGTCGCGCGTGAGTGTGAAATCACCTCCGCTGTAA
>JBATDG010000032.1:0-12218 GCA_049663345.1 Bacteroidota bacterium
ACGCCGTGGCAAGCCCTGGCAAGCCGTGGCGAGGCCAGCATTCTCACTCCCACCGCACCGCATCAATAATCTCTACCGAGCGAGCGCGGAGAGCGGGATACCAGGCGGCGAGAAGACAGAGTCCGAAAGAGGACAACACGATCAACGCAATATCTGAAAAGCGCAGATCTACGGGAATCGCGGGAATGATAAAAGCGGCATCGAGCTTGAACAAGCCGTATTCACCCTGCAGCCAGGTGAACAGCACGCCTACTGCGAGTCCGACTGCCACGCCGATCGCACCAATCCAGACGCCCTGCAGAAGGAAGATGCGCTGTATCCGCTTCGCGGGCATTCCCATCGTTCGTAAAATTCCTATATCCCGCTTTTTCTCCAGAACCAGCATGGTAAGCGAAGCGAGGATGTTGAAAACGGCAACGGCGATGATGATGCCGAGGAGAATGAATGCACTCCACCGCTCGATGGTCATCACCGAGTAAAGATCCTTATGCAGATCATACCAGGTGAGCACATTCCAGCCGGGACCGATCGCCGCCAGCAAAGCGGTTTTCGCATCGTCGCTCTCGTCGACATCATCCAGCCTGAGTTCGTAGCCAGTCAATTCACCCTTCATGCGGAACAGGCTCCGCGCATCGTCGAGAGAGAGAAAGGCGAATGAACCATCGTAAATCTTGTTCTTCGAATCGTAGATCCCGGTGACGGGACAGCTCAAAACGGTCGGAGTCACATACTGCGTGAGAAGATTCTCCATGCCGGCGGGACTGTATATCACAATTGTGTCGCCGACACTGACGCGCATCCGGTCGGCAAGCGCGATACCGAGCACGACGCCATTGCGTTGCTTCAGCGTGAAATCACCGAGCACGATTTTTTCCGTCACACGCGACACTGCATCGATGCTGTCGGTATCAACGCCTTTCACCCATACGAAATTCGCGCTTCCGCCGGACATAACCATCGCCTTGCGCTCAATGAACGGCGCAACGCCGCGCACGTCGCCGAGAGTGCCGATAATCCTGCGCACCTCCTCCGTACTCTTCCGTTCCATGCGGGGAATGCGCTCGATCTTGATGTGCGGATCGAAGTCCTGCAGTATGGAGGTTACCAGGCTGTTGAAGCCGTTGAACACGGACATCACCACTATCAGCGCGGCAACGCCGAACATTATGCCCAGAGTCGCCAGCAGCGAGATGATGTTGATGAAGCTGAACCGCTTCTTGCCGTAAAGGTACCGGCGCGCTATGAAGTGCTCTATCTGCATGGCTCAATGAAAGCGGATGGAACGGATGGGATTGAGGCGCGCCGCCAGCCAGGCGGGGATAAACGAGGAAATGAAAGCAAGCAGAATGCCCGCGAGCATGACTCCGGCGAAGACCTGTACCGACATGTGGATCGGAACTGTGGTCATGAAATACACATCCTGCGGCAAACTGAAAAACTGTAATTCCTGCTGCGCGAAACTGAAGATGAACGCGACCAGCGCGCCGAGGCCTGAACCGAGGACGCCAATCGCGACTCCCTGCAGTATGAAAATTTTTCGCACGTGCCTTCGCGAAGCGCCCATGGCCAGAAGGATGCCGATGTACTGGGTTTTCTCAATCACAAAAAGCAGCAGCGTTGCGATGACATTGAATACGGAGATGACGATCAGCGATCCTACGACGACGGGAATCAGCTGCTGCTGCAGATCGATCCACACGAACAGGTGATTGTAGAGAGAAAAAACCGATCGCGGGTCATACGGATAACCGATGCGCGTCTGGATGAGATCTACCGTTTCCTCAACCTTGTCGATGTCCTTGCAGAGTACGTCATAGCCGCTGATGCGCCCGGGAATCGCAAACACCCGCTGCGCTGTTTCGAGCGCCGTGAAAACATAGATGTCGTCGAGATATTCAGCCATGCCGGTTTCGTAAATGCCGCGGATGACGCACTGCACCTTGGGCGCGCTGGCGATGCTTCCGAAGTCGGTCACGCCGAGCAGGATCATTCGATCCCCTACTCCGATATTCAGTTTCTCCGCGAGCCGCTTTCCAACGAGAATGGAATGACGTCCGTCAACAGGGTTGAGGTTATAGCTGCCCGCCACGATCTTATCACGAATGCGTGAAAGATCGGCCAGCGAATCGAGTCCCTTTACCTTCACGCCTTCGATATCGTCGCGCGTTATCACCATTGCTTCGCGTTCGAGAAAGGGTCCCGCACCGCTCACGTTATCGAGCTGCGTGAGAGATTTCCATACCTCAGGATCGCCGTTGATGACGTCGCCGCGAAATACTCCGACGTGGATGTGAGCTGAAAATCCGATGAGGTTGCTGCGCAGCTCGCGTTCGAAGCCATCGAGGATCGTGAACGTAATGATCAGCGCGGCCGTACCTACGGCGACGCTGCCGATCGCGACCGCGGTCATGAACGAAAGGAAGCGGGACAGGTTCCGCTTGCGCAGATAGCGCAGGGCTATGAATAATTCAAACGACATTCGTATCCGCTATCAAGAGCATCAGGTCGGCATGGATGCGATGGCGTTGCCGAATTTCAGCAGGTAGGCCTGCGAAAAAGCGCTCAGATCACCATCCATCACCATCTGCACGTTGCTGGTTTCTTCGCCCGTCCGATGATCCTTCACCATGTTGTAGGGATGGAACACATACGAACGGATCTGGCTTCCCCATTCGATTTTCTTTTTGGTGTCCTCGATGGATGCCAGGCGGCTCGCCTCTTTTTCGCGTTCGACCTGATAGAGACGGGACTGCAGCAGCTTCATCGCGGTCGCGCGGTTTTGGAGCTGCGAACGCTGCTGCTGACATGCCACGGCGATGCCCGACGGAATGTGCGTGATGCGCACGGCGGTCTCGACCTTGTTCACGTTCTGTCCGCCTTTGCCGCCGGCACGATAGGTATCGATCCGGAGATCGGAGGCATTGATTTCAATCACGATGTCGTCTTCGATTTCAGGATACACAAACACGGAAGCGAAACTGGTGTGCCTGCGTTTGGCGGAATCGAAGGGAGAAATCCGCACAAGGCGGTGCACGCCGATCTCGGATTTAAGATAGCCGAAGGCATAGAGGCCCTTCACTTCGAACGTGGCGCTTTTGATGCCCGCGCCCTCGCCTTCGAGTTCGTCGACCAGCAGCACTTCAAATCCGCGGCGTTCGCAGTAGCGGAGATACATCCGGTAGAGCATTTCTGTCCAGTCCTGCGATTCTGTGCCGCCTGCTCCCGAATGAACGGTAACGATGGCGTTGCGGTGATCGTCCTCGCCGGAGAGCATGTTTTTGAATTCGAGGTCGCCGAGCAATTTCATCAGCACATCATTTTCAGCGCTCAGCTCTGCAGCTACGGATTCGTCCTGCGATTCCTCTGCAAGTTCTACCAACGAGATATAATCCGCAGCTTTCTCATCGACTTCATTCCATTCGACTACCCAGTTCTTCCGAATGGTAATCTGCTGCATGATTTTCTGAGCGGCGATGTTGTCGTTCCAGAACCCTTCGACCTGCGTCTGCTGTTCGAGAACGTCTATTTCTTTTTGCTTTTTATCGATGTCAAAGGAACCCCCGAAGATCGTCGACCCGTTTGCGGATATCTTTGCCGTTGGAGAGATATTGTTCGTACATGCGTCTGTCAACCTTGCAGTAAATAAAATATTTCAGTGTGAATTGTCTCCGCGGGCTTAAACAGTTTTATCGCCCTGGAAACGCTCATAAGCTTCGATGATATCCTTGACCAGCTTGTGCCTGACGACATCGGTCTTTTCGAAATACTGGAAGCCGACGCCTTCGACACCGGTGAGTACTTCCTGGATTTCAACCAGACCGCTGACGGTGCGGGAGGGAAGGTCTATCTGCGTGATGTCGCCGGTAATGATCGCACGTGAATTCGCACCCATGCGTGTGAGAAACATTTTCATCTGCATGGAGGTGGCATTCTGCGCCTCATCGAGAATGATGAAAGCGTTGTTGAGCGTGCGTCCGCGCATATAAGCCAGCGGCACGATTTCGATGGTGCGCCGCTCGATATAGCTTTTCAACTTTTCTGCCGGCAGCATATCGTCGAGCGCGTCGTACAGGGGACGCAGGTAAGGATCCACTTTCTCGCGAAAATCGCCGGGCAGAAAGCCGAGGCTTTCTCCCGCTTCGACTGCGGGGCGCGTAAGTACGATCTTCAGCACTTCATGCTTTCGCAGAGCGGCAGCAGCGGCGGCAACCGCGAGATATGTCTTCCCGGTTCCTGCTGGACCGATTGCAAAAACGATGTCGTTTGCCCGAATCTTGTGCAGGTACTTTATCTGTCCGGGCGTCTTGGCTTTGATGTAATCCTTTTTTGCATAGAGGACCACATTATCCAGATCATCCGGCGAGAGTTCCGGCGAATTGCCGCTGATCAGAATATCTATCACGGTATTCACGTCGCGCTCGGACAGAGAATCCGTTTTATTGACGATGAATACCAATTCCTTCAGCACTTTCTCGACCTGATCGACCACAGCGTCTTCACCTCTGATCAGAATGCTGTCACCGCGCGCGATTATGCTGGCGGCGAAGCGGCCTTCAACGATTCGGAGATGCGCATCGTTGAAACCGAAGAGCACGACGGGATTGGTGCCGTCGATGCGTATGCGTTTCTCTATTTCCAATACTCTGTCCGGAAATGTTTATATAAAATGGAAAAACCCTCACATCAAGCAATGTAAGGGTTTTTCCGAAGAAATCTTGTGCCATTGTCCTGCCCCTGAAGATCCGAAAAGAGAGCTATCACCTATCGAATCGATGGGACCGGCAGCCTGATTTACTTATTGACGTTTTCCGGAGCGGCGCCCGTATCGGTGCCTCCGCCCATGTCAGCTTCGCGCTTTGCACGATAGTAGCGGCGAGCGGCAGTCTCTTCTTCCGGAGTCAGCGGCGCGGGAGCAGGAATCTTCAGGACCTGACCCGGATGAATGATATCCGGATTCTTGATCTGATCGCGATTCTTCTGCCAGATTTTCGGCCACTTGAATGCGTCGCCGTAAATGTCCGGCTTCTTGGCGATGTTCCACAAGCAATCGCGGTCCTTCGACCAGGTTCCGACGACATAATTCTTCTCTGCTTTAGAAAGAGTGTCGCGCAGTGTGGCGATATTCTCTCCGAGGCGCTGGACGCGATCGAAGAATGCCGGGAGTAAGCTGATTTTATTGCCTGAAAGATTCTTGTACTCTTCTTCCGCTTCATCGACTTCACCCTTGCGAGCGAGAAGATCCATCGGGGAAAGACGGAGCAATTCGGAAACCTTGCTCTCAACGCGCTTCAGACGCGCATCGAAAGCATCGATGTCCTGACGGGTCGCGCCGACGAGAGCATAAAGCTCGTCGATGCATTTTTCGTAATCGTCCTGTTTCTGTTTCAGGACTTTAGCCTTCTCTTCGAGCTGCTGGTCAAGAGCTGTCTGCTGACGTTTCAGGTCAGTGGCGCGCTTCTCCAGCGTCGAAATTTTCTGCGCTGCTTGTTCTTCGGTCATTTCTTCCTGTTGGGCAAAAACTGCACTGCCCGCCATGAAGAACAACCCCAGCGCGATGGTGAGTACGGAAATCTTATTCCATTTCATCTCTGTTCTCCTCGCTTTTGGATTTGTTTCTTTAGACATGACAGGACTTAGTTGCCCTTCCAGTTGGCAAGGCGCTGCTTGACAAGTTCTTTGTCTTTGGCGCACTGCTCAAGCTTGGCTTCCTGAGCTGAAATCTGACGGTCGATAGTGCCAATCTGTGACTGCTTGGTCTGAATGGCGGATTCGATCGCACTGATTTCGCGCTCGAGCTCGGAGATGCGCGCGAGCTGCTCCGGCGTGGCATAAGACGTGCATCCGGTAACGAACGCACTACTGGCCATGATCGCCGCAGCACAAACGAGCACCACAGAATTCCGGAGTTTTTTCATTATGATCTCCTTCGCGGTGATGAGTTAAAGTAACAGGTTAGACTCAAGTGGTAAATGCATATATCTCAATAATAATAAGAATATGCAAGGTTGTCAAGATAACAAGAGCGAAAAGCACTAAAAACAGCAATCATTTGATGGAAATTGCACATTATCGGCTGTTTCGTATGCAGAAGGCTCATTTGAGAGTATTTCATCCTGGAAATATAGCAAACTGTGCAGCACATCCTCCGCTTCCGCCAGTGTTTCGGGCTTCATGAGAATATGACGCATTTGTCGGCTGTTGGGAACGTATTTGAGATAGGCTATGTAGTGCTTTCGCATTTCGAGCACCGCACGCCGTTCTCCTTTGATTCCGATGGCCATCCGCAGATGCCTGAGCGCCGTATCAATGCGCTCGTTGAAGCTTGGAGGTTCGGGCAGCCGTCCGGTTTCCATAAAATATTTCGTTTCGCGGAAAATCCAGGGGTTTGCAATCGCTCCGCGGGCAATCATCACTCCGTCGCAGCCCGTTTCATCGAATGCCCGTTTGGCATCCTCAGGCGTCATGACTCCGCCGTTGAGAACAACGGGTATGGACACGGCTTCCTTTATTTTCGCTATCCAGCTCCAGTCGGGATCGCCGCTGTGCCCCTGCTGCCTGGTTCGACAGTGGATGGTCAGCGCCTGAATACCCACGTCTTCGAGCATGCGCGAAAGCTCCACGATGCGGATGGATTCATGATCCCAGCCGATGCGTGTTTTCAGAGTCACGGGCACAGTGGCCTGATCGACAATGGTCTTCGCAATTTTCACCATGTAGGGAAGATCACGAAGCAGACCTGCGCCGGCGCCGCGTCCTGCAACTTTCTTCACCCAGCAGCCCGCGTTAATGTCGAGGATGTCGGGATTCTGTTCTTCGACGATGCGCGCAGCCTCCTGCATGGTATCGAGGTTGCCGCCGTAAATCTGAATTCCCACCGGCCGCTCTTCTTCACGGATAATCATCTTCTGCCGCGATTTCGTGGGCTTCTTACTGCGCACGAGGCCGTCGGCATTGACGAATTCCGTATAGACGATGTCCGCTCCGAATTCCTTGCAGATCTGACGGAAGGAAATGTCTGTAACATCTTCCATCGGGGCAAGGAGCAATCCCTTGTGGACGCCGAGTGATTCAAATAGATTCATATTGATCGGGACATTGCGCGCATGTAAACGTCAACAGTATTCTTCGCTGTAAGATTCCACGAAAACTGCTGTACGTGTTCGAAACCTTTTTGAATGAGTGTCGACTGTAAGTTAGCATTTTCCGCCATATCCCTCAAGAGACTTGAAAAGGCCTTGACCTGATCCGGATCGACTAAAAGAGCCGCATTTCCGACAACTTCCGGAAGGGAGCTGCGCCCTGAGGCTATCACCGGTGTTCCGTGACGCATCGCATCAAGCGGAGGAAGTCCGAATCCCTCGTACAGCGAGGGATGCACATAAGCCAGGGCGTTGGCGTAGAGAGCAGACAAAGCCGCAGGAGGTACATAGTCGAGAAAATGTACGCAGTCTCCGAGCCCGAGCTCTTTGACGAGTTCCAGATAGCCGTAGCGCGGATCGCTCTTTCCTGCCACCGCGAGCTGAATGTCCTCCAGACCCAGCGTTTGTCTTGCTTCGGCGAACGCACGCAAAAGATGCGCGAGTCCTTTATATGGGTCATGCCGTCCGACGTAGAGAAAGTATTTTCGGGGCGTGATGACGGCCGCAATTTCATCCGGCAATATTCCATCGCCGACCTCAAGCGTTGGGGCCAGAGGTACCACGGTTATGCGCCGCTCATCCGCCGCGAGCATGCGCAGGATGTCCTGCTTGCTGTGCGTACTGTCGGTGATAACGGCGGCGCTTCGGCGTGCGGCTCTCCTTGCCCAGGCGCGGAAAATTGGCAGCAGCCGCACTTTCAGCGAACGGGGAATAAACTCGGGATGCACGATAGGGACGATGTCGTGAATGGTGCAGACGACAGGTATTGGACTGAGAAGCGGTATGAGAAAATCAGGCGTATGCAGGAGATCATAGCCCCCGCGGCGCAGCAGCGCGGGGAGACGCCACTGATGCTGCAGCTTGAAGAAATCGCCGTCGCGCACGTCGGCGGTGAGTCGGAGAATGTCCTCTTCACTCTTCGCGGGATGAATGCCGGAAGGAACGTACAGATGCAGGTCAATGCGATCGCTGAAGTCATTGACCAGGGCGCGCAGCAAATGCCAGCTGTATTCACCGATGCCGGAGCGATGCGGGGTCAGGGCATGCGCATCGAAAACGACGCGGAGACGCCGAAGATCAGACATCGCAGCGCGAGGTGAGAATGTCGGCAATCTGCTGGCTGGCCGTACCGTCGCCGTAGGGATTGTTGCCGGTAGCCATGGCTGCATAGGCAGCCGGATTATCGAGAAGTTCGCTGACGCTGCCGATGATTCGATCGCGGTCGGTGCCGACAAGCTTAGCCACTCCGGCGTCGATGCCTTCGGGACGCTCGGTCACTTCGCGCATCACCAATACAGGTTTTCGCAGCGAAGGACCCTCTTCCTGAATGCCGCCCGAATCAGTGAGAAGCATGACGCTGCGATCCATCAGATAGAGCAGCTGTTCGTAGCGCACGGGTTCGATCATGTGAATGCGCGGCTTCCCTTCCAGAATGCGTTTGGCGGCCTCGCGCACGTTGGGATTCGGATGCACGGGATAAACGATCTCCACGTCCGAATATTTCGCCGTTACATCAGCCAGCGCCTGCAGCATGCGGTCAAAGGGCTCGCCGAAACTCTCGCGCCGATGCGCGGTGACTGTTATGAAGCGTCCTTTACCGTCGATGATCCGCTGCACGACGTCCGCATCAAGTCCGGTATCCTGCAGCAGCTCCACACGCTGGTTTTCTTCCCAGCTGTCGAGCATGCTTCTGCCCAGCAGCAGCGCATCCACAACCGTATTGCCGGTGACAAACACGCTTTCTTTCTCACGTCCTTCACGCAGAAGATTTCCCGCCGCGGTCTCCGTGGGCGCGAAGTGGAAATCGGCCAGGGAAGCGGTGAGCGAGCGGTTCATTTCCTCCGGAAACGGGCTGTAGCGATCGAAGGTGCGGAGTCCTGCTTCTACATGTCCCACACGGATTTTCTGATAGAATGCAGCGAGCGCGGAAGTGAACACTGTCGTTGTGTCGCCCTGCACGAGAAGGACGTCAGGCTTGAACTCCTGCAGCACGCCGCGCATTTTCATGAGCACTGCGGCAGTGATATGCTCGAGAGTCTGATTATGCACCATGATGTCGAGATCCACATCCTCGCGGATGCCAAAGAACCGCGTTACCTGCTGCAGCAATTCCTTGTGCTGCGAGGTGAGGCAGACCGACACACGAAAGCGCTCGGGCAGTGATTGCAGATGTTTGATGACCGGAGCAAGTTTAATAGCCTCCGGCCGTGTACCGAAGGAAAAGAGTACGTGCAGCATAATCCTCTAGTCGTAATTCCTAATTCGTAATTCGTAATTCCTAATTATTTAATAGAGCGTTGCGCCGTCAGATTCGGCGTCTTGTTGAAGGAGTGTCTGTACCTGCGCGCGCAAGTTTTCCACTTCCGCAGTATACTCCTCCTGCAATGGACCGCTGCAGTTCCGGCTCTGGAATTTCCGGAACGCCAGGCGCGTGCTGAGCTGTACGTACTGCTTGCGGTCCACAACGGGTGAGAGCCAGCCGAGGAGCTTCCGCTTGCTGCTGTATGGCAGATATTGCAGATGCGTGGCCGGGATAAGTCCAAGTTCGGATTCCTCAGCCAATTCGCGGATCAGCAGGCGATTTTCCGCCATCAGTGCGAGCTGAACGACGACGATGATCACAACGAGGCTGAGCAGGATGAAGATCGTGCCGAGTCCGGCAGCTGCGGGATTATTGATCGAAACCGAGAAGTTCCAGAAGAAATGCATGCCCATCGCGAGAAGGATGCCGAGAAGACGCAGTGGGATGCGCGTTGAGGGACGGCCGAATTTCGTGAGTCCCATAAACGCTCCGAAAATTCCGGTGGACATCGCATGCATCACTGCGGTAAACAGTGTGCGGATGATGACGAGGAACACCCATTCCCCTGCCGTCGAGGCGCCGAGGAAGTAGAGAAAATTCTCGGTCATTCCGAAGCCAAGGCCGATCGCCATGCCGTACACCAAACCGTCGGTGATATTGTCGAAACGCCTGTCGCGGATGGTCCAGAAAAGGAAGAGTCCTTTCGTGAGTTCCTCGGTAAACGGCGCTACGAATATTGCGTCGTGAAATTCCGTGGACCCGAGAGTCGTCGAAAGTGTGATGCTGAAAAGAATACCGAAGAAGATCGCGCCGAGTGCGCCCCAGACGAAGTTCAGGAGCAACAGGCTGACGGGTTCACGGTCATAGCGATCCATAGCCCAAACGCCCCACAAGTAGAGCAGCATTGGAACGAGGGCAAACACGAGGGAAGCGATGGCGAGCATGGACAACTCCGGCGCCGGCGCGACATTGGTGAAACAGCTGAATTGTCAGATGGGAAGATACGGATCAGCCGCCATTAATACGACCGTCTTCATCATCGAGGCGCGAAAGACGCACGCGGATAACGCGGCGCTCCTCGGCTTCGATGACTTCGATTCCGGTATGTTCGTAGTTAATGCGGTCGCCCGCTTCAGGGATGCAGCCGAATTGCTTGGTGACGAAACCGCCAATGGTGTCGTAATCCTCACTCTCCGGAATGCTGATCGGAGAAAAAGCGTTGAAATCCGAAATATTCAGCATGGCTTCGACCTGAATCGAGCCGTCGGTCAGCAGCTCGTAGGGACTCTCCTCCTCATCATACTCATCCCGAATTTCCCCGACGATTTCTTCGAGAATGTCTTCCATCGTGATGATGCCTTCGGTGCCGCCGAATTCATCGACCACGATCGCCATGTGAAGGCGTTTGGTCTGGAATTCGCGCAGCAGTTCGGAGATGGGTTTCGTTTCGGGCACGATATAGGCGGGACGAACAATGTCCTGCAGGATAATCAGATTCCTGTGCTGAACCAGGCTGAGCACATCTTTGGCATAAATGACGCCGATGATGTGATCGAGCGAGGCCTCGTATACCGGCATCCGCGTGAATCCCTCTTCGAGAATCAGATCGAGAATTTCCCCCGGCGTCATCCGTAGATCTACTCCGATGATATCGGTACGCGGAATCATGATCTCGCGCGCGGAGGTTTCGGTGAACTGGAAAATGCTTTCGATAAGTTCATGTTCCGTGCGATCGAGCAGTCCGGTTTTCGCGCCGTCGTCGATAATATCCATCAGGTTCTCTTCCGTTGTCACCGACTCGCGGAAGCTGGCCGCGCCGCTGAACGGCCGCAGCAGCAGATTCGCGATGAACGTAAGCAGACGCTGGGGAAGATGCAGCATGCGGACAAGCACACGCATACTTCCGGCAACGCGCAGCACCAGCGTATCGGCGTAGCGTTCCCCGAGGGCCTTGGCAAAGAGATGTATAATGACGAGAAATAATCCGGTGAGAAGAAGGGCGATGAGTGCGAAGCCGACAGGCTGGAGGATATGGAACAGCCAATCCTGTCGTACAAAGCCGGCAAGCTGCGTGGCCCACGCGCGCACATAGGGAGTGATAATGAAGCTTGAGAAAATGATCAGAAACATCGTCGCGATTTGCGTCGTCCCCTGAACACTTTCGTCATGATCCCGAAGATGCAGTGCTTTCTCTGCTGCCACGCTGTCGCGTTCCGTTAGCTGTTCAAGGCGGCTTCGGGACGCCGATGCAATAGCAAACTCCGCGACGGAGATCAACGTCGCGGCGATCAGGGAGGATAAAAAAAGCAGGGTATCCAGTACCGGCGAGCCGGTCATGACGGTTCTACTCCATCCGACCGGAAGGCATGCG
Source organism: Bacteroidota bacterium (assembly GCA_049663345.1). Lineage (GTDB taxonomy): Bacteria > Bacteroidota > Ignavibacteria > SZUA-365 > SZUA-365 > SZUA-365. Next base: position 11,813 of record JBATDG010000032.1, read on the forward strand.
GATTAGGGCTATTACTCGGAGGCTCCATAGTGTTTCGGCTAATGACACATGCAGACATGGGATTCACACCTGCCGTGTCCGTTCCGCGTCGGCGGAACGGAGAAGAACCGATGTTTATCCCAGAGTGCGGATGAACTTCGCGAGCTTAGACTTTCTATGCGCAGCCGTATTGCGATGGATGATGCCCTTGGTAGCCAAACGATCAAGGATAGCGGAAACTTTTTTGTACTTCTCTTCCGCGACTGCCTTTTCCGTTGTGCTGCGCAGATCCTTCAAAGCGGATTTCATACGCGATTTGTTCATTCGATTGTAAGCGCGGCGCCGTTCCGAGGTGCGCATGCGCTTTTCTGCAGACTTATGCTGAGGCATGGTTCTCCTGTGATACAAAATACGAACTCAAATATAG
>JBATDG010000033.1:0-75146 GCA_049663345.1 Bacteroidota bacterium
AAACAGGCTAGGCGATACTACACCTAGCCTGGTTCGGTCTTGAGCGGAGAGGGAGAGATTCGAACTCTCGGTACAGTTTAACCCGTACGACGGTTTAGCAAACCGTTGGTTTCAGCCACTCACCCACCTCTCCGGGGAGCTGTTCAAAGCTGATTCTAAAGTTACTATTCCCGATTCTGAAAAGCAATAGTGTGTCAAACGCAGCCGCTCACAATTTCTGGCTATTCTTGAAAAGTACGGGGTCGAATTTGCCGTCGGCAAACATCCACTTGTAGCCGTATTCATCGCGCGCATGCGTGTCGGATAAAAACCAGATACCGTAGGTGACGTTTTTTTTGCGAATGCCTAGATCCGCGAATAGGAACTCCACTTCCTCCTGAGGAATGGCCGGCGGAAAGACAATGCCGCGCCGCGGAGTGATATAGCTGATGCCTCCGTCCGCGTCCTCCAGCGTTACTGCAAGGTAGTAATCGGCGAGGGTGTCCTTCCACATGTATTTCGCCATTATGCTGGAATCGGTCGCCCGCAATTCAAAGGGAGGAGGATGCAGCTTTGCATATCGGGCAACCTCTTCATCACGGGAAGAACAGGCCAGTAAGCAGCCGGCGACAAGCAGGACGACTATGAAAACGGGGAGTAGTTTCATCCATTCACCTCAATGTGTACGGTAAGCTACGCATCACACCCATGAACTTTCAAGTCCCTGCCAGTGAATTAATCCTGAAAATCCACCGAGCCGCCGGGGTTCCGGGTTGTTTCGGATGCGGAGGATTTGTATTTTCGCATGTTTCGGACACTGTTATCCTGTTACATCGCCACCACGGGACTAAGGATGCGCATGCGTAAGAAGCAGTTCAGGTATTGGGAGATTCCAGCGTTGCTGCCGGGTATTGGCGCAGTATTGATCATCGCGTTCTGCTCTGCCTGCGCGCCGGGCGGCCATACGCCGATCAACGGCATCGCGGTTGCCGACACGGCGCTCTCCGGCGCATGGTACCAGCTTGAAAACACCTATATCCTTGGAGGACAATTCGAACCGTTTCCGTTTGAAGTTATCCTCATTGAACCAGATGGCAGCTTTAATGCGGCGGGGATACACTACCCGACAGGGACCCTCCGCCAAGGACTCCCCCGTCATTTCTGGCTTTGCAACCGTAAAGTACTGTGGTCGGATTCAACGGCAATGGAATGGCTGGAGGATCCCCCAATGCCAGGGATGGGTACACGCGCCTACGAAGCGAACTGGAAGAGGGAAGAGAACAAACTCGTGCTCGATATTGAGCGTTCGAGTCGAAGCTTCAGCCGGGAGGTATACTCGCGCGTGTATCTTGGTGACACAATTACCGAACCCGTGCTGATCAAGGCGGAGATCGACATTGACGGTGATACGCTGCGCCCGTTCCAGATTGGATCGCGTCCGCCGGGACGGGCACTCGTCATGCAGCTCGATACCGCGACGCATGTCACCATGACCATCGAGGGTCCACTCGGCACCGATCGCGCGGTACTCCTGTACTTGCGCATATTCGATTACACCGTCCCGGGCACCTATCCGATTGCCCGCGAGGCTGCATCGAAGTCGGACCATAGAGCTCGTACCACTATCGGGATAACCACAGGCAGACAGGGACCGGTACTCGTTGCCGGCGCTGCGTCAAGCGGGACGGTAACGATCACATCACTTGATTTCCACTCAGGCCGCTGTCGCGGACGGGTCGATGCTGTGTTTGCACCGTCGGCAAAGTATTGGCCCGATGCGCCGCCGATCGTTGTCGGTGGGACCTTCGACGTTCCGATCTACCTTACGCATGAGTATGAAGTACATACGATCAGGGCGACTGGAAGCAGCGGCAGATCGGGAATACCTTAAACACAAATCGTCGCGGTGCATTTCACACGCGTTGAGTTCCGGAATACAACAAAAACACCCGGCCTCTTCCGAGGTCGGGTGTTTACATTCATTCACAAACGGTGGACTCAATGGGCGCTTCCGACTCGATCGGGAGGAAGATTACTTCCTGAATCGTGAGTGAAGCGCTCCGCCCTGACCGGTCGCGGAGAAGGTCAATTTCTAGAGCAGTCCGGCCTTCTGCAAGGTGACAAAAGCGCCGTTCTTGTTGATGGTCTTGATTCCACGAGCGGAGACGCGGATCGTGATGAAGCGCTTGAGTTCCGGGACGTAGATTCTTTTCTTCTGGAGGTTCGGAAGCTGACGGCGCTTCGTGCGGTTGTGCGCATGCGAAACGTTATTGCCAACGAGCGGACCTTTACCGGTCACCATACAAATGCGAGACATGGTTCTCTATCCTTATCTTTTTCGATTGCTTACTTCAGACCTTCGCCAACGAAGGGAAGGAACGCCATGAAACGAGCGCGCTTGATCGCTTCGACGACGCGGCGCTGGTTCTTTGCGGTCAGTCCCGTCAGACGACGAGGAAGAATCTTGCCCTGATCGTTTGTGAAACGCTCGAGGAACTTTGATTCCTTGTAATCGAGGTAAATCGCGTCAGTGCCGCGGAACGGATCCGGGCGGCGTTTGGCGACGTTGGAATTGCGACGGCGGCCGGTGGTGCGACGATTCATCGGTCTCATGCCTGCTGTGTCTCCTTCTTGGATTCATTGAACTTGGCATAGCGGCGATTGAATTTCTCAACGCGACCAGCCGAGTCGATAATCTTTTGCTTTCCTGTGTAAAACGGATGACACTCCGAACAAATTTCGATTTTCAGTGTCTCACGCGTCGAACGGGTTACGAACGTCGCGCCGCAGCTGCATGTCACGTCACACTTATGATAGCGCGGATGCAAGTTTTCTTTCATTGTATCACCAAAATTAGAATTTCATGTCGGCGAGTTCGGCCGTGCTCTTGACGCGTACCATCTTCTCGCGGAATTTCCACGACTGGGTGTCTTCGTCGAAAATAGAGACGACGCACTTGATAGACACGACGTCCGTCTTATCCTTGCCCTTAGACTTGTCGGAAAACGACTGTTTCTTTGCCACGACGCAACTCCTACTGGAATCAGTTCCTGAAATCCACTTCGTTTGAAGCGAACTTAAATTTAAGAAACATTCTGGCCAGAGTCAATACCAAATTTTCCTGGGCAGAAGTCCTGTCGTAAACCACTCATACAACGTGTTCACCTGACAGGAATTCTAAATGTACGGTGGAAAATCGTTCTGTGCAAATCGTCGCTAATCGAACCATATTATCTGCGCGGACGATTCTCCCGTTTCTCGGTGTTGTGGACCGCAGTCGGGGCTCTGGCGGGGCTTAGGCTGATGCAAGGATTCCGACGATTTCTTGGCTTATCTCGCTGGGATTGGTATTTTCCATCTTTCATGTAATGACCGGGATTTCCGTGAATTATCGAATGCTCTCTGGCATCTCTACACGCGGCTTCGCAGCAGCTGCGATCATTATGTTCTGGATCACTGCCTTCCAGTACTTTTTCGGCAATGCCTTTTTTGGCGTGTATCCTTTCGTTCTCGCGATGCTTCCTTTTATTATTGCATTGCTTGAGGGAAGACCGCTTCTGCTCGGGAAACTGCCCAAGGCTATCCTCCCCTACATGGCTGCTGCCCTGGCGATTCTTATGCCTGTGATCGGTTGGCTGCTCTTTATAAGTACGAGCGGAATCCCCTTCCTCGACGGAACCTCAACGCCGACTCAGTTTTTCTATTTCTTCCTCTTCGGTCTTCTGTTTGCAGGACTTCCTCTGGACGCGGTGGCCGCCACGAAGTTCCGCGCTCCCGCCTCGCTTCAGTCGACCGGCTGGCTGCTTATCGGCTTCGGTGCAGGAATTGCGCTGCTGTCCCTCATCGCCGATGCTGTTTCCCTTCCGCTGCTCATGGCCTTGCAGGCTGTGGCTGCGGCGGGGACAATATTGCCGGCATGGACAGACGAAACGAAAGCAGCAGAAGTGAAAAGCAAAGGAAAGTCTTTCCGCCTCCCATCGCCAGCCACAGTAACGTTTGTCGCGATCCCGGGATTGCTGATGTTCACGCTTCCGTTTTTTCTCGAGATGATTGCGGAAACACCTGTCGCCTCGGACGGAAGCGCTTTTCTTCTCGTCGCCGCAGTCGCTGCTGCCGCAGGCATCGGCTTCCTGCTTGCCCTGCGCTGGCGCAAATCGGAGTCCCGGCAAAGCACAGCAGCGCATTCGCCTGCTATTCCGAATCATGCAGTGCTGGCAGGACTCACCGCCGCCCTGATTTTCTCGTACCTGTTTCGCGATTTCTGGTCCGCACGGTTCGCGGATTTCTATCGGGCGTGGTATGAAGGCGGAACCGCGGGTCTCAGTCTTACGGAACTGCTTCCCGGAATTGCCCTGGCGGTGCTCACGCTGACGCTTGCGTCGGTGCCGGGTGAGAACGAAAATCCTCGCCGCGATTTGCGGTTTCCTCTCCTCGCCTCGATGGCAGCTGGACTCCTCCTCGCGCTTTTTCTCCGCAGCATGCTGCCTGTTCATCTCGCGGCACTGATGCTGATCGTCCCGTCGCTGCTGATCGCGGTGTATGAATTCATTCGCCGCTTCCGGAAGGATATTGTCTCAGGCATTACTCTCGCAGCGATCATCGGCGTGGGATATTTCGCTTTCCCAATTCATCAGCCGGAATTCCGAAATTATTTTGACCCGGTGAATTTCCAGATCACCGCGGATGAGCCGACGCCGTCAGGCCGCATGACGCTGCTGCGTTCACGCGATTACGACGACCGTTTTTTCGCGCTGTTCTGGAATCAGGCGAAGGCGCTCACGCAGTCCTCCCGTGCAGTGCAGAGCGATCTCTATCGGATGGGACATCTGCCGATGCTCATGCACGAAAACGGCGCGCGGGTACTGATGCTCGGACTCGGTTCGAGTTTGCCGATCGAGGCGGTGACGATGCACGCACCGAAGTCCGTGGATTGCGTAGAGCCCATGGCGGCGACGCTGCATCTTGCAGACTCCACCCGGTTGACGCTGCATCCGTGGAGATATCTGAAGGACGTACGCTTTCACAACGAGCGCGTCCCGGCGTTTCTTGCGCGCAGCAAGGGTCCTTTTGATGTCATCATCAGCGCTGAACCCCTGGCGGTACCGGCAACGGACGCCGGCCTTTTCGCTGAAGCATATTTCCAAAGCGCGGCGCGATTGCTTTCCGATGATGGCATTTTCATGCAATGGATGCCGGTGGCGAGAATGGATCTCGCTTCCATGCGCCGGGTGTTCGTCGCCATCCTCGAGGTTTTTCCACATGTAGAAATGTGGATGAGCAGCGCGGATCCTGAAAGCGGCATGGTTGGCATTCTTGCCTCGAAATCCGGATTTGCCTCCGCTGTGAATTCGTCCGCACGCTTCACACAATTGATTAACGATCCCGCCCGCCGTTTTCATCTGCAGCAAATTCAGCTCGACAATTACGCGTTGGCAGCTGCTTGCTTTGCCGCGGATGCAGCAGGACTCCGCACACTCACCGCCGACGCTGTGCCATACACTCTGTTCGACGGACCGCAGATTCGCAGCGATAGGACGACGCCGGATATCGCAACGGACGTCGACCGCCTGCTGAGCGCGCGTACTTCGGCCGACCGTATGCTCAGCGGTACAAGCGATAGCGTGCGCGGCCTTGCTGTGCAGATTCTCGCCGCTCGTCCCGCAGTGCTCCGTGCACGTGTCGCGGTGCTCAACGGCGACGACAGCAGTGCTGTGCGTTTGCTTTCCGATCCATTGCGTGCAGCTCCGCAAAACGGTGAGGTCCGCCGTGTATTCGGCGACATGATGCTTCGCCAGGCTGCGGGCTACGTCGGCTCGGAATCTTATCCCACTGCGGTAGCGATGCTCAATACCGCAATGCAGCTGCTGCCGCTGAACACCTACATGCTGCGCCTTTTCATGATCGCGTCCTTCAACATCGGCGACCGCGAAGCCTCGGGACTGGCCATCGACGGCATCAAGCGGCTCGACCCCTCGCATGCGGGCTTCCGCGATAATCAGGCCACGATCCGCGCCAAGCAGGGCGGGACCGATGACGCACTGCTTCTGTATGAAACCGCGATCACGCTCGATGCGAAAAACGAGGAATTCTACTGCAACATGGCCTCGTTTCACTACAGTCAACAGCGCATCTGGGAAGCGATTCGCGTGCTTGATCAGGCCACGGATGCGGCATATTATCCTGCGAAGGCATTGTACCTCAAAGGACTGTTTTACGGAGAACAGGGCCGTGTGAAATTCGCTAAAGAAGCGTTTGAAAAATATCTCGATGTTGCGACTCCGCTCGATCCCAATCGTACGGATGTTGAAAAGCGACTTGAGCAGCTTCGCTCAGTCAAGGAGAAATAATGGATACGTTCGTCCTCGATATGCTTGCATTCTCACCTCATCCCGATGACGCGGAGCTGTATTGCTCCGGCACTCTGCTGCTGTTGAAAGGCCAGGGAAAGCGGGTGGGTGTGATAGATCTGACGCGCGGTGAATTGAGTACTCGCGGGACACCCGAATCGCGTGTAGCGGAAACCGCCGAAGCGACACGCATTCTCGGCCTCGATCATCGGGGCAATCTCGGGATCCCGGATGGAGACGTTGCCAACACAGCGGAGAACCGCCTCGCCGTCGTGCGACAGCTGCGTCACTGGCGTCCGAGCACGGTGCTGCTTCCCTGGCACGCCGACCGGCATCCTGATCACGAACACGCATCGGCTGTGGTACGCGAAGCGCTGTTCGCTAGCGGTCTCCAGCGCATCGAAAGCTGCGGCGAAGACGGAATGCCTCAGGATCCATATCGTCCCGCGCACGCCTATTATTACATGCTCTCGGAAGACTTCACTCCCGCATTCATCGTCGACATCACATCGGTTTTCGATGCGAAGCTCGAAGCCATCCGCGCCTACCGCACGCAGTTCTTCACCGGGGAGCAAAGCGACGAACCGGAAACCTATATCAGCACGCCTGAATTTCTTCAGTCACTGATCGGACGTTCGCAGCGCCTGGGCTTCCAGGTCGGGGGAAAATATGGTGAAGGGTTTTATCCGCTGCAGCCTATGCGGTTTGATGCGGGCTGGATGTAGGGGGATATGAATGATGGCTGATGGCTGATGGCTGATGGCTGATGGCTGATGGCTGATAGCTGATGGCTGATGGCTGATGGCTGATGGCTGATAGCTGATAGCTGATGGCTGATGGCTGATGGCTAATGGCTGATGGCTAATGGCTGATGGCTAATGGCTGATGGCTGATGGCTGATGGCTGATAGCTCATGGCTGATAAGCCATTAGCCATATATTATCACCGTTCGTCGGTTACATACCATCTCAGTTCCAAATCGTCTGCGACGGCGGCAAGTTCCTGCATAATGCGGGCGCATTCTTTTATCGAGGTATTGTGCAAATCGAAGGTCGCGATGAGCACGACGGTGGAATCCTCGAGCAGCGCGGTGCGGGCGTGGCGGAGTGTCGCGTTGAGACGCAGGAGGTGACTGAGATCCACGTTTTCATTCAGCATTCCTACCGAAGTATAAAGGATGCCGGTATCTTCATCTCCCAGAAGATCCACTTTCCCATAAATCACCTGGCTCCGCTTTCCCGGCGTAGGAATGGTAATGATGGAAATCGTGCCTATGTGGGAATATTCCCCGGTTGAGAGCAGGGCGACCTGCTGCATCATTTCGTGAATAGTCATGTCAGTGCGAGACGACGACGTTGACCGGGGAGTTGGGTGCAGCGGGATTGCCGGCGACGGGGTCCTGGCCAACGACGGTGTTGGGGAGGAGATTGTTGTCCTTCCTGTAGCTGACGGTTCCCATGCGGAGTCCGCCTCCCAGCAGCCGCTGCTGTGCTTCATCGAGGTTGAAGCCGATGAGATATGGAATTTCGATTTCGATATCGGTACCGCCGCTGACCCCGATTTCTATCATGACGTTTTTGCGGACCTTCTTGCCGGACGGCACATTCTGCGAGACGATGGTTTCGGCCGGAAGAGACGACGCTTCATAACTCACCTTGCCGAGACGCAGCTCCATTTGTTCGAGCGTGATGCGCGCATCGCGAAGCGAGCGTCCCCGCAGGTTTGGCATGATGATGTAGGCTTCTCCGCCGCTGACGCTCAGGTACACGTTTCGACCTTCACGCACCACAGCACCGGCCACAGGATTCTGCAGCACGACATTTCCCGGGGCGATTTTCGGATGCGGCATGGTGTCATGCACCTGCGGTTCAAGTCCTGCTTCAAGCAGAATATCGATTGCAATATTCGCCTTCTTCCCTGTCACATCGGGAATCGTTATTTCGCTGCTCGAATGTACGATTATCGGCATGATCACGCTGTCTATCACAAACACGAGAATAAACAGGCCAGACGCCACGATGTAGAATTTGATTGCGAAACGGGATGTAAGTTTTTCTGTGAGCGACATAATGCTATTGTATCGGTGTATCAGCACAAGTTACGCGGAATGACCGCGCCACACAATATAATGAATCGCCTTTGTGCCAATTGGGCCGAGCCGATGTGCGTTGCGAACATGCGTTCCATTTTGCGTTTCCTTTCGGTTGCGAACTTTCTGTGCATTCAGGAAGGTGGCTCGCCCTTACAGCCTAGGTGCCTTTGTGCTCGCCACGGCGAGTCTCCGGCCCTATCGGGCCTCCGACCTATGTGCCTATGTGCCTATGTGCCTTTGTGCCTATGTGCCTTTCTGCCTATTTTTAACAAGCCACAACAACTTCAGCTGACGCACAAACATGAAACACCTCCCCATCCTTCTCCTGCTCCCGCTTCTCGTTCTTTCATGCACGGCGCAGCAGGAAGGGGGAGCGCGCCTGGTCGTGGAGGACAATGCGACGCATTCGTTTGGTACGATCACGCATTCGGATCGACCGGAGCATCGCTTCGTGCTGCGCAACACGAGTGAGGACACCGTACGCATCACCAGCGTCAAAGCCAGCTGCGGCTGCACAGCAGCGGTGGTATCCGGCGGCACGCTTCCGCCCGGAGGCACATCCACAGTGGATGTCAAGTTCACTCCCCCTCGTTCGACCAACGGCCACGTGGCGAAAACGATATCCGTGTATACCGAGGGCGATCCGCAGAAGCAGTACCTGCTGCGCATTGATGCGGAGATCAGGTCCGCCTTCACAGTCTCGCCGGAGAAAATCGAGATGGGTACGCTTATCACGCGGAATGTCGCCACGACTACGCTGCGGCTTACGAATGCATCCAGCGACACCCAGCGCATCGTGGATATTCAGGGAGCGCTTGCAGTGGAGAATCGCGGGTACGACGGCACCCAGCCGCCGCAGGTTCTCAACATAGATGAAGTGAAGTCCACCCCTCACGAATTCACACTCGCCCCCGGCGAAAGTCAGGATATCACCGTGAGCTTCTTCCCGATTTACGAGGGCAAGCTCATGGGAAGCCTCGTCATCTATGCCGGACCCGAAACCCATCAGGTAGAATTTTTCGGCACCCTCCGGCGTCCGTAAGGAATGGCTGATAGCTGATAGCTGATAGCTGATCCCGCCGAGGCTTCAATCCCTGCGTACTGCGTACAGCGTACGGCGTACTGCGTACTGCACCCTTATAGATACAGCATCAGTCCGCCGCTGAACATGATGCCGTCGCTGTTTTTTGTGTCCGTATCCAGGGTGGTTACGTCGCGGATGGCAGTGATGCTCGTGCCGAGGAAGAGGTAGCGGAATTCGCCGTGGAGGGCGACGTTGCTGCTGAAGGGAATTTCCAGGCCGAGACCGAAATGATACCCCGTTTCAAATTTGCTTTCGTCCTGAAGCAGTTCGCGTACTCCGGGCGTGGTGATGTTCGCCAGATCGTAGGCCTCGATGGTGTAATAGAAGCCGATGCCGGCAGTGGCGTAGGGTGTTAGAAAGGATCCCACAGGAGCCATGATGAGCAGAGAAAATGTGATCGGCACATAGGCCACATCGGCGGTGAGCTCATCCAGGCTGATTTTTCCAGTGTTGAACACCTCAGAGTCGCGGTAAGAGAATGTCGCCTCGAGGCCGACGTTGTTGCCGAGACGCAGGCGTCCGAGAAAGCCGAAAAACATCGCGCCTTCCACCGCATCGTTGCTGCTGTACCAGCCGACCATCGGACCAATGCCGAAAGTGTTTTCTATCTGAGTGTGCTGCGCGAAGGACGGCATCGACGCAGCGACAAAAAGGACAAGCATAATCGGATATATTTTGCGCATGGAATCTCCGGAGGATGGATGGCTGATGGGTAATGGCTGATGGCTGATGGCTAATGGCTGATAGCTGATGGCTAATGGCTAATGGCTGATAGCTAATAGCTAATAGCTGATGGCCGGGGGTCAATGAGTGTGGGCGGTATTGGAATCAGGAGCCGCTTTCTCTCAATATTAATACGGAACGACGTCAGACACAATGGGACGCACGTCGAAGGTCCCGGTCGCGATGCGGCGTAAGCCCGTCCCGTCGCGGCGGATGAGATACAGGCCGTTGTCTTTTTCATGACCTGCGACGAAGGTAATCCACTCACCGTCGGGACTGATCGAACACCACGGCTCACCACGCATCATATACCACCTTACTTCGGGGAAACTGATCTGCAGCTTTTCCATATCGAACGGCACAATGTGTTGGCTTCCATCCGACAGGCGGTAGAGGATGATCGTTGCTTGAGCGGAAGAGTACCGCACCACTTCACCGCTGTGCGCGCTGAGCACTTCAAACCCACTATTGGAGGGCGGTACGCCAGAAAGTGAAACAACCTGACTGCCGCCCAGGCAATCATACGCTATCGTCTTATCTGCCGTAGTGATATAGACCCTTGCGGCTGCAGGATCAAATTGCAAGGCGCTCGGTTCGTTGGCCGGCAGCAGCGGTGCACGTATCACGTGCATGCCAGCCAGGGTGCCGCCGAGCAGAACCCTGCGACTCACGACAGGATTACCCCCTTCCTTCTGTGCAACGATCAGGTCGAGCACGATCGCGCTGCCGTCGTTTGAGATCTCCAATGTTTGGGGCTGGAGGACGTCCAGCCGAAAACCGCTTCCTTCCGACTGAAAATATGATCGGAGAAATTCGCTGATCGCGATCTCCTGCATGCTCCATGCCCCGCAATCGAATATGCAGGCCTGAAGATCCCAGGTGGTGGAGTCCGTTGATCCGACGGGACGCCGCCAGGTGAGAAATCCCGCATGATGTCCCTCATACGCAAGCGCCGTTGTATTTCGATACGGATAATAACTTTGGCTACGGTTGCTGTAGATATACTCCAGTCCGGGATCGGTTGAGACAGGGAGAGGTACCGGAATGATCTGTCCGGTTTCACATCGTCCGAAGAGCTGAACCGTCGATCCATGATTCGTTTCAAACAGCACTTTGCCGTTGGCCGCCGCTTCCGAAATCCAGACCACGGGCTCGGACACGACTGCTTCATCCATCTCACGATCGATCACATATCTGCGAAAATCCGTCGAACTCCCGGCGTCGCCGTTGAGATAATAGACCACGCGCGCGGCGGACTGTCCCTCCGGATCATCACTGCAGGAAAGCAGCAGCAGCGGCAGCAAAAGCATCAATCGCAGTTTCATCGCGGACCTCCTCCGGTAAACCTGGTTGTCAGTGGCAAATCATATGAGATCAATCTCTCCATTATAGGATTTTCCTGCAGAAAATTCATGCCATTTTTTTCTTCCCTCCCCTTGCGCGGATGATGCCGTCTTTCATATATTCGTTTATGCAAATATATGCACATGACATCGAAACAGTAATGCAGGCCTTGGCGGATGTCAATCGCCTGCGCATTCTCAATCTCCTGCTGCAGACGAAGGAACTGTGCGTCTGCGACATCGAACGCGTGCTGGCGATTCCGCAAACACGGGTTTCGCGTCACCTGACCATTCTCCGCAACAGCGGCTGGGTGACGTCACGGCGCGAGGGACGCTGGATGCATTACCGGGTGACCGACGATACTCCGTTCAAACACGAACTCGTCCGCGGCTTCAGGAAACAGTGGACCGAAGTACCGGAATTCATTCAGGATATCGAAAGACTTACGCAGCCCGCACTCGTCTGCTGCGAACCCTTGAAGGAGAAGCGATCATGACGCGCAGCGAGGCTCCCGTACGGCGGCTTTCATTTCTCGACCGCTATCTCACGCTTTGGATCTTCGCCGCCATGGCTGCCGGTGTGCTGCTGGGACATTTCCTCCCCGCCATCGCAGGCTTCTGGAACGACTTTCAATCCGGCACCACCAACGTCCCCATCGCGATCGGACTGATCCTCATGATGTATCCGCCGCTGGCAAAGGTGCGCTATGAGGAACTGGGCGACGTCTTTCGGAATCTGCGCGTGCTCTCGCTTTCTCTCGTGCAGAACTGGGTGATCGGTCCGATACTTATGTTCACCCTCGCCGTGATCTTCCTCCCCGATCAGCCCGAATATATGACGGGGCTCATCCTCATCGGACTCGCCCGCTGCATCGCGATGGTGATCGTGTGGAACGAACTTGCCTGCGGCGACAGCGAATATGCCGCGGGACTCGTCGCCTTCAATTCCATTTTCCAGGTGCTCTTTTATTCTGTGTATGCCTGGGTGTTTATCACCGTGGTCCCCGAGTGGCTGGGATTGCAGGGTTCAGTGGTTGATATCTCCATGGGTGATATCGCCGAATCCGTATTTATCTATCTCGGCATCCCCTTTCTTGCGGGCATGCTCACGCGCTTCTTCCTCGTGCGGGCGAAAGGCAAGGAATGGTATCACGGGAAATTCATTCCGCGCATATCGCCGCTCACGCTCATCGCCTTGCTGTTTACCATCTTCGTGATGTTCTCTCTCAAGGGCGAGATGATTGTCGAGCTGCCGTTCGATGTCCTTCGCATCGCCCTGCCGCTGGTCATTTATTTCGTGATCATGTTTCTCGTGTCGTTCTGGATGGGAAAGCGCGTTGGTGCGGATTATGCGAAGACCGCCACGCTCTCCTTCACCGCGGCGAGCAACAATTTCGAACTCGCCATCGCCGTGGCTGTGGCGGTGTTCGGCATCAATTCGGGAGTGGCCTTTGCCGCAGTGATTGGTCCGCTGGTGGAAGTCCCTGTGCTCATCGGACTCGTCAGCGTCGCGCTGCGCCTCCGCGCGAAGTATTTCAGAGCTGAAGTTCCGATTACATAATCAATGAATGAGCGACAAAGCAAAATGAACAGCGACATCTTCTTTCCACTGCTGCGAATGACACTCACCGCTGCACAGGCGACGCTGAACAGCATTCCCTCAGCCCGGCGGCAGACGCTGGATCAACTCGCAGCCTGGATCGCGGAACGCGCGCGGGCAGGATCTGCGGCGGAGCTGGTATTCATCTGCACGCACAATTCCCGCCGCAGTCATTTCGGACAAATCTGGGCGCAGACTGCGGCTGCGGCGTTCGGCCTGCAGCATGTTCGAACTTATTCCGGTGGCACCGAAGCGACAGCCTTTCATCCCAACGCCGTGAACGCGCTCCGGTCACAGGGATTCGAAATCCGGAAGCAGGATGAAACCGACAATCCCTTATATCTCGTTCAGGCGGGTCCCGCCCTGCCGGTATTCCCCGTCTATTCTAAACGCTACGACGACAGCGCTAATCCTTCCTCGGATTTCGCTGCCGTCATGACCTGTTCCGATGCCGATGAGGCCTGTCCTTTTATTCCGGGCGCCGGCATCCGATTCTCCACTCCCTACGACGACCCCAAAGCCTCCGACGGCACTGGACGCGAATCCATCGTCTACGCCCAGCGCAGTCTGCAGATCGCAAGTGAGATGCTTTATGCAGGCACAGAGGCACAGAGGCACAAAGGCACAAAGGACGTAGGGGCGAGCCACCTTCCAAAATGAGGAAATGGTTCGCAACCGACAGGAAACGCAGAATGGAACGCGCGTTCGCAGCGCACATCGGCTCGGCCCCGGTTGCACAAAGGACGAATCAGCTATCAGCCATCAGCCATTAGCCATTAGCCATCACACCATTATCCAAAAATATAATCCCCATGACCAACACACCCGACGAACTCAAACAGATTGTCAAAGAAAAATACACCATCATTGCTGAGCAGCCGATGGATGTGAATGCTTCGTCCTGCTGCGGCGCGACTTCGGTTTGCTGCGGCGATGGAATGACCTATTCGATTATGGCCGATGACTACAGCGGCAAGGATGGCTATGTCGCGGATGCGGATCTCGCGCTTGGCTGCGGCATCCCCACTGACCACGCGGGAATCCGTCCGGGCATGACCGTGCTCGACCTGGGCAGCGGTGCGGGCAACGATGTGTTCATCGCCGCGAAGGAGACGGGTCCCGATGGACTCGTGATCGGCGTGGACATGACCGAAGCGATGATTGAAAAAGCGAACATCAACAAGACGAAGCTCGGCGCCGAAAATGTGGATTTCCGTCTTGGTGAAATCGAGTCCATGCCTGTGGATGACGACTCCGTCGACGTGATCATTTCCAACTGCGTGCTGAATCTTGTCCCGGAAAAGGCGAATGCCTTTGCGGAAATGTACCGCGTGCTCAAGCCCGGCGGCAGCTTCACGGTGTCGGACATTGTGGTGGAAGGCGATATGCCCGAGCATTTGCGATCCGTCGCCACGATGTACGCCGGCTGCGTTTCCGGAGCCGTGAAGCGCGAGGAGTATCTCGGTCTCATCAACGATGCCGGCTTCATCGACGTTGCCGTTCCCAAGGAAAAACCCATCGTCATTCCCGACGACGTAATACAGAGCGAACTCGCGTCCTTCCCCGAGGAGCAGCGCAGCATGGGCGGCGCGCGGCTGGTGAGCGTAACTGTGCGTGCATTCAAACCCTGATCTTGCTTTCATTCATTCACGGCGACTAAAAAAAATGCGCAGCTCAGTTCGCATAGCGATATTCCTGCTCATCCTCCTTACGGCCGCCAACAGCTGCGGGAAGAAAGATCGCGCAGCATCGGAGGAAGGCGAAGCGGCCTCATCCTCGAAGATCCTCACGCTCGACGCCGGCAGCATGGACGCGTTCCTTGCTGCCGGTGGACCGGCTATTATCGAATTCGGCGGCAAGCGCTGCCTTCCCTGCATGGAGATGCGCAAGACACTGGACAAACTCGGCGAACTGCGAAAGGGTGTCCGCCTGGGCATTGTGTACTGGGAGGACAATCCCGAGCTGTTCGAGAAATGGAAGGTCGGGCTGATCCCCGCACAAATCGTTTTTGACGGCAGCGGAAGGGAAGTAACGCGTCACCGGGGAAGCTGGGAACTCGATTCCCTCCTCGCACAAATCGACGGACTCAAGTAAGCAGCACGCTTCCCTCCTCGCTCAAATCGACGGACGCGGGTAAGCAGCACGCTTCCCTCCTCGCTCAAATCGACGGGCTCGAGTAAGCAGCACGCTTTCATGTGCAGTTCGCCTCGAACAGATCACAGGGGGATGCTGGTTGAGGCCTGTTTTTCAGTATTGACGAAAGTTTGCCTTTTCTCTCAACGTTCCAGCAACCATTTTGCAAAGATGGACATGCGAACACTCCTCAGATTCATTATCGCTTTGCTCATTCTCACCGCCGGGCTCAGTTCCGCGCTAGCTCAGGATAGTGCAGGCACGAAAGAACAGGACGCGACCAGCGAACTGCCGACGTCCCCGCAGCTTGCCGCAAACGACAGCTCTGCGACCCGCTGTTTCACTCTCACGGAGCCCACCGAGTATTATTTCGGCGAGATCAGACAGAGCGATACCGTCGTCCATACGTTTGTATTCCGGAACGAATGTGCCGACACGATTGAAATCGGTTCTGCCCGCTCGAGCTGCGGCTGTACGTCCATCGTGCTTTCGGACAAGGTGATTCCGCCCGGCGGCGAAGCGCGCATCCTTGCGAAGTTCACTCCGCCCCGCGGGTCAAAGGGACGCGTCAGCAAATCCGTGAGTGTCTATCTGAAGGGAGCGTCCTCAGCACATACCGTACTGCGGGTTTCCGCAACCGTGCATTGCGCCATTGAAATTGAGCCCTCGTATATTCAGATCCCCAACGCCGTCGCTGGAGTACCGTCGAGCGTGCAGTCCCGCATCACCAATGTTTCGGACAGCACGATCCTCATTGAGACCACCGGGATCAGCCTGACGTCATATCCTGATGACGCCGAAAAGGCCGGAGGCGAAACGCTGCCGTTGGATGGCGGGACGGTGACCCCGGCCAGTCTCGCACTGAAGCCCGGCGAAAGCGCTTTGCTGACCATCGGCGTCACCCCTCGCTACAAAGGACAACTCAACGGATCCGTCGGTCTGAAAATCGGCGACAGCGAGAATGTGATTTTTCTTTTTGCAGAAGTGGGTGAGAAATAATTGCGAGACGGGGTTTAATCCGAGTCGGGGTTTATTGCGGGATGGCGTGCGATGCGGGATGGCGTGCGATGCGGGATGGCGTGCGACCTGCCCCGGGGGCTTACATCTTTACGTCAATGTCCGGGCGAACCGACGAAAGGGACGAGACGTTTTACCGGTTATTCACATTCACCTACAACGAAAGTTCAGTCACGTCTGGAAGGTGGTTCGCCCCTACATGCCGTTTCTCACGCCTTACGCCTTACGCCTCACGCCTTACGCCTCACGCCTTACGCCTTACGCCTTACGCCTCACGCCTTACGCCTCACGCCTTACGCCTCACGCCTTACGCCTCACGTCTTACGTCCTCACGCCCTAACGCACGAACGCGCCAAACATCATACCCGTGGCGGTGGCCATCACAACAACGAGCGAGACGAAGACGACCGTTTTTTTCGTGCCCATTACGCTGCGTATGACGAGCATGTTGGGAAGGGAGAGTGCGGGGCCGGCGAGGAGGAGGGCGAGGGCGGGACCCTTTCCCATTCCCGAGGCGAGCAATCCCTGCACGATAGGCACTTCAGTCAGCGTGGCGAAATACATGAAGGCGCCGAAGACGCTGGCGAAAAGGTTCGCGCCGAGCGAGTTGCCGCCGACAAGCGAAGATACCCAGGCGTTCGGGATGAGTCCCTCGCCGCCGGCAGAGCCGAGGAGAAGTCCCGCCACAAGCACACCCGCGCCGAGGAGCGGCAGAATCTGTTTGGCGAAGCCCCAGCTTGAGTACATCCACTCCCGCGGTTCGCCGGGCACACGGAAGGAGAGGACGGCGAGTCCGACAGTTGCGGCAACAAAGGGCAGCAGCGGCTGTCCGGGAAATGCGAAGGCGAGCACGACCACCGGCGCGATGCCGAGCAGCACCTGCAGCGGCTTCATGCCCAGCACTCGCACCATCGCGTAGCCGACCAGCAGGCCGAAGGCGGAGGTTATCCACCATTTCCATTGGAATATCAGGGAGAAGAGTCCCGCGTCGTCGCCGGGCTTGCCCCAGTTGGCGAACACCAGCACGCCTACCAACGCGAAGAAATGCAGCGAGGTCTGCCAGAGGGGACGACCGTCCTCAATGACCGGGACGCTCAGCTGCGCGGCCGCTTTCTCACGTTCCTCTTTCCGGAATATCAGCGCCATCAGCAATCCAATGACGATGCTGAACGACACCGCGCCGATGACACGCGCGAGTCCGAGCTCGAAGCCGAGTATGCGTGCTGTGAGAATAATGGCAAGGATGTTGATAGCCGGACCGGAGTAGAGAAACGCGATTGCGGGGCCGAGTCCCGCGCCCCGCTTGTGGATGCTGGAGAACAGCGGGAGGATGGTGCAGGAGCAAACCGCAAGCACGGTGCCCGACACTGATGCGATGAGATAGGATTTCCATTTCACGGCATTGGCGCCGAAGTACTTGACGACAGAGGCCTGACTGACGAATACGGCGATCACCCCGGCGATGAAAAACGCGGGCACAAGGCAGAGCAGCACGTGTTCATGCGCATACCAGCGCAGAAGCGTGAAGGCCTCAACGACGGCGTTGTCGAAACGCGGAGTTCCGACGGGAATGAACCATGCGGCGAGAAAGAATGCCGTGATCCATGCGAATATTTTTGCTTCCTGTTTCCAGCTCATGATGTGGTGCAGGACCCTTGCCTGCGGTATGCAAACGTGATGTTGGATTGCTCGCGGCTTTCGCGGCGGGCGGTTTGTGTTATCTGCGAATTTCCGCTATCCGAATAAGTAAATCGATATTAGATACACTCCCGTAAGAATGAACAGAACCGCGACGACCCGGCGGAACCAGCGTTCGAAGGCTTTGATGCGATTGTAAAAGGTGCCGACGCCGCGGACCGTGTAGGCGATGAGCCATGCCGCGATGATGACAGGGAGTCCCGTTGCAATTGCGAATACGACGGGGAGATATAGTCCGTCGGCACTGGCCACGGTCATGGGAATGAGCATGACGAAATACAGCACGCCGCTGTAGGGACAGAATGCCAAGGCGAATATCATTCCGAGTAAGAGCGATCCCCAGGCTCCTGAACCGCTGCGTTCACCCGCTGCGGTCGTGAGCTTGTCCAGTAGTGAAAACCTGATGGGAATGATATCGAGCATGAAGACGCCGATCACGATCAGCATCGGTCCGAGCAGTCTTTCGCCCCAGCCCTGAAACAGTCTCGACACGTCGAAGGTACTCGCGCCGAAGTAGATCACCAGTCCGAGCGCGGTGTAGGAAATCGCGCGTCCCAGTGTGTAGAGCAAGCCGTTGATGAAGACTGCGCGGCGGTTTTCAAGCTGCCGGCCGATGTAGCCGATGGCGGTGATGTTGGTGGCCAGCGGACAGGGGCTGATCGCAGTCATGAGTCCGATAATAAACGCCGACAGTACCGGGAGGTCCGTCGAATCGAGTATTTGCTGGAGCACTTCCATCTCAACCCTTGCGCATGCGGTCGATTGTCGCGATCAGCAGCTGCTGCAGCTTTCCGGGATCATTTAATCCGTACTGAAACGCTTCGGCTGTCAGGTCTTCCGACTTGTCGCCTCTGCACACAAGCAGCGATGATCCGGAGACCTCGTATTTCTCTGCGAGCGCCTCGTTTTCCTCTTCTTCAATATCCAGTGCGCGAAAGACGATTGACTTGTCCTTGCCGTATTTATCCTTCACAACGGCGCGCGCGACGCGTTCGATGCTCAGGCAGGTCTTGCAGCGCCGGGAGGTATGGAAATAATACACGATCAGTTCGGCCTTCTTAGCGGCCTTGACGGACTTCTGCTGAGCGGCGAGCGGCTGCGTGATCGGTGCCGCCGGGAGAATTAGAAAAAGCGCAATCAGAATGAGCAGGGATTTCATACGGCCTCCGCGCCTTTGAGCATGGTGATGACTTCGTCTTCAGATGGAACGCGGCCCTTGAGCAGGACCTTGTTATCGACAACCATCGCAGGCGTGATCATCACGCCGTAGTTCATGATGTCCATGATGTCTTCGACTTTGGTTATAGTGGCGTCCATGCCTTCGCGTTCGACAGCGGCGCGCACGACACGCTCCAGTGCATGACATTTCGCGCAGCCTGATCCGAGGATTTTGATGTCCATTTGTCTTTTTCTCCTATGAAAGAATGTCCTGCATTCCGCCGATCGCGATTCCGGGACGGCCCCGCCTTTCAAACGAATCCCGTTGCGGCGGATTCCCCTATCCGGCGGCGATCCGGATTGGCAGACCGCCCGAATCAAGGGAGTGTGTTTCAGATATTGTAGAATTCCCGCATCAGCGTGCGCGCTTCCTCGAAGCTATCGCGGTTGATGCAGTACTTGATTTTCGGCGGCTTGATCTCGCCTTGTATGAGTCCGGCGGCCTTGAGTTCGCTCAGATGCTGTGAGAGCGTCGACCGTGCGATCGGGAGATCCTCTGCCAGGTCGCCGCTGTAGCAGCAGGACTGCTCCGAGAGCAGTTCAAGTATGTACATGCGCACCGGATGCGCCATGGCCTTGGCGTAGCGGGCGATTTTCTTCTGGCGATCTGTGAGAATGTCTGTACTCATAACGTATTTCGTAAAAATACGAAATGATTCCCATGAAACGCAAGGCACATGCTTATGTGTTATGTTGAAATGAATGCGAGTGCCCTGTTTCTCGCCGCTGACAGCACCTTCTGAAAGGATCTCCCGATGGATCTTGACGTACTTTTTCTCTCCCGCTTCCAATTCGCCCTCACGATCATGTTTCACTACCTGTTTCCCCCGCTTTCGATAGGGCTAGGAGTGATATTGGCGGTGACGGAGGGCATGTTTCTCAAAACAAAAAACCGTGACTACGAAGTCATGGCCCGTTTCTGGACCAGGATTTTCGCAGTGGTCTTCGCCATGGGCGTCGCCACCGGCATTGTGATGGAATTCGAGTTCGGTACGAACTGGGCGACGTATTCGCGCTATGTCGGCGATGTTTTTGGGTCGCCGCTTGCGGCCGAAGGTATTTTCGCCTTCTTCCTCGAATCAGGATTTCTCGCTGTGCTCGTTTTCGGGTGGGACCGCGTCTCCCCGCGCATGCACTTTTTCTCGACCATCATGGTATCGCTCGGTTCGATGTTCTCAGCCGTGTGGATCGTGGTCGCAAACAGCTGGCAGCAAACGCCAACGGGATTTCATATCGTGGGCGAAGGACTCCGCGCACGCGCAGAAATCACGGATTTCTGGGCTATGGTGTTTAATCCCTCCAGCGTAGACCGCCTGACGCATACCCTGATCGGCGCGTTCATACTCGGCGCGTTCTTCGTCATGAGCATCATGGCATGGTATATCCTTCACGGCAGGCACGTACGTCTGGCGAAGCAATCCTTCACCATCGCACTTGTGTTTGGTACCATCGCGTCGCTGGCAGCACTGGTGAGCGGACACGGACAGGCGAATACGGTTTCAGTGACGCAGCCCGCGAAGCTCGCCGCGTTCGAGGGACATTTCAAATCCGGTCCGGGCGACATGTGGCTCTTCGGCATTCCGGATGAAGAAAAGGAAATGGTGCGATTTGGCATCGCCATCCCGGGCGGACTGAGCTTCCTTCTCCACAACGATTTCAATGCTCCGGTGACGGGACTGGATCAATTCGCACAGGAGGACCGTCCCCCGGTACAGATTCCCTTCCAGGCCTATCACATGATGATCGCGCTTGGAATGTTCTTCATCGGCATCACGCTTTTCGCTTCCTTCCTCCGGTGGCGCGGCACGCTGTTCGAAAAGCGGTGGATGATGTGGATATTCGTCTTCGCCGTCTTCGGACCGTATCTCGCCAACCAGGCAGGATGGGTCGCAGCCGAGGTCGGCCGCCAGCCGTGGATCGTCTACGGCCTGCTCCGCACAAGCGATGCGTTATCGAAGGCCGTCAGTGCGGAGGAAGTTCTGGTGTCCATCATCCTGTTCACCATCATTTATCTCTTCCTCCTCGCGGTGTGGCTGTATGTGATGAACGATAAAATCAAACATGGTCCGGATGAATCTGTACTGGCATCCCAAGGCGCGCATAGCGGGAGCCTGCTGGACAGCATGTCATCGCTGGCCGATCACGGGGGTCCGTCAATGACTGAAGCACGCGACGAAAAGGAGGACAAATAGCATGGATCTCAATTTCTTCTGGTTCGCCGTCGTTGGCATTCTCCTCACCGGCTATGCGATTCTCGACGGCTTCGATCTCGGCGTGGGCATCCTGCATCTGTTCGCGAAAGACGATATGGACCGCCGCCTGCTGATGAATTCCATCGGTCCCCTGTGGGACGGCAACGAAGTCTGGCTCGTCACCTTCGGCGGTGCGATGTTCGCCGCCTTCCCTCACGCTTACGCGACCGCCTTTTCGGGGTTTTATCTCCCTTTTATGTTTTTACTGTTCGCACTCATTTTCCGAGCCGTGTCGATGGAATTTCGCAGCAAGCAGGAAATGCGCTGGTGGCGGCAGATGTGGGATATATCCTTCACCGGCGCCTCAACCCTTGCGACCTTTCTGTTCGGCGTCGCGGTCGGCAACATGATGAAAGGTCTTCCCATCGGCGCCGATATGGAATTTCAGGGCGGCCTTTTTGATCTGCTCGGACCCTTTCCCCTGCTTGTCGGCGCTTTCGCGGTTGCGACCTTTGCGATGCACGGTTCGATCTACCTTTATCTGAAAACCGAGGGCGATCTGCAGAATCGCATTCATGGATGGATGTGGCGTACCTTCGGGATTTTCCTCGTGCTCTATATTTTCGTCACCATGGCCACACTCGTGCTGCTTCCAAGTGCAGTTACGAACTTCCGCGAGATACCCTGGGCCTGGGTTGTGGTGGTTCTGAACGTCCTCGCTATCGCGAATATTCCCCGGGCGATTTATCTCGGGAAGCCGGGCTATGCATTCATCTCGTCCGGAGCAACCATCGCAGCGCTGACCTTTCTGTTCGGCTTCGCGCTCTTCCCCAACCTGATCGTCTCCAGCCTCGATCCTGCCTGGAATCTTACGATTTACAATGCGGCCTCCTCCCAGAAAACCCTCGGCATCATGCGCTGGTTCGCCATCATCGGCATGCCCTTCGTCCTCTCCTATACCGTGGCCATCTACTGGATCTTCCGCGGCAAAACGCGCCTGGGTAAATTCAGCTATTAAGAAAAAACCACGAAGTCACGAAGACACAAAGAAGAGCACTAAGGTTTTGTTAAAAAGAAAACGCCCGGCAAATCTGCTGGGCGTTTCCCGTTTAAAAAAATTTTCGTGCTCTTTATTCGTGTCTTCGTGACTTCGTGGTTTTTTCTTACGCGATTGTGACGTCGTCGGCGAGGTACACGTCCTGGATGAGATTCAGGAGCTGCACGCCTTCGGCCATCGGACGCTGGAAGGCCTTGCGGCCGGAGATGAGGCCCTGTCCGCCGCCGCGCTTGTTGATGACGGCCGTCTCGACGGCTTCAGCGTAGTCGCTCGCACCCGAGGAGGCACCGCCGCTGTTGATCAGTCCTGCGCGTCCCATGTAGCAGTTCGCCACCTGGTAGCGGGTCAGATCGATCGGATGATCGGTCGTGAGTTGCGAATAGACGAGCTTGCTGGTCTTGCCGAACTTGATGGCATTGTAGCCGCCGTTGTTCGTCGGCAGTTTCTGCTTGATGATATCTGCCTGGATCGTGACGCCGAGATGATTCGCCTGTCCGGTCAAATCTGCTGCGGTGTGGTAATCGACACCGTCCTTGGTAAAATCTTCGTTCCGGAGGTAGCACCAGAGGATGGTAGCAAGACCGAGTTCATGCGCGTATTCGAAGGCTTCGGAAATTTCAACGATCTGGCGGTCCGATTCTTCCGACCCGAAATAGATCGTCGCACCGATGGCCGCGGCGCCCATTTCGTAGGCCTGATCCACGCTGCCGAAGAGAATCTGATCGTAGGTGGTCGGATAGGTCAGCAATTCGTTGTGGTTGATCTTGACGATAAAGGGAATGTGATGCGCATAGCGCCGGGCGACCGAGCCAAGCACGCCCAGGGTCGAAGCCACGGCATTGCAGCCGCCTTCGATCGCGAGCTTGACGATATTTTCCGGATCGAAATAAATGGGATTCGGAGCGAAGGATGCACCGGCGCTGTGCTCGATGCCCTGATCGACCGGGAGAATAGACATGTAGCCCGTACCCGCCAGCCGGCCGGTGTTGTAGATGCGCTGCAGACTTCCGAGCACGCGCGGATTGCGGTCACTGTCTTTCCAAACGCGGTCCACGAAATCCGCCCCGGGGAGGTGCAGCATTTCTTTCGGGATACCCGTGCAAGTATGATTGAGCAGCGAATCTGCTTCGGCGCCCAGCATTTCCTGAAGTTTTTCGATCATGGCGGATCTGTGGTTGTTGTGAGAAAAACGGGATAATCGTAAATGTACGACTTGATGCAGAGCGGAGCAAAATCGAGGACAGCGGAAATCCTCTTTTTCGAAGAAGGAATGCCCGCACTCCCGCTCGATTACTCAAGAGTATCGAGGGTCCCTTCGGCGAAATGGGGAATCTGTACGATCGAGGGAATTTCCTGCGCCTCGCAATGGTTTTCTCCATATGTTAGAAGTTCATTCCCTCAACCATCATCAGCAGCTATGTCCAAACGAATCGTTCTGACCGGCGCTACCGGACTGATTGGCCGGCGCCTTTACAACGCTCTCCGCTTGCGCGGCGATCAGGTCACCATTCTCACACGCAATACCGACAAGGCCGGGAAGACCTTCCCCGATGCGGAGCGTGTGCTGCTCTGGGCTCCCGGCGTTGCAGGCGCCTGGAAATCCGCCATCGACGGCGCCGATGCCGTCGTGCATCTCGCGGGCGAACCCATCGCAGAGGAACGCTGGACGGAAAGCTTTAAAAAACGCATTCAGGACAGCCGCCGGCTGGGGACGCGCGACATCGTCGATGCGATTGCGGCCGCGGCGGTAAAGCCGGGCGTGCTTGTTTCGGCGTCGGCAGTCGGATTTTATGGCGATACGGGAGAAAAAGATGTGAACGAGGATTCCCCTGCAGGAAGCGATTTCCTTGCGGAAACCTGCGTCGAGTGGGAGAATGAGGCGCTGCGCGCCGAATCTTTGGGCGTGCGTGTGGTGATTTCCCGCATGGGGATCGTCCTTGCAGAAGAAGGCGGCGCGCTGGAAAAACTGCTCACGCCGTTCAGGATGTTTGCCGGCGGACCTGTGGGCAACGGTGAGCAGTGGTTCCCGTGGGTACATATCGACGATGTAGTCGGACTCCTTCTGCATGCGATCGACGACGCAGAAACCATCGGGATACTCAACGCCGTCAGCCCAGGCATACTTCGTAATCGTGAATTTGCGGTAGCACTGGGAGAGTCGCTGAAGCGTCCCGCCCGCTTCTCCGTTCCCGCCTTCGTGATCAAACTTGCCCTCGGTGAATTCGGCGAAACCCTTCTCGGCGGTCAACGCGCGCTTCCTGCACACACACTCGCAAGTGGCTACCGCTTCAAATACGATTCCATCGAAAAAGCCCTCGCAAACCTGGTGAGTGTGTAAGAAAAAACCACGAAAACGCGAAAACACGAAAAAGAAGCACGAAGGTTTTTGCAACGGGAAACGCCCAGCAAGTCTGCTAAGTGTTTTCTTTTTCACAAATCTTTCGTGTTCTTCTTTGTGTTTTCGTGGTTTTGTGGTTCTTTCCTGCCGATCCGATCGTTGCTACCGGAATGGCGGAATGAATGATACACCAAATCCGAAGTGCTTTTTCCCATCATCTCCTCCACCCCCACCGCAGGATACAGTCAGGAATGGATGATCGCTCCGCACGATGTGAAAACCCGGGAGGATGTCGATATACGCATAGGCCCACTCTCCGAAAACTGTAAATCGGGCTTCATCCACCGGGACATCGTTTATGAGAATCCCGTTTCTGTACACTGCCTTCGTAATGAGAATGAAGTACAAATTGTCATAATAGAGAGCATGGTTCCGAAAACCTGAAGGAAGCAGGGGCATCACATTCGGCTTGAATCCGTCATCCGTGACCGAGTAATAGCGCCGCCCCCATAGCCCATGAGGTAGCAAGGCAAAAGCCGCACCAGCAAATGTCGTGTCAGAATCGAGATAAGTCCAGGCCAAATGATGCTGATAGATGACAACGGGTTTCGTGGAACGGATGACCGTGGGCTGCGCAAGCAATGTATCGATATAGCCTGATCGATCGAGATGAATCGGCAAAGATCCGTCAAAAAGAGTCAATTCTGTTTCATCTTCGTAAGCGATGATACGGATCAGATCATCCTGCGTCCTTGCGCTAAGTTTCCGAAATGGAATGAAAACGTATTCCGTCCCAAGTTGTTTACGTGCGGGAATATGAAAATAGTGCGGCTCCAGGATAGGGTAAATTTTCAGGAACCGCGATCCTTGCCCGGGCGAGATTTTCGATAGAGTCATCATTTCCATGCTAACAGGATGTTCACTGGTGAGTGGATCGCCTGCTCCGTCAAAGGTCAGATTACGGTCACCTAATTTTGGTGACCATGGATTGAAGCGGGGAAATCCCCCACCACCTCCCGCAAAATCGAGGTGGCCATGCGCCGGTAACATCAATTGAAACGGGGTACCGATAGGAAAAACACCCTGGTTATTATTGTAGTATTCATCCAACCAATACTCGATTGTCTGGTGCAATACGATCCTGTTCACTGCTCCCGCATCTTGCGCATTCCCAACACCATCGTCAAGAACACCAGGCAACAGATAAGATGTATCCCATTCGCTCAATGGCCAGACAATTGAGGCATTAAAGCTCCCAAAACCCACAATACTTCGAAGTGATATTGCGGCCTCCCGGTCTGATGATGCCTTGACAAAATACTGACGATAATGCGTAAGCGAGTCAGTAGCAGTCCGGCTCGTTACAGCCAATTGAATGAGGGCACAAGCCGGATTATCTGGTGTGACAACCATCGTTGTATCCCACGAACCGTTCCGCATTGCAGCGTTTTCATACCATGCATCGGCGTACGGGGCGGATATCCGCACCGTCGCGACACTATCGCTGACAATCGAGAGTAACGCCGCGTTTGCGAGCATCGGAACGACAAATTCGCGCGCGAAAGTTTTGTATCCCGGTGCCTCCGGCAGCGGTGCGGCGAATCCGATGGCGGTATTTTCTTCGCGTCTGGTACCTGGTGCCAGAGCCTTTTTCTCCCATTGGAGTAATAGCGCCGCATCTGTGATGCTCTGCCCTGTCGCCTGGTAACCGAACACTGCTGTGCCGAGTCCACCGTGATACGACCAACGACCCACGGTGAGCAAGTCGGGGGTGCTTACTCCGGCGCCCCGAAACCGGCAATACGCGGAATCCGGAAGGAACGCCGGTGACAGCATCATCAACCGTTCGGGAACGTATGCTCCAGCGAATGCCCGTTCACGAAGAACCGGGCCCGTCAGACTCTGAAGCGTCACATTATCGTCGCCATTCGCATCTACATCTTCCATAACCGTCATTCCGACGTTCACAATTCGGCTTGTCGTATTTTCAACGATCAGATGAATGCGCACCTCCTGATATAAACTGTCTGAAACGGGTTCGATTTCCTCAATGATCCGAACAATACTGCCGCGGTTAGGGACTTCCCATATATAGCGCAACCGATCCGGGCGAAGTTCCACCGTTCCGCGCCCCAGATTCCGCTGTGGCCACGGCGCGGTCATCTGCGATTTGCCGTAGTTTGTCCAGATAGCATTGTCGATCAAAACGCTGATATGTGAAGTCGGTCTCGTCCCCGATGAAAAAAGCAGCGTGCTCCCCTCTGCGCTTGCAGCCGCGAATCGGCCGCTGAACGTGTCGAGAACAGCCGTGACGCGTCCGATTGTCAGCGTCAACGCATTCGACTGCGCCTGGGCAGTATTTCCTGACATGGCCCGCAGAATCACGAACAGCATTACAGCCACCACCCATGTGCGTTGCTT
Organism: Bacteroidota bacterium; assembly: GCA_049663345.1. Lineage (GTDB taxonomy): Bacteria > Bacteroidota > Ignavibacteria > SZUA-365 > SZUA-365 > SZUA-365. Next base: position 27,243 of record JBATDG010000033.1, read on the forward strand.
CATGGACCACCTCGATATTTACAGACAAATATTTTTGCAGGAGTTTATTGCGGTCATTGGTCCGCCCCGAGCAGCAATATCCGTTCAACGGGACGGACGCAATGACCTGATGAATATGGGGTCCAGTGGTACCGGCCCGGTTTACTTCAGAATCTGGATGGTCCGGGTTCTCGTTACGCCATTGGCATTCATGCGAAGCATGTAAAGGCCACCAGGTAAATCACCCGCGTTGAATATGATGCTGGTCGTGCCGCCTGAATACCAGCTATCAGCGAGATGACGCACTTCGCGTCCCATGATATCGAATACTGTCACGGCTACATTACCTGCTTCGGGAAGCGTGAAGGATATGGTTGTAGTTCCCGCGAACGGATTCGGCCATGCAGCGTGCAGCTCATATTCCGGATTTGCCTCGTGCGTTCTTTTCACAGACCCACGTTTCGGTGTCGATGTGCTCCCGCCGATCAGTCGATCGACAATCACCAGGTCGCGATTACCCGGGAACGCCTGCAACAGCGTATCGAGACTTGCGCGTGCGGAACTGGTCGAACCACTCAGGTGCATAGCCAGTGCCGCCATCGCCTGCGCCGATGTGTAGCCCGTCTCGCCATACACGGTTTGTTGCGTCATCGCCAGCAGTGCCAGTGTCGCTCCGCTCCAATCGCGTGCATGCATCCTGGCCGCGGCAACGTATCTGTAGGCGGGCAGAAGAACTTCCGCCCTTGAAGAGTTCGCGATTATCCGTTGGAAGTATGACTCAGCCGCCGTCGAATCGGACAATTGCCAAACGAGGCGGAAGCCCGCACTCGCGTCGAGCGCCGAGAGGGTCGTGCACTGATTATAAAGCAGATCCCGGAGTGAATCCACTGATAGCGTCTCCCACGTGCGGTAGAGTGCCGCGGCCTGGGGATTAAACGAAGCGCTGCCCGTTTGAATTTTCGAACCGTAACCATCCCCGATCAAACAACCCGCGCTATCGGAAGTCAACGCATCATTGGTTTCCACGGTCGAACTGATCACGTTGAACATCGTATTGCCGTCCCAGAAATCCCTGTGCAGATATGCCTGGGAATTTTCGAACTGTCCCTGGATATAATAGGGATCGAAAATCGAGCTTTCCCCACCCTGATAATGTGGCACCTGTTTATCATAGTAAGCTTTCGCGAGCTCGAAAGTGCCATAGTATCCGTACAGGTTGTAATCGTTGTGATAAATGCAGTTTCTTGCCAGTGAATCCGCATTATCCCATCGAACAGGGATGGAATACCGGTAATACCCGAATACTTCTCCCCAAACTGCGCACACCCCGACTGATTGCTCGAAAACCTTGCTATGGCGGAGAAATATGGGCCAGTCGTTATAAAACGTGTACACTCCCTGCCAATCATCACCCGCGACGAAACCGTTGTTGAACACATCGCAGGAATCGATCTGGACATATGCATTCGCATAGCCGAAAATTCCGTTCATCCGGTTGTTATATATATCGCACTGTTGCAAAAGCAAAGTTCCGCCATCTCCGACAACAACTCCATTCTGATTCACGCTATTACTGAATTGCGAGTTGTAGCACACGAGTTCGGAATTCCTGACCTCGAGATTATTCTCTCCATTACTGCTGCACATCAGGTGCTGAAAATTCCCGCTGCTGCCCACCAGCATTACGCCATTCATCAAACTATACGACACGATCACATCGTTTCCGCTGATGGAGGAACTGGATTCGATATTCAGCCCGCACTCAGCATAACCGATGAACGTATGATTCAGGTGCACGCCGGACGGATTCGGACAATAGATTCCCTTCCAGTCTCCCGGTGCCGGCGTGGACGAGGACGGCAGAAAAACGGCATACTCATTACTATACTGAGTCTCCACAGTGCGGAGTTCACCGGGCACCGTCAATCCTGTTTGATTGTCGAATAGCAGTTTTGTATCCGAATTACCGGTCACTCCTTCGTCGAAGCCCTCGATCAGAAGCGAACTCCCGGCAGGTATACTGATGTCTGCATGTACGTCCAGGTTGACGTCGAGCCTGGCATCGGTCACACCCGTTGATTCGAGTGGGAGCTGATTGTCGTCGCCGCTCACATGAAACCGTTTGTTGTTGAATGTTGTACGTGCGCGGGTATAACTCGCCGAATGGGTGCCTTGTATCAATCCCCAATAGGTGTATCTCGCACCGTTTGTGACGGTGATTGCAGAACTCCACGTACCTGAGGTGCCGGGGGTACGGATATAGATCTTGACATTTCCGTCGTATTCGATCAGTATGCGATAGACAGATGTAGTCGATCCCGCACCCCAATTCGCATCATGCAGGTTCAGCCTAAAGCTGATACCTCCGTACCCGAATTCGTATTCACCACAACCTATGGTGTCTTTAATGACGTCAATATCCCCCGCGATGGCGTCATACGACCATGGACCTTCGAAACCCCAGGCAATACCATCGTAAATGTCCCCCCCTGTGGTAACGATAGCATGACGATGCGTCAGCGCAAGATCCTCATCGAAAATCAGATTAACGGCGCTTATGGTAAGGTTTTTGGTGGTGCCCGAAGTGTTCCACACAGCAATTTCACTATTGCCGATGTCAAACGTCGGTTGAGCGAAAAGTGTTGTCGCGAAAAAGGCGAGGCACATTAATGAGGTGAGCAATACGAACAGGCCCCCGCGAAAAATCATGCCTGAACTTCTGAACTTCTGAACTTCTGTTCGTGCTCTGCTGATTACTTGGGTACGTTTCATCTTTCGTCTCCATAATTGATGAGAAGAAGGTGCCTGTATCCGTGAGATCCAGCCTGCGTCGGCCAGTGGCGCGGACGTATAACGAAACTTCCTTTTCAACGACATGCGGAGTCTCGATGAACACCTGGTCTCCAAACCCCGTCCCAGACGTGAAACTGGCGAAAGAAGATCCAGCTTTGCGGTAAAGAATATGAATTAAATGTCATAAAATCAAGTTTCAGGATAACAATAGGGTTTATCGAGCCGGATTGTCAAATTTGCAATCTTCATGAGTTGCACTCTTCCAGCCGCAAGTGCGAAATTGCCCCGTTACCTGAAGATCAACCTACCGACGCTTCCGCTTCCCCGCTTAGCGCTTCGATGACGAACTGGACGTGTTCGTCGAATGGAATGCCGAGCAGTTCGGCGCCCAGCAGCATATCGTCGCGGCTGACGGCACGGGCGAATGCCTTGTCCTTCATTTTCTTCTTCACCGACCGCGCTTCCATTCCGGCGATTTTCCGGTCGGGACGCACATAGGAAACGGCCGTGATGAAGCCGCAGAGTTCGTCCACTGCGAAGAGCGTCTTTTCCATCTGCGACTCACGCGAGACGCCGGTGTAATCCGCATGCGACATGATCGCGCGCCGCATTGCATCCGGCCAGCCGCGCTCTTCGAGTATGCGGTTCCCGACGAATGGATGCTCCTCCGCCGTGGGATATTTCTCATAGTCGAAATCATGCAGCAATCCCACCATTCCCCATTCCTCCGCATCCTCCCCAAAACGCAGCGCATACGCCCGCATCGCCGCCTCGACAGCGTAGGCATGCTTCCTGAGCGAATCGGTTTCTGTGAATTCGTGGAGGAGGTCGAGGGCGTCTTGGCGGTTCATGGTGGATCCTGAATGGGTCAAAGGGTCGAGAAGTCAAGAGGTCAAGAAGTCAAAGGGTCAAAGGGAAATAACGGAAATGAGGGGAGTAATGGAAATAGAATTTCCTTCATTTCCCTTATTTCCCTCATTCCCCCCCCCCTTGACCTTTTGACGTCTTTCCCTTTTGACTTCTTGACTTCTTGACCTTTTGACCCCATCCTTGCCAACGTCCCGCGCTATCGGTATTTTGTTAGTTCGGACTCGATTATGCAGAATCACGAACTTGATCCCACGGAGCATTTCATGTCGAACGAAGAAGACAAAGAAAAATACTCGAAAGAAACCCAGATGATCTACGGAAAGGACCATTCAATGAAATGGGACTACGATCATCACGTCGTGCCGCCAATCACGTCTTCGGCGACCTATCGCCTCGATTCCGCGCAGCGCGGAGCGCAGGGGTTCATTGAGTTTGCGAACACAACGGCTGAGACAAAAAAACGGCAGCCGATTTTGATTTATGACCGGCTGGGAGAACCAAACAAAGACATTCTCGAAGAGAATCTCGCGTATGCGGAATCCGGCGACTGCGCTGTTTCCTACGGCTGCGGTATGGCCGCGATTTCTGCCATATTCGGAGTTCTGACAAAAAGCGGCGATGAGATCATCGCACATCGCACGATGTACGGCTGCACTTATTCCCTGCTCACCAACTGGTATCCCCGCTACAACATCAACGTGCAGCTGCTGAACCTGCACGATCTCGACATGCTCGCCAGCGCGATCACTCCGCAGACGCGCGTGATCTATTTTGAATCTCCGATCAATCCCACACTGACGCTGATCGACATTGGCGGAATCGCCAAGCTTGTAAGTCGGGTGAATTCCACGCGTCCTGAAGACGAGCACATCAAGGTGGTTGTCGACAACACCTTCGCCACGCCTTACTGTCAGCGACCGATCGAGCTGGGCGCCGATTTCGTGATCCACTCGCTCACGAAAGGCATCGGCGGTTTTGGCACGGACATGGGCGGCGTGGTGATCGGTCCGGAAAAATACCGCGATCTGCTGCTGATGTATCGCAAGGATTTCGGCGGCGTGCTTTCTCCCAAGGCAGCGTGGCCGGTGCTGGTGTACGGACTCCCCACCCTCTCGCTTCGCGTGCAGCGGCAAATCAAGTCTTCGATGGTGATCGCGGAATTTCTCGAGAAGCATCCGAAGGTCCGCAGCGTCAGCTATCCCGGACTCCCCAGCTTTCCGCAGTACGAACTGGCGCAAAAGCAGATGCGGAACTACGACGGTGAATTCGCGCCGGGAACGCTCATGTACTTTACGCTGAAAAGCGATTCCCCCGAGGAGAGCCGCGACAAGGGCGAGAAGCTCATCAATTACTGTGCGGACAATGCCTATACGATCACACTGGCAGTGAGTCTCGGACACACACGCACGCTTATCGAGCATCCTGGTTCGATGACGCATTCTTCCATTCCTCCTGCAGAACAGGTGCAGCGCGGCATGGACCCCGGCGGCGTGCGGCTGTCGATTGGCATCGAACATCCCGATGACATTATCCAGGACCTCGAAGCTGCACTCTCGCAGGTATAAAGGAAAAACGACATGGAATCCGCTCCGCTCCCTTTGATTCGAAGCACACTGCTCTCGCAGTTTCCCTACGTCCGCCTGGCTCAGAGTACGATGCAGGGCGAGTCCCCCGACACGCCCTACAGCTTTAATCTCGGCTATAATCTTGGCGATGACGACAGCCGGGTGACCAGCAACATCGCCCGCTTTGCGAATGCGGTAGACCTCGAACCCGAGGATCTCGCGTTCATGAATCAGGTGCATGGAGAAACTATCCGCGAGATTTCGGAGCCGGGCGCCTACGACGACACCGATGCCATTATCACCACTCAGCCCGGGGTCGGACTCACCGTACGCACAGCCGATTGCGTGCCGATCATGCTGTACGCGCCGGGTGCCAACGTCATCGCTGCCGTGCATGCCGGCTGGCGCGGCACGGCTGAGCATATCACGCGCAAGACGGCTGAACGCCTTTTTTCAAATCACGGTGCGGAAGCCTCATCCACATACGCATACATCGGTGCCTGCGCCGGTGTATGCTGCTATGAAGTCGGCGACGAAGTCGCGGCGCTGTTCCCAGAGCGATGGACGCAGCGCGCCGAAGGAAAGAGCACACGGCTCGATCTTCCGGGAATCAACCTTCAGCAGCTGCTTGACCTTGGGATTCCCGCCGGAAATATTGAGGTCTGCGGTCTCTGCAGTATTCACGAACAGCATCTGCTGCATTCCTTCCGCCGGGACGGAGCAAAGTCTGGCCGCATGCTGACCACCATCGTTTTACGAGAAGAGGTCTGATGCTTGAGACGCTGGAATTTGTCGATACCGGGGAACAGAGCGGAGCCTTCAACATGGACTTCGATCTGCGCCGTGCCGAGCTGGTCGATGCCCGCGAAGCCGCGCCAATGCTTCGCGTCTACGACTGGAAACCCTGGTGCATTTCCCTCGGGCGGCATCAAAAGATAGAAGAAATTGACCAGGAACGTACCGCTGCCGCTGGCTATGAAATCGTACGCCGTCCCACAGGCGGCCGGGCCATTCTGCACGCCGAAGAACTCACCTACAGCGTGGTCATGCCCTCCGAGGACCGCGGCATCATGGAGGTGTATCGTCAGATCAGCGAGGCGCTCACGGCCGGACTGCAGCTGCTCGTGCCCGAGATCGATATTGCAAAAGCTCAGCCGAATTTTCAGAAACTCTATCGCGAGGCGGGCAGCATACCTTGCTTCTCCAGTTCCGCACGCTATGAAATAGAGTTTGGCGGAAAGAAGCTTGTCGGCAGCGCCCAGCGCCGCATCGGCAGCACTGTGCTGCAGCATGGTTCAATTTTGATCGGAGAAGCCCATCTCGCTCTGGCTGATTTTCTTGCCGTGAGCGAGGACGTGCGGGAACAGCTGCGTCAGGACATGCGCTCTCACACTGTAACGCTCGAGGCGATTTTAGGGAGGCCAGTGCATAGGAACGAAGTTCGTGATGCGCTCATCAAAGGATTTCGCTATTCATGGGGTGTAAACGTTTCAATTTCGAACGAATATGAGTACATTTCCAATCCTGAGAGCTAAGGAAACGGATGAGCACCGAGATACAACCCAATAGCAAACGCGTCACAACACGTCGACTGCAGGAAATGCGCGAAGAAGGCGACCCGATCGTCTGCCTTACCGCCTACGATTTTCTGACGGCGCGTCTGCTTGACGACGCGGGCATCGACCTCATCCTCGTTGGTGATTCTGTCAGCAATGTCTTTCAGGGAAATCCCACCACTTTACCCGTTACACTCGATGAAATGATTTATCACACCAAGGCGGTCAGCCGTATCGTGCGCCGTTCCATGGTGATCACCGACCTGCCATTCATGTCATATCAGGTGACGACGGAAGAAGCCTTTCGCAGCGCCGGGCGTGTGATGAAGGAAACCCTGGCGCATGGCGTAAAGGTCGAAGGCGGTGTGCGCGCAGCGAAAGTCGTGGAGAAGATTTCGGGCGAAGGAATTCCTATCATGGGGCATATCGGACTCATGCCGCAGTCGATACTGAAATTCGGCGGCTACCGTCCGCGCGGAACTTCAGAGGACGAGGCGGATTCGATTATTGAGGACGCACTTGCACTCGAACAAGCTGGCGCTTTTGCGATTGTGCTTGAGAAAATTCCCGCTACGCTCGGGAAACGCATTACCGATACTGTTTCGATTCCCACTATCGGGATCGGCGCCGGCCCCTCGTGCAGCGGACAAATATTGGTTACCCACGACATGCTGGGGCTTTTTGAGGATTTTCGTCCTCGCTTCGTACGACGCTACGCAGCGCTGGCGGACGAAATGGATCGGGCCTTCCGGCAGTACATTCAGGACGTGAAATCGGGCAATTTCCCCAATGAATCGGAGAGCTACTGATGGATAGCGAACAGATAAGCGCCCTCAAGCAGGGTTTGCGTGATGAAGGTTACAACATCTACGTCTATAGCTACCCGGGTGGGATGTGCTTTCCTCCCCACATGCACGACCACGATACCATCCATGTCGTACTCAGTGGATCGATGAAAATTACGATCAGCGAAATGGATTATATTCTCTCCCAGGGTGAGCGATTTGTCGTTCCCTCGCACAAACTCCACACGGCAGAAGTGCTTGGAGAGAGCCCGGTCGTGATTCTTGACGCAACGCCGGCCCGGTAATAGAAAGGCAGGCGGAGAACGTGCATCCTTCCGGTTTCAAGCTTATAGACAAACGCGACTTGCGCATCACGTGGGACGATGGACACATCACGCATTACCCCATCCAGCGCTTTCGCGATGATTGTCCCTGTGCCGGCTGCCAGGGTGAATCCGATATTTTCGGCGCCATAAAAATGCCCATTCAGCTCCCGATCGCCGTTCCCGGAAAATACGAGCTGAAATCACTCACACCCGTCGGCAACTACGCCATCGCGGCGGTTTGGGGCGACGGCCACGACAGCGGCATTTATTCCTGGGATTATCTTCAGCAAATGGAAGCGCGGCTGGACACGCCTTCGGAAAATCCTGCCTGAGCCTTCCCCTCTCCACCGCACCCGGTCTGACGCGCATGAACCGCATCGTACTCACCTCCACCGATCCCTCGCAGCATCAGAATTACGTCCGTTGGCTTCGGCACCTGGATCCGGATACCGACATCCTTTTCCTTGAACCCGGCATGCCGATTGAGGACGCCCTCGCCGGGGCAGACGGATTGCTGCTGCCCGGCGGTGGAGATCCGGACCCGGTGCTGTATGGAAAGCCGGAACTGCGTTCCCTCTGTAAAATAGACGAAGCTCGCGACACGCTTGAATTCGCAGTCATTCGCACCGCTGTGGAAATGAGGCTGCCGATTCTCGGCATCTGCCGTGGACTGCAGATCATGAACGTAGCTCTTGGGGGAACGCTGATTGCGGACCTGCCCACCGCCGGCTACGACGGACATCACTACATCGACGCCGACCGCCAGCATGATGTAGAAATTGTGCCTGGTTCCCTGCTGCACAGCATCACCGGCGAAGGAGCCGGCTGGGTCAACAGCGCGCATCACCAGGGCGTCGACCTCGTCGCACCACGGCTTGCGGTCTCCGCTCATTCGCACGATGGCTCCGCAGAAGCGCTCGAATGGGCGCAGTCCGCAGGTAAACCGTTCCTCCTCCTCCTGCACTGGCATCCTGAACGCCTTCCCGAGGCGCACCCTCTCGCCGACTCAATCGGCCGCGCATTCCTATCATCCCACATCTGATCCTGCCCTTCCGCGCTTCCTGCCCTTCCGCGCTTCCTGCCCTTCCGCGCTTCCCGCCCTTCCGCGCTTCCCGCCCTTCCGCGCTTCCCGCCCTTCCCGCCCTTCCCGCCCTTCCGAAGCCTGACTTCCTAAAAAAGATACTTTTTCCCCACATGTGCATTTCTCGTACTAAATCACGATATTATCTATCATTAATATCACATAGAACCCCCCATCGGTGCCGATGTACGCGTGCGCAACGGAGGCACCTTCAGCTAAATTCAACGAAGGAAAAGCTCTGATGTATAGAAAGCAATTCTCCCCTCCGGAACCGCCCGTTTTACGGCGTTTGTGGCTTCTCATCCTTTGTCTCGTCCTGTTGCCGGTTCTGGCGCAGGGACAAACCACTGTCGCCGAATGGGATTTCAACACTCAGCAGGCCACAACAACAACGTCGATTCCGGCGAATAACGGCAAGACTATCGGCAACGGCGGCGGGGTAGGAACAATTCTTTATACCTCCGTAGGCGGTCCCAACGGGAGCTATGCCTATGCTCTCGGTTGGGCCAATGGAGCCAACAGCAAGTATTGGGTGGTCAACATTTCGACCGCCGGCTACGGAACACTGACGCTCTCATCGGAACAGTGGAGCGAATTTTCCTTTTTCCAGTATCAGGGGCCCCGGGATTTCAAGATCCAGTATAGCCTGGACAACATTACATGGACGGATGTTGCAGGCGGCTCGATTTCCTGCACCGTGGACAACCAGTACATGAAAAAAGGTACCCTTACCAATCTGGCGCTGCCTGCCGCCTGTGCGAATCAGGCCTCGGTCTACCTCCGCTGGATCATGAGCAGCAACACGGGAGGAAATGGCAGCGATCCGGTGAGCGGCGGACAGAACTGGATCGATAATATTTCGATCAAAGGCCAGTCGCTCGGTGGAGGCGGCAACACACCGCCCACGATTTCTGCGATTTCCAATCAGTCTACCAACGAAGACGTGCCGTTCGGTCCCCTCGGATTCACCGTTGGCGATGCAGAAACTGCTGCTGGCTCGCTGGTTGTTACCGCAACTTCTTCCAACACCGCGTTGGTGCCAAATGGAAACATCTCCCTGGGCGGAAGCGGCGCCAGCCGCAACATCAGCATCACGCCGGCTTCAAACGCATCCGGCACAACGACGATTACCGTCAGTGTGTTTGATGGAACAGTTTCCACAACTGAAACCTTTGACCTATTCGTTCAGGCAATAAACGATCCCCCCGTTTTGGCGAACCTTGAGGCGTCCGCACTCTCATTCACCGAAGACGGGGCACCGATCAATGTCACATCGACGATCACGGTTTCCGACGTCGATGACACGAATATGGAAAGTGCGACCGTGAGCATCAGCAACGGCTTCGTTTCGAGTGAGGATGTCCTCTCCTTCACCAACACCGCCAACATCTCGGGCAGCTTCGCCGGAGGCGTGCTCACGCTGACAGGAAGCGACAGCAAGGCCAACTATCAGGCAGCCCTGCGCAACGTCAAGTATCAGAACACCAACACCGGGGCGCCGAGCACCGCTTCACGCACGCTCAGCTTCGCGGTCAACGACGGCAGCGCTTCGAGCAGCACATTTACGCGTGCACTCAGCATCACAGCTGTGAACGACGCGCCTGTGCTTGCGGGAATCGAAATGACCACGCTCAACTTCACTGAAGACTCGGCGCCGATCAATGTCACATCGACGATCACGGTTTCCGACGTCGATGATGCGAATATGGAAAGTGCGACCGTGAGCATCAGCAGCGGCTTCGTTTCGAGCGAGGATGTCCTCTCCTTCACAAACACCGCCAACATCACCGGCAGCTTCGCCGGCGGCGTGCTCACACTGAGCGGAAGCGACAGCAAGGCGAATTATCAGACAGCCCTGCGCAGCGTGAAGTATCAGAATACGAATACTGCCACGCCGAGCACGGCTTCGCGCACGCTCAGCTTTGCGGTCAACGACGGCAGCGCTTCGAGCAGCACCTTGACGCGTGCACTCAGCATCACAGCAGTGAACGACGCACCAGTGCTCGCTGGCATTGAAATGACCATTCTCAATTTCATTGAAGACAGTGCGCCCATCATTGTGACTTCGACGATCGTTGTGACGGATGTCGACGATACGAACATCGAAGGCGCAGAGGTCAGCATCAACGGCTTTGTGCCCGGTGAGGATGTCCTCTCATTCACCAACACTGCCAATATCACCGGGAATTTTGCTGGCGGCGTGCTTACCCTGATGGGAAGCGACAGCAAGGCCAACTACCAGGCCGCGCTTCGCAGCGTGCGCTATCAGAATACCAACACGATTCTGCCGAACACCGGACCTCGCACAGTCAGCTTCACTGTAAACGATGGAGACGATCCGAGCGTGCTTGCAACACGGAAGCTCACAGTTACCGAGGTCAATGATCCTCCCAATGCCGTTGCCGGACTGGACCAGACGGCAAGCTGCGTGCTCCCCACCGGCACAATGGTCAACGTGGACGGCAGCGCATCGTTCGATATTGAGAATGACAAACTGAGCTACGCATGGTCGGAAAATGGTACGACGTTCGCCACCACGGCGGTCGCCAGCACAAATTTGACTCCGGGTGTGCATACACTCACGCTGACAGTGAACGACGGCCGCGGCGGCACCGACGCCGACGACCTCATCGTCACGCTGATTCCTGATGTCACGCCGCCGGTACTGACTCTCCCGGCGAACATGACGTTTAACGCCAATCCCGGCGTTTGCACCTTCACCGATCCGGGCCTCGCCATCGGCAAGGCGACCGCAACGGACAATTGTCCGTATCCGGTGATAGTCACGAGCAATGCTCCGGGCGTCTATCCCAAGGGCCAGACGATCGTGAGATGGACCGCAATGGATGCCTCCGGAAACAGCACGAGCGGCAATCAGACGATTACAGTTCTTGACGCCGAAGCGCCGATGATTACCGTTTGCCCGGCCAGTGTTTCGGTTGAGGGCAGCATGCAGAACACGGCACAGGTTCCGAATCTTATCGGACAGCTGATGGCGACGGACAATTGCACAAGCGCTGCCAATCTGAGGATTTCGCAAAATCCTGTCGGCGGAACAACTGTCGGAGCCGGCGCTCACATTGTCACGTTCACCGTCATCGATGAAAGCAATAATCTGAGCACTTGCACCACCAACTTCACCGTTGTGCGGCGAGTGGAAATTGACCCCCTCGCTTCAATGGTTGTTGTTGCGTCTGCCTGCAAGCAGCCGGTGTCCGTCACCCGCACGATACCCATCAACAACAGCGGCGGCAATTTCGCCGGTGGACGACTTCAATGGACCGCGAGCACCAGCGCGAGTGAAATTGCGTTGATCACAAATTCTGGCTACGAAGGCGACGATCTGGTATTCACCGTCAGCATCGGAAGCAATCAAACCAACACCATCAATCGCACCATCACCCTTAACGGCTGGAACAGTGCAACCAGTTTGACAGCAAGCAACTCGCCGTACACAATTACTGTGAGTCTTCAGATCGAACCTCTAGGTCTCGTAACCGTGACGCAATCGGTAGGAGCAAGCTGGACCCCGTTCTTAAACAGCAACGGTCAGAAGATCGCTGAAGTTAAGAGCAACTCCGGCACGATCAGCAGCTTCACTGTGAATGCCTTTGCATGCACCTATCCTCCCGGCCTGTCGCGTATCCGCTACGTGAAACGCTATTTCACCATGTCCAGCAACGCGAGCAATCCTAATGTCGATGTTCGGCTCTTCTACACGAACACCGAAGCGCTGGGACTGATCACACAGCCATCGGCGCTCACGATCTGGCAGAAGCCATTGTATTCCTGGACGAACCTTGGCGGGACATCGAACCCGTATCAAAATTACGTAGAGGCCAACGCGCTTACCAACCTCACGGGACCATTCGCCCTGGCGCATAACTGGTTCCCGAAAGAAGACGGCCAGGCCGACGAGATCGTGCCCGCTACCATGACGCTCGATCAAAACTACCCGAACCCATTCAATCCAACGACCACGATCAGCTATGCGCTGACAGGGAACGGGAATATTGAGCTGACTGTGCATGACGTACTTGGCCGCGAAGTTGCCCGGCTCGCAGAGGGCTACCAGGCGGCGGGAGTCTATCGTGTACAGTTCGATGCTTCCGCGCTCTCAGCAGGAGTTTACTCCTACACGCTCCGAAGCGGCGGCACTGTGATCTCACGGCAGATGCAGCTCATTAAATAAGCGTCTGAAGTATCCATCATCAAGGCCGCCCCGCCATAAACCGGGCGGCCTTTTTTTATTCTGATAATCGCCTTCATCACGGGTGCATTTCATCTATGGGATCTCATCTTGTGAAACGCGACGTCGCCATTCAAAACATGCCGTCGTGCGTACCAGCGCCATTTCTCATGCATTCTCATACCTCGCGTTTCTTCCTGGCGATTTCGCGTTTTCGCGGTTTATTCTTCTTCAGATGCTGTCATTCCGTGAGTGCGCAGTTTTTCGTATCTTAGTAAGATTCTGTGAATTCCGGTGATTTTGACATCGGCAGCACAACATACATTCGAAGAATTCTTTCATTATCTCTCAAATTTCAATCCGGAGTATTTCATGGCCAAGACAAAAGCCAAAGCGACAACCGGTGGCAAGAACACCACTCGCGGCAAGAAGTACGTGTACTTCTTTGGCGGCAAGAAAGCCGACGGCAAATCCGAGATGAAAAATCTTCTCGGCGGCAAGGGAGCAAACCTTGCGGAAATGGTGAATATCGGACTGCCGGTCCCCGCCGGCTACACCATCACCACAGAAGTCTGCACGTACTATTACGACAACAAGCAGACCTATCCTGCAGAACTGAAAAAGCAGGTCGCGGAGGCGCTCAAGAAAATGGAGCGCGAGATGAAGGCGAAATTCGGTGATCCGAAAAATCCGCTTCTCCTCTCCGTCCGCTCCGGCGCACGTGCGTCGATGCCTGGAATGATGGACACCATCCTCAACCTCGGTCTCAATGACACTACCGTTGTGGGACTCATCGCACATTCCGGCAACGAGCGCTTCGCCTACGATTCCTACCGCCGCTTCGTGCAGATGTACGGCGACGTCGTGCTTGATCTCAAGCCGAAGACCAAGACGGATATCGACCCGTTCGAGGAAATTCTTGAAGCCAAGAAACACGCCCGCGGCGTAGAGCTCGACATTGATCTCACCGCCGAGGACCTGAAGGAACTCGTCGCCGAATTCAAAGCCGCCATCAAGCGTGAAACCGGCCGCTCCTTCCCGGATGATCCGGAAGAACAGCTGTGGGGAGCCGTTGGTGCAGTGTTCAGTTCATGGATGAACGAGCGCGCCATCGTCTATCGCAAGCTCAACGGCATTCCCGCCGAATGGGGCACCGCCGTCAACGTACAGTCGATGGTCTTCGGCAATGCCGGCGACGACTCCGGCACAGGCGTGGCTTTCACGCGCGATGCCGCTTCGGGCGAAAATATGTTCTACGGCGAATTCCTGATGAATGCGCAGGGCGAAGACGTCGTCGCCGGGACGCGTACTCCGCTGCCCATCATCCAGCTCAAGGACAAGGATCCTAAATCGCACAAGCAACTCCTCGACATTCGCAAGAAGCTCGAGAAGCACTACCGCGATATGATGGACATCGAGTTCACGATTCAGAACGGGCATCTGTACATGCTGCAGTGCCGCGTCGGCAAGCGCACCGCATTCGCTGCAATCAAGAACGCGGTGGATATGGTGAAGGAAAAATTGATCTCGCAGGAAGAAGCGATCATGCGCATTCAGCCGGACCAGCTCAATCAGCTCCTGCGCCCGATCTTCGATCTGAAGGAAAAGAACAAGGCGATCAAGGAAGGTCAACTCCTGACGAAGGGACTCAACGCCGGTCCGGGCGCCGCTTCCGGCGTCGTGGCCTTCAACGCCGAAGACGCCGTGCGCTTCGCGAAAGACGGTAAGCCGGTCATTCTCGTGCGCATTGAAACCTCGCCTGAGGATATCAAGGGCATGGATGCATCCGAAGGCATTCTCACCGCACGCGGCGGTATGACTTCGCATGCAGCGCTCGTCGCCCGCCAGATGGGCAAGGTTTGCGTGGCCGGCTGCGACGCCCTGAAGATCGACTACAAGACTGCAGAAATGCGCATCACCGGACGTAGCGAAGTGATTCGCGAAGGCGATTACATTTCCATCGACGGATCGACTGGCGAAGTGATGCTGGGCAACATTCCAACGCGTCCCAGCGAAGTGCTGCAGGTGCTCGTCGACAAGACGCTTGATCCGAAGGACGCTCCGGTGTTCCAGATGTATGAGAAGATCATGAAGTGGGCAGACGGCGTGCGCCAGATCAACGTGCGCACCAACGCCGATCAGCCTGACCAGGCGCAGAACGCCGTGGCATTCGGCGCCGAAGGCATCGGCCTCTGCCGTACCGAGCACATGTTCTTCGGCGACGGGAAGATCGGTCCCATGCGCGAAATGATTCTCGCTGAGGATGTCGAAGGCCGCCGCAAGGCGCTGGCCAAGCTGCTTCCGCTGCAGCGCAAGGATTTCGAAGGCATCTTCGAAGCCATGGGCAAGCGTCCCGTCACGGTTCGCACGATCGATCCGCCGCTGCATGAATTCCTTCCGCACGATGACAAGGGACAGGCAGAAATCGCCGCAGAACTCGGCATCTCTCCCGCCACTGTCAAGGCACGCGTCGAAGCTCTGCACGAATTCAATCCCATGCTCGGTTTCCGCGGCTGCCGTCTCGGCATCATGTACCCGGAGATCACCGAAATGCAGGCACGCGCGGTATTCGAAGCCGCCGTCAATGTGCGCAAGAAAGGCGTGAAGGCTTTTCCCGAGATCATGATTCCGCTCGTCGGACATGTGAAGGAATTGAAGCTTCAGGAAGAGATCGTCCGCCGCGTGGCTGCTGAAGTCATGAAGGAATCGAAGACGAAGTTCGACTACCTCGTCGGTACCATGATTGAAATCCCCCGCGGCGCCATCACTGCCGATGAAATTGCGGAAGTCGCCGAGTTCTTCTCCTTCGGCACAAACGATCTGACACAGACCACATTGGGCGTGAGCCGCGATGATGCAGGCCGTTTCCTTCCGTCCTACGTCGAGCATGACATCTACCCGCGCGATCCTTTCGAAGCCATCGACCAGAAGGGCGTCGGCTTCCTGATGAAGCATGCCGTGGAGTATGGACGTAAGTCGCGTCCCGACATCAAGCTCGGCATTTGCGGCGAACACGGCGGCGAACCTTCTTCCGTCGAATTCTGCCATAACATCGGCCTCAACTATGTGAGCTGCTCGCCATTCCGCGTGCCTATCGCACGTCTGGCCGCTGCCCGCGCCGCCCTGCAGAACCCCCGCAAGGCCGCCAAGAAATCGAAGAAAAAATAAGTTCGTAAGATCGCCGACAGGCCGCGCTCACGAAGCGGTCCTGCCGGCTTCAGACGAAGAATTACAAAAGGGCACTCCTCACGGGGTGCCCTTTTTCATGCGGTCGCGGGAAAAGCCTTTTACCTCTGAGCAGTTTATTTACCATTTTTCGGAGGCAATGATTTGACAAAGCGGTGGCAGCGATCCACCCAATCCACAAGTTCGTCGTCTTCGCTGCAGCCGTCCGGGTCGACGAATACATACCCTTTCATAGGCCTGCCGGTGAAATCCATTTCCCGTACGTGCGGACGCTCCAACGCTTCCGTGTAATATTCGGGTCCTACGCGCGCCATCAGAACCTCGCCGAGGATTCCGACGAACATATAATCCCGGGACATGAAGGCCAGTCCGCCGAACATCTTCTTCTCCACGATTCCCTTCTCGGATTGAAGAATTTCCCTCAGACGCTGTGCGAGCCCTTCATCGTATGCCATGGTCTGTTCCTTTCAAATTTACTTAGATCGTAATGTTAGAACAGCGAGTAGTTCGTCTGGTGAATACACCGGGATTCGCGATTTTACGAAGTCCCTCACGTTTCGTGTGACGATTCCCTGTGCTTCGCTGACGATGGCAGACTCATGGAGTACAGCATCTTCGTAATCCTTCATGGGCAGATCCAGCGCACGCGTCAGCACATCGCCATCCACTGCAGCGACAGTGAATATCTTCATCATTGTGCGTATGCTTTTTCGGGCTGCGGCAGCACCGAGGGCTTTCGTGGTGAGATAGTGTATTGTCGTGATAGTCGTTGCGCACAGCAATCCTTCTATCTTTCCCCGGTCAGCCATATCGAGCAGACGTAGTGCGCTTTGTGCGAAGGGCTCCCTGGCAAGAAGAACATCAAGCAGCACATTCGTATCGAAGAGAATTCTCATTGATGCTTCTCTTCAAGGTACGTGTGGTAGTCCTGTTCGGCGACATCTTTTCCTGCGAGTACGCCATAGAGCGAACGTACGCGAGGGGATATCTCCTGCTCATCGCCGGGCTCATTGTTCACAAGATCAAAGAAGTCTGCCACCATCTGCGAAATCGATTTCCCGTTCCGCTTCGAGTAGCGCTTCATCTTGCGGATCAATTCCGCATCCATTCGCAATGTGAGCTTGACCTGCATTGACGATACTCCTTGACGTACAACATTCCAGATAATATACGTCTCATTCGCCCTCCTGTCAATCCTCACATTTGTACCCCTCAGCGCATTCTCGGCGGCGCCGCATCCATCACTGCGATGGGATAATCATTGGTTGAAATGAGTTTCGTGACGTCGAAGCCCTTAGCTGCGAGACGTGACTTGAGGTCTTCGAGAGGCACTGCATCCCAGCGAGGCTGCCGGGCCATGATCCAGAGATACTTGCGGCTGGGCGCGCCCACGGCCACCCACTGATAATCCTTGTCGAGTTCAATGATCCAATAGTCACCTTTGAACGGCCAGAAGAAGGAAACCTTCAGCTTGCTGTTGCTGCTGCCCTCGACCACCCAGGCCTTGCCGTTAACGCTGTTTTCCTCACCGCTAGTGCTATCCTCCCTGCAGCGGTTGATCACACGCACGGTTTCGGCATCGATGATTTCATACTCGGCGGTGGAATTCCAGCAGTCACTTTGGAACGAATTCGGAAGACGCATGATTTCGTACCATTTGCCCGCGTAGCGGTTGAGGTCGACGGAGTCCACCGTATCCAATGGAGGATAGCTGCCGCCGCAGGCAGGGATGAGGATGCAGAGGAAGGTCAGGATGCGTTTCATGGGAATCGTAAAGGGGTAAAGGGTGATGGGTAAAGGCGTAAAGACGTAAAGGCGTAAAGGCGTAAAGGCGTAAAGGCGTAAAGTTATTCAATCTGTGGTGGAGTTGAAAGTGGGGCGGTTTTTCGCCCCCATGTCACAAAGGGCTACCGTTGATGTGTCTATTGCTATGTGCCGGCGCGGCGGAACGGACGCGTTCCGCGAGAACTCAGCCCCCTCACAATCAATACGGTTTGAACATGCATTCCATGAAAAGCATCCTTTTCATCACGGCACTGCTTTGCCTGAGCTCGATTGAAGCCTCCGCACAGGAATCCGTCACGCAGCGCCAGGGCGTTGATATTATCGGATCCGGCAGTCCGTTTTCGGGCCCTGCAGGGGGACCCTCTGTCACATGGCATAATTACCGCCAGCATCGCACCGCCAACGATATCGCTCCCGGCCTTGCGCTGACCTGGGATTTCCCGATCGCCAGCATGTCGGATGATCTTGCTCTGAGCCTGCGACCGGGGCTAAGCTACCTCCACCCCACCCTGCTTGCGGATGCCGCGTTGCGTTTACAGTGGCGCAATCATGCCGCGGTTCTCGCCGGATTCAGTGCTGACTTCACAGGCGATAAGGAGTTCCGCTTCGAGGAGTCCACACCGGAGTGGCGCTGGTTCAACGAACACGACAGCTTCGGTAAACGCAGCTTCGCACTGCTCGGTGTGCAGATTCCCACTGGTTTTGCGTACTACGAATTCCTTTACCGCATCCAGCTTGAGAAAGGTTCGCATGCGTATTTCACCGATCCAGAGAACGGCATACAAACCCCTGCCGGCTATCGGCGCTATTTCATCCTCTCGGTGGGCATGGGCATCTGGCTATAGGAGAATCGCCATTCCCACCGATCGAACCGGCTTCGCGAGCAGACCTGCCGTCACAAAAAAAGGCCCATACGATCCGAAACATCGTACGGGCCTTATACACTCGCGGTTTTGCCGCTTCCTGCGGCGGCGAAGCCGCCTCCACCGGTGACGCAGTCACCTCCACCGGTGACGCAGTCACCCCCACCGGCGGCGCAGCCGCCTCCCCCGGCGCCTAAGGCGCCTTACAGCAATCCTTTATCGTGGCGGGCCTGCAGCTTCTCGAGCATGTCTTTGGTCATGCTGTCGAGGTCGTAGGAGGGATTCCAGTTCCAGTCTTCACGGGCTGCCGTGTCTTCCACGTCATCCGGCCATGAATCCGCGATCGCCTGACGGAAATCAGGTGCGTACTCAACTGTGAAATCGGGGATGTACTTCTTGATCGAGTCGGCGATTTCCTTCACGGTGAAGCTCATCGAACCGACGTTGTAATCGTTATGGCGCTTCAGCGTTTCGAACGGCGCTTCCATCAGGTCCATCGTGGCCTTGATGCAATCCGGCATGTACATCATCGGAAGACGGGTGTCTTCGCGCACGAAGCAGGTGTAATGCTTGTTCTTGATGGCTTCATAATAGATGGCCACCGCGTAATCGGTGGTGCCGCCGCCCGGGAGGGTCTCGGAGGAAATGATGCCGGGATAGCGGAGGCCGCGGCTATCGAGACCGAATTTCCGGACGTAATAGTCAGCCAGGATTTCTCCGGCGACTTTCGTCACGCCGTACATCGTGGTGGGATGCAGAGCGGTATCCTGAGGTGCGATCGCCGGTGTTCCCGGTCCCCACACAGCGATGGAGCTGGGAATGATCACGCGTGCCATTTCGTACTTCACGCCGAGATTGAGGATGTTGATCGAACCGTTGATGTTCACATCCCACGCCATCATCGGGTTTTTCTCGCCGACGGCGGAGAGCATCGCAGCCATATGCACGATGGTATCGATTTCGTATTTGTTGATCATCTCTTCGACGGTCTCAACCTTGTTGACGTCGATCAGATGAAAAGGACCTGATTCCAACAGTTCCTTGCTGGGTTCGGTCTTGCGCCCGGTGGCGATGACATTTTCTGCACCGTATTTGTCGCGCAGCGCCAACGTGAGCTCGGATCCGATTTGTCCGACCGCCCCTGTGACGAGAATCTTCTTGATCTCTTTCATGTACTCTTCCTGAATATTTACTCGAATGCGTTATTCATATCAGACGGGAAGCATCGATCCGGACCTGCAGGGCCCGGATCGATGCCCGAAAACTCAGAGCATTCCCAATTCTTTTCCAACCTTTGTGAAGGCGGCAATAGCGCGGTCAACATGCTCCGGCGTATGTGCAGCGCTGAGCTGCACGCGGATGCGGTCCTTGCCGCGCGGCACAACCGGGAAGGAGAAGGCGATAACGTAGATGCCTTCGGCCAGGAGACGGTCTGCGAATTCCACTGCGAGAGCGGAGCAGTTCTCGTACTTGCCGAACATGATCGGGACAATCGGATGGTCGCCCGGAATGATGTCAAAACCGGCGGCGGTCATTTCGGAACGGAATTTTTTCGTGTTCGCTTCGAGACGATCACGGAGTTCGGTAGACGCGGTGAGAAGCTCGAGCGCCTTGAGCGTGGCACCGACAACTGCGGGCGGGACGGTGTTGGAAAACAGATATGGGCGTCCTTTATTTCGCAGCCATTCGACGATTTCCTTTTTGCCGGAAACGCAGCCGCCGGACGCGCCGCCCAGGGCCTTGCCGAAGGTGGTGGTGATGATATCCGTGCGTCCCATGACTCCGCAATACTCGTGCGTGCCGCGGCCGGTCTTGCCGAGGAAGCCGGAGCAATGGCTCTCATCATGAAGAACGAGGGCATCATACTTTTCCGCGAGGTCGCAGATCAGGTCGAGCTTCGCGATCTCACCGTCCATCGAAAACGCACCGTCGGTGACGATAACGCGGAAGCGGCAATCCTTTGCTTCCTTCAGGCAGCGCTCGAGGCCCTTGGCCATCTTGCCCGTGCCCGGATCTTCGGTTTCGGTGTCGCCGAGATGTCCGTGATTATAAATCCAGCGCTGTGCCTTGCTCAGCCGAATTCCATCGATAATGGAGGCATGATTGAGCGAATCAGTGATGATTGCATCCTGCTCACCAAACAGCGGCTCGAACACTGCACCATTTGCATCGAAACAAGAGGAGAAAAGGATACTGTCTTCCATACCAAGGAATTCCGAAACCTTGCGTTCGAGTTCCTTGTGAATATCCTGTGTACCGCAAATAAAGCGCACAGACGAGAGTCCGTATCCGCGCTGATCGATAGTCTCATGCGCCGCCTTGATCAGGTCCGGATGCGAAGAGAGGCCGAGGTAATTGTTGGCGCAAAAGTTGAGCACTTTGTTTCCGCGGACAGTAATTTCCGCTCCCTGCTCGCTTTCAATGATGCGCTCAGACTTGTACAATTTTTGATCTTTCAGTGACTGAAGTTCCTCGCTGAGAAACTCCTTCATCTTCCCGTACATAATCAGCTCCTTTATGAAATATGGTGCGTGGACACAGGTGCGTTAGTTTTGAAAAGATGCTTACGTCTCAGGCCGGGAGTGCAGCCATGAACGAAAGCGCATCTTTCCTTGGCGATGCCAATAACAAATATATGGGTTTTCTTCGCAATTCCCGATGCAATTATCCGAGGGGAAAAGGAGTAACCACAGATTACACAGATTTCACAGATTGGTTTTTTGTGGAGCGCTTCTTGGAGAGTCGGGTGCTACCCTAGTCAGATAGCATTGATAAGACCGTCCGAGAAGTGCCGTTAAAAAATCAATCTGTGCAATCCGTGTAATCTGTGGTTACTCTTCCCTTACTTGCTGTAGGCGGTTTTTTTGTACTTCTTCGCCAGGTCGTGCGAGCCCTTGTAGTCGGGAAGGCGCAGCACTTTGTCGTATTGCTTGACGGCGTAGCTGCGCTGATCCATCAGGTCGTGCAGCTGTCCCATTCGGAGGTTGGCCATGATCATGAAGCCCGATGGCTCTTCGTCGACCTTGCGCGAGACCTTGTCGCACTCCACCAGGTACTTTATTGCGTCACTGAATTTTTTGGTCTGCATGGCGTTGTAGCCGAGATAATACTGGGCTTCTCTCTGCATATTCGGACTGTATCCGCGCTTCCCCGCAACGACGCGCTTCGAAATATCGTCAAACACCTGAGCAGCTCGTTCCCAGTTTCCAAGCTTGATGTAGATGCGGCCGAGATAGCGATGGAACACCGGGTTTTCTGGGAATTCAGCGAGCAGCTTTCGTGCATAGGTAAGTGCAGAGGAAGGCTTGTTTTCGTTGCTGTAATACACCTGCATGAGAAAATACATCGCTTCATAGTTCGCGAACTTCCCCTTATCCGCAGCAAGTTTGAGTTCTTTCAATCCCAGAGCCTTGTTTCCCTCCGGCAAAAACATCATCAGCGGTTTGAGCACGGGATAGCGATCAGGAAGTACGGCTGCATAGTAGTCATAGATGCCGGTACCGAAAGCGAGGTCCGCGTTGTCGGGAGCAATTTCGGCTGCGTCCATAACAACCGGAAGTGCCTCCTTACCTGTCGTGGCGGCTTTCACCCAACTCTTGCGGGTGGCGAGCAAACGTCCCTTGAAGCCAATGGAGCCTCCTTTGAAAAACAGTCCCGCAATATCGCGTTCATTGTTATCCAGCCTGTCATCGCAAAGGTCGACAACCTCATCGAGCATATCGTAAAAATGATCGTCGCGAGCCTCGTTATCGATGTCGATAAGTATCCGCCACCACTCAACCATGGCAAGCAGGAACGGACCCGCAGGATGATCGGGATAGGCTTTCGCCACTTTCTGAAATGCCGCATCTGCGGATTCGAATCTCATGCTGTAGGTATTGCGGATACCGTCAGAGATTAGTGTCTCGATCGCGGGATCGTCGATCCACTGCGCGTGAGCAGCGAGGGGCGAAAGGAGCAGAAGGAGCAGGAGGATGTATTTCATTCGTGAACCTCATTCGTTTCAATTCCAATTTCTTCCACCTGGTCGGGGGCAATCTTGCGGCGAAGCAGCGGGTGATACAGCGCAGCCGTCGCTGCGATGAGCAGCAGTGTGACGAGGATTCCGCCTTCGGGCCCAAACGCCCCGCCGCTGATCCACTCTGCTCCTCCGGGTGTGGTAATGAACAGACTGCGCTCGATAATACCGCTGACGGGGAAACCAAACACCGGTCCAAGAAAGAAATTCCAACCGATGTGCATGCCCACAGACAGCCAGAGCGATCCGGTAACGACACGAGCCACACCAAGCCAGACGCCTGCCAGAAAGATGTTCGCGAAACCGATCCATCCGATGCCGGGATTCCCGGCATGCATGAGGCTGAAGAGTCCGGACGTGAGCAGCAGTGCTATTGCGACGCTGCCCTGTTTCTGAAGGATGCGGAATGCATATCCGCGAACCAGTATCTCCTCGGCGAAGCCGACCAGGATGAATGAAATGAATCCGTAGAGGAGAAGTGACAGGGTGTGCGAGATTGTCACATGACCGGACTGCATACGTGCTTCCCCGAACAGAAGTTCCATCCCGACAAGCAAGAGCTGCAGCAGAAACGTGATGCCGACTCCGAAGAGCAGCTGTCGAAGCGCGTGCCTATGCGGCTTCAGGCCGATGAGTTCAATCACCGGCCGGCGGTCGATGAGCATGGCACAGAAAAAGGAAGCCGCCATCGCACCGACTATGGTGACGATGGGCGTAGTCATCCGCCAGTCTGCTTCGGGAAATGCGGAATAGACACCGACGGCGAGAAAAATCATCCCGAGAAAGGCGATGGTCCCGTACACGCTGACTTTCCAGACGGCCCGGAATTCTCCCTTATAATACCAGAACGAGGTCAACCCGGCAGTCGCCTCAGGCGTCAGCTCCGGCGGTTTCTGACCCGACGATTCTTCCATGTGAATCCTCCGAAAAATCCGATCACTGAAACAAACACCAGATAATACGCATGCAGAATTTCCGCCGCCACCAGGTCGGGAAGACGCAATGGCTGCCGAAACAGCGCGGCGGATGCATACAGGATGGATGTATCCGCTATCACTTTGAGAATGAGAAACAGCAGCCCAAGTATCAGCGCGGCAGCGGAGCCGACGCTTACGATCGGCGAGGCGGCGGCAAAAAGGAAATACACAAACAGCAGAATCAGAAAGGAAACGAATCGCGTGTCATCGTATTGGCGTCCTTTCGATGCCCAGCGAATGCGCTGTCCCAGGAATGCGCGCAGCGAGGTCGCAGTAGTAGTGCTGACCACAGCTTCGGGCCGCACAACAAACTCCGCCTTCCCCCCTTCACGATACACAATCTTGTGGAGCAGGAACTCGTCGTCTCCGCTGTGCACACCCTCGTTACCCTCAAAGCCCGACACCGCGGTAAACATTTGCTTCCGGTATGCGAGATTCGCGCCGTTGCAAAGCCGCGGATACCCGATACCGAAAAACCCGGCACCCACGCCCATCAGACCAAGAAACTCCATCGCCTGAAATCGCTGGAACAGTGTCCGTCTTTCTGAATACACAACTGGCCCCGCAACGATATCCGCTCCCTCCGCAAATGGCGCGGTCATCGCGCGCAGCCAGTCCGGGTTATGGAGACAGTCCGCATCGGTGGCAACGATCACTTCACCCTGTGCCTTCTGCACACCCAGCGTAATTGCCGATTTCTTTCCCGCACCGTTCACATGCAGACAGCGAAAGCGGGAATCACCTGCAATCGCGGATTCCGCACGCTCCCATGTGGCATCTTCAGAATTGTCGTCAATCAGGAGTACTTCCATTCTCCCGGCTGGATAACGCTGAGCCTTCATGGACGCTATGCACTCAGCAATATGCTTTTCCTCGTTGCGCGCTGGAAGCAGCACGGTCACGAACGGATGACGCAGATCATCCACTACTGCCAAGGACTCCGTCGGCTCTGCTGCCAGGTTGCGGAGACCAGCGCGCAGACGGAACAGGAAGAGCATGTACACGGCCGTCAGCGCCGCGAACAGTGTGAAGAAGATGTAAACAGTCACTGGGCAGCCTCTCGGCGCGGAAGGCGCAGCAGCAGTGCGAGTCCCGCCAGGCTGGGGAGAAAGACGTTCACGGCGAATAACAGCAGAGAGGCATTCAAGGCTGCCGCCGCGAGTATTCCGGCGTGGCCGAGCACATACACGCTCGCACCTTCACGGATGCCGAGTTCGCCGATCGTGACTGGCGGAATGACCGTCTTCACCAGCATGATGGTGCCGATGCCGGCAACAGTGCTGAGCGTGTCGATTGGACCAAACGCAGAGATCAAAAAGAAAAACTGTACAAGGAATGTGAGGTAGAAAAGCACCGAAAATAGCATGAGGCTTTGTATTCGCGCGGGATCAAGATCGCGCAGGACTGAGCGGACATCATCATAACGACGTCGCAAATAGCTCTTGTTCGCAGCGGCGGGGTCCGCGGAGGCACAGCTTGCGGCGTTGAGGTTCGCAGCGGCCGAAGGCGGCGGCGCGGTTGAGCCATCAACCGGGCGCCTATTCCAACGAAAATATATTATCAGCGCTGCTCCGATGGCGAGCAGAAGAATCGCGCTTAGCAGCCAGGGATCCATGAACGGATGGCGCCAGCAGAACAGAAGCAGGGAGAACAAGCCCACGAGCACTGTGACGACCATCGTGGCAAGCTTGTCAATTGCCGTCAGTCCTATCAACGCCAGCTTGTCGGCAACCGGAGGCCCGTCCTTCCGCGACTCAGTGTTTCGCGACGCAGCGTTTGTATCCTGCAGCGTGGCGTCGCTTCGAGTACGAATTCCGGCCGCGCGTCCCCCGAATTCTCCCAGCCTTGCGGGCGTTACGATGCCGAAGGTAAAACCCAGGAGCAGCGATCTACGCAATTCCTGCGGAGTGGCGAGCGGGATGCGGCTTCGTACAAGCAGCCCCCATTTGTGGAATTGGAAATACAGATTGAGCGGCAGCAGCAGCAGCGCCGCCGCGATGTAGAATGGATTGGCGCGGAGAAGCAAGGACGCGAGCGTATCTCTTTGGACGGTATGAATCAACAGCGCGATCAGCGCAGCTGCCAGCAGCAGTTTCCCTGTCCACGGCGCCCAACGACGTATATCTTCGCGCCGCAGCTGCATCAGGACGTAGTCTTCGGCGCCTTCGCGGTGTACAAGGACTTGATCATGATATCGATGTCCTGAATCAGCTTCTTTTTCTCATACCGCGGAGCGAAAATAGACCCCTCGATGAAGTATATCCGCTTTTGCTGCTCATCGTAAAACAGGTAGCTGACGAAAGGGCCGCCCATCGAATAATCGCTCATCCGCCAGAGGCCCTTCATCCGGATGGCGAAGCGATCCTGAAAGTTCATCTCGTCAAACTGCAGATTGTGCACGGAGTCGACAACGACGAAAGCTGAATCATCATAGGTGCGGTACAGGATTTCCGTCAGTCGATTTCGGGTTTCATACGCGAATTCATTTGTCAGAAGCGCAGTATTCGTGGTATTGATCCAATGCACCATCAGCCAGCGCTCAGTTTGGCGGGGCGACTGCCGTCTCAACAGCACGGTATTGATCTCGCTGCTGTCCTTTGCGATGAACCAGCTTTTGATGACAGTGAACGAAAAGCCGTGTTCGGCGAGCAGCTTTTCCTCGATCTGTTTTTCACGCGGCAGCTCGCGGAGATGCGCGATTTCACGTTCGTCCCACGCCTGCTTGAAATAGTATTCGAGCTGCTGTGCGTTGGCGGCCATGAAGTCGCGAAGATCACTCATGGATTTCCCGGTGAGATGCACCACCGTCTGTCCGTGATGCCAAAGATCCTGCTTGACAAAAACATGTTCCTCGCCGCTGCGCACCAAATTCTGTACAGAGGAATCCAGCGCAGTGCGCATGTATTCACCCATGCGGTTCTGAGCATCGAGCGGCGCGACGATGAGAATATTCCGGTCGCGCTTGTGATCCATCAGTTCGGCAAGTCCGTAGCGCTCCCACCGAAACCACGTTTCCGGCTGTGGTGTAAAAAATGGCTGTCCGAAGGCGTTTTCTATCACGTCGGAAAGTGCGTCGTAATCGCTGCTGTCGGCGATTATGGTGACAAAATCATTGTCGCCCATCGCGTCAGTTTTGTTGTCGATGCCACAGGACATCACGCCCAGCAGCAGAAATGCGGTGAGAATAAGGGGAGTCTGGAATTTCATGTCATCAATCCAGAAGATAGATATTCAGTTCCGGCAAAAAGACGATGTACATGAGCCAGAGCGCGGCGCCGATGGCAACCGGGATGGCGAAATTATCGTCGATGATATCAAAGGAAAAGATTTCAGCCAATGCGCCAACTACTGCGGACACTACGCCAATGACATACTCGACGAACAGATACTGCACTTTCGGGGTCAGTAAAACCACGATGGCAGCGGAGAGAACGAAGGCGGAAGAACCCGCAAGTGTTTTGTCGTTGAATTTCCTGGTACCGAATCGCCGGCCCACAAGAGCCGCTGTGGTGTCGGAAATAATCAGGATCGTGAAGGCGGTAATGGTTATGAT
Source organism: Bacteroidota bacterium (assembly GCA_049663345.1). Classification (GTDB taxonomy): domain Bacteria; phylum Bacteroidota; class Ignavibacteria; order SZUA-365; family SZUA-365; genus SZUA-365. Next base: position 54,769 of record JBATDG010000033.1, read on the forward strand.
CTTCGGAAATAACAGGACGCACACAGTCGCTGAAATCAGCACCCAGCTTGCGCCGTTAAGGGTTTTCTTTTTCAGCGTCTTTTCGTGAGGCCGCAGCATCCGCCCGAACACCTTGTTATAAAGTTCGAACGTCGGCTTATGAAAGGAACGCAGCAAATCGGCGATGACAAACGCCAGCATTATCGGAATTATCAGCGTGAGCGTCATCTGCTTGGACAGGAAATAGTACGTCACCGGAATGGAGAGCGACATCATATGGATGCTTTTCCGGATCAGCTCGTACTGGAAAGAAACATTGCTGCTGCCGGCAGTTGACTGCGGTTTTTTCATACGCCCTTGCCTGTTTCTTTATTTCCTTCCTCTTGACGCTGAATTTCTTCAACGGCTTTGCGGATTTTATCTGAACGTTCCTGATCAATGCGCAAGCGTTGTTCGCCTTCCTTTCGGGCATCGCCGCCGACGTTCACGTCGTCGTATATTTTCCGCGGCGGAAGCGCTTCACCCCGAAGGACGTGATCGATCTCATCGCTGTCGAGAATCTCGCGTTCGAGCAGAGCCTCAGAAAGACGATCAAGCGTCTCGCGATGCTCGAGCAATAATTCTTCTGCACGCTGCATGCCGCGCAGCACGATCACGCGCACGGATTCGTCAATCGAGATTGCAGTCTGTTCGCTGTAATCACGGTGCTGCGAAATTTCACGCCCAAGGAATATCTCTTCCTTCTTCGCACCGAAGGTCATCGGACCAAGTTCGCTCATCCCCCATTCGCATACCATTTTTCGCGCGAGCGACGTTGCGCGTTCGATGTCGTTGCCGGCACCGGTAGTGAGCTGACCGAAGATGAGAAGCTCGGCTGCGCGTCCGCCCATGGCATACGCGATCATAGCTTCGAGATATGGTTTGGAATAGGTGTGCTTTTCGTCGATAGGGAGATAGGTGGTCACGCCGAGCGCGCGTCCACGGGGAATAATCGTGACTTTGTGCACGGGATCGGCTTCGGGAATCATCATCGCGACCAGCACATGCCCCGCCTCGTGATAGGCCGTCATGCGCTTCTCTTCATCCGAAATGATCAGGCTCTTCCGTTCCATGCCCATCATGATTTTGTCTTTGGCCTCTTCGAAATCGCGCATGGTCACGGCCTTCATGTTGCGGCGCGCGGCATACAAAGCGGATTCGTTGACGAGGTTGGCCAGATCGGCTCCGGCCAGGCCCGGCGTTCCTTTCGCAAGAACTTCGAGGTCGACGTCCGGATCGAGCGGCACTTTCCGCGTGTGAACTTTGAGAATACCGAGGCGTCCTTTGACATCGGGACGATCGACAACGATCTGGCGATCGAAGCGGCCCGGACGCAGAAGCGCAGGGTCCAATACGTCGGGACGGTTGGTCGCGGCAATGATAATCACGGTTGTGCCCTGCTCGAAACCATCCATTTCCACCAGCAGCTGATTCAGCGTCTGCTCGCGTTCGTCATGACCGCCGCCGAGTCCAGCACCGCGTTGGCGGCCGACCGCGTCGATTTCATCAATGAACACGATGCAGGGGGAATTCTTCTTGGCATTTTCGAAAAGGTCGCGTACGCGGCTGGCGCCAACGCCGACGAACATTTCGACAAACTCCGCTCCGGAGATGGAGAAAAACGGAACCCCGGCTTCGCCTGCCACCGCGCGCGCGAGCAGCGTTTTACCGGTTCCCGGAGGACCCAGCAGCAGCACTCCGCGCGGAATCTTCCCGCCGAGACGCTGGAACTTGCCCGGTTCCTTGAGAAATTCGATTACTTCCTGAAGCTCATATTTCGCCTCGTCGGCACCGGCGACATCGGAAAAATTCACGGTGATGGAATTCTCATTGATCATTTTCGCGCGGCTTTTCCCGAAGGAGAACAGTCCTTTTTGTCCGCCTGCGCCGCCGCCGCCCTGCATGCGGCGCATAAAGAACAGCCAGACGCCGATGATTAATATCCATGGCAGGAAACCGATCAAGGTCTGCGTCCACAGTGAATCCTTTTCCTCGAAAGTCACTTCGATTTCGCGATCGATCCATTGCTGCTGCACGGAAGGATCGACGGCGCCGAGGGTTACTACGAACTCTGCGTTCGAAACCGACTTGCCCTCCTTTGTCATGAGAGGGATGCTTGAGTTGAGCGTGCCGTGGAGTTCGTAATCGTTAAGGTTGGACTTCTTGATCACCGCTTTAACGATTTTCACTTCCGTATCATCGAGCGTTTTCACCTGACCGGTAAGCAGCTTCTCGTACATGGAGTACGAAATCGAAGGAATATCGGTTTTCGGATTGAACATGGAAATGGCGGCGAAAACAAGCACGAGCACGAGCAGCCAGGTGAGAATCACCTTGGAATAGCGTGTCCAGTTGTTTTCTTCCGGCGGTTTGGGGACCTGCCGGTTATCGCGTTTCTGAGGAGGTTTTGAACCGCTGTCGTCGTTTTTGCCGGCCATGAGCCAGCGGGGAGTTATAAGATCCTGCATGTACGGTATTTATGGAGTGTATTATTCGTTATCTAAAGATCCATCACCGGAGAGTATGTAAATCTCTGGCAGATTGCGCGCCTTTTGCGCGTAATCGAGCCCGAAACCAACAACAAACTGAGGCGGAATTTCGAAACCGACGTAATCCAGTTTGTGAGCGATTTTCGTACTCGCGGGTTTATGTAACAATGTAACAATTTTCAGCGAAGCGGGGTGCTTTTTTTCTATCCAATTCTTCATGAAGTCGATGGAATAACCTGTATCGACGATATCTTCCACCAATACGATATGCCTGCCTTCAACCTCACAATTCAGATCCTTAACCATCCGGACCTGACCCGAAGAAATCTTGCTTTCACCGTAGCTGGAAAGCTTGAGGAAATCCACCTCGCAATCGATTGTGACCTGACGGATGAGATCAGCGAAAAACATAAATGCGCCGTTCAGCACACAGATGAAAATCGGTGTGTTGCCATCCATTTCGCGATTGATCTGTTCGGCGATTTCGCCTATGCGTGCCCGCAGTTTGTCAACAGTGATATATGGGATGAACTCGTCACCCTTGATTTCGATGCTCGGAGGGGAATGAAAGTCAGAAGTCATACGTGTTCGCTGCCGGTGAAAGAGAAATGTTATCATCGATCGTGATGCGAAGCCGGGCAATGTGCCGACTTGAGGGTCCGATAGCCGCATGCTGGGCGAGGCGAAGCCCGCAAACCCAGATGATGCCAGCCGCTCCCTCAAGCACCGGTATCCGCCGGCGCCTCGCGAGGGGAAAACCGCTGTCGGCAAGGAAGCTCCCCACCGTTTTCTCGTGCCCGAACCCAAATGGTTCGAAACGGTCGTCTGCGGTCCAGTGCCTCAGACGCAGCTGCCTTCCGGTCGCATCCAGGTCTATGAATTCTTCAGACCGGTCGGAAGTGAATTCAGGAGGCTGATTGCCGAGTTCTTCACTCGTGAGCAGCCAGGTACCCCAATTCACAGAACTTCCGAGCCGAACCCCGACGGGAGGGCGGTCTTCCACTGGAGGAAGCAGGCGGAGTCCGTCCTTTTCACGGAGGGCTGTCACGCCGCTTCTGAGCTGCGCAGTGTCGCCCGGAGCAGCCTCCATCAGCCGCAGCAGCGAAAAGCTCTCGTCGAGCGAGGCCTCGGTTCCGCGCAATTCATGGAGGGCGAAACGGCAGACTGCTAATTTCTCAAATTCAGTGCTGCCATTCAAGGAATTTCCACTTACCATAATTCCGTCTCCGACCTCAGTGATATGGCGGTCGGCGAGCAGGCTTCCGTGCTCCTTGAGAAAGGATGCGAGGAGAGCGAACAGCTTTGCGCTGTCTCCCAGCGCCTGCACCCAGCCCGGACCAACCACCCGGGTGATCGAAGGACTGACGTGATGCCGCAGGGCGTTGCGCCGATACTTGTCGCTGTCATTCGAAGAATCGTGCATCCATTCCACAGACTGCGCTGCAGCCAGATCCTGAATTTCCTGCTGCGCCACATTGAGAAAAGGCCGCGCTACGCGACCCACGACAGGACGAATTCCGGAGAGTCCTTCCGGACCCGCCCCACGCAGAAAATGTGCGAGAAGTGTTTCGGCCTGATCCTCGGCATGATGTGCGGTGAGGATCACACTTGCTCCCGCTTCGCCGCACATCTCTTCGAGCGCTTGGTAGCGAAGGCGGCGGGCGACGTCCTGTACCGAACCGCCGCTGCGCCGGATTTCTCCGTTGACGTCTACTTTTCTGAAAGCGAACCCGGCGTTCAGCTGCATGGCCAGGGAGCGAACGAACTCGACCTCCGCATCGGCATCCGGCCGCAAACCGTGATGCACGGTGGCGAGAGTCAGCGAACAATCCCACGAGGCAGCCACGGATGCCATCACATATGCGAGTACAGTTGAATCGCGTCCCCCGCTTGCGGCGACCACGAAATGCCTGCCTGGGGCGAGAAGTCCTCGTGTGCGAAAGAATTCGACTACCCGGGTTTCGATATGCAGATGCGTTGCGCTCACTGCTCCATTTCGTCCGAATCCATTTCGTAGAAATCCGCTTCCTCCGAATCGATATCATCAGAATCTCTTTCTTCAGAATCCATGCCGTAGGATTCCACTTCCCCGTCGCTTTCTTCATTCTGCAGCACATCGAGTTCAAGATTCTTCAGCGCGGAAAAATCTTCGGCCAGCGCGAGAAGATTTTTCAATCCGTTTTCATTAACCTCGAGGGCATGCCGTTCGACCGTCGACCGGAAATCTTCTTCTGCATCGGCGACGAACGCACTCACCATTCCATGAAAATCGTTGACGGCCCGGGAAAATTCCTGCTCCAGTTTTTCAAAGAGCTCGGATTCCTGTGTCTGCCGCTGGACTGTCAAATACAGATTGCGCAAATATTTTCCATGGAAGGCCAACGCACCAAGCGCTTCCTGTTTCCCGCTATTTTGCGCATGCTGCATGAATGAAGCGAACAGCGCTTCATCGCGAAGTCCGTCTGTGGTGTACTGCTGCAAAACCTCGAGAATCATCTCTACTTGCGGGGAAATATCCATTGCGGCGTCCTTTCATTCGTTGGAGATCCATGCAAAGTACGGAAAAAGGCGGTTCCACCCATAGAAAATGGGAATGCGGGTTGCACGCACATGCTTCAGGAAGCAGAGAGAACGAGCATAGGCAGAAATGGGAGAAGGAACAGCTGAGGGACGCCGTGTGTACAAAGAGGCTGTGCGCAAGATTCACGCCACCACGAACAGCTGTAACTCCATTGGTTTTGTTGCATTTCTAGCGATAAAAAAGTAGTTTGACGTCTTGATGGTACCTCGGTTTAAGAGCCCCAAGTTTATTCTATCTCTTCAATAGCCTTCGCGGAGTATTAATGAGACGCAGTTCCCTCCACCTGCTGGTTGCATTTCTGTTTGTATCCGTATTCGCCAACGCCCAGCCAAGCAAAACGGCTGAAGGCATATCCTTCGTATTTGCGAATGCCGAGGCCTCTTCGGTATCGCTGGTCGGCGATTTCAATGCATGGTCAACGGAAGCGCATCCGATGAGCAAGGCGGGCGACGGTACCTGGTCAGTAACCGTTCCTCTGCTTTCCGGTACCTACCAGTACGCGTTCTCTGTCGACGGCAGCCGTATCGAAATGGATCCGAGCAATCCTCTCACTTTCGAGTCCATTGATGGCCGCCAACTCAATTCTCTCGTCTCTGTGGCTGACGACGGAAGCCTCCTTACCCAAGGCTATCCTGTTCGGATGAACTTAGATGATAATTACCAGAAAAAGGGCGGGACAGTCTATCTGAACATCGTCTTCCGGCATCATGTACCTCTGTACTACAGCTCGGAGGTTGATCGCATTGAGGCGCCGTTTGTTCGCCAGCATGCGCTGCGCGACTATTTCCAGATGGCCGATGTGATTCAGCGCTACCCCAACGTGCATGCCACGGTGGTGCTCTCTCCGACCCTGCTCTGGCAGGTTCAGGAAGTCTACGTCAAACGTCTCGAACCATATATCAAAAAATATCGCGCGATGAATCCATCGACGGCTGAAATCGATGGCCCACGTTTCCTCCGCGAAATGAAGGGCAAGACCGATCCCTGGATCGATGCATGCCTGACGCCTGCCGAACAGCTGAGCGAAACTGACAAAGAATGGTTATACAAGAAAGAGTGGAATGCTTTCACCATGAGCCAGGTGCGCCTGTATCGCTTCCCAGAGTTGATGGAGCTGTATACCAAATGGCGCGATGCAAACGGCAATCCCAATTATTCCGTCGACGAACTCCGCCTCCTGAAGTTCTTCGCCATCTTCGCAAATTTCGACAGCGAGTTCTACGAGCGCCGCGTGTCCCTGATCCAGACGGGAACGCGCATCTACCGTTCGCTGGATCTGCGTGATCTGGTCTCCTTCCGCAGCGATGGCAAATATTATCTCAAACGCGCGATCACTGAAGAAGACTGCCAGCGCATCGTCGCTTCCGCATGGTACGTTATGGCCAGCATCCAGCCGGCATTCGATAAAACGAAATTCGACAACCGCGCAATGATCGGGCAACTCGAGCTGGCCGCGACCTCCTACTCCGATGCCATCCTTCCTCTGCTGATCAATTCCGATGTTGCAAAGCAGGCAGATCCGGCTATCGGACTTCCAGCCGCATACAAGCATCCCGAGGACGCGGACGCTCAGTTGAAAATGGGCATCGCCGCCTACCAGAAATATTTCAACATCACCCCGACAGGTTATGTGGCTCCTTACGGTGCCATCTCCCCGGCGGTGATTCCTCTTCTCCAGGAAAATGGCTTCGAGTATTTCATTTCCGACGAACAGGTCCTGAACAACAGTTCTCCGAAAAACCTGCCCAGCACGCTGCCTTATTCGGTGACGGTCGATGGCAAGAAGATGTACGGCGCGTTTTCCAATGCTCTGATGACAAACCGCATCAATTGGAGCTATCGCAATTACTACGCTGAAAATGCCGCCAACGATTTCATCAATAACGTGCTTTCGATGGCGCCGAATAATCCGAAAAAGCATGCGCTCGTAACGGTAGTGATCGACGGTGACGATGCCTGGCAGCATTATCAGCGCGACATCGACGGCAAGGGAATCATGAATGGCGTGTACCGCAAACTCAACAAGCTGTTTAAGAACCGCGCCATTGTGTCGGTCACGATGAGTGAGTACGTCAAGGGCAACCGTATGCGCGGTGTCCCTGCGAATAAAGTTGAGGATTTCGAAACGATCAAGGAACTCGCACCGGGCTCACGCTTCAACGGCAAATTCAACATGTGGATTGGCAGCCGTGAGATGAATAAGGCATGGGATTACCTGCGCCAAACCCGTACAGACCTCGGCGCGAGCGCAGCAGCAGTGACTTCGGTCGAGTATCTCGACAACTTCACCAAGCAGCCGATGAACTTCTTCTACGGCGCGACAAGCCCGCATTGGATGGAAACGTTTAATAGCAGTTCGCTGCAAAAAATGAATCCGAAGCCGTTCGAGCTTATGTTCCGCAACATGCTGAGCGAAAGCTACGTGATCGCCGGCATGCCGAAACCGACCAAATTTGATGCCTTCGTGAATGCTGCGGACTTCACTCCCGCATGGAGCGCACCCCGCAAGCGCACCACCGTTACCTTCCTGTGCAAGCTCGTCGATCGCGAAGCTATCACTTCCGTGTTCCTCGCTGGAAACCGTAAAGAACTCGCCAACATGGAACCGAATACTGTCCGCATGTGGGACAACGGCGAAAACGGCGATAAGAATTATGGCGACAACCAGTGGACGCTGATCATCGAGATGGATGCAGGCGACCTGCTTTACAAGTACACCAACTCCGGCGGCCAGGGCACCTGGGACGGCGCCGAGACTTTCCCCGACGAATGGCGTCGCATCAAGATCGAAGGCGACAAGATGACGATCGAAGATATCTTCGCCCGCATCAAGAACAAGTATTAATCCGTACGCGGAACAGTGAGGCTGTCTCGACTGGAGGCAGCCTCTTTTTTTTACCCTCGAACGCAAGTCGCGAGTACTATGGAATCTTCGCTTCCGCTTTATAATCAGACGCATTTCACGCGGCAGGAGCTTATAGACTCAATCGCTGCAAACGTGGACCCTGTCGAGCTCACCACCATTCTCGGTGCGTATGAAATTGCGGGAAGCGTGCACGAATATCAGAAGCGCAATGATTCCACCCCATATTTCTGGCATCTTTCGCGCGTGGCGCGCATTATCATCGAAGAAATTCAGTATCTCAACGCCGATGTTATCAGCGCCGCGCTGCTGCATGACGTACTTGAGGATTCCGACATCATCACCGCCGAAGTGCTCAAATACAATTTCAGCGCCTACATTTCCTACATCGTGGAAGTGCTGACCAAGAACATCCGTCTCGTCGGGGCGCAGAGGGAGCAGGAAGATCAGGAGTATATTGAGCGGCTGCGCTACAGCAGCATCGATTGCAAAATCGTCAAGTTCGCCGAACGCCTGGACAACTACCGCTGCCTCGAATTCGGAGTCAAGCGAAATCCCTTCGGCTACATCGAGGCTACCGAGCGCGACTACTATCCGATGGCGCGTGAAGAAAAGAATGGAATGCTCGATCGTATTGTTGAGGAAATGGACCTGATCAAGCGCAAACTGTATTCCTGAGAAAGCAAGCTAATGCGCGTTCTCATACAACGTATTTCCCGTGCCCGTGTAACTGTCGATGATCCATCCACCGGCGAAAGCCGCATCACAGGAGAAATCGGACCCGGACTGCTTATTCTCTGCGGAGTTCGTCACGGTGATGCCGAAGACGATGCCGTTTATCTTGCCGCACGGACAGCCCGCCTGCGCGTGTTCAATGATGACGAAGGGAAAATGAATCTTTCCCTGCTCGATACCGGCGGCGCCGCGCTGGTGGTATCGCAATTCACGCTCCATGCCGACACGCGGAAAGGCAATCGTCCCAGCTACGGACACGCAGCGGAACCGGTGCTCGCGCGGCAGCTCTATGACCGCTTCGTTGCCGAATTGCGTGCCCACCTTGGCAGCAGCCGCGTTGGTACGGGAGAATTCGGCGCCATGATGAAGGTCGAGCTGGTGAATGACGGTCCTGTCACCGTCACCGTGAAATCGAAATCCGAATACAGCGGAGAGCAAGAAGATGATTGACGCAGCATTGGACCGCCGCGTGCTGCTGATCTTTCTTGATGGTGTGGGCATTGGGACGAAAGACCCCCACCGCAATCCCCTGTTTGATCTCCGTCCTGAATTTTTGACAGCGCTGCTGGGCGGTGCACTACCCTCGCTCGGGCACCGCGAATTCGAGAGTTCTGAGGCTCTGTGCCTGCCGCTTGATCCGAATCTCGGTGTGGCGGGACTTCCGCAAAGCGGCACCGGCCAGGCGACGCTGTACACCGGGATCAACGCAGCACGCATTATCAAACAGCACTTCGGACCCTATCTCTACTCCACCATCAAACCAGTAGTGGAGTCGAACAGCATTTTCAAGCAGTTGATGAATATCGGACAAGCGCATCCTGTGGCATTGGCCAATGCATTTCCGCAGCGGTTCTTCGAATATCTGGAAGGTCCACAACGTCGGATGGTCGCAGGCATATACGCCGCGCTGACCGCCGGCGTCCGTTTCCGCGACGTTGAGGATTTGAAAAACGGAACTGCGGTTTCCACCGATATCACCGCCTCGCGCTGGGCAAGCATCGGACATGACGACGCACCGGTGAGCACTCCTTACGAGGCCGGCGGCGTTCTCGCACGCGTGGCCGACGAGCATGTCTTCACGCTCTTCGAATATTTCAGCACCGACAAGGCGGGGCATGACCGTGACCGGGCAAAAGCACGCCGGGTGCTCATGGATGTGGACGAACTGCTGCGCGGAGTCTACGATCATGTGGACCTCAGCCGTACGCTGGTCATCGTAACAAGTGATCATGGGAACCTGGAGGAGATCGGAATGAAAACACACACCCGCCATCCGGTGCCAGCGATTCTGTTCGGCAACAGGCAGGGCTTCGAAACAGAGGGACTGATTTCTCTCTCGCATGTTGTCCCGGCGATCTGTAAATTTTTAGGATAATCAAGCGGGCGGAAAGGCAGCTGCCAGGGAATAAGCCCGTCCGCGATACTTCGTTTTTCAGGGAGAAATCACATGCGTCACCCATGGCGCAGCGTCGCGCTGCTTCCGGCCATGCGTATTTTCATTTTCATGGCGTTCGGCATCGCGCTTCAATGGTCCGCACCGCTTCCGCCGAAGACCTTATGGAGCGCCTCGATTGCATTCCTCACGGCCGCGATCATTGTGCTGCGTCCCGGAGCATTCCGGCCAGCCTGGAAGCCGACACTGCGCCTCGTGCGCGACATCTCGCTACTCGCGTTGATGACGACTGTAGGTATGATTCTCTGCATGAACGCGCTCCGCAGCTTTCCTTTGGATCTGCTCCGCTTCGCCGACCAAAAGGAGAAGGTCGTGCTGCGGGGAACCGTCGCTGCAGATCCGCGCAGCGCACCTGACCGGCAGCGATTTCCGCTGGACGTCTCCCGCATCATCTCATGCAAAGATACCACGGCGATCCGCGGGCGCATTCTTCTCAGCTATGGACGCAGTCAGTATGATAAAAAGGACACCCTGCTCCCACTCCGCATCGGCGATGTGATTGAAGTGCGCTGCCGCCTGCGCGTGCCGCGTCCCCCTCGCAACCCTCATGCTTTCGACGCACGCAGCTGGCTGCTGCAGGAAGGGATACTGCTCCAAGCGTCGGCCTCGAAAGGCGGGGATCTGAGAATTACAGGCAATGACGAACTATCCTGGTGGAAGCATTTCGTGAGCGGGGTTCGACACGGACTGCGCTCCGCTGTCGCCGGGTTGTATTCTCCCACACACGCAGCGGTGATGAACGGCCTGTTGCTGGGCGACCGCAGCGGCATAGCCGAAGAGACGCTCGATGATTTCCGCCGTTCAGGCATCATGCATATCCTCGCCGTCTCGGGATTGCATGCGGGCATTGTGCTTATGATGGTGTTTGTCCCCCTTGAGCGTCTGCGCTTTCCATTGCGTGCCGCCGCCGCGCTGACGGCCCTGTGGCTCTTCGCTGCGATCACTGGATTCGCACCGCCGGTGACGCGCGCATCGCTTATGGCTACGCTATTTCTCGGGGGCGTGCTGCTTCAGCGCGCTGGCAGCAGCATCAACGCGCTGGCGGTTGCCGGCATCCTCATCGCCGCATTCGATCCCCTCGCGATACTCGGACTCAGCTTCCAGCTATCCTTCGGTGCAGTGCTGGGCATTCTACTTTTTCACGACCGCATACAGCGTGCGCTCACCGCCTTGCTGCCGAAGCGCCTGAGGGGGAAAGCTTCCGATACGCTGCTTTCGCTCATCGCTCTTACCGTGGCGGCGCAGACCCTGACCATGCCGCTGCTGGCAGGAAATTTCGGACAGATCAGCGCGGTCGGTTTGCTGACCAATGTGGTGGCCGTTCCCTTGGTGTTTGTCGTCGTATGCTGCGGCATTCTTTCTGTGACACTTTTTCCGTTGTGGACCGGCATGGCGCAGCTTTTCGCCGCGACCTCCGGGACAGCGCTTGACCTCATTCTCGCCTCGTCGGATTTCTTCGCAGCATTTCCGGGCGGAGTCATAGACCTTCCCGCCCTTCCATCCGCCATCATGATTCTGTATGTTGGAGCTATCGCCTATCTCTCCGCAACCCCGGGTCGCATGCGCCAGAAACTCAGTTTGCTTTCCATTTTTATCGTCACCGCCGTGATCTCGGGTACGATGCTGTTCCCATCTCCGCAGGCGAAACTGCGTGTGACCTTCCTGGATGTCGGGCAGGGCGATGCGATCCTTATCGAGATTCCGGGCAGCGATGCCTGGCTGATTGATACCGGTCCCGGCGGAGACCGCGGAAACAGCGGGACGCAGGTCATTCTCCCGCATCTCCGGGCAAACGGCATTCGCCGGCTCGCCGGACTTGTCATCACGCATCCGGACGACGATCACCGGGGCGGCGCCGCAGCGGTGCTGAATGCTGTGACCGTGGACTCCGCATACCTCAGCTGCACATGGCCTGCTACTGGAGAAAGCGGGGCCCTGCGAAAGCTCATGACGTCGCGGACCCGCGGGGTTCGAGACGTCCGGGCAGGCGACATGTTCACTATCGGCAAGCAGGCGCGGCTTTACGTGCTTTCGCCTCCGGCAGATATTGACTGCACACCCTCGAACGGGAATTCCGTGGTGCTGATGTTGATTTACGGAAGTACGCGATTTCTTTTTACCGGCGACGCCGACGTCGAAGCAGAGCGGCGAATGATTGCCCGCTACGATTCATTTCTTCGCGCCGATGTGCTCAAGGTGGGACATCACGGCAGCACGACGAGCACGAGTCCGGGATTCGCGGTGAAAGTGAAGCCGAAGCATGCAGTCATTACTGTAGGACGAAACAATCATTTCAACCATCCCCGACAGGAAGTTCTCAACCGTCTGAGATTGGTGGGCGCCAAAGTCCATCGCACCGACCTGGAGGGTGCGGTGATTTTCGAATCGGATGGCGAGAGCCTGACCAAACTCCGCTGGTCGAAGTAAGACCGCAATAGGTCATATGGCTGATGGCTGATGGCCGATGGCTAATGGCTGATGGCTGATGGCTGATGGCTGATAGCCGTCATGCCCCAGACGCTAACCGTCATTCCTAATTCGTAATTCGTAATTCCTAATTCGAATTTATTCTTCCATTTCCCTTGCCATGCGCAGGTCGTGCATGATTTCACCGACCAGGTCGCGTTCATCCTGATTGTAGCCTACGTCGGTGAGCACGAGTCCATGTGCAGGCGCGAGCATCGGGGCCGCTCCGCGATCCTTCCCTTCAAGCATACTGGCGAATTCCTTCGGTGTGATACGATGTCGTCCGACATGCACGAGGCCTCCCACGAGGCAGCGCACCATTCCCTGCAGAAATCGATTCGCGCGAATACGGAAGCGGCTGAGTTCCCCTTCCTGTTCCCAGGCGGCATCGTAGACGTGGCAGTAATGATGCGGCATGTTGGCGACGCGCTTTGAGAACGTGGTGAAATCGTGTGTGCCTTTTAACACATTCACCGCTTCCAGGATGGCATCGTGGTCGAGCGTGGCGTAGAGAATCCACTGATAACGGCGAAAGAGAGAAACGCGCTCCGGCACGATCGTGTATTCATACGCACGGGACGAAGCCGAAAACCGGGAATGAAAATCAGGATCAGCTTCAGTGGTATCACGGACAGTGATATCGGCTGGCAGCTCAGCGTTGAGAGCGCGGGTCACTGTAGCTCCGTCGAGCCTGCTGCGCAGATCGAAATGGGCAACCTGCCCGGTAGCATGAACGCCGGCGTCCGTGCGGCCAGCTCCGTGCACCCGCACGTTCACCTGGAAGAGTCGCTGCAGCGCCAGTTCTATCTCGCCCTGTACTGATCGTTCCGTCGACTGCAGCTGCCAACCGGCGAAGTCTGTGCCGTCGTATTCGACGACAAGACGAAATCGTTTATGCTGTTCTTCGGACATACTCATATTCAAAGCTCACTTCTTGATACTCTGGAAGATACGGAGTCGAGTATGAATTCAAAATTCCTTCGCGCTTCATGCATGCCGGCGCGCAGGACTTCGCGCAGTTCGAGAGATCCTTCGACTTCCATGGCGGAAGAGAGGAGGAGCCGCGCCTCATCCTCGGCAGGAAATAAATTCGACGGTGTGTCAATCAGCAGACGGAGAAACAACTGGAGCCGGCGGAGAAAAATATAATGAGCACTTAGCTGTCCCGCAGCATCAGCAATGACGGGAAGCTCACTGGCAGCCTCTCGCAGCACTTCGATTGTGCCGCCGGTACGCAAGGACGGGTGCGCGAGCTGAAGCGCCTGCGCAGCGAATTCCGCATCAACGAGCCCGCCGACGGATTTTTTGATGTCGAAGAAATCCGGTTGACGAAAGCGATTCTCCGGCTCCATTTTGTACCGCATCGTGCGTATGGCGGATAGGTCCTCCGGCAGCAGTTGTCCTTCACGGCGCACGGCATCGATGACGGCCATGATTTCGGAGGACAATGTCGGATCTCCTGCGGGTACACGGCCGCGCAGCAGCGACTGCCGCTCCCACAGCGACGCACGCTCGCCCAGATATCGCTGCCAGGAATCCAGCGTGACAGCCAGCGGCGCGCTGCGTCCTTCGGGCCGCAGCCGGGCATCGACTTCGTACAAGGCCGGGACTCCCCCTCCCTGCATCCTGCGAATCACCTCCCGGGCCAGACGCTGCGCGTGCTCATGATGTTCAGTCGCCTCCGCTTTGTAAAGCACGATCACGTCGAGATCGCTTCCGGGGATGAGTTCCTTGCTGCCGTACTTTCCCAGAGCCAGTATGGCGAAAGGGAAACTGTCATCGTGCAGCTCCGCGATCGCGCGCCGCACCACCGTATCCGCTACCGTGCTGAGCGCTCGTCCGTAAGCATCGATTCCACTGTTGTCGATAAGCAGCGAAGCAAGCGCGGATATCGAAACCACACGCTGATACTGCGCATCGTCGAGTGCGTCGGCATTCCAGCCACTGAATACAAGTTCGAGCGCCAGCGGATCGCGTTCGAGCTGCCGCAGCGCAACAGGCGCGAGTGCGGCAAGACGCAGCAGCAGACGGCGTGCACGCGGGTTTTCGAGGTAGGTGAGTCCGCCGGAACCGCCCGCACTGTGAGTGAAATGTTCGATGCCGGACAGCGCTTGCCCGGGAAGCGTCGCTGCTGAAATGTCGCGCATGAGTTCCGGCAGAAGTTCTCGCAGGCGATGGCGTTCTGCGGTGCTTCGCGGAGCGCTGCTGCGGCCGTAGATAATATCGTGAAGGATCGTCCGGGTGCGGAGGTCCTCGGAGATCGGCCCCGGGAATTCCACCGCCTCCTCATCGTTTTTTTCCTCCGTCGTTTCGAGAATGCTGCTGCAGATGCGGTCCACAGCCTGCCGCGTCAACTTTAACCTGCGATGAAACAGGTCAACGATTTCAAAGCCGAGGCCGCGTGCGAGACGCAGGAGGGCGGCGGGATCTGAAGGCAGCGAATGCGTCTGCTCGAATGCCTCGAGCTGCAGCCGATGCTCGACGCGCCGGAGAAAGACGTACGCGCTTCGAAGCTGCGCCTCTTCTTCCGGCTGCAGAAGCTCTGCGGAGGTGAATGCCGCTATCGCTGAGAGAGTCGACGGCGTGCGGAGTGATTTCCGCTGCGCATGCAGCATCTGCAGTGCCTGCAGACTGAATTCAATGTGACGAATGCCGCCGCGCATGTGCTTGACGTTTTTCTCGTCGGTCCATCGTTCGGCAAGCCGCGCATGAACATCGGCACGCATCTGGGATGGCGGCCGAAGGATGGTCCGTGGATACACAAACGGTTCGAGTCGCGCGAGCAGTTCTGTACCGAGTTCCTCATTTCCCGCGCAGAAGCGTGCACGAAGCAGCATCTGTCTCTCCCACAACGCCCCGCGCCGCTCGTAATAGGCGATGGTCGCGCTAAGGGAGAGTGTGAGCGCTCCGGCGGAGCCGTCGGGACGCAAGCGCAGATCCGTCCGATAGAGCATTCCTTCACTGCTGGTCTCGGTAAGCAGGCGCAGCATTTCCTTCACGACGGCGATTACGTCGTCGTGCCTTTCCTGAATCCCGGGTAGTTCGCTGCCCGAGGGCTGGGCGAGAGTCTCGAGGGACGGTCCGTCGTACACGATCATCAGATCAATGTCCGAGCTGTAATTCAGTTCATGGCCGCCGAGCTTTCCGAGAGCAAGCACCGCGATGCGGGCAGGGAGCGGACGCTGACGGCGTCGTTCGACGGTCGCGATGGCTTCGCCGAGTGCGCAGCCGACGATGGCGTCCGCCAGGGCGCTCAGCTCTGCCACCACTGCGGAGAATGGCTTCCGCCCGAGCAGATCCGCGGCCGCGATGCGCAGCAGCTCACGCCGTTGATACCGGCGCAAGGCATTGTGGCGAAGTTCCGGACGCTCGAAGCGCTGCAGCGCAGCATGCGCCGCTTCGACGATCGCCGCGTGCGAAGGCATATGATCGAGCACATCCGACGCGAGCAGCCAGCGGAAGAGTCCCGCGTCGCGGACCATTGTATCGGCCAGCCAGAGGGATGATGATATAAGGAGGAGATAATCCGAAAGAAGGCGCGGGGCGCGGAGGAAATGTTCGAGGATGCCGGAGGGACTCATCGACGCCTCGAGAAAGCGGTCAAGATGGACCAGAGCGCGCTCGGGCGAAGGGACGGCCTCCAGCGCCTCGCTGAGCAGCACATCCATGGTCGTTGCGCCTTGCTCGATCGTCATGGCGGCACGAACAAGGATGCTCTGATACAGACGCGTGCAGCGATCAGCATCGTCACAGCGCCCGAGCACTGCGTCTGAGGGACGTGCGTCCCGCAGCTGCTCAAGCAGTCGTTTTTCCGTGTGTGTTCTCTGGATCACTACTCTCCGGATTAATCCTCGAGCTCGAATTCCATAATGCTCCGTAACTCCCCCGCCTCGAAAATGTAGCGTTTAACATCTTCGGGGATGCGGCTGCGGTCGATGCCGATGACATGCGCACCAGCTTCCTCCCAGCCGTCGACAAGCACCAGCGCCTCGGCGCCGTTGGCGTCCATCAAACGGAGCCGGACAAAAACCGGCTGATCAAGTTCGTACCCGAGCAGAATGAGATTGTCGCCTGCGGCTTGCGGTGTGGAAATGCGGGGACCGAACACAGCCATGGACGGAGCGGCGATCGATTCATCAGCTTCCGCGATAGCGATGGGGCCGCCGGCGGCCGCGCTTTCATTCCAGAATGCATCAAGGGCCGTGACGGTGTAGTCTGCCGTAATACCGCTGAACCCGGCTCCGGATACCGCAGATGCATTCTGCGGAGCAGGCCAATGACGCGTGCCCGAAGGCAGCAGCGCCAGCAATTGTTCGCCGCCCTCCGCGCTTCCCCGACGATACACCGCATACCATGAGGCGATGTCTCCATCGGTGGCGGACACCGGAGCATCCCACGCCAGAGCACCATTCTCACTTCGCAAATTCAGGGGAGGATTCGGGCGCAGCGGGTCGCGCCAGCTCATCGCGGGCGGAATTGCGAGCTGGTCAAAGCGTCCACCCATCGTGTTGCCACGCACGTGTTCGAAGCGAAAGAATACCACGCCGTCTGCACCGCGGCCACGCGCTGCATCCACATGATCGGCCAGCCAGGGCTGTACGTTTTCCTTGTAGGCGGCAACACCGGAATAGACGTGACGCCCCGACGCATTGCTTTTCCAATCCTTCACCAAAGCTTCGAAATCAATGTTGCTGCCGCGGCGGGTGAGTCCCCAATAAATCTGAGGCACAACATAATCGTGATATCCCTCGCGCAGCCACCGGCGCGAATCCTGATAAATGGCATCACGGCCTTCCCAGCCTTTGGCGGTCGGGAGATTCTTGTAAATGCCGATGGGAGCCGAGCCGACCTGAAGCGAAGGACGCACAGCGATACAGCGCCGGTACGCCTCGCGAACAAACGCGCTCACATTGTCGCGCCGCCAATCGTCGATCGGCTTGCCTGCGCCGTAGCGGTGGTAAGTATCGTCATCCTTGAACCCCCGGTCGGGATAGCGAACGTAGTCGAAATGCAATCCGTCCATCGCGTAATTACGGACCATGTCCTCCGCTACTCGCACAGTGTATGCGCGGGCTTCCGGGATGCCCGGATCGATCCAGAGGTCGTCGCCGAAGCGCTGCACCCATTCCGGATGTGCGCGTGCGATATTTACAGGCGTCGAGGCGGGCGGATCGCCCTTGCTCCACACGCGGCATACGTTGAACCAGGCGTGCAGCTCGATTCCCCTCGCGTGGCATTCTTCAATTGCGAAGGCCAACGGATCCCAACCGGGATCGCGTCCCAGTACTCCGGTCAATTCCGAAGCCCAGGGCTCGTACGCCGAACGGTACATCGCATTGCCGCGCGAGCGCACCTGAAAAAACACTGCATTGTAATGCCGCTGCTGCAAGTCATCGAGGATGTCGCGCAGGGCCTGTTTCTGTCCCGCGACGTTTCCGCGCAGTGAGGATGCGGGCCAGTCAAGTCCGAGCAGCGTCGTCAGCCATACGCCGCGCAATTCCCGGCGCATCTGCTGGCATTCGGCGAAATGCAACGGCGCGCCCACTGCCGCAATGAGCGAGGCGAAAAATATTATGGACGGGATAAGCCCGGCTCTGCGGCGCATGCGCTGCTATCGCGTGAAAGTGTAGGTGTGAATGCCGAGCGCGCTCAGTGAATCCTCTCGCTTCGCCTTAACAGCTGCACGCATGGACATCCGCGCCTGAGCGGACGATGGGTTGAGCTCCAGCGCCTGTTCCAGCAGACGGATGCCCTGCGTGTATTCTTTCTGATGGACAAGAATGTCGCCGAGCGGCACCATTGCAGGGGCATATTCACCATGGAGCGTAATTGCCTGCCCCAAATATGTGCGGGCATTCAGCGTATCGCCGAGCTGAAGGACTGCGAGCCCGTACAGCGTGCTTGTGCGGCAGGAATACGGATCCTCCTTGAAAGATCGCTGCAGCAGCATCGCCGCTTCGCGCCAGCGTTTCTGCGCCATCATCTGCGCGGCCTCGATATTGAGGGAACTCGCCGTTTGGGACATCAAATGCGTGCGTCCGGGCGAGTAGAAAAACACTTCCGTCAAACCCGGCTGCGAGGCATCCGAAGAGAATACCGGATTTGTATTCACGACCTCGAACATATCCCGCTGCGTGGCTATCACCTTCACGCCGCTCTTGCGCAATGTCGCCACAAGCTCCGCCATGCTGCCCATGTGATCAGTTACCGCTGGCGTAAGTTTGCCGGCCATATCCACCGCAAAGCGATTGCCGATATAGCTCACCGCTCCCGGGAAATGCGTCGCGACACGGGCTTCTTCAGGCGTGTTCGACCCGATCCAACGAGCCGCAGCTACGGAACGATCGAGCACATAGCGCACAGATCTATAATGCACATCGCGGTAGGCGGACCAATCGACGACTGCCATGACCGCAGCAGCGCCAATGATAATGGTGACGAGAGAAAGCGAGACGGTGCGCATAAACGAAAGTGGCAGACCTTCGGCGAGCATGCTGAATGCCCGCCAGAGTCCCCATGCTCCGAGAAGCGTAAAAAACGGCAGGGTTGGAAGCAGCACATGATTATCGAGAATGATAGGGAAGAACAGACCGTATGCCGCAATCGTCCCTACCACGAAGGCCGCGCTCATCAGCATCGGCACAGAACGGCGGCGGATGATGTCCACCCCGATCATGATCAATCCGAACATGGCGAAAAGCACAATCGCAGCCGCCCAGGAATGCGAGTAGAAATTCCACGCCTCCCTGGGAAACGCACTCGTGGCTCCGGCGTAGTAGGCAAGCTTCGCCGAAACAGGATTGACGAATATTTTTCCCGACAGCAGCAGATTGAAGGTCATGTAGCCAGCGACAAGCAGGAGATACAGAACCCCGCCGATTGCTGTTTCGCGTCCGGTGACCGCTCGTTCGTCAACGAACACCGGCTTGTTTTCCTGCTTCACTGCGAGATGGCTGTAAAGCAGATGCACGAGTGCTGCGAGAAAAAACACCAGCGCATCGGGACGAACCCAGAGAGCGAGTCCTGCGAAAAGGAAAAACAGCATCGTCTTTCGGGCGAAATAGTAATATGCTGAGGCGAGCAGAAGTGCGGTGAGGAGCAGCGTCGGGAGTCCGGAGACTGCAGCGCTGGCCATCTGCGGCGAGAGCACAACCAGCAGCGCCGCTGCCGCTGCAAGCCATTCGCGATCACGGAACAACCGCAGACCGAGAAGGAACGTGAGTCCGGAAATCGCGGCGAATGACGCTATACCAAGCAGAAAACTTGCAGTTATACCATCACCGGTAACGAGACCGATTATCGCCAGCAGAAACACCTGCAGCGGAGCGGTCATACCTGATGTTGCAGCTGCGCCGGCGTGGAAGGAATACACGCCATTCTCGACTAATGTCCGCGCAAAGGCAAGCGCTGCATAGGCATCATCAAACGGAAACCCTGTCTCCCCCACGGTGGTCGTCATCGGCAAGGCATAGAGCAGCCCTGCGATAATCGACAGAGCGGGAAACGTCCACGCAAGCATGCGGCTCTGCAGCGGCTGAAAATGAAATCCCTTCTGCGCCGGGATTTTCTGTTCCGACTTTCCTTGCTTCTTCGATTTCTCCATGGGGTCGCGTCTATTCTGTTATTGTTGTCAATAAACCCAAAATATACACTTTTCACACGAGTCGGGGAACTCCCCTCCCAGGATCGCGGAGCGCCAGCTCCGCGCACAGGATCGCGGAGCGCCTGCTCCGCGCACAGGATCGCGGAGCGCCAGCTCCGCGCACAGGATCG
>JBATDG010000034.1:0-9552 GCA_049663345.1 Bacteroidota bacterium
CCTGGGATTGGTAGTGACATTACAAAGTCCTATTTTATCAGACGATGACGTTATTGAAAGCAACAGAAGACGGGATCGGCCGTTCGTATACGCACGCCGTCGTGACAGTCATTGGATATTTGTGCGGGAGAAAACACGGTGGATTTGACTCTACGGAACATTGCCTCGCTGCTTCAGAAATCCGAGAAGGAAATTCTGGGATTCGTGAGGCGGAAGGAAATTCCTTTCACCGTTATCGATGACCGGGTGCTATTCAACAAGCAGCAGATCATCGAGTGGGCGTTAAGCGGGAACGTCGCACTCAATTTATCGGAGCATGCGAACATGAGCGAGTATCACGTCGGCGAACTGAGTCCGGTACTTGACGAAGGTGCTTTCTGCTATGATTGCGCTCTGACAGAGGGGGACTACATTGAACAGATGGTGGAGCGTTTGCGCCTTGAGAATGACGTGGATCGCGACATCATCGTGCAGCTGCTCAAGAGCCGCGAGGAACTCCTCAGCACCGCCATCGGCAACGGCATCAGTTTGCCGCATCCGCGGATTCCGCTGATGGTCGGAGAGGATAAACCGGTGGTTGCGTTTTTCTTTCCTGAGCGGCCGCTGGATCTGAAATCCTTCGACGGGAAACCGGTGCACACGCTGATTCTGCTGATCTCGCAGACAATCAAACAGCATCTAAGCCTCCTCGCGCATCTGAGTTTTCTGCTTTCGCATGAGAATTTTCGCCTGGCCCTGGAGCAGCGACATTGCTATGCCGACATTCTGGGGACGATCATTGAAATAGAATCCGGGAGGGGCAACTGAGATCATGCCCTTCCTCGTTGCGGGTATCGCCATACAGTTTCTTGCCATTGTCGTCCTTGCGTTCTTTCGCGACACGCGCAGAGCGCTCGCCGTCATGCATGTGCTGCTGGTCGCAGGATTGGGAGTCGGTCTCGCCGCGTCGCTGTCCGCCCTGGTGAATTCGCATGGGACGCATGCCGGCTTCATCATTGCGGGATTGCCGGCGAATGTGTTCCGACTCGATCCATTGGCGCTATTCTTTCTGTGTGTGATTCAGCTGGTCTCGATTCCTACCGCTCTCTACAGTTATTCCTACTTCCGGGAGGCCGCGCGCAGCGGGCGATCCGTGCACAGCATGCTCGTGATTTTCGGGGTGCTTCTGATCTCGACACAGTTGTTGGTGATCGTGGATCATGCCATTCTGTTCCTGGTGTTTTGGGAAATAATGTCCATCGCGGCGTATTTCGGCATCGTATTCGAACAGGAAAAAAAGGAAACGCGAACGGGCGGCATGTATTATTTCGCCGTATCACACCTCATCGTTTTCCTCCTCTATGCATTTTTCTTTCTGATGCATGCGAGTACGGGGAGCTGGCTCATGAGCGACTGTTTGCTTTCAGCGGACGCAGGATCCGTGTTTTACGCCATGTATGCATTAGCACTCATCGGCTTCGGAATGAAGGCGGGATTCATGCCCTTCCATTTCTGGCTGCCCCGCGCGCATCCCGTCGCACCCGCGGTGATCAGCGCATTCATGTCAGGGATCATCATCAAAACCGGTATCTATGGCTTGCTGCGAACGTATCAAATGCTGAATCCGGTACCGGAGTTTCTCGGCTGGATCGTGCTCGTCGCCGGAATGATCAGCGCCATTTTTGGCGTGTGGTACGCACTCGCACAGCATGACATCAAGCGCTTGCTTGCCTACCACTCCGTCGAGAATATCGGAATCATCGGCATCGGAATCGGGATCGGTTTCATCGGCTCCGCATACCATTCCCTTCCCATCCAGCTGCTCGGTTTCGGTGGCGCCCTCCTCCATACACTGAATCATGCCATATTCAAAAGCCTGCTTTTCATCGGCAGCGGCGTCATTGTGGGGAACACCGGGACGCACATCATCGAGCAGATGGGAGGCATTATCCATCGCGCCAGGTATTTCGCGGTGCTGTTTCTGATCGGGTCCGTCGCGATCAGCGGACTGCCTCCACTGAACGGATTCATTTCTGAATTTATCCTCTACAACGCGTTTTTCTCCGCAGCAAAGGACCTCCAGCATTACTACCCTCTTGCGATGCTGATCGTTACCGTGGGACTCGCCTTTGTCGGCGGCCTGGCTGTTGCCTGCTTCACGAAGCTGAACGCCATCGTATTTCTGGGGAGAGAGCGTTTGCCTCAGCGTGCGTTTATTGTTACGCCGTACGAATACGCGGCGCTCGGGATACTCGCATCGCTCTGCGTGATCATCGGAGTGTATCCGAGCACTATCGTCGGGATTGTGAACGGTGTGGTTTCCAGCGGAATGCTCGCAGGCGAACGTTCTCCCGCGCTCATGGATATTGATTGGTTGTTCCTCAGCGGAGTCACCGGCATCTCCGCGCTGCTCGTGCTCCTGCTCCTCCTGGCAAAATCCGCGGTACAAAAGAAATTCGGATCGCGTATTTCCGATACCTGGGCATGTGGCTATGCCGCTGTCACGCCGCGGATGCAGTATACAGCATCTTCGTTTTCCGACGCCCTGAACACGATTGCGCACGTCGTGCTTCGATATGAAAAGACGATGCACACCCTGACACCAACGCAGCAGGAAGCCACAGCCGTGTCAACGCATTCTTCCGATCTTGTCGATACGAGGGTTCTGCTACCGGGTGTGGCATTCATTCGTGCGACGGTGCTGCGCATTCGGCTTTTCCGGACCTCCGACGTGAGAGCCTACATCGCCTCCGTGCTCATCACTATCGTGGTATACAGTATCGTGGCGTTCCTATGGAAATGACGAGCATCGTAACGGGACTCGGCACCGTGTGCGCCATGCTCGCGGGTGCACCCTTATTCGCCGGAATCGTGAACAGACAAAAAGCGATCTTCACCGGCAGGATCGGCGCTCCCGTGCTGCAGCCGTATTACGAACTGGCCAAACTTTTCCGGAAGGAAACCGTCAGGTCGAGCAATGCATCGTTTCTCAGTACTGTGGCGCCCGTGATCAATTTCGCCGCCGTCATGGTGGTGGTTGCGATGGTTCCCATGGGTATCGTCAAACCGTTGCTCAGCTTCGACGGGGACCTCATTCTCTTCGCGTATACCCTGGGCCTCGCGCGATTTTTCCAGATCATCGCCGCTATGGATATCGGTTCATCGATGGAAGGGATGGGTGCTGCCCGGGAGGCGACGTTCGCGGTGTTTGCCGAACCGATTTTCTTTTTTACGATAGGAAGCATAGCGTTCATCAGCGGTACGACATCGATGTACGAAATATATAATTCCGTGCAGCTCACGAATTTGTCGTACAGTATATTCATTCTTGTCTGCTCGATTTCGGTGTTCCTCCTCGCGGTCGCGGAAAGCTCGCGGATGCCGGTCGATGATCCGACCACACATCTTGAACTCACCATGATTCATGAGGTGATGATTCTGGATAATTCGGGTGTTGACCTCTTTTTATATCAATACGCGAGCTATCTCAGATTACTCGTCTATACCATGCTCGAAGCGTCGCTTTTCAATGCGCTCGGCGCGAATCCTTCGATGCGGTTCGTCTACTTCGGCGCCGTGGTAGCGTTGATGACGTTGGTGCTGGCATTGGTGGAGACGGTGAGCGTTCGCTTCAAGATGGTGAGCATCCCGCAGTATCTGCTGTTCGCGACCGCGATCGGGGTACTGAATCTGCTGATCTACACATTTACCCGGTAAACCGCCGCCATGGAAAACGTACTCAGTATCATATTCTGCTTCACGCTCTATTATCTCGCCGTCACGATGAAGGTGAAGACCTACGTGACGCTGATGCGCGTGCAGGGGCTGCTGCTGACGATTCTGCTGTTGCTGCCGCTCATTCATGGCGCGCCGTTGCTCAGCTTTCTGCTTCCCCTGGCGCTGTTCACGATCAAGGTTGTTCTGATTCCGCGATACATGAACAGGATTATTCGTGATCTCGATATCAATCGCGTGATCGAACCTACGATTCAACAGATCACACTGCTCCTGCTGGTTATTGCTTCCATGTCCGTCATTTTCATTGTTTCAGATTATCTATCGTCGATGACGCAAATCCAGACAATCCCGTTCGCCACGGGTTTTTCCGCGATTGTGGCGGGGAGTTTCATCATCATATTCCGGAGAAAGCTGATCGTTCACGTCGCGGGTTTCCTTGTGCTGGAAAACGGACTGTTTCTGTTCAGCATCTCCGTCGGCACCGAACTGCCTGTCATGATTGAGCTCGGTATGCTGCTCGATGTGTTTGTTGTCATCTTCCTCATGGGTATCGCGATGAACAGAATCCGTTCGACGCTCTCCGGCTTCGACGTGACCGCGATCGGGAGGTTGAAAGACTGATGCTCGATATCGCGGTTCTGATAATCATCCCGGCGATTGCCGCAGCGTCGTGTCTGCTGCTGCCGAATCTGCGTGCGCAGTACACGGTGTCTGTCTTCGTGAGTGCCGCTCATCTGCTGTTTTCCGTGCTGTTGTTCGCGGGTGTTTTTTCGCCGGGGATGCCGGATTTTTTCAGCCGCGACGCATTGAGCACGCTATTTATACTCGTGCTTTCCAATGTGTATTTCTGGGTCGTGCTCGTCTCTTACGCGCACCTGACGAAAACCGCGTCGTCGCCCGAAGGTGGCGGAAAGAAATATTATTTTTCGCTGCTGAATTTCTATGTCTGCTTCAATTCCGCGGCAATCCTCAGTAATCATTTCGGGCTGTACTGGGTTGCAGCGGAGGCGACCACGTTGAGTGTCGCGCCGCTCATCTATTATTATCGAAACGAGGAAGCTCTCGAAGCGATGTGGAAATATCTCTTCGTCGTGTCGGTGGGAATCGCGTTTGCGTTTATCGGAATCGTGTTTCTGTCGTTATCGGCTGCCGGTACGCCGATGGAAGGACGTCAACTGATGTTCACGGATTTCATACAAAACGCCGGAGTGCTCGACCCTGTGTGGTTGAAAGCGAGTTTCGTTTTTATTTTCGTCGGTCTTGGCACGAAGATCGGATTGGCCCCGACACATCTCGGGGACGTCGACGCGACGAGCAATGCCCCGGGTCCGATCGCCGCGCTTATGTCGGGCTCTCTGCGCATTACCGCGCTCCTCGGCGTCATGCGCATACTGCAGATCGTGTCAGGTACCGCTGCCGGTGATTTCGCACGCGGGGTGATGATTGTCGGCGGACTCCTCTCCGTGTTCGCTGCATTCCTGTTTGTCTTTCGCGCAGGCAACTACAAGCGGCTGCTCGCGTATTCCAGCGTCGAGCACCTGGGCATCATCGTGCTCGCCCTAGGCATTGGAAAGCTGGCCGTTGTGGGGGCATTATACCACGTTATCTATAATTCCCTCACGAAATGCGTGCTCTTCCTTTCGGCAGGGAATATTCATCGCAGATACGGGTCGCGGGAAATACGCGACGTGCGTTCCGTGCTTCGCGTCCTTCCCTGGAGCGGGTGGCTGCTGCTGCTGGGCTTCCTCGCGATTTCCGGTATTCCGCCCTTCGGTATCTTTTTCAGTGAACTGATGATTTTCCAGGCGGCGTTGTTTCATGACTGGATATGGATACTCCCGCTTCTGCTGTTCATGCTGCTGTTCATTTTCATCTACATGGGAAAGGCGCTGTTTTCGATGCTCTATGCCGATGAGTCCGGTATCGATTCTTCGGAAGAACGGGAACGGTTCGGCATCATGCAGTTCGCGCCACTTGCGGTGCTGGTCATTCTGCTCGCACTTGCCGTGAGCGCGCCGTCGATGCTTCACGACCACATTCTGCGTATCGCCGACACATACGGAGTCACGCTATGACGTCGCTGACTGTTCGCAATAACCAGCGCTTCCTCCAGCGGGAAATCCCTTTCGCCGGAGCGGAACAATGGCGGCAGTTCGCGGCAGAAGCATTGGCGGGTGGGAACAGACTCGTCGGGCTTTCTCCAGTCGATCGCGCAGTTCCGCATCGGCTGCTCTCAATATTTGTCGACAGAGAGTCATCGTCGATCAGAGTTATCGGCGTCGAGGTGCATCCCGATCGATTGGAGCTCCCCGGTCTCGCGAACGAGTTTCCCCAGTTGCGATACTTCGAATCCACGCTGGCGGAGGAGTACGGATATACCTTCTCTGGTTCCACCGATCTCCGACCGGTGAGGCAACCCACGCCTCCGCAGCTTCTCGACCTTCCGCGATTTTCGACGCAGCAGGATTTGGAAATGCATGAAGTGGCGGTTGGTCCCATCCACGCAGGCGTCATCGAGCCCGGGCATTTCCGTTTTCACTGTCACGGTGAGACGGTATACAATCTCGACATCGCATTGGGGTATCAGCATCGCGGTGTGGAGAAGTTGATGCTTGGGATTCAGGATGTGCCTCCCGGCGTGCGTTCGCATCGCATCGCGCTCGCGGAATCCATCGCCGGCGATACGGTACTCGGACATACAGGAGCGCATTGCCGTGCGATGGAAAGCCTGGCCGGCATGCAGGTCGGTCTTCCTGCGCAGGCCTCGCGCTGCGTGGGCGAGGAACTCGAACGCATCGCGATGCATCTGTCGGGACTCTCGGGCATCGCCAACGATGTCGGGTACGCGCTCGTTGCCTCAAGCTACGGACGACTGCGAACGCTCGCGATCAATGCGCTGGCCGAATGGTCCGGCTCGCGCTTCGGCCGTGGTTTCTACGTCCATGGCGGCGTGCGGCAGGTGCTCACCGACGATATTCGCGCGAGCATCCGTCGCAATCTCGAGACGATCCGGCATGACATACAGGTCATCAATGGCGAATTGTTCATGTCCACCGGAATCCTGTTGCGCTTCAACGAGCTGGGGGTTGTGAGCAAGGACCAGGCACAGCGACTCGGACTGACCGGCCCGGCGGCGAGATCCGCCGGCATCGAGATAGATACGCGCGTGCATTTCCCGTACGGTGCCTACCGCTACTTCCCGATTTCGCTTCTCACGCTCAGGACCGGGGATGTCGCGGCACGCACGCGCATCCGTGCCCTGGAAATCGAAGACTCCCTTCGGATGATCCTCGACCTGCTTGAGCATTTCCCGGAAGGCCCCATACGCGGAGATATGGATGCGCCGGAGCCCTCCTCGGCAGTGATCTCTCTTGTGGAAGGATGGCGGGGCGAAATTGTGCATACCGCATTCACGAGCGAGACGGGTGCCCTGCAGCAATACAGCATACTCGATCCGTCCTGTCTCAACTGGGCCGCGATGCCGCTCGTCATGCGTGGAACCGCGATCTCTGATTTTCCGCTCTGCAACAAGAGTTTTGACCTGTCGTATGCAGGCCACGATTTATAGGCACGCAAGTAAGAAAGCGAAGCATGATAAACAGCATCAAACTCCGAATCCTCCAGCGCAACGCAGTTTTGCCCGATGTCCGCTGCGTGACGATTCCCGAGCGATTCCGGGGGCGCCCGCGCATCAGTGATGCGGCGTGCGCGGACGGTTGCACGGCGTGCGTCAGCGCATGTCCGACGCAGGCGATAGCGCTCGATCCCGTGCGCATCGACCTGGGCCGCTGCACCTTCTGCGGAATGTGCGAGGAAGCATGTCCGGAGCACATCATTGCATTCACGCCGGATTATCGCCTCGGCACGAGTTCGCGTGAAGGGCTCATCGTCACGCACGAAACCTCAGGCATTACTCCTGAGCAGGCATCCGAGCGAATCCGGTCCTATTTCGGAAAATCCCTGAAGCTCCGCCAGGTCTCCGCAGGCGGCTGTAACGGCTGTGAACTGGAGCTCAACGCTCTGAGCAATGTGAATTTCGATATGGGACGCTTCGGTATTGAATTCGTGGCTTCTCCGCGGCATGCTGATGGCATCGTCCTGACGGGGCCGGTAACACGCGCCATGGCCGCGCCGCTTGAGATCAGTATCGACGCGGTGCCGAATCCCCGCATCATCATCCTCACCGGTACCTGCGCAATATCCGGCGGACTGTTTGAAAATTCGCCACAGATTGACCGTGCAGTACTCGACCGCCATTCGATCGATCTGTTCGTTCCGGGTTGTCCCCCTCATCCCCTGACGTTTATCACGGCGCTGCTGGACTGGTTGAATAAACGTTCCTGATCCGACTGCAGCCTTGCTCAGTATCCCCCCCCTCGCGTTTCATTTCACTGTTGCCTATTTTTCAAAGATGCAGCGAACAATTCATCTTATACTCAATCCCGCGGCAGGGAAGGGACGTTCGGGACGCCAACTCAAGGTCGTACTCAATGCTCTGCAGGACGCCGGCTATGCGGTGGAGGAGTATGTGACCGCCCGGCGGATGCATGCGGCGGAGATCGCGGCGGCGCTGCCCGACGACGGTGCGCCCTTGTGCGTGGCGGGTGGAGACGGTACGCTTAATGAAGTCATCAATGGTCTGCGTCCGGGATCGCATACGGTAGGTGTGCTGCCGCTGGGTACGGGCAACGATTTCGCAACCTTGCTCGGTTCGCGTTCGATGAAGGACACTCTCGAGGCATTGCTCCGCGACCGCAGTATCGCGGTGGATGCGGCGAAGGCCGATGTAGTGGATGAAGACGGCAAGGTTATCACGCGGCATTTCATCAATGCCATCGGCATCGGTTTCGATGCCGCCGTGGCGATGGACGTCTCCCGAAGGAGCACGGGTAGCGGCATCATACCCTACCTGATCGCTGTGTTTCGCGTGCTGCGGTTTTACACGGCGGTTCCCTCGGTCACCGTGTTTAAGAATAACGAACTCGCCGCCAGCCTTTTTCTCGCCTGCATCGGCAATGGAAGTACCAGCGGTGGAGGCTTTCGCCTCACGCCGAAGGCGGATATTTCCGACGGCTTGCTGGACCTCTGCCACGCGAAGCAGATGAGTACGGGACGCGTGCTTCAGGTCCTCCCCCGCGCTCTCAACGGCTCGCATCTCTCCGCTCCCGAAGTCACCTACGCCCAGGCGGCACATTTCGACGTCTCACTCGATTTTCCTCTGCCTGTCCACGTCGACGGCGAAATCCTATCCGACCGCGCCCGCCGCATCGTCGTCACCTGCCTTCCGGGCGCGTTCTCATTCTATTCGGGCGCGTAAAGGAGCGTAGGAGCGCCTTCGGCGCGGGGGAGCAGCTGCGCTGCGGGGGAGTGCTTGCGGCACGGGGGAATGCCTGCGGCACGGGGGAATGCCTGCGGCAGAAGATGGAGGGGAGTGGTTTTTGGATTTTGTCTGAGGGAGGAAGTTATGATATTGGTTGAATAAGCATAAGGGAGAAAGATGCTATGCGAAAATTCACTGATTTTGAAGTGATTTCATTGTCGCGGAAGTTGCCGGGAGACAGACCGCAAAGGCCTTTGCACATTTTCTGACACAATCAATTGGCTCCGCCTGTTAGCTGGAATTCCTTCTACTGATATCACAGGATCTCGGGTATATTCAATCTCCCGAGCGCAAACAACGGGATAGCCAGATTCAGACCCTCAAGCACAAATTATTTCGTTTTCGAACAGCACTCCTGAATCGCCCACAATAACCGCGGCGCCAGCTGCTCCCCCGTGCCGCAGGCACTACTGCGCGGCGTAGCCGCCCCTCCGCGCCGACAGGCGCCCCTCCGC
>JBATDG010000035.1:0-68743 GCA_049663345.1 Bacteroidota bacterium
AAGAAGGGACCGTGGAGCGCCAGCTCCGCGCAACACTGGACCGTGGAGCGCCAGCTCCACGCAACACAGGACCGCGGAGCGCCAGCTCCGCGCCTTCGCGCTGAAAGTCGAAGACTCGCTGTGGCGAGCGCGACCGATCATAGTCCAGGCCTCTCGTCGCGGCGAAGTCCGCGCCAGCGGACGAAGACGGATCGTGCCTTGCGCCGTTGCAAATATGGGCGCGCTGGAGCGCGCCGCTCCGGTCGCCTACGGAAGCTCCATCCCCACTAAAGTCGTACTCGTCTTCGGTTTCGATGTCGCGCTCGATTTCGATGTCGCGCTCGATTTCGATGTCGCGCTCGATTTCGATGTCGGCGCTCGTTCGCAGAGGGGCGGAGCCAGCGCTCCGCCGTCCCTTCCGGACTCTGGTTCCCGAGGGGGCAATGCAAGGGACACGGTTATTCGCTATTTTCCCGTATGATGTTTCAACGCCATTTCCATAATGCAGTCCGGATTAGTGCGGTATTGCTAACGCTGCTCGCGGTTTGCGCGCTGCCGCTGATGGCGCAGGATGACACCCCGCCCGTGAATCAGGAAATGCCACCGTCGGTGTATTATCCGGCGCCGAAAGCTGCGTGGTCGGTGGATGCCGCGGTGGGTATTCGCGTGCTCACAGTGCCGCGTGATATCGCGGAGGAGGAAATGAACAAGGCTCCGTCGCTCGATGTGCACGCGGTACTCGCGCTCCCCTGGCAGTTTAGCCTCAACGGACGCATGGAGATTCAATACTTCACCAACAATTTCCGTGCAGGTTTGCGATGGAGTCAACGACTGGGGGATTTCGGTGTTGCTGTCGGGGACGACATTGCGTTCTGGTTCGGCTTCTTCGATTTCGAGGGTTTCGATAACCGAATGAGCGGATCGATCAACTATCCGAATATTGCAGTGGGACATGACTTCGGCGACGTGCGCCTTACGGCGCAAGGGGAGGCGATAGTCCTGTTCTCACAGCGATCTTTCGCCGGCGAGAATGAGGTCGCTTCGGCTCAGCATGTCCTGGCGGGAGGAGCGCTTTCACTCGTGCTCGAACAGCCGGTATGGCATCACACCCATGTATTGCTGGGCATCCGGCTGGCATGGACAGAATTTCACTACCAGACATGGTTTGCATTTTCGACCTTCAACCGCAAACTGCTGTTTTCTGAATTGCTCTTCGGAGTGCTGTTATGAAATACCTTCCGCTGCTGCTGCTGCTGCTGCTTTCCTGCAATGACCAGATCACCGTTCCTCTGACCGCAATAGATGCGAAGGCGGAGCTCGCAGGGCTGCCTGCTCTGACAGTCGAAACCCTGAATGCGATGGAGGGCGTCTATGAAGTCATCGACGGACAGTCGCTGCTCGGACGCGAGGCCGTCGTAAAACGGACCGGCAAGTCTGTTTCAATTTTCACTGACCGCGATGCAGGGTACTGCATTTTGGAAAGCGCCTCGGATGATTCATCGCTTGTGTTTGCCGGGTATTGGCGAAAGCAGACCGGTGTCGAGACGGGTACCTTCAGAGCAACGATCGGAGAGGCGAGGGGCGGGAGAGGTCTCATGCGCGGAGAGCGCGCTGGGTCGGGAGGCGTGATTATCACCGGGGATTTCGGAGCTCCCGACGGCAAGGCTCCGCGGCCGGTGCAGCTGGTGTATCGCAGGCCGCTGTACAAGGGCGAACGCCCGTTTCTGATCATCGCGCATCGCGCGGGTGGAAGAAATTCGGATCAGCTTCCTGCTTCGGAAAATTCGGCGGAGCTTGTCCGTCTCGCCGAGGGCTTTGGTGCGAATGGTGTGGAAATTGATGTGCAGCTCAGTAAGGACGGCGTACCTGTCATTTACCATGACGAGGACATGAACCTCCGGCTGAATCTGAAAAGCGGATTGGTCGGGTCCGTTTCCGATTATACGATCGCACAGCTCGAATCCTTCGTTCGGTTGAAAAACGGTGAACGCATCCCGACGCTCAAACGGATGCTCGCCACGATCCTGCGGCAGACGAACATTCGCTTTGTCTGGCTCGATGTTAAGCCAGCGGTCTCCCTCGCTATGCTCCGCGATCTGCAGCGCAGCTATCAGGACAGCGCAAGGATTCTCGGCCGCGATCTCGCGATCGTCATCGGTCTGCCGGACGAGGACAAGGTCGCGGAACTGCTGCGGCTCCCGGATTATAAAGATGCCCTTGTCCTTTGTGAGCTCGATATTGAAACCGCACGCAAGGTCGATGCAGAGATCTGGGCGCCCCGATGGACGCTGGGTACGCAAAACGAAGCGGTCGCCAGCATGCGGGCTGAAGGACGCTTCGCAATCTCCTGGACGCTCGATCAGGCGGATTATATACAGCAGTTTATCCTCAACGGGCGCTTCGACGGCATACTGACCAACTATCCTTCTCTTGTCGCATTTTGTTATTACGTGCAATGAAAGCAGCCCTGTCACTCATAATGCTGGCAGCGCTGCTGTTGGGTTATTTCGAAGCCAGGGCACAGGATAATGTTCTGGACTCTCCCACCGGCGGAGGCTATGCGATCGTCGCGACTCTCGCAGGCGGATATGCGCGCTACATCATGCCCTACGATGCCGGAATAGACATCGACCGAGACGGCGCCGTAGTAAGCGCAAGACTGCTGTGGTATTCTGATCATCGATTGAGAATGGGACTGGAATCCGGCTGGACGCGCTTTTATTCATACCAACTCACTGACGTAGAAACCTCATTCGGCCGCACCGATGCCTCGCTTTCTCTCTCCGCTATCCCGGTACTCGCCGTGTTTTCTATGGCGGTGGGAAGTGCTGTCGTTCTGTATGGCGGGGCTGGCGGCTATTTCGTTCGCTCCCACGCCACCTCCTTCGGGACGACGGTCGACGTCACGCGATTCAGCCAGGGGTGGATGGCGGCAGTGAGCTATGACTACACCGTCGCGGCGGCTCTGCGTATCGGCGCTGAATTGAAATGGTACGGTGCGACGGAATTCGGCGATGGTGTCGTGACGATGCAGCTGCGCGTACCGATCGTACTTATGACCTGGTAAAAAGAAAGGGAACCCCGTGGGATTCCCTTCGATGATCAGGTAGCTGATACACTCAGATTTCGAGGACGACGGGGGCGTGGTCCGAACCGGTCACTTCCATTTCGATATAGGCATCCTTGCATTGAGAAATGAACTCCGGTGTCACGATAAAGTAATCGATACGCCAGCCCGCATTGCGGTCGCGTGCCCGCGTGCGCATGTCCCACCACGAATAATGGTCCACCGCATCCGGATGGAAATGCCGGAAGGTATCGATGTAGCCCATCCCGGTGATCCGGTCGAGCCAGGCGCGCTCGATGGGCATGAACCCTGAGTTCTTTTCATTCTGCTTCGGATTTTTCAGATCGATCTCGTTGTGCGCGGTGTTGACGTCTCCGCAGATCACGAGGGGAAGACCTTTGCTGCGCTCTTCCTCGAAATGATCGAGAATGCGGTCGTAGAAATCCAGCTTGAACTTCAGCCGCTCTGCGCTGCGTCCGCCGTTGGGAAAGTAGACGTTGTACACCGCAAAGTCTTTGAAGTCGGTTCGGAGAATTCGTCCTTCGGTGTCCATAGCGAGGATGTCCGTGCCTTTCCACACTGCTGTGGGACGAACCTTCGTAAACGTCGCCACGCTGCTGTAGCCCTTGCGTTCGCCGGAATGCCAGTACGTGTAGTAGCCGGGCGGCGTGAGCAGAGTCTCATCGAGCTGCTCATCATGCGCCTTGGTTTCCTGCACGCAGAGGATGTCAGGAGAAGTTTCTTCGAGATACTCGAAGAAGTTCTTTTTCACGATGGCACGGATGCCGTTCACATTCCACGATACGAGTTTCATTCGTCTCCTTTCCGGGAGATGTTGCGATCGAAATTATTCTGCCGATTTCTTGTCGTCTGATTTCTTATCATCAGGTTTTTTCCCGCGGGGACTCCGACGCCGCGCGGGACGGCGGGCAGCCTTCTTCTTGTCGTCCGCGGGTTTGTCAACAGAACCGGCTTCCTTTGCTGAAGCTGCGGTCTTTGCAGGGCTGGCGTCTTTTGAAGAATCATCGGATTTTGCCTTGTCACTGTTATCAACTGCTGCTTTCGGAGCGGTGCTCGCTGACGCGGCAGATGAATCAGCTGAAGAGCTCGCACTGCGCTTGCCAGCGTTCGGATCGAAATCCTCGACAATCAACTGGCGGCCGCTGCTGGGAGGCGGGGCGGCTTCAGTTGCCTTCGGCTCAATGCGTGTCGGCGGTTTTGTCTCTTCGCGTACGGGCGGTTTTGTCTCGACCCGTGCAGGCGTTTTCTCGCCGGCGTGCGCATCGCTGCCGTTCGGAGCCTCGCCGTCTTTCTTTCCAGACTTTCCGCGACCGCGTCCGCGCCGTCCGCGGGGTGTCTTCCGTGATGCCGACTCGCCTGTTTTCGGAGCGTCGCCGTTCTTCGCAGAAATCTCTTCTGCGGCAGCAGCGCCAGTATCAGCGGTGTCGCCTGCATCGAGGTCCGCGTCGAAGTTGAATGCAACATCATCCTGCGGCTGGTCATCGTCGAAATTGGAGGTCCCGGAGGCAGGATCAGTTTTTCTATCGTCGTCCCGTCCTCGTCGTCCGCCGCGTTTTCTGCGGTCACGCGTGGTCGCCGCAGCTCTGGCCTTGCTTTCTTCAGACATGTTTCCGATTCCCGGTTTGTCGAGGTCGTCATCGCCCTCTTCGTCCGGTTCCTCGTTCATGTTGGCTTTCTTTGCATTATCCGCCTCAGCTTTTGCCCGCGCGGAATCCGCTTTATCCTGATCTGCATTGGCTTTAGCTCTCTCCGCATCAGCTTTCGCGCGCTCTGCGTCGGCTTTCGCACGCTCAGCGTCAATTTTTGCACGTTCAGCATCGGCCTTGGCTTTTTCCGCTGCGGCCTTTTCCTGCTGGCGTCGGCGCTCTTCGCGCTCATGATCCGCGCGAATACGGCGTTCTTCTTCCTGTGCGAGGTATTCCTGACGGCGGCGCTCCTCTTCGATGAGCATTTCGTCTAGCCAGGCGTGGATCACGGATGTGTTCTTTTCCGCATAGACGGGCAGAGGGACCCGACGATGGTAAGGCGAGTCGGCCGAGGTGAAGAGGAATTCACCATCCTCGTAACGGACCGCGGGACGCACAAGATCTTCCGAGAGGTTCAGAAGGTCGGCGATGCGTGCCGGCTCATCCACGAATGTGATGGGTCCGATGAAATATGACTGCACGCGGCGTGCGAGGGATCGGTCGAGCGACGCAGCATTTTCGAGTGTGAGACAGAAACCGAGTCCATGCCTGCGGCCGTTGGCCAGCAGCGTCTGCACCGTTTCATAGAAGCGGTCCGAGCCGGCTTCCCGCGCCATCGATCCATTGCGGCCGACGTACTCATCGACGTTGTTGAAAATGAACAGCACCGGTGTGCGGATCTTGAGCCGTTTTAGCCGTTCCTCGATCAGGGTCTGCGTCAGATTGCTGATGAAGCGCAGGATGTCGGTGGGTTTCTGTCCCTGCACGATCAGAAGGCTTGACTGGGTGTCGTTGTTGAGCTCGTTGATGACATCCTGCGTCGATTTGCGGGCTGCGGTAGGAATGTCTTTCGAATAGGTGTCGAACACCGATTGAATTTCAGCCTTGAGATCGTAAAGCGTTCTGCGTGCAGAATGGCTTTTCGAATCCTGATTGAATTCTTCAACCATGTCGAGCATGTCGCGCGTGTTTTTCTCGGTGAAGCGTTCGCCGCGGAACGTATCCGCTATGCCGTTCATTAATTCCGAGATATACAGTTCGACTTCCTCATCCACTCCGTCAAGAATGTCAACGCGGATATCATTGATGAATCCGTCGACAGTCTGTTCGTTGGGACGGAAGACCGCGATGCGATTTTCCTGCATCCAGTCAGACACTGCGTAGACGAAGTCATGCCGGCGCTGTTCGAGCACAGAGGGCAGAATCATCATGTCCAGCCAATCCAGCACGGCACGCTTGTGAGCGGGGCGGTCGCCGGCGCTTTTCATCGCGGTGAAGACGCTGGGCGGCACGAATTTGTCATTGAGGCAGAGAACGCTCGAATGCGCGAAGCCTGAGATCATGGGCGCGAGGCTCATGGTGCCCATGTTGTTGACATCGCAATACACGATGTGCACCGGATGCTCAGCATCCTGCAGCAGCGCCTGAATAATGGTGTTCGTGATCGTTGTGCGTGCACGCGGCCGGGCGCTGATCACAACGGCATTGCCGCGCAGCAGGGTAGCGGCATCCATGCCGACTTTCACATTGGGATTGCTGCGATACGTGCCGATGTCGATGCGCGTGCCATCGTCTTCGACGCGGCTGTCGGGCGCGATGTGGTGAATGACATCGCGCGTGGTGTCGTCGTCCAAAACCTCGACGGAGGCATCGAAGCCCGGATACGTATCGGCGGTGACAATTTCAGCTTCCTTTTTGGTGGACTTGAACAGAAGTTCCTGTCCGATCGGAGTGGCTGTGCAAGCGAGCATCATCTTGCCGCGCTTCGCGCCCTTTTCTTCAGGGGCGACGGGGAAGACATTGACGATTTGCAGCACCGTGTAGCGCTTGTCTTTCGTAGAGGAAAACACGTTCTCGGTGGCGATGAGGCGGCCCGGCTCGATCGATGAAATTTCCTCGATCGGAAGAGTGAGCGTCACCGTGCATTGAAAACGGGTTTGGTTGTTCGGTGTCAGTTCGCTGACAGTTCCGGAGATACTGCTGATAAACATACAGGGAGTCCCGTGGTTGTATTAATCCAGCTGCTGGGTAAGGATGTAGTGGTCCGTTGCCATGAGTTAGTGTTTTGGCAGGACCACGGCGTCGAGCTTGTCGATGAGCAGCTGTACGATAGGATGAGTGGGCAGATTCTGCGAAGAAGCAGGCTGGGCCTGATGCGATCCAACGGCCGAGAGAGAAGCGGAGGTCAACGCCTGACGGAATCGCTCCTCTGCTTCTCGCACTGGTTCAGTCACATCCGTCACCGCGGAACGGGCACCGGAAACTCCGCGTGCGCCGGTTTCCCGGACTGTACGCGATGCAGGTGCCTCGAGCGGCATCGGAACGGATTGCGGCATTTCCAGCACCGACGCTTCCCTGGAAGTACGCTCAGAGAGAGATGCTTCGGGAGTTGCCGGAGTCGATTGCCGCACCGCAGACGCAGGTCTGGCCGCAGGCGGATGATTTGCCGCAGGCGAAGTTGCCTTTGTCGGTGCTGGCGCCGCCGGAGTCTGTTCCCTATGCAAACGGGTCGGCGCGGTACCGCTGTGCCCCATGCCCGAAAGCAGGGTACTGATCTCGATCGTGGAATCCATCTTGATCATGTCGATCAATGCCACTTCGAACTTGAGGCGCGGCTGGGGACTGAACTTGACGGCCTGCATTGTTTGCGCTGTGATTTTGAGCAAACGAAGCAGATCGCCTTCGCTGAACTGCTCCGCGACACGCGTGTAGCGCTCGCGGACGTCTTCCGGGGCCTCAATGAGCTTCGTCTCGCCAGTGGCCTTTGCCACCAGCAGATTACGGTAATGCTCTTCGAGCCCCGACAGAAAATCCTGAATATCGTATCCGCTCATCACGACGTCCTCGGCGAGAGCGAATCCCCCGCTGGAATTATTCGTGATAATCAGATCTGTGAGTTGAAAAAACGTTTCCTGGTCAACGATATGCAGTACCTGCCGCACTGATTCGTAGGTCAACCGGTCGCCGCCGAATGCGACAACCTGGTCGAAAATACTTTCCGAATCTCGCATGGAACCGTCACCTTTGCGGGCGATGGCGAAGAGCGCCGAATCTTCGGCCTCGATGCCCTCCTGCAGGCAGATGTGCTTGAGTTGACCGACAATATCTTCAAGGGCTATGCGCCGAAAATCATACCGCTGACAGCGTGAAAGCACAGTCGGCGGAAGCTTGTGCGGCTCGGTGGTCGCAAAAATAAAGAGCGCATGCGCCGGAGGCTCTTCCAGCGTTTTCAGCAAGGCGTTGAACGCAGACTTGCTGAGCATGTGAACTTCGTCGATGATGTACATTTTGTACTTCTCCCGGGTCGGCATATAGCGCACCGAATCGCGAATCGTGCGCACCTGATCAACACCGTTGTTGGAGGCGCCATCGATCTCAATGATATCGATGCACCGGCCCTGGGAGATTTCCACACAGGTGTCGCAGGTGTTGCAGGGCTCGCCGTCTTTCACGTTCGGGCAGTTCAATGCCTTCGCGAAAATGCGCGCTGTGGTCGTCTTGCCGACGCCGCGCGGACCCGAGAAAAGATAGGCGTGCGCAATGCGGCCCATCCGAATCGAGTTCAGCAGCGTGTTGACGACATGTCCCTGGGCGACTACTTCCTGGAATGTGGAAGGCCGGTATTTCCGGGCAGTTACAAGAAATGACATGAAAGCCTATGTTTATCTTTCAATCTAAAAGTTAGCCACAGGAGGACTAAGAAGCAAGGAAATCAAGAGGTTGCGGGGAATCGATTCACGGCTTGCCGCGGCCGCTTATTCGCCTTCAATTCGGAGAGCCGGCAGGGTAATCGTGACCACGGTACCTTCGCCCGGCACGCTCGCAATCCGGATTTCTCCACCGGCATCGTCGATAATCTTTTTGACGATCGACAGTCCAAGCCCCATGCCTTCAGTTTTCGTAGAGAAGTTCGGCTCGAAGATGCGCGGCAGCAGCTCGGGTGGAATTCCGCTCCCATCGTCGGTGATGCTGATGCGAATTCCCTCCGATTCACGAATAGCTGCGATCGAGACGTTTCCCTCATCCTGGACGGCCTGCACGGCGTTGCGAAGCAGATTGGTGAATGCACGGGCGAGTTCTTCGCGATCGGCGATCACAGTCGGCAGCGGCTCTTCCATCTGCAGCGAAAAGTGTACGGAGGCATGGCTGCCGAACAATGCGACGGTCTCCGTCAGGGTTTCGCCGACATCCACATGAGCGGTGCTCCTTCGGGGCATGCGGCCGAAACGGGAAAACTCATCGCTGATGCGCGAGAGGCGTTCGATCTGATCAATAAGCGTGTGCGTCACTTTCTCAATAATATCCCCGATCTGAGCTGCGCCGTCCTGCCACGCGCGCTGAAGATGCTGCACGGCAAGCTTCATGGGGGTGAGGGGATTGCGAATCTCATGCGCGACCTGTTTCGCCATTTCCTTCCAAGCCAGTTCACGCTCCGCCGCGGCGAGTTCTTCCTGACTGCGCCGCAGACGCGCCGTCATCGTGTTGAAGGCGTCCATCAGATCGACGATCT
Source organism: Bacteroidota bacterium (assembly GCA_049663345.1). Lineage (GTDB taxonomy): Bacteria > Bacteroidota > Ignavibacteria > SZUA-365 > SZUA-365 > SZUA-365. The sequence continues at coordinate 9,263 of JBATDG010000035.1, forward strand.
CGGCCGAACCGGCCACATGCACGCGCCGGTCGAGGTCGCCTGCGGTGATGTCGCGCGTGGCGCGAAGCAGTTCCTTCAAGGGACGCGAGATCTGCCTCGCGAGCGCGGTACTTGCCAGCAGCACCAGCACGGCGATGATCGAAATCCAGAGGAAGATGGTAGCGGATGCGCGCGTGTAGCCCTGGTCGATCTGTTCTCGTTGAAACAGGGTCGGCGTGGAAATGACGGCCACGAGCAAGCCCTCCGCTGTGCGGATGGCGCGGTAGCCGACCTGATAGGAAAAGTCGCCGATCTGCTCGGTGTCGAACCAGGAGTCCCGGCCGCGCTGCACGATGTTGAGCCATGCATACGGCTGCAGCCGGTTGTTCAGCAGTCCGACGTGGTACAGCTCGGGCTTGCTGGTAGCCAGCAGTTCGGTGCCGCGATAGATGTTTACGTCGCGTCCCGTGCGGAGCCGGATCTCCTGGCAAATCTGGTCGCTGACATGCGCCGGCAATTCTTTTAGTGCAATGCTGTCGGGGAGTTGCTCGAGGATGTTGGAGCGGAGCACATCCAGATCGTCGCCAACCTGCCGCTCGATTTCATCGAGTGTGTTCTCGAGTACGAACTCCCGTCCCGTTACCCAGATCAGCAGCAGAGGAATTGCCGCGACGCCGAGAAGCGCCAGCTGGAGCTTTCTCGCAAATGTCATGCGCGACCAGCCGCGCAGACGGCCCGTGATGAGAGCCGCCGCAAACCATAGCAGCGCGCTGAAAAAGATAAACAGCACGATGATGCGCATGGCGCGATAGGCCGTGAGCAGTCCGTCGGATTTTCCGCGTGTGATGGCGAGCACTTCCTTGCCGTCATCGGGCATGCGCATGAAATAAGTCTGCAGCTGTTCGCCGTCCACCGGCAGCGTGTTCCAATCCGTTTCTGTTCCCGACGCGAAGGCCTTGTCGGCCGCGGCGGGAAGGCGAATAGAGCGCTCGAGGGTGCGGTCGGAGGTCTGAACCATTTTCCCACTGCGGAAGCGGCTGATGATGAAGCGGTCCTCCGGAGCGGAACTGAGTTTCGCAGGCGCGTTCCTCAGCAGGTCGACGCCCTGCACGGTCATTTCCATCGGATCGAGTGCCTCGAGAATCACCACCGCGACCAGTCCTGCGCGATTACGCGAGTTGATATCAGTGTAGCCGCGGTAATATCGCCGGTCTCTCGTTTCCAGCTGCCTGTCGGCGCTCTGAACGATTCCTTCCGTATGCGCAATCGTAGCAGAAAGCGTGTGCATGGATAAAAGGAAGGGGTCGTTGCCGACGGCAAAGCGCGAAACAGGCGCACCGCTCGAATCGAGAATGAGAATGGCGCTGTTGTTCTGCAGCCGGCTCAGGGGAGACCCTGACCAGATGCGGAAAGCCGCTTCGTAGTCCACAGGCTCGCCGCGGCCGGGATGCGGCACGGACTCCAGATTCGCTCGCGAGACAAATTGCAGCGTTTGCTCCATGAGCACCTGCGACCAGCCGTCGACGGGACGCGCAAAGTCGATCGCGATGGCCTCGATTTCTCCATACCGCTTGGCGTCCATCGACCGGCCGAAAAAGGTGATGGTCAGCACCGAGCCGAATACCACCGTTGCGATCAGCGGAGCGATCAGCGTGCTCGACCTCCCGCGTACTGGCGGGATGCGCAGAACGACGGGTATGCTGAAGCAGGCCGCATACAGCGCGTACGCCCAGAGCGGAAGCAGCAGATCATGCGTAGTCAGCAGCAAAACAAGCAGGGAGAAAATGATGCCGCCCAACAGCCACGCCGCTTTGATCGCCGTTCGTTCGATGTCGTTCAATGCCCGCTTGACCAGCAGATACAGGCTCAGCAAACCGAACCCCAACGCCAGCGAAAGAAGATAGCTGTTGGCGATCATCATGAGCAGCATGGGCTCCTGCAGCAGGCCGTCGATGCTATCGAAATTGAATGTGGAATCCACCACATAGCTGCGGATGCTTGCCGCGAATCCACGAAGCGTGAATGGGAGAATTGCGAAGACGGGGATGAGGAGGAGCCACGCTGGCAGTCGCCGTGCGCCGCGCTCTTCGAGTCCGCCCACGACCCGGTACACGGCGACCGCTGAGAACAGAAGCGCAAGGACGGATAGCATCAGCTGTGCCGGTGAACCGGTAAGTCCCCAGCCGAACGTCGAGGCAAAGTAGGCCGGGTCCAGCAGCGTGTCCGGCAGTACTCCTTCTGCGAAGCCCGCGGAGAGCATGCCGAAACGAATGGCCCAGATGTGCACCACCATCGCCACGGCGGCGGTCGTTGCGGGTCCGCTGCGGTAGATGCGGAAGAGCGGAATCGAAATCACGACGACCAGGCTGAGCAGCAGCAGGAGGAGGATGCGGTTGAATTGTGCGGTGACCTGTGCGAGCCAGGTCTCACGGACGACCCCTTCGAAGGACAGATAGCCGAGCGTGTCGCCGTCTGCAGTGAAAGGCAGCACAACGTATTCAGCGGGCAGGGTTGTGGGACGTTCGCGGGCGAATCCGATGTCGACCGCGAGCTCTCGCGACAGCCTGCCGACGAAGCCTTCGTTATTGAGAAATCTTCGACTGACGGGGACCGTCGTCGCCAGCGGCGTAGCGACCAAGAGTGTCCCTCCCGCGCCGCCATCGGTCGGCGGCACCGGCAGCGTTACGACCAGGAACTGATACGGAGTGCGCTCGAGCACGGTCAGAGCGGGAAGCGGAGCGGCAGGGGGACGAGTAAGAATGGGCTCGCCGCCGAACGCAGCCAGCACGCCGTCGGAGCTTCGCAGTTCAAAAGAATATTCCTGTCCCTCCAATCCATCGATGAGCCGCTGGGAAATGCGGGCCTCCTGCGCATTCATGCCACTGGAATGAATAAGATCGCTCAGTCCTTCATCCATCATGGATGTGCTTTGCTGCAGCAGCCCCTGGCGCAGGGCAGCGAGACGGTTCGTGATCAGCTTCGCCTGCCCGTCATTGACTTCCTGCTGCAGCGTTGGCCAGTCGTTGACCATGGACCGGAGAAAGTACTCCCTTGCGGCGAAAACGAGTGCCAGCATAATGCAAAGTACAGCCGTGGTATAAATCCACCGCTGTGCCTTTTTAAGCCAGGAGAGCTGCATGTTCATTGCAATCGATCCCGTCAGCGCATTGCGATGCTGATATGGTTGATCACCCATTCGCCGCGCACATTTGCGAGGCTCAGAAATATCTCCGCCGTTTCCCGCTTTCCCCGGTACTCATAGGTGAGCGGGCCGAAACCGTAGGGATTGCGTATGGAGAAATTTCTGCTGCTGAATGAGAAGCTGATCGGTGTATGGGTTGAGAAAAGAGATTCCAGTATCAGAAATGCCTGCTCTCCGCTGTAGTAGCCGTTGATGCCGGTGAACAGATTGAGGTACACCTTCTGTCCGAGATGGGGACGAAGGTAGCGGATGTTGCCTGAAGAAAGGGCGTCCTTGGCTCCGAGCAGCAGCTCGCGCGCGGGACGTTCAGGGTCCTGCTGCACGGACTGCTCCTGTCCGCTGACCTTCCAGGCATTCACCGGCAGCAGGGGAGCTGCCGTGAGCATGGCCGCGGCGAGAGCAATCGGTATGAATATTCTGCGTGTACGCATCTGTACGAACATAAATGCAAAGTGTCCGGAATGCAACCGCGACCACTTTCCGAAGGCCGCGGCGACGGCTGTCGTTTCCTGCTCTACGCAGCGACCGGGCGCGTTGGGCGCCCGGTCTGCATGGGAAGGAAGCTGTATGTCATTGTGGAGAAGCATGATGGTTTCCTGAGCGGACCGGCGTTACCGGCTCCTCGTGCCTGTGCCGGAACTTGAACGCGTGCTGCCGGAGGTGCTCCCGCTTCCACGGGAAGTACTGCCAGCGGCGGCGTCGTTATCCGTACGTTCCCGGGAAACAGAGCTGCCGCGGCTTGGGGTTGGCGTCGCAGCGGTGCTGCTTTCGCTCCGCGAGCGGGAAGAAGGTGTCGTTGTCGAGCTGCTTCCGCTTCTCGAACTCGCCGAGGGTGTAGGAACGGTGCTGCTTTCGCTGCGCGAACGGGAATTCGTCGTGGGCTCAACCGTGCTCTCGCTTCGCGACCGGGAAGTGGTCGTGGGGACGACGGGATTTCGCTCGGTTGTTCTCGTGTTGCCGGTGGTGCGGACACGCGTTCCGTCGCTGCGCTGCATGGTGCGCGTCTTGGTTTCGCTGTAGGTCACCCGGTCACGGGAGGTCTGATAGTCACGGTGTGTCGTGATCCGAGGCGATCTGTATACGACGACCTGGGGACGCCGCGTGATGGGGCGGATAGGGTAGTAATTGCGGTGTCCGAGAGCGCAATCGAGATAGTGTGAACGGCGATTGCGGTAGCTGTTTCCGCTGCGCACTTCGAAGCGCCAGAAGGGTCCGCCGAAGACAAAGCGAGTTGAGACAGGATGGTAGTCATAGGCCCACCAGTAGTCGTAATCATGCGCGAGCCGTACCGAGTATCTCGGGCAGTCGATGCTGTAGGGATCGAAGCGTGCGCTGCGTCCATGGCAATCGTAGCACATGTAGCGGGGATACCAGACGCGGCTTCCTATAAAGAATGAGAGCGTGGCCGTCGCGTGCATATGCGAGCCCAGAATCAAACGGCCGTTGATGGAATTGATCGCAACGAAGGGGTCGCCGACGACGGGATCTATTCCGAGGTGGTAGCGGCCATCGCGCTGTCCGTAGCGGAATGCCCGGGGAGTGCGGCTTGCGACTGCCTGCAGATATTCGACGCCGTCAGGACCGCTGATGCGATAGCTCCAGTCGTCGTAGTATTCGGGCAGGCGATACGTCATGCCGCCGAAAACAAACCCATTGTCGGGATACCGGGGGAAGAGCAGCTCGACGTCTCCGTCGGAGCCGATGCTGTAGATGGTCACAAAGCAGTCATCGTTTGCCCGGAAGTACACATCGACGGATTCTCCGGGGTAGTAGACTTCGTCCTGATTCCTGTCGCTCCACATGTCGACGTTCAGTCCGCGATCCATGCTTCCAATAGGGCCGATCGAGGAGAGGGGGCTGCCAGACGCCGACGACTTCATGAGCGGCACGAGTGCCAGGGTGACTGCGATGATGAGAAGGATGCGTTTCATGGCTGGCCTCCAGTGCAGAAAAGTGATTCGAAAATGCGTTGCTGTCTGTGCGTCGTAGGTCGTCTGCTTCGTGCGGGTTTTTGGTGTCCGGTCGGTTGCCGCGGTTTCAGGGATCAACAGTGCGTTGACGTCGTGTTCAGTGTCTCCTCGTCAGACTGCGGTTTCGTTTCTGCAGCGTCTGTCGCTGTGCGATCAGCAATTCAGGATTTCCCCGGGCGACCTGATAGGCCCAGTCAAAGGTCATACCGCTGCTGTTGACGTTTATCAATCGGATTTTCGCGTAATGTCCGTCGAAGGTCTTGATCACATAGGTGTGGCCGCTGACTGCGAGGGCGTCGCCGGTGGGATTCCACCCGGCAGTGGGAGCGGTGCTGATTTCATCAAGATTGCCGGTGTATCCCATGTCCTGTATGTCGCTGTCGTCCCATACCACGAGATAGGGAATGCCTTCCGCCGTGACTTCGAAGAAGAAGTCCGTGAAGTCCGTATCGAAATGCAGGACCATGTACTCCGAAAAATCATAGCCTGCGCGGACGGGCATCGCGAATCGATCAACCAGAGCGACGTTCCTTCCCTCGGGACGGGGCGTGTCATACACGACGTCGCGGCTGAGGTCGCTTTCATTTCCATCGTAGTCGTAGGCTGTAACAGCGTAATAATTAGTGATGCCGTTTGTCGCGCCGCGGTCGACAAAGGTGGTTGCACGGGTCGTGCCGATAAAGTCATATTTGCCGTCGTAGCGGCTGCTGACAAACACGTTGTAGCCGTCGTGATCGGGTTCCTGATTAGCTATCCACTGCAGTTCAACTGCGTTGTCAAGCGAGATCGAAATGATTCCAACAGGGGGCAGGGGAGGTGTGCCGTCTGTGTAGACGATATCGTCGTGTCTGCTGCTGCAGGCGCTGAGAAGGAGGAAGGAAATCAGGAGAAAAAAGTACCGGGGTTTCATTGTCTCAACTCCATTTTAGGTGCGTTCTAGCCATTCTAATGCAAAGGGAGTGCCAAATTCTTTACCCTGTGAATTTTAGCCTGAATGAGCGTTTTCTGGAATTGTGCGGTGAAATGTGTCCACTGCAGAGGACGATATCACGGCGCATCGAATTGAAGTGAGAGGGCATGCAGCAGCGGGTGAAGGGAATGCAACAGCGGGTGAAGGGAATGCAGCAGCGGAGGAGATCAAAAAAAAGGCTGTCCGTGGGGGACAGCCTTGAAAGTCGTTTTGAAGGAGGCGGTTATTCCTCGGTCAGATTGAACTGCGCCATGAGGCGCTCGGCATCGGGATGATATTTCGTGTTTTTCGATTCCTTGACTTTCTCAAGCATCTCTTTCGCCTTTTCCATATTGCCGGCTTCGCCGTAATTGCGTCCGGCACAAATGAGGCGTTCTCCTGAGAGGAGCTCGTTATCGAAGATCCCGGCGGATTTTTCAAAAAGCTCCGCTGCATCGGCATTGTTGCCTCGAGCTTCCGTCACTGCAGCTTCACCAGCGACAGCCGCAGCGCGCAGCATGTCGTTGTCAGGAGAGGCGTCTTCGAACGCGGTCATCGCCTTGTCGAGTTCGCCAGAATATAGATAGGAGTTGCCGAGATAGATCATCGCGACTTCGCCGGTGGGCGTGCCGCCGTACTTCTCGACGATTTCCTCGAGACCCATAATCTTCTGTGCCGGATCGCCGGTGATGGCCAGGCGGTACTGCTGCTGCTGATAGAGCTGCTGCACCTTCCGCAATTCGCGGTTCGCGGCGAGCTCATCGGCAGCTTTCCCGGAGGTATAGATATAGCCGACGATGACGATCGCAACGATGCCTAACACCGCTCCGATGATGATCTTCGTGTTGGCCTTGAACCAATCCTGCAAATTATAAAAGAAATCGGCCGAGGATGATTGGGGAACGGCCTGACGGACAGAAATCTTTTTCTTAGCGGTTAACACAGACGATCTCCGGTTGACAAAATGGCTTGTGAATAAAACTGCTCGTACGCCTGGGGGGGTTCGAACCCTCAACCTTTGGCTCCGGAGGCCAACGCTCTATCCAATTGAGCTACAGACGCAAGTTATCCAGAACAGGTCTTCTCCAGAAAACCGCTTCCGAATGATGCAAACACTAATATACGAAACTTTTCTTCCACGCCAAGGGGAGAAAAATGATCTGCTGAGTGATTACTGCTCTGCCGATTCAGTAGTGATCGAGGTACTCAAGAATGAACGGATTGTGGTCTCGCTCGAAGCTGATAGTGGTGCGATCTCCATGACCCGGGTATACAACTGTGTCTTCCGGAAGAGTCAGGAGTTTCCTGGTGATGCTCTGCATGAGCGCTTCGTAATCTCCACCCGGGAGATCGGTGCGGCCTATGCTGCCGTGAAAAAGAACATCGCCTGAAAAGAGCACGCCATCACGCATTTCATAGAGCACGACATGCCCCGGAGTGTGTCCCGGAGCATGAATAACACGAAGTCGGAGTCTGCCGCAATCTATGGTTTCACCCGGCTCGAGTTGGTAGTCGGTGCGCATCCCTTCTATCGATAGCCCTAGTTCCGGGAAACTGGCGGTCGGATTTTCGAGCATGGGGGCGTCGAGCGGATGGATATAGACGGGGACGCCGAGCTCACGTGAAAGTGAAGCTACATCGCCGACATGGTCGAAATGTCCGTGTGTCAGCACTATCCCAACGCAGGACATATTCTCGGCTTTCAGCCAGTCGGTGATACGCTCTTTGGATTCCATTGGCACATCTATGATCAGCGCCTCGCGGGAATCCTCATCTGCGACGATGTAGCCAATTGTTGAAACCGGGCCTGATTCTACAGCATGAATAACCATCGCGGCAGTCCTTCGGACGAATTGGGTACACAAAGATGAATCCCGTGCATCGACCAAAGCATCATTCGATGCAGCACAAACACGCAACACAAACACAGAGAAGCGTGTTGAGATCATCAATAAAACAAAACGCGGCATTGCGCCGCGTTTTCGCTCCCCGGGCAAGACTTGAACTTGCAACCCCGCGGTTAACAGCCGCGTGCTCTACCATTGAGCTACCGAGGAATATCAGATTTCAAAGATAGTGTAAAATCGCGGGTTTGTCAAGAATAATATTGTTCTTCAGCAGGATTTTTTTCACAAAGCTTTTTTCCTTGTGGAGGGGTGTCGGATAGCGAAAAATTGTATATTTAAACCCGCTGCACCTTAGAGTCGGAGTCTCTCAGCAGCGGCGAACTTAGCCTCAAAGTCATGTAAGCACTTGCGTTTCACATAACGGTTGCTTTTTTGAAGGTACGGTCGTATGTTCCCCACTACTGATTGAAACATGCGGCGCGACATTCAGCTTGGTGTATACAGCGAGAATGAGCACTATTCCTGCACTGTCATCCACATCATCATGGGAAGGAAACGGTTTGAATCATCGTTTCCGGTATCACGCCTTCTCTCCGTCTATTCATTCGATGATAGATCGTTGTTCAATTCACTCTTACTATTCCATAACCTTATTAGGAGGAACTATGCGACAAACGCTGCTACAGAAAGCCGGGTTGCTTAGCCTAATGCTGATTGCGACAGGAGCTTTCCTGTCCGGCTGCATTGAGGAGCCAAACCCGCCTGTTCTGGACCGCGTCACTTCGGAGGTGCGCTTTGTGCACGCAGTGCCCAATACCGGACCCAATCCCGTGTCAGTAGATATCTGGGTTGACGGAAACAAGGAGTTTTCAAACGCAAACTTCAAAGATGCGTCCGGTTACCTGACAATCAATTCCGGCAACAGGTTCCTGCGCGTCGTTCCCGCCGGTGGCGATACGAGTGCTGCGATTTTCCGTCAGCTCGTCAGTGTTCGCTCCCTGACAAAAATGACCATGGCGTTTTTTGGTTCTGATGCCGATGTGCAGCTCCTGATCACACAGGAACGCTTCACGTATGCCGATGAGACCAGCAAACTCGTTGACAGCTGCGATGTGAAGCTGATCAACCTGTCTAATACCGGAACTGACTACAAGCTCCAGCGCAAGGTCGATCCGGACTATGTAGATCTCATCCCAATTGTTGCAAAGGGATCGCTTTCTTCCTACAAGCGATTGGCCTCCGAAAATGCTGACTTTGCCGTTTCAACAGACGGGAATGCGCGCGCAGTGGAGTTCAACCAAACGCTTGGCAAGCCCGGCTATCGGTATTCCTTCATAGTCGTTGGTAACACAGGCGGACTTGAGGTTCTCAGACTCCAGGACGAACCGAAAAACTGATGACGCCTCCGAACAGGGCTGGATTGGTGGAACAATCGGAAGGACCGCCCTGGATCGAGAGCTGAATGGAACATTCTGGAGGAATTTAGTAAAACACGTTTTCTCAAGTTCTGAAGGAGGATATTATGCATAAATGGTTCCTGATTGCAGTCCTCTGTATCCTGTTCCCAGCTGCCGCAATGGCACAAAACGGCAAAATTGCTGGAAAGGTTACAGATCGCGAGACAGGAGAGCCCCTTATTGGTGCAAACGTCATGATCGACGGATCTGACCGTGGCGCTGCATCCAATATCAATGGCGAGTTCGTCATTCTGAACGTCCCCATTGGCAAAGTCAGTCTCGTTGCAAGTTATATTGGATATCAGCAGATCACTCTGCGCGACCTGAATATCAGAAGTAATGAAACGACATCGGCGGATTTTCAGCTGCCGAGCGAATCATTCAAGGTTGGCGAAGTGGAGATCATCGCTGAAAAGCCGATGGTCGACAAGAACGTAACGAACAGCAAATCCACTGTCACCCAGGAAGAAATTGAAAACCTTCCGGTGCGCGGTGTTGATGGCATCGTTGCGCTGCAAGCCGGTATCGTCAGTCAGGGTGGAGCAATTTACGTACGCGGCAGCCGTGGCGATGCCACCGGTTATATTGTCGACGGCGTAAATGTTAATGACCCTGTGTACGGCGGCCGTGCGCTGAGCGTGATCAATAACGCTATCGCAGAAATCAATTTCCAGGCAGGCGGCTATTCCGCTGAATTTGGCGGCGCAAACGGCGGTCTCATCATGACCACCACGCGCTCCGGCAGCCGTGAAATCCAGCTCGGATTTGAGGCGTACACTGACAGCTGGTCAGAGCCCGGTCAGGAAAACTTCCTCGGCTCTTACAATTATGGCAATAGCGTCTACGTACTGACTGCAGGCGGACCTCTCTTCGGTCCGGTTCGATTCTTCGTTGCGGGACAGAACTCTTTTGTTCGCACACCGTCACAGTACCGCAGCGCCTACACGCTCGCCGATGACTATGATGCAGCGCTCCGCAGCACAGCGGCGCATGCATTGCTGTCGCCCGAAGAGCAGGCGAAAGTCGGTATCTTTGACCCGCGTCTCGGAGCTGCGGCGCGTAAGGTCGATTATGCTTACCCCGCTGGCTACGTAGTAAACACTGCGGATCAGGCATGGACGTATTCCGGCAACCTGACATTCGATCTCAACCCGATCAATATCCGCGTTGGTGGCAGCTACAACTATTCCAGTGGTCGCAGCGGTTCCGGAATTACTTCCGGCTATCAGACCGGTCGTACCGCTGAGATGGTTAACGGGCAGCTTGTCTACAACTCAGACAATCTTTCCCTAGCCAACCAGCAGCGCGCGCTGATGACGGAAGCCGAGAATTACGCGATAAACCTGAAGATGACGCATCTGCTCAGCCAGAATACGTTTTACGAAGTGTTCCTGAATTACTTCGGAAGCTTCAACGTACTCATGGATGCAGATCATCAGCATGACATCTTTGCTTATGGTGATTCGATCGCAAATGCCGCTTACGGATACAATTTCCGCGCAGATGGGCTCGGACCCCTTCCGATCCAGTTGTTTGGAAACAACTATTCCGTCTATGGCGCCGGCGACGCAGGGTACGCCTATCAGAAGGATCGCTACTCCTCAATTTCCGGAAAGATCGATTTCGTGCACCAGATCGGCCGCACCCATGAGATCAAGGTCGGAGCCGAAGCACAGCGCTACGAAGTGCGCCAATTCGACATCACCGCTTTCACTCTGAAGAGTTTCTTCCGCTCCAACCCGGATGCAAACCCAATTCAGCAGGCAGTGAACTCCCGTACCAACAATTTTGGCTACGACCAGTGGGGCGCGCTGTCAGACGGTGCTTCCGACGGTCCCCGCAATCCTGTATTTGCATCCGCATTCGTGCTCGACAAAATCGAGCTTGAGGATCTTGTCATTAACGTCGGTATGCGTTATGACTACATCAATACGGATACACAGGAATTTGTCAACCCGAACAACGTGAAGTTCGACGAGAATGGTATGATCAGTCAGGAATCTGACAACCTGAAAGACGTTCCGGCTTCAGTCACCTTCAGTCCTCGCATCGGTTTCTCCTTCCCCGTGACGGATGTGACCGTGTTTTATGCCCAGTACGGAAAATTCGTCCAGCAGTCGCGTCTTCGCGATGTGTATCTCGGCAACGCCACATCCGCCAGCAATATTCGCGGCGGCTATGCGATCGAGAACCCGGTGGGCTTCGGTCTGAAGCCTGAGACCACGCTGCAGTACGATTTCGGTTTCCGTCAGCAGATCGGCGACTTCCTGGCATTCGATCTCGGTGCATTCTATAAAGATATCCGCGATCAGATCCAGCAGCAGCAGATCCCCGCTGCCTCGGGTGCCCAGCATCTTGCTTACTATGCATGGGTGAACGGTGATTTCGCCACGACGTCCGGATTGTCCATGAAAATCGACCTGCGCCGCGTTGAGCGCATCCAGGCCTCCGTCGATTACACATATTCCGACGCACGCGGCACCGGTTCGGCGCCCTCTACAGCATTCCGGGCCATCTGGCTCGCGCCAACCGAAACCCCGTATCTGCCCAAGTACACGACACTTCTCAGCTTCAACCAGACGCATCGCGGATCGATTAACCTCGATTACCGCTTTGGTCGCGGCGACGGTCCCGCGCTCGCAGGTGCAAACTTCCTCGAGCGTAGCGGCCTGAACATGTTGTTTACCTTCAACAGCGGACATCCCTACACCCGCGTTGATGAAAACAGCTACGACAACCGCCAACAGCCGGTGGAAGTGCTCAATGAATCCACGACCCCGTGGACCTTCCAGATCGACGCCCGTCTTGACAAAACGGTCAGCATCGCTGGTCTCGATTTTAACTTCTACATCTGGGTGGTCAACCTGCTTGACACCAAGAATGTCACCGATGTCTTTATTCAGTCCGGCAGCTCTTCCGACAACGGCTATCTCTCGACAGTCGCAGGCCGCCAGCAGCTGCAGACCTACCAGCAGTACGGTGATGTGTTCGAAAACCTGTATCGGGATTATTACTACCAGACCAATATCATGAACGCCAACCTCTTCGGCCCGCCGAGGCAGGTGCGTGTCGGTCTGCGTATCGATTTTTAATTCCGTTCAGTCTGAAGACCAATTATGAACAAACGTAGAAGTAATAAAAGGAGACTGGGCATGAAAATCATTGGAAGATTGTTCCTGCTGCTCGCTCTTCTCAGTTTTGCGGTCGGTTTACAGGCCGGAGAGCATGAAGGCGGCAAGGACAAGAAAAAGCTGCAGAAAACTGCAGACAACGACGCGTACGATTTTATTTCGATTAACAATATCCTGATGTGGATTTCCAATAACGGCTCCACGTCGCATAATCCCGGCACCGACGGCTCCGGACTCGAATGGCCGCAAGGCTCCGCCAAATATGCCATCTTCCAGGATGGTCTGATCTGGGGCGGCACAGTGCAGGGTGAAATCCGCATTGGCGGCTCCACCTATCGTCAGGGTCTCCAGGCCGGAAATATTAAAACCGACGGTACATTCGCTGACCCGAACGATCCTATTCATCACATCTACAAAGTCCGGAAGGTCAATGCGAATTCGTTCAGCTTGCTTTCAGCTGATGAGCAGAAGCGGCTTGAGGCGGATTTCATGGACTGGCCCGCACAGTTGGGCGCCCCCTATAGCGACAACGACAATAACGGCAGCTACAATCCGAGGTTCCAGGAGTGGCTCAACGGCGACCCCAATGCCGACTCCCCCTGGTTCGTAGGTGATGAGGTGCTCTGGTTCGTTTCGAACGATGGGGATGGTACCCGTACCAGCAACCTGTATGGTACCGCACCGATTGGTGTGGAAGTACAGACCATGGTTTGGGGCTACAATCAGACCGGTCCGCTGGGCAACATGGTATTCGCGAAATACACGGTGATCAACAAGGGTACCGATGATCTCGAGAACGCCTATTTCGCTCAGTGGTCAGATCCTGATCTTGGTGATGCCGCTGATGATCTCGTTGGTATCGACACCACGCTTTCTCTCGGTTATTGCTACAATGGTCTGGCAAAGGACGATGTGTACGGTGTTCCGCCCGCAGCGGGATACGATTTCTTCCAGGGTCCGATCATTCCGGGCGATGCTGGCGACGAAGCGATCTATGACTTCAAGAAGCTCCCCGGATGGAAGAATCTTCAGGTTTCGTCCTTCGCATTCTACATTAACAGTGACCCCATTTACCAGGATCCGGATCTCGGTACCGCAGAAGGTGCGGTGCAGATGTATAACTATCTGGAATCCAAGCTTTATGACGGCTCTCCTTTCATCGATCCCACCACGGGACTCGAGGTGAAAGTAACGCTCGCCGGCGACCCTGTCACCAAAGAAGGCTGGATCGATGGAATCGTGAACGCTCCTGATGATCGGCGCATGCTGATGACCAGCGGTCCATTCACACTCAATAAAACTTTGGATCTCGCAAATGGAAAGGTCAACAAGCAGGAAGTCGTCGTAGCACGCATCGTGGGACGCGGTTCTGACCGCATTTCTTCGCTGCAGGTTCTCCGCTACTACGATCGTTTTGCGCAGTTGGCATTTGACAACAATTTCGACCTGCCGAAAGCACCGCCCGCACCTCGCGTTTCGGTGTCTCTGCAGCCGAACACAGTGCTGCTAAGCTGGGGTAACCCCGATGGAGTAAACGCGACAGAAAAATTTGATGATCGCGGCTACAAATTCGAGGGATACAATGTGTATCAATTCCCCACAAGCAGTTCGACAATCAGTGATGCCAAGCGCATTGCAACCTTCGATGTGATCGACAATATTGCAACGATCTTCGATGAAGTCATCGATGAGAAAACCGGCGCTGTGGTGATACTGCCTGTACAGTTCGGAACTGATTCCGGTATCGAGCGCATGCTCGAAATCCTGAACGACGCTATCACCGATCGTCCTTTGGTCAACAATCAGCCGTACTATTTCGCAGTAACCGCATATTCCTACAATACCGACCCGGAAGCGACCCCGCGTCAGCTTGAGTCGCCTCCGGCGGTTCTGGAAGTGCGTCCGAAGACCATGGATCCCGGCTACCGTGCCGGTGCTGATTATGGCGAAGAGCTGCAGGTGCTCCACACGCAGGGTCTTTCCACCGGTTCCGTGCAGGTTCGCGTAATCGATCAGGAAAAACTCACGGGCGACACCTACAACGTGACGTTCAAGTCCCTCGGATTAATTGATGTGGATTTCTACGGTGATATTCTCCAGTTCGAGAATTACGGTTGGAATCTCACCAATACTTCGACCAGTGCCAAGCTGATCACCGACGCCTCTGATTTCGGCGGTTTGAAAACCGGCTATTTCACGCTTGATGGATTCCAGATTGGTCTCAACGGCTCCGGTCATTACTCGACCGGTAACGAGATCCTTTCCGTCGACTGGATCGGTGGACCGGCTGTCTACGAAGCATATTCCGGTTACGAAATCACGGGTTGGGACTTCTTTGGAAGCTCCATCATGCCGTATGACGTCAAGCAGGTCGTCGAAGTGCGCTTCGATCGCAATACCGCGTCGAAGGGCTACATCTACACCCGCGGTGGCTCGCCAAGCTACGGCTACGGCGGCTACTTCGATTCTCCGATGACGGTTTGGGATGTCACCGACAAAAACAATCCCAGACAGATCTGCTATGCCATCGTTGAACAGCAGGGTTCCCCTGCACAGAACAATCAATGGACGCCGACTGCATCAGCTGGTGATCGCGAATACCTCTTCCTCATCGACGAGCCCTATAGCGATACTCCGAACCCCGCATATACTGGTGCATTCATCTTCAACGCCGACGCCGGAAATATGCCTATTCTCTATGGTTCATGGATGATCCAGACCGCAACCGCGGATGGTTCAAACTTCCCATGGAAAGACGGTGATATCTGGCGCTGGACTCCCAACGTCGCGTTCGACGCAGCCGATGTATTTACATTCACAACCCCGAAGGCCAGCTACAGCAATCTTGCTGCGATCGAGGACATCAATAAAGTCCAGGTCTTCCCGAATCCGTATCTGGGTTCCAACGAGCAGGAGCTGAACAAGTATCAGCGTTTTGTGACCTTCAATCATCTGCCGGCAAACGCCAAGTTCCACATCTATTCGGTGGACGGCACGCTGGTGAATTCCTTTGAGAAGAATGACGGTTCGCAGCTTGCCACCTGGAATCTCCAGAACTCCAACGGTCTTCCCGTTGCCAGCGGCATGTACATTATTCATATCGAGATGCCGGATCTGGGTGTCGAGAAAGTACTAAAGCTTGGTGTTGTAAGCGAAGCTCAGTACCTCGATCGTATTTAACCCGATCACTGCATAGACAATGACTGATATGAATAACAAAGTTGTGAATCAGATACATCAAAGGAGATACATCATGCGTACAACGCTTTCATCTTTCCTGGCAGTTGTGATGGTGCTGGCATTATTCAGCGCCACGGCGACAGCTGGAGGTGGCGACCGTACCGGAACCGCGGGGGCCGCTCAGCTGCTGATCCCCGTGGGAGCGCGCGGTATCGCGCTCGGCAGCTCCTACAGTGCCGGCATTTCCGGTCTCAATGCCATCTACTACAACCCTGCGGGCCTTTCGGCCAGCAAGAATGCAGCCGAAGCGACGTTCTCTCATATGCAGAGCTTCGGCGACCTTGGCGTGGATTACGCCGCTGTCGGAGCTCAGTTCTCCGGGTTCGGCTACCTCGCCTTCTCGATCAAGTCGCTATCCTTCGGCGATATTGCTCTGACCGACGAACGCAATCCTGATGGCACCGGAGCGACCTGGTCACCGACCTTTGTCGCACTTGGTATCACGTACTCACGTGCGCTCACCGATCGCATCCGCGCCGGTGTGACAGGCTACCTCGTCAGCGAAGATCAGTACCGCGTCTCGGCATCATCCGCCGTCTTTGATATTGGTATTCAGTATCAGGGACTCGCGGGACTCCGCGGTATGTCCATCGGCGTCACGCTGCGTCACCTTGGTGGCAATATGCAGTACCAGGGATCAGGACTTACCCGCCGCGTTGACGAGGTCGACAGCAAACGCGATCCGCAGCTGCTCCGCATCGAAGCTGCCGGTTTCAGCATGCCTACATCGCTGGAACTTTCGGCCGCCTACGTGCAGACCTTCGCAGATATGCACTCGCTCACCTTCTCAGGTGCGTTCGAAAACAACAACTTCCTCTCCGACCAATACCGCATAGGCGTTGAGTATGGTTTCAAGGACTTCTTCTTCCTCCGCGGATCCTACAACGTGGCGGGCGATGGGCTCGATGATACCTTCGGCGAAAGTGCCTATCAGTACGGTGCCGCTTTCGGTGCCGGCGTCAATTACGACGCTGGCGATGTGAGCATCGGTGTGGATTATGCATATCGCGATATGGTGACTTTTGATGGCAATCATGTGATTACCGTCAATCTCGGATTCTGATGCCGGTCATCAATAACCTCGGAAGGGCCCGCCAAAAGCGGGCCCTTCCTTTTTTTACTTCTGCGGGCTGAATATACTTATGCTTCATCAGCGGTTCATCCCATATTTAAGAAATCGGCAAAAGTTGGGAAAGCGATTCGCATTGCATTATTGAGGCGGTTTGCTACTTTAGAAAGACTGAAATAGGCCGTAAAATCGTCGTTGATACATTCCAGGATATGATTATGAGCATTCGTTATCTTCTCGCATTCTTCATGATTGCGGCGGTACCTTTGGCAGCACAACCTCTTGCCACCTTCCATACAAACGTGGATTTGGCCGCTTTCAAATACGACAAGGATATGAGCTTCGTTGAGATGTATTATTCGTTCTCCCGCGCAGGGCTCACGTACACTCAGGACAATGGGACGTTTACCGGAGCAGTCATCGTTCACACCATAATTCGCAGGGATGATCAGGCAGGGGATCCCGTGCTCAAGACCTGGCGAGTTCCGGTTACGCTGACGGACACGACCAATCTTGCGGATAAAGCGCTGATTGGCCGGGTCCATTTCCTTCTAGAGCCGGGGAAGTACCGCTTTGCCGTGATCAGCCGCGACGAATCGCGAGCGCAAACCAGCGACAGCATTGAAATTCACTTCGAAGTCCGGGATTTCGGAAAGAGAGCACTCCGATTCAGCGATCTCGAGCTGGCCTCCTCCATCAAGAAGGCGGAAGAAGACCCGCAAAACATTTTCTATAAAAATACTCTGGAGATTATTCCGAATCCGCCGCTGCTCTATGGCAAGCCCATGCCGAATCTGATGTACTACGCCGAACTCTATAACACTGATATTCCCGAGTACCTCGTCAAGAGCGAAATCGTCAGTTCCTACGGGCGCACAATGAGCAGCAAGCTGCAGCGGAGAACCGGCAAACTGGAATCCAGAGTTGAGGTCGGGAGTGTGAACCTTGCGGCCCTTCCCTCCGGCGTATATACGCTGATCCTTTCGTACGGAGATACCGCCAAGAAATTCAGCTTGTCGCAGAGCAAGGCTTTCTACGTTTTTAATCCCGATGTCCCCTTCGACAGCCTCGAGGCTGCCACGATCGCCGATCTGATCGCGAGTGAATTTACTGCGATGGGTGAAGACGAGTTGAATGAGAATTTTGATATGGCGCGCTACATAGCGACGAAAACCGAAAAGGAAATCTGGAGCTCGCTGTTCGGCACGGAGTCGAAGCGGAAATTCCTCACAAAGTTTTGGCGTGATCGGGACATGGATCAGAGTACGCCGTTCAACGAATTCTATGCTGAGTACAAGCAGCGCATCCTTATCTGCAATGAACAGTTCCGCACCGCATATCGCAAAGGTTGGCGTACGGATCGAGGTAGAGTGTACGTTCTGTATGGTCCGCCGGATTATATCGAGCGCAAAGCCAATGAGAGCGATATGAAGCCCCATGAAATCTGGCGTTACGACTATATCGAAGGTGGCGTCGATTTCATTTTTGTCGACCGTTCCGGCTTCAATAATTTCGAACTCGTGCATTCCACCAAGCGCACTGAGGTCAGCAATCCCGATTGGGAACGCTCAGCCGCAACGCATTAGAACAGGGCCATTCATCCGTGAAATCATTTTTTGAATACGCACTGTTCGCCGGCATTGCGCGTCTGCTGCAGTTGCTGCCCCTCGGGGCGGTGCGTCGATTGGCGCGTCTTGGCGCCGGGTTTGTCTGGTATTGTGTTCCAATCCGGAAATCGCTGACGCTGATGCAGCTTCGTGCTGCATTCCCTGACAGGGAAGAGAGTGAAATTCGATCCATCGCGCGGGATTCATATACGAACCTGGTAACAACGATCTTTGAGCTGATGTGGACTCCGCGGCTCGACGATGCCTCGATCTCCCGGATACTTCGGCTCGACAACCCGGAAGTGATTGAGAAAGCCGCACGTCGGGGTACCGGAGTGATTTTCATGTCAGGACATTTCGGAAACTGGGAATGGCTTACAGTCGGTGTTGCGCGTTTGTTGGGACTATCCTTCACCGGCGTCGTGCATCCCATTCATAATCCTGCGGTCGATGCGCTCGTCGAGGGATGGCGCGGCAAGTTCGGAAATCGCATTGTACCGATGGGCGTTTCCATACGCGAGATTATTCATACGCTGCGCAATCGCGGTCTGGTGGGTATGATCGCCGATCAGAGCGGGCCGAGCGGTTCGATCTACGTGCGCTTTTTCGGGAGACCGGCGGCGACATATGAAGGACCCGCTGTGTTTGCGCTCCGCATCGGCGCACCCGTTGTGATGGTGTATACTGTCCGGGCGCCGGATGGCAACTATAACATCCTGGCAGAGGAAATCTCTACGCAGGATCTCGACGGCTTCAACGTGGAAAATGTTCAGGAGCTGACTCGCCGCCACGTACGTGCGCTGGAACGCATGGTGACGAAGCATCCATCGCTTTGGCTCTGGCAGCATAAACGCTGGAAGCATTCACCCGGCAAGGACAATATCATCGTCGAGGATCCTCCTGCATGAACGAGGCCATTCTCATTATTCAGACTGCGTTCGCCGGCGACCTTATCCTTACCACACCGTTGATTGAAGCAGCTGCCGAAAAGTCCCCCACCGCTCCCATCGACGTGCTTTGCATTCCAACAACTGCCGCACTGCTCGCGAATCACCCGCTGGTACGCCGGATCATCGTCTATGACAAAAAGACAAGAGAGCCAAAACTCGGAATCTTGCTGCGTTCGCTTGCGAGGGAACACTACGCTGTCTGTCTGAGTCCCCATCGTTCTTTTCGCAGCTCTTTGCTCG
Source organism: Bacteroidota bacterium (assembly GCA_049663345.1). Taxonomy (GTDB): domain Bacteria; phylum Bacteroidota; class Ignavibacteria; order SZUA-365; family SZUA-365; genus SZUA-365. Next base: position 28,904 of record JBATDG010000035.1, read on the forward strand.
CTTTTGCGACACGGGCTCCGAGGCGCATCGCCTTCGACCGTTCTGCCGCAGCCTGGATGTACACCGAAACGGTGCCGTATCAAAAATCATGGCATGAAGTCGATCGCAATCGTTCGCTGCTTTCCGGCGGAGAGCGCCCTGAGCCTGCCGTCTGTCGTCCGCGACTCTATCCTTCATCCGATGACCGGGCGGCTATTGCAGCGTTGCTGCAGCGCTGCGACCCCAACAACCGCGGCTATATCTGCATCGCTCCGGGATCCGTCTGGGCAACCAAGCGATGGACGGAGGAAGGATTTACAGACGTCGTTCGATATTTTGCTTCCACGCACACGGTGTTTCTGCTCGGAGGAAAAGAAGACCGCGACCTTTGCAGCAGAATCGCCTCGAAGTCGCGTGGAGAAGAGTATCCTGCCGGTTCTGTCGAACCGCAGTCAGACAACTCGCAGATCATCAATACCGCGGGAGAATTGGGATTCCTGGCTTCAGCTGTCCTTGTGGAAGGGGCGGGAGTAATCATCAGCAACGACAGCGCTCCCGTGCATCTTGCCTCGGCGATGGGAACACCCGTGGTAGAGATCTACGGGGCCACGGCTCCTGAATTTGGTTTCGCACCCTACGGCGTGCCGCACAGGATAGTGCAGCGCGATGACCTGGAGTGTCGTCCCTGCGCTATTCATGGCGGTGAAAAATGTCCGATCGGGACGTTTGTCTGTATGAAGGAATTAACGGCGGAGCGTGTGATCAAAGCCGCCGAAGAGCTGCTCAGTGAGGGGAAATGAGGGAAATGAGGGAAATGAGGGAAATGAGGGGGAAATGAAGGAAATGAGGGAAATGAGGGAAATGAAGGAAATGAGGGAAATGAGGGGAATATGAAAAAGGCAGCTGATGGGCTGCCTTTTGTGATTTGGTTGCGGACTGGGGACAAATCGCTATTTGTCAGTGCTGGCGGATTTGCTGTCAGAACTTGTGGAGGACGAATCGGAGCCAGTGGATTTTGAAGCTGAATCCCCGGAGGAGTCTTTGTTCGAAGCAGCGGCGCTGTCATTGCCGTTGCTATGCGAGGAATTGCTGCCGGATGGGCTGGCCCCTGATTTCTTGTAATCAGTGAGGTAGAATCCGGATCCTTTAAAGTGGAGGCCGGCTCCGGCGCCGATCAACCGCTGCAGAGCTTCGGTATTACAGTTGGGACATGTGGTGAGAACAGAGTCACTCATCGATTGGAAGGCCTCGAATCGGTGGCCGCATTCCTTGCACACGTAATCATAGGTTGGCATGGTAGTCCTTAATAGCTGTTTTCACTTCGATCCGCTCTGATACACTTGTGAGATGCATCTAGTCCTGTTCGCGGTGCGCAGCACCGAAACGTTTCTCAAGAGCGAGGCGGACATTCTCAGGGACAAAATCAGCGACACTGGTGCGATGGCGCGCCAGTTCGCGCACAATTGAAGAATTCAGGTATGTGAATTTTTCATTCGGCATCAGGAAGACGGTGGCAATCTCACTTGCCAGCTTGCGATTCATGAGCGCCATCTGAAATTCATATTCGAAATCGGAAAGTGCACGCAGCCCGCGGACCAGAACGGCGGCATTCTTGCGGCGCGCGTAATCAACGATCAAGCCGTCGAAGGTGTCAACCTCGACATTAGTATATCTGGCTGTCGCTTCAGTGATAAGCGCAATTCGTTCTTCGACGCTGAAGATGGGCTGTTTGGAGGAATTGATCGCCACCGTGATGATGACCCGTTCAAAAATTTCTGTGGCACGCTCGAGGACATCAATGTGACCGAACGTGATCGGATCGAACGAGCCGGGATAAACTGCAATTTTCATGAGAGTCCTCCATTCTGCTTCCGAAAGAATGTAACGGCGGTCGTTCCATATTCTCTGCGATCGAATACATGAAGTGATGTCGTATCGGATGATGGCCGCTCTCCTTCATGCTCGAGAACCGCGATCCCATCCGGTTTCAGCGCTTGGGCGACACCGTCGAGCAGTTCCGCAGTCTTCTCGTAACGATAAGGAGGATCGGCAATGATAAGCGAAAACCGATCCGTCGTCTGCTTGAGGAATTGTTCCACACTTCGCTGCACAACCAAGGCACGCGCAGAGATCCCGAGATTCGTGATGTTCCGCTGCAGCACCGAGAGGCTCGCATGACTCTGTTCAACGAAGCTGCAGGATGGCGCCCCCCGACTCAATGCTTCAATGCCAAGATTACCGCTTCCGGCGAAAAGATCACAAACAGCACTGTCTTCCCAATCGATCAGAGCGCCGAGGATATTGAATACTGACTCTTTCACGCGATCGGTCGTTGGACGGAAGGCCGCATCACGAGGGACATGCAAAGTCCTTCCCCGCAACTGACCCGTGATTATTCTCATGCCAGTCCCAGCAGGGCAGCAGAAGCTGCTGCATCGAAAAAGTATTCGCCTTTGTCTCTCATTGACTGGAGAATCGGGTTTGATACCAACGTGTCAGCCATGGGAACGCAGCGGACCACGGTGCACTTCAGTATCTCAACCAACGCGTCAATGACATCATCCGCGGCAGCACTGCCGTACACATAGACATGAGAAAGGCGGCCTGCCTGGTGAAAGCCGGGAAGACTTTCGATCAGCCGCACGGTTTGCGCTGCGAAATGCTCTTTGTATGTAAGGCTGGTTTGACGAAATCCGCGATATTCTCCGCCGGAATAGAGGCCCGCTGCACAGTGATCGCTGAAGAGGCCAAGCACGGCAAATGTTCCGCTGGCGTCGTGAGGGTAGAGCTTCCGGACAACATTCTCCATCACGAAATGGTCTGTGTCGATGGCCGTGAGGCCAAGAGTCAAATGGTCGCACGTGCTGTTCAGAAAATCTACGCAAGCAGTGGGGAGGGCAACGGCAAGCGTCTTCTTTACTCCGCTGAGTTCATGCGTGAGGATTGTCAACGCTGTATCAGCCGCATGTCCGCCGAGTGCCTTGCACTCCCAATCAAGCTGCTTCCGCTGCTCCGAACGCGGCAGCGCCTCGTCCAGCGGGAGCATGGCAACAAGCGGGAGCATGGACGGAAGCACGATGGAAAGGCTTGAGGCAAACACGGAGTGGCGGTGGAAAATCGTGGCGAGATCGCGGATGAAATCACGCGCCAGCTCAGTGTGAAAGGGAAGATCGAACAGAAGGGGAGAAGAGTAGTCGTGAGATGTTTCCAGTATATCAGCACGCAGGATCGTCGATTGACGATCCTGCTGCTGCATCTCCACAAAACGAAAAGAACGCTCTGCGATTTCGAGTCCTATATGATGAGAGACGCTCACGCCTCAAACCTCACGGATCCGGTTGTCATTACTGCTCCCAGGACGCCTTGTTATGCTCATCCGGATTGGACAGAGAGCTGATATATCCATACCCGTCGGGATCGGTGATGTTGTAGCGGGGTACGGCGGAAGTATCATCGACCGCGATGATAAATGGCGTCAATGTCTTGGGCGAGTGGCGAAGGGAGTCGAACGAGAAACCAGTCAAATACAGTTTTGTAAACAGACTGTCGATGCGGCTCTTCGGCAAACTGTCCTGCACGAAAATAATAAGAGAATCAACGTTTGCGGTGTACTTCCTCTTCTTGTTAAAATATTCGATTTCCGCAGTTCGCAGAGCTGACATCCGGGAACGGGATTCCCATTTCATATCTTCTTCGCGTGCGAGCTGGCGTCCGGGACTCCAAATCACGTACCAGAGGCCGAAGGTTAGACCGATGATCACGATGATGAGCAGTACGTCCATAATTCCATATGGCTGTTTATGTGCCATGAATGCCTCCAGAAAATGGTGCAGTGCAGTCTGCGAGTGTTATTCCAATGTTATGAATTGCCGTAGTTTTTCGAACTTCTTCGGCCCGATGCTCTTGACGAGCATTATGTCTTCGATGCGTTCAAATTTGCCGTGTTCCTTTCGGTACGCCACGATCTTTTCTGCCGTCGCCGGGCCGATGCCCGGCAATGTTTCAAGTTCGTTTCTCGTCGCACGGTTGATGCTGACAATCCCGGGATTTTCCGAGAGCTTCTCAGCTGCAGATTCGACGTCCGACCGGTCTGAGGTGATGATTTCAATGGACGAGACCGCAGAAGCTGATTCCTCAGATAGCGCGACAAAAACGGAATCCTGACTTGCCATGGCCTGGCGTACATCCGGCCGTTTCTGCGCTTTCACATCCTCACCGCGAAAGGCTTTGGAGGCTCCTCCTGCGAGCAATGCCACGGCAAGAAAAACGATCACGCCAGCTTCATTCTGAGTGAATCCGGCACGATGCGCGACAGACAGCAAGCGGTTCCATATTGCGGACGGACTCAACACTTCGATCACATCTTATGCAAAATAGGTAAGTGCATGTATTAATAAAAACCGTCAGCCTGGACAGACGCTGTTATGCAAACGAGTTGAATAAGCGGTTGAAGAAACTTTTCTTTTCAGCTTTGTCCCTTGGGTGAAATGAATCCATTTCCTTCATTCCCAGCAAAAGACTCTTTTCCTCTGAAGAAATTTTTCTCGGGACGTAGATATGAACCCTGACAAGCTGATCGCCGCGTCCGTTGCTGTTCAGATGCGGAATCCCTTTGTCTCTCATGCGCAGCACTTGACCGCCAGCCGTTGCGGGTTCGATTTTCAGTTTTGCCCTACCGGTCAGAGTGGGGACTTCAACGTCTGTTCCCAGCACAGCATCGGTATAGCTGATGACGAGATCATACATCACGTCATCTTCCTGTCGGGTGAATTCCTCATGCTCCTGCTCGCGGAGGTACACGATCAAATCGCCGGCCTCTCCGCCTTTGCGCCCGGCATTGCCTTGTCCGCGAAGCGGAATATAATTGCCATCGCTCACGCCGGCGGGGACTTTCACCTTGATGGTTTTTTCTCCCTGAACACGGCCATCGCCCTGACAAGTGAGGCAGGGTTCCTTCACCACATGGCCTTCGCCGCCGCAGTTAGTGCAGGGAACGATATTCACAAACTGTCCAAATAGCGAACGGGAAACCTGGCGCAGTTCGCCGGTTCCGTGGCAAACGGCGCAATCTGTGAGGGACGTCCCTTCTTTCGCACCCGTACCGGAACAGACATCGCAAGCTACATGGCGCTTTACCTTGATCGTCTTTTCCACGCCGGTCGCGATTTCTTCGAGCGTAAGCGGGAGCTGGATTTTAAGATCAGCGCCGACGGTGCCCCGGCCACCGCGGCTCGACCGCTGCCGCCCGCCGCCAAACACTTCTTCGAAAATGCCGCCGCCGAATATATCGCCGAAATGGCTGAAGATATCGTTGATGTCGCTGAAGCCCTGGTTGCCTGAGCCGCGCAGACCCTCATGGCCGTGGCGATCATAGCGCTGCCGCTTATCGCTGTGGCTGAGGATTTCGTAAGCTTCAGCGGCCTCCTTGAATTGCTCTTCGGCCTCATGGTTACCGGGGTTGCGGTCTGGATGATACTGCATCGCAAGTTTGCGGTAGGCGCTCTTGATTTCGTCAGCGCCTGCATCGCGTGCGACGCCAAGAATTTCATAGTAATCCCGCTTCATGCGTTTGCTTCCGGAGTTTGAGTGTCAGGCTCGCGAGAGACGGTGACCTTTGCGTGACGGATGACTTTTTCGTAAAGCATGTATCCCTTTTCTGCGACGTCGAGTACTGTCCCTGGTTCGACTTCCGCAGAGGGAATCTGCATTAACGCATCGTGAAAGTCAACGTCAAAAGGTTTTCCTACCGCGTCGATCGGACGCAGCCCCCGATTTTCCAGTATGCGCATAAGCTTGCCGTAAACGATTTCCACCCCTGCAAACATTGATTCAAAATCGGGGTGTTCCTTTCCCGAGGTCAGCGATCGTTCGAAATCATCGATCACCGTGAGAAGTCCGAGGATAACGCTTTCTGCCCCGTATTTCATGAGCATATCTTTTTCGTCCCGCGTGCGGCGCTTGAAATTCTCGAATTCAGCTGCCTTGCGGAGCAGCTGATCCTTGAGCTGAGCGATCTCTGTGCGGGCGGCATCGAGCCCGGTCGCCTGTGAGGCTTCCGCATTTTCTACTGCTGATGAATCCTTCCCATCTTCGATCGGGATTTCGATATTATTATTATCAGACATGGTGCTCCTTATAATTCATTCCGATGGACGCGGCTGCGTCACGTCGACATAAGTTTTGCCAGATAGTCCACGATGGCGATCATGCGTGGGTAGTTCATCCGCTTCGGACCGACGATGCTTACGGTCCCGCTCAGCTGCCCGAAGCGGTACGGGCTTGCGATGATGCTGTAGTCCGACATGATTTCATCCTGCATTTCGCGGCCGATGCGGATCGTCATCGCCTGACCTCCGCTGAGGCTGTCGAGCACATGAACGATCACGCTCTGGTTTTCCACAAGTTCAAGAATGTTGCGCATGCGGCCAGCGTCGCCGAATTCAGGCTGCTGCGTCATGGTCATGATCCCGTCTATGCAAACGGCATCCGTCTCGAGCCGTTCGGAAAAAAGGCGCTCGGAAGAATCGATGAAGAGCCGGATGATTTCTCCGCCTCCGCCGCTTGCCTCGCGCATACGGTCAGCGAAAGTCTCGCGAATTTCCTGCAGGCTGAGTCCGGTCAGGCGTTCATTGAGCATGGTCGTAACCTGCTCAAGCATCGAGCGATTGATCTCGGATCGTATCTGCAGAATGATCGATTTTACGATGCCGGATCGAATCGAAAGTATCACCATGATTTTGTCTGATGCTACCTGCACCAACTCGAGCCGCTGCAGAATTCCTTTCCCGAGCGATGGGGCGGAAACTATGGCAAGCTGCTGCGAAATCCGGCTCAGGATATGCGAACCCGTACGGATAAGATCGTTGATGGCGGAGGGAACATCACTTTCGAACTGGGATTCCAGGAGATTGCGTTCGTCAGTCGTGAGCGCGGTTTCCTGCATCATCGAATTCACATAGTACCGGTATCCGAGATCGGTCGGAATACGACCAGCAGAGGTGTGAGGGTGTCCGATGAGTCCCCGCTCTTCAAGATCGGACATGACGTTCCGTATCGACGCCGGACTGAGATGCAGGTCGGTAAATTTCGAGAGCGTTCGCGAACCGATCGGCGAGGCAGTGCTCACATGCTGTTCGATGATGTACAGCAGAACCTGCCTTTCCCGTTCGGAAAGCTGCTCAACTCGCCCGTATGTGTTTCCTTGATCGTCCATGAACCAACGTATTCTACAAATACACCTTGCGGAGATAGTCAGGAAAAATACGATACTCGGGCTTATGGCGCAAGGTAGCACTCAGTGACCTGGAGTGCTAATCCATTGCTGTCAGTGCACTTATGGCTAAACAAAAAAATGCCCGCAGGAGGTTTGCTCTCGTCCTGCGGGCTGAAAATCGCGAAATTGAATTTATTCGGCGTTGAATTCCAACGTGTGGGCTACAGCGCCATTTACCAGCAGATCGACCGAATAGTCGCCGACAGGAATCCCTTTCGGCAGATTGAGCGAGAAACCGATCCAGCCCTCCTGATCGAAATCGATATCATAGGAACTGATCGGGGCGCGTTCGCCGCCACCGAGATGCTGATACCAGTTCGCGCCGAAGACCGTCCCTGCATCCTGGCCGGATACATAGATGGGTGCGAACACATAAGCCACTCCTGCGGGGAATGTGGTTGCGGGTTCCGTAGGGAAGTAGGAATCGCTCATTACGCGGGCGACGACTGCTTCCTTGATGACGGCATCCGGGAAAGCAGGTTCGATGGCAAAAGGCACGGTTTGCTGAAACTTTCCGTCGATGAAAAGATCCACCGCGTAATCGCCGTATGGCAGATTGGTCTTCGACAGGGTCAGATTGAAGTCGATCCAGCCGCTGTTCTCAAGCTTGATTTCAGTCGAGTCCAGTATCTCCTTAGAGTCACCGGTCTTCGCATACCATTTGGCTTTCGCCATGGTGCCAGTAGGCGTGTTGGCCATCAGCACGGAGCAATGAAGTATGGCATCCGAACCATGGAAGGATGTTGTTTCATCCAGCGGTTCTCGCGTCTCGGGATTGACGTGGCGAGAAAAAACGACACGCTCTATATGTGAGGTGGTGAATGTGCAGGATTGCACAACCAGCAGCAGAGCCAGAGTGGTGATCACAAACGGGGACAAACGAATCATGGAAACCTCCTTGAATATTGGCATGCAGTTCACTGTTTTCTGTCTACCATTTCCTTTCGCGACACTGCGAGAACATAATCCTGCAGGACACGCAATCCTTCACGATGCCCCGGAAACACAAGCCGATTCCAGGCTTGCTCAAATCCCAACCAGGTAAAATCGGAATGCTCGGTCGAAAGTCGAATGACCGCATCTATCGGTGCGTCTACTGCAAATACAGGTACGTGATGAATGGAATCGTCGGCCTCAAAGTAAAAAGAAGCGATATACGGAACAACTGTCACACTCTCCGCAAGAACTCCCGTTTCTTCCAATACTTCACGCCTTGCAGCGTCTATCGCAGTTTCTCCCGCTTCAATGCGACCGGTTACCATCTGCCAGAGAAGAGGGTAAAGCTTTTCTTCCGCTGCGCGCTGAAGGAGAAGATATTCGATTTCCCCGGCGGCGGTGCGGCGGTACAGATGCACCTGTACCATGCTTGCGCTCAGACTGCTCATAACGCCGATGGGCCTGGATTAAGAAAAGCAGACACCGCGTGTCGCATCTCTGCCAGAGTGACAGGGCGAACGACATTGTTTAATGACACAGTTTCAGTATTCATCTGATTCACCTGGAGATTCGCATCATGGCACAGATATTGTGAATTTGTAACTCCTTGCCTGGAATGTCAAATTGCAGGGACAGCGTGACGGGTCAAGTCGACAGGAACTACAGAGGAAAAAGCACATGTCAGAGAATATCGAGAATAAGGCAGAAACAGCGCAGGAAGATTTGGTGAACGGAAAACCGGAAGAGGTGCGCACGGATGAGCGGGATACACTTGTCGTTTTGCCATTGCGCAATATCGTCTTTTTTCCCGGACAGATCATGCCGCTATTTGTCGGGAGACCGAGTTCCGTTCGACTCATCGAGGAGGCGCATCAGGCGCAGCAGTCCGTGCTCGTTCTGACTCAGCGGGATTCCTCTGTCGACATGCCCCATACGTCGGATCTTTATGAAATCGGAACCGTAGTGCGGATAGTGAAAATCTACACCATGCCCGATGGAAGCAAAAGTGTCGTTGTGCAGGGGCTGCATCGAGCAAGATTCCTCAAACTGACAAGCGAGGACCCTTACCTCACAGCGGAAGTGGAGCACCTGCCAGAGCTTCCTCTCATTGACGCGGAAATCGAAGTTTCGGCACTGGTGTCGAACGTACGCAGCCAACTGAAGAAGCTGGAAGGATTGCTGCCGGATTTCAATCCGGAGCAGCTCAATCTGATCATGAACACGCAGGATGTCGGGACTTTCGCCTTCCTGGTCTCCACGCTGCTTAACATCACGGTTCCCGAAAAGCAGGAACTGCTCGAGACGATGCACATCAATGAACTGCTCACGAAACTGGTTATAGCACTGAGCAAATTGATTCAGCGTCAGGAATTGAGCCAGAAAATTCAGGCAGATGTGCAGGAGTCCATCAACAAGGCACAGCGCGAATACTTCCTGCGCGAGCAGCTGCGTGCGATAAAAAAAGAGCTGGGGGAAGAAAGGGATCAGCTCGAAGTCGACGAGATGCGGAAGAAGGTCGCCACGATAGAGATGCCCGACGAAATCCGCACCGTGGTGGAGAAGGAACTCAGCCGCTTGACGGTGATGAGTCCCGCCGCTGCCGAATACTCAGTTACGCGTAATTATGTGGACTGGCTGCTCGAGATGCCGTGGATGATTTCCACCAAAGACAATCTCGATATCAGGCATGTGCACGAACATCTGGATGCAGATCATTACGGCCTCGAGACAGTGAAAAAACGTGTGCTCGAATATCTGGCGGTGCGCAAGCTGAAAAATGATATGCGCGGACCCATTCTCTGTTTCGTCGGTCCTCCGGGAGTCGGAAAAACCTCCCTCGGCCGCTCCATCGCCAATGCGATGGGACGCAAATACGTTCGCTTTTCTCTCGGCGGCGTACGCGACGAGGCGGAAATCCGCGGACATCGCCGCACCTATATCGGTGCGCTTCCGGGACGCATCATTCAAAACATCAAAAAGTCCGGCTCAAACAACCCCGTGCTCGTGCTCGATGAAATCGACAAGGTGGGAATGGATTTCCGCGGAGATCCCACCTCAGCGCTGCTCGAGGTATTGGATCCGGAGCAGAACGTGAACTTCAGCGACCACTATCTCGAAGTGCCGTTCGACCTCTCGCGGGTGCTCTTCATCGCCACGGCAAATTCTCTCGATACCATCCAGCCCGCATTGCGCGACCGCATGGAAATTATTGAGATCCCCAGCTACATCATGGATGAGAAAGTCCATATCGCGCGGCGCCATCTTCTCCCCAAACAGCTGCGCGAACACGGAATCACCGACGAACAGCTGCAGCTGAGCGACGAAATCATCAGGGATATCATCGACCGCTACACGCGGGAATCCGGTGTGCGAAATCTTGAGCGCAAACTCGCCGATATCTGCCGGGGCGTTGCGCGGCGAGTGGCTGAAGGCGAAACCGAGATGATCACCGTCGAGAGTTCGGAACTGCCTGACTACATCACTTCCCGGAAGCATTACCCGGAAGTGGCCGGGCGCATCTGCAAGCCGGGCATCGCGACCGGACTGGCGTGGACCCCCGTCGGAGGCGACATCCTCTTCATAGAAGCGACGAAAATGAAAGGGAAGGGGCGCCTGATAATCACAGGGCAGGTGCGGGACGTAATGAAGGAAAGCGTACAGGCAGCGATGAGCTATATCGCCTCAAATGCCAAGGAGCTAGGGGTGGACCCCGATTTCCGGGAAACTCTCGATATACACGTGCACGTGCCTGCCGGAGGAGTGCCGAAAGACGGTCCCTCGGCCGGCGTCACCATGCTCGCCGCATTGACCTCCATTCTCACTGACCGCAATGTGCGCAACGATCTGGCCATGACCGGAGAAATCACACTCCGCGGACTGGTCCTCCCGATCGGAGGCCTCAAGGAAAAGGTGCTGGCCGCGCATCGAGCCGGGATTCGCAACGTGCTGCTGCCGAAAAGGAATGCCGACGATCTGGCGGAAATCCCTGAATCCGTGCGAAATGAGATAATTTTTCATCTGGTAGAAGAAATGCACGAAGTTCTGGACATAGCGCTTGAGAAAAAAGCGCCTAAATCGAAGTCCACAAAGAAATCCATTGAAGTTGTCGAGGAAATTCCCTAAATTAGAAAGATAGTGGAATGCTGTTAATAAATTGGTGAGAAATGAAACCTATCGAGAAAACCGTACCCAAGCCGATGAAGGTCAAGCAGACCGGAAAAGTCATTGGCATGGTGATCACCGAATGTCCTATGTGTAAGAACACAATCAGTTTCGACATACAGACGGCCAAATTCTGTCCGTACTGCAATGCTGAAGTCAGCGTCGATCTCGACCGCGTCGAGGTTGTCGTCCGCGCCAGCCGCAGTGCCACCCAGAAAGGCGGCCAGAAACGCGTGGCATAAAGCCAACACGGTTTTGATACCGGAAATGGAAAGCGCATCGGGTTGCCCGATGCGCTTTTTCTGATATTAACGGCCAAATGTTGGAAGCCGACTCGGACGAGGTTATCGAAGGAGCTGCACTGGCCGGACTACGGAAGTACCTGAAGTGCGCAGGAGGCAATAATAGCTGCCCGCAGGGAGGGCTTGACGCGAATCATTCAGTCCATCCCACAGAAGGACGTTCGTACCAGCCGAGACGGCATCCCCAGTCAGGTTGCGCACTGCGCGACCCAGGTAATCGTGAATGGTCACGTTAAAGTTGGCCCCGGCTGGCACCAAACACGCGATTCTGACCCGGGACGAGAATGGATTGGGTGCAATGAAGGTGATGGCAAAGTCTGTGGGCGGTTCCAGACCGCTGACGGCCAGCGTTTTTTCGCTGATATCGCAGGCGGAAGTAGCGCCCTGAGAACCGGTCCATTCACCACCGATCAGCATTAACCGACCATCGGCGAGAAGAGTGGCGGAGTGATTGCTCCGATCAGCCAGCATGGTCGGTCCCAAATACCATTGCGGATTGGACCGCCAAGTGTCCATCATTTCAGTACTGCGATCACCCTGTCCCCCACGCCAGGCCCCAGTGAGGACGATGAAACGGTTGTTGATAGATGTAGCAGTGTGGTTCTTCCGGGGGTAAATCAATGCAGACATTAATTTCCATTCTCCCATTCCGCCATTTTTGCTCGGATCAAAAATTTCGCAGGTCGCAACCTCTGCTCCTCCGATATCACCGCCTGTCACAATAATCCTTCCATCAGTCAGTAGCGTGGCGGTGTGTCCTTCGCGTGGAAAATACATGGACGCCATGCGCGACCACGTCTCTGTTGCCGGGTCGAACACCTCGCAGGTCGCCGTTGGGTAATAGTTATGTACGCCTCCGATCACCATCACGCGGCCGTCCTGCAGTTTCACCGCACGGTGCTTTCCGCGGCCGAAACTGAGAGAACCCGTCCTGCGCCATCGCCATTGCGGTGCATTGCCATTCGCAGTTTCCAATGGTTCAAAAATTTCGCAAGTGGGGAGTCCCCGGTCGTAATCCTTCGATCCGACCACCAGGACCTTCCCGCCAGAGAGTATGGTGGCGGAATGCTCATAGCGCACATCGTTCATATCAGGCAATTTTTTATACTGTCTGGTACTGGGGTCGATCATTTCACTGCCTCGTATCGGGACCCCATCGAGCCCTCCGCTGATGAGTACCCAACCCGGGGTCATGAGTGTGGCCTGATGCCGTTCCCTGCGGTCTAACATATCCGGAAAATCTGTCCATTCTCCAACACCACCGTTTGCGGCGGGATCGAAAATTCGGACGGTTCGGAGAGGTTCAAATCCTCTCCGTCCACCGGTCACGAGCAGTCGATTATCAGGGAGCAGCGTGGAGGTATGGTAATACCGCTCCTGATATATCTCCGGGGCACTAACCCAGCTGAACTCTAGCGGGACTTGTGCTGCCGTAATTATCGGCAGGCAAACCAGGATTAATAATTGAAAAAATGAAAAGCCGAAGAATTGATGTCCTCTCCTCATGACGTCCTCCAGAATGTCTTTCAAGCAAATAAATGTTTTCATCCAACGATACGCAATTAGAATATAAACAACAATATTAAAGGCATGTAAACCTGAATAGAGAGCGGATTAAACCTTCGGATCCTGCTTCGGTCATTTCTATATCATCGGGCAGCAATTCGTCATGACCGCCCGTTTGCGTTGTTTCTCTCCGTGTTCGTCCCTAAATTTATCGTTTGATCCATCATCACATAAGACAGCGACATGGCAAAAGCACGCAGCGCCGAAAAGAAAGCCCCGCGGGGCGTCCCCTCTCCGAACCTCTCGCAGCCCGGATTCCTCCAGCAGCACGCCAACGCCATTTTTATTGGCTTGCTCGCGCTGCTGCTGATAGGGTTTTTCCATGAGGCGTTTTTTTCCGGGAAGGTGTTTTTCGTTCCCGATAACGCGTCCCCCATGGCCTATGAAGAAGGCTACCTGAAGCAGGCGGACCAGGCGGGAGAAAATCCGTTCTGGAATCCTTACGTCTTTTCAGGTATGCCGACCTGGGGATCGTCCTCCCCCGGACATGGCATGTACATGCACACCTTCCTCGATCCCCTCAAGCCGATGGTGATCATGCAGGTGTATGGCTGGGTGCAGTCCGCAATAAATATCCTGCCGCTGCCTCCGATGTTCTGGGATATCTTCAACTTTTTCCTGCTCGGGGTGTTCGTCTTTTTCCTCGGTAAGCGACGAAGTTTCGAACCCTGGGTGGCGTTCCTCGTTGCCGTGTCGGTGGTGTTTTCGCTGTATTCGCTGAACTGGATCATGGCGGGACATAACACGAAAATCACGGTGTTCGCCTTTCTACCCGCAGTGCTTCTGCTTGTGGATCTGCTCTTCGAAAAGCGCACACTGCCGCGCATCGCTCTGCTGGTGCTCGCCATGCATCTCGCTTTCAATTCCGGACACGTTCAGATGGTCTTCTACAGCATCATCGCGGTGCTGATGTACCTGATGTACAAATGGTATTCAGGAGAAAGCTTCGGCAAGGTAGCGCTCGTAACGCTCATCACGGTGGGCAGTGCCGCCTTTGCCTTCCTCATGCTTTCGGGACCGTATTTCGCGGCCTGGGAATACAAGGACTTCTCCATCCGCGGCGCAGGTTCAGGAGGCTCTGGCCATGCAACCGCAGCAGCAGCTGTGAGCGGACTCGATTGGAATTACGCGACATTATGGTCCTTTTCTCCGGTCGAGGTGGTTACGTTCTTCGTGCCGTCCTTTGTCGGTTTCGGCAGTCCGACGTACTGGGGGACAATGTCCTTCACCGAATCCCCGATCTATCTCGGCATCGTCATCAGCTTTTTCGCGCTGCTCGGTGTTCTGCTTCGTCCCAAAGACAAGTTTGTGCACCTCTGGGTAGCACTCGGACTTCTCTCGCTGCTGGTATCCTTCGGCAGGAATTTCAGTCCGATCTACGATCTGTTTTTCAACTACATTCCACTCTTCAACAATTTCCGCATCCCCTCGATGATCCTTTTCCTCATGGCGCTGTGCATGGGAATGCTGGCAGGTGTGGGACTGACCGAGATCGTACGCCTCATCCGTGAGCGCAAGCGCGGTGAAGAAAGCGCGGTGACCAAGCGCCTGACGAAGGTCATCTGGATTCCCGTCGCCGTTATGGCGGTGCTGGTGATCGGATTGCTGGCTTCCGAGGGCAGCTACAAAGACATGGCTTCTGAAATGCTGAAGCAGAATCAGCCCCGCTCGTTCGAGGCAATGCAGCAGATTGCGCAGTACGAGCAGGCGGGACGCATGTCGGAACTTCCCGAACAATATCAGAACCTGACGCTCAACGGCATTTATAAAATGGCTCTCGACGACGCACTGCTCGCATTGCTGTTTGTGGCGCTTGCCGCTCTCACCTTGTGGGCGTTTGTGAAAGGCAAGATGGGGGTTGTCGCTGTACAGCTGGTGCTTCTGATTCTGCTTGTCGCTGACTGGTGGATCGTGGATTACAAGCCAATGAATATGGTGTCCCAGCGGCAGCAGGAACAATCGTTTGCGAGAACGGATGTCGTCGATTTTCTCCAAAAAGATACTACCGTGTTTCGCATCCTTCCTGCAGGCGGACACAGCGACGACAACTGGTACGTGGCGTACAGCATACAGAACGTTGCCGGCTATCATCCTGCGAAGATGAAGCTGTACGACGATGTCCGCAACAGCATGTTCAATGAATTTCAGTTCCAGGACGGCAACCATTTGCAGTCCGTCAACTGGGCGATGCTCAGCATGCTGGATACGAAGTATGTCGTTGTGCCGGGCGACTGGCAGATTACCGCACCCTACCTGAAGCCCGTGTTCTTTGGAAATCAGGAGACGGTATATCAGAACGCCTACGTTCTTCCGCGCGCATTCTTTGTTGGGTCCTACGAAGTAATCACCGACGATGCGGCGATGTTCAAGAAAGTGGGCACGGTGCCGGGGTACAACCCTCAGAGTATTGCGTATCTGAGCGAACAGCCGAAAGAAAAATTCGCGCAGGCGCCGGACAGCGCCCTTGCCGGAGCGAAAGCTTCGCTCGTGCATTTCGGCATCAACGGCTTCGCATACGATCTCGAGACGCCGGTCGAGGCAATTCTCAAACTCAGCGAAGTGTATTATCCCAGCGGCTGGACCGCCACTCTGGACGGCAAGCCCATCGATATTCTGCGTACAGATTATCTGCTGCGCGCGGTGGTGGTGCCTGCAGGAAAGCACCGGCTTGAAATGCACTTCCAGCCGAAGACCTACGAAGCCGGATTGATCGTCACCACGCTAACCAATTATTCCATTGCCCTCGTGTTTCTGCTTTCCTTCCTATTATGGCTGCGGAAGCGGCAGAAGAAAGGCGGGGCACCGGCGTCTTCGAATGAAAATGAAGAGCAAACCGCGGCGTGAAGGTCGTCATCTCCGTCGGCGGGAAATTCCATGCGCTGGAGCTCGCCGAACAGCTTGACAAGCGCGGGTACCTTGAGCGCATCATCACTACCAAGCTGTGGTATGTGAAGAAGCGCTTCCGGGCGAGCCGATTCCACGTCATTCCTGCGCCGGAATATCTCGGCGCTATTGTGCGGAAAGTGCCCTGGCTGCGGCGGCGCGGATACTATTCCTGGTTCAAGGACAATCTCTTCGATGCCCTCGCACGGAAGTACATTCCCCCCTGCGATATTTTCCATGCCTGGGGGAATTACGCGCTGGCATCCATTCCCTCCGCTCGTCAGCATAATGCCAAAGTGGTCATTGAGCGCGGCTCGACGCATCCCCATTTTCAGGACAGCATCCTCCGTGAAGAGCTTCATCGCTTCGGCATGGAGGTCGAGCTCGCGCATCCGCAGATCATCAGGAAGGGTCTGCAGGAAATGGATATGGCCGACGCAGTGATCATCCCCTCCATGTTTGTAGAGCGCACCTTCCTTGACGCAGGCTTTCCGGCCGCGAAGCTGCATGTCGTTCCCTACGGCTTCAATCCCGCCCAATTCCGTGTGGGAGAAAAAAAGGACGATGTGTTCCGCGTTCTTTTTGTCGGGAATATCGGCATACAGAAGGGCGTGCACTATCTGCTTGAGGCCTGGTCCCGGCTCAAACTCGCCAACGCTGAACTCGTATTCATCGGGACGGTAGAGGAGGGGATCAAACCGATGCTTGAGAGATATGCCGGGCTGTTCACCTTGCGCGGCCACATTCCGCATGAGCAGCTGCAGGAGGAATACGCTCAGGCCTCCGTTTTTGTGCTGCCCTCATTGCAGGAAGGATCGGCGCTCGTGACGTATGAAGCCATGGCCTGCGGACTTCCGCTTCTCGTCAGCACCAACACCGGCAGCGTTGCCGTCGATGGCGAACACGGTTTTATTATTCCGATACGCGACTCTGATATTATCGCCGAGAGGCTTTCCTGGCTGCATGCACATCAGGACGAAGCCCGCGCGATGGGCCGGCGCGCAGCGGAATTCATCCGGGATTTTACATGGGACAGATACGCGCGCAGCGTGATCGAGGTCTACCGTTCCCTTCTGTCGGAGGCCGCGGAGTGAGCATCGCAAGGAAAGCGCTTATCGGGGCGATCTGGGCCAGCGGTGCGAACTATATCAGTCAGGGGATCGGTTTTATCTCGCTGACTGTTCTCGGTCGCCTGCTGCTTGAGCAGGATTTCGGACTCGTCGCCACAGCGAACTCGATGATCCAGTTTATTTTCATTTTGTCAGCATTTTCTTTCAATCTCTCCATCATTCAATGCCAGGATGATCACGACGCACTCTACTCTACTGCTTTTGTCCTGAACATCGCCCTCAGCGCCGTTTCGCTTCTTTTGACGGTGGGGTCTGTAGTCACCTATTCGTTCTTCCGGGAACTGAGTGCGGTAGAGATCGCCGTCATTTTTTCTCTCGCCATCGCCAACATCTTCAACCTTTTCGGACAGCTGTTCGACGCGATTCTTCAGCGAAATCTCGAGTTCAAAAAAACATCCGCCATTGCCTTTTTTATGAACCTGATCAATCCGCTTGTCGCAGTGGTCATGGCCTTTTATGGAGCAGGCGTCTGGAGCATCGTCTGCGGACAGATTGCAGCCGGTCTTGTGTTCATGCTCGGGGGATATTATTTCGCTGGCTGGCCGATCAGCCTCCGCTATAATAAGGAAACAGCGCAATGGTTTTTCAAGCTCGGGTGGCGTTTTCTCGGGTCGCGTGCATTGGAGGTCGTGTATTCCGAGCTGGATCGTCTCGTGATCAAATCGAGAAACAGCTACGTGCAGGTCGGGATTTATGACCGCGCCGCTATGGCTGCACGTTATCCCGCACGGGTCGTCACACCAGCTATTATCAACGTCGCGCTGCCGGTGTATTCGCGCCTCAAAGCGGATGTACGGCAATTGTCGGATGCTTACACCCTCGTCAATTATTTTCTGATCCGCACGCTCCTTCCCTTCGGACTGATTTTTCTGCTCATCCCGGATTATTTCATGGCAGGCGTTCTAGGTGAAAAATGGATTAGTGCAGCGCCCGTATTGAAAGTACTTGCCGCCTACGCTGTAATACATCCCATGGTGGAAAACTTTCGCGTATTGTTCTATTCGCTCGGCAGGCCCGAGGAAGTCGCGAAAGTGCGTGTGATACAGATCATCGTTTTTATCCCTGTACTCTTCGGACTTGTCGCATGGATGGGAATCACGGGTGCCGCATGGGCGCTGCTGCTGAGCATCGTGGTGACTTACGTTGTGTTCGCCTGGCGCGCGCAGAACACGATCACCTATCCGCTGCTGCGGACCATCACGATTCCCATCGTGATCAGCGTGCTTACAGCGGCCATCTTCTTCGTTTTGCCGGTCCCTGCTGTAGACAGCCACATCGTTGGACTTGGCCTCTATTCTGTTCTTATACTTGCAATTTTCCTATCTTTGGAGATGGTTTTCGAAGGGAAGGCGCTTCTGAAGCACTTTGCATATTTCAAGGGCTTATTGAAGAATCCTTCGACGAACTCTGAATACCATGCGGGCCCTGATGAAGATAAAAGGCAGGATCATCACTCAGAAACAGACAACGATCGATGAAAAGCAAAGAAAAATATAACGAGTCGTTCATTTACGATGAATCATCGCTGGAAAGGGAGACTCTGACCATTGAGCCGCGGTTCGGGGCATTCCTGCAGAGTGTAGTCGGGAAAGGCAATCGCGTGCTTGATGTGGGCTGCGGTACCGGGCGCTATACGATTCACTCGCAGCGTGCCGGTAACACCATGATCGGTTCGGAACTTGTGCATTCCGCCGCCCGCGGCGCGCGAATGCGTGGATTGGACGTTATCGTTGCTGATTCTGAAACCAGGTTCCCCTTTGCCGATGCGACGTTTGATCGCGCACAGTGCATCGAGGTGATCGAGCATATGATGGACCCTGTTTCAACACTACGTGAGATAAACCGGGTGTTAAAGCTGGGAGGCGCGTTGTTCATTTCTACGCCCAACGCGGCCTGGTGGGCTCATCGTCTATTAATGCTGGTTGGGATTACCAGCTTTGGACATAGTCCGACGTACCCTGTGGAAATCAACATGCATATACGACATTTTACCATGTCAACGCTTCGCAGCTTTCTTGAGCGCATGGGCTTCGAAGTGATTCGCACACAAGGTACATACACTGGATTCCCAACTGCTTTGATTGAGTATTTTCCGGCCATTGGTGGTGTGCTCAAGGTTGTCGGCAGGCTGACCGGAGGACTCGGCTTCCTCGCAAAACAGAATATCTGGCCATCACTCACTTCCGCTGGCCTCGTTTTCCATGTGCGGAAAATTGGTGATCCAGAAAGCGAATGAAACTCCTCCTCGTCTGTGAATACTGGTACGGGACCGGCGGCTGGTCATACAAGGGCTATCTCGAACAGCTCGGCTGCGATGTGCGCGTGTTTGATTTCCGTCAACCATATTTCACTACCGGTGCCGCAATACCTCTCGTCAGCGCTGTCACGCGCCGCATAAACCGTCGGCAGATGAACGCCGCCTTCGTGGCCGCGGTGGACGAATTTCGTCCGGATGCGATTTTATTTCTCAAGGGCGAGACGATCTACGAAAGCGCCATTCGCGAGGTGAAGGAGCGATTCAAGCCCATCCTTCTGCAGTGGTATCCTGATGGTCCGTTCAACGTCGAGAACCACAACGCCACCCGCGACAGCATCGCCAGCATTCCGCTTTTCGACATCTACTACATCTATGCGAAATCACTCATGCAGCCGCTGCGCGAAGCTGGTGCCCGGCGTATCGAATACCTGGCGTTCTGTTACGACCCGGCCATGCTTCAGCGTCCCGACGGGATAAGCGACGCCGACCGTGCGAAATACGCCACCGACGTGGTGTTTGCCGGCACGTGGGAGCCGATGCGCGAATGGTGGCTGGAGAAGGTCACCGAGTTCGACCTTTCCGTCTGGGGAAATATGTGGGAGCGGGTCCAGGAAGGAACGCCCCTGCGCAAGCGCTGGAAAGGCAATGCGGTGTACGGAGATGAAATTTCGAAGCTGTTCGCCGTTTCCCGCATTCACCTGAATTTCCTGCGCGAGCAGAACAAGGATTCGCACAATGTGCGTACGTTTGAAATTCCCGGCTACGGCGGTTTCCTGCTCACACAGCGTTCGCTGGAGCAGGCGGAAGATTTATATGTCGAAGGACGGGAAATTGCCTGCTTCGAAACTGTCGATGAGCTGAAGGAAAAGATCAGCTACTATCTCTATCACGAAAATGAACGCCTGGCCATTGCAGAGGCAGGGCATGAACGCGCCGTACGCGAGCATCAGGCCATCCATCGGCTGCAGCGCATCGTCGACGATACAAAGGCGCTGCTCGGTGCGTGAGGCCTCCGCAGCCTGCAGAGCCGCAGTTTGCAGAGCCGCAGTTTGCGCGAGTCCGCAGTTTGCGCGAGTCCGCAGCTGAGGACAGGTTATTCAGCCATTAACACCAGAACCGGAAACTATTTACTTCAACGAGCGAAAGCCCGAGAACACGATACATGAAGATTCTCCTGCTCACATCCGATTTCCTTCCCAACATTGGCGGCATGGCAAGCCATGCGCTTGAGCTGGCGCGGGCACACGTGCAGAACGGGCATCAGCTCGATCTCGTCCATCCCGTGTACGGTGCAGGGGAGGATCATGTCGAGGAAATGGAAGGCTTCACTGTCCACAAGCTGTTCGTGGACAACGACACGCCCAAGCTGAAGCATCTTCTGTACATCCGGAAGGTGCGGGATTACGTGCGGAAGCTGCATGCCGCCGCGTCCTTCGACGTCCTGCACTGGCACGACCTGACGCCGAATTGCTGGACCACATGGACCCTCCGCAGCGATCTTCCGCTGGTGTGGACCAACCACACATCGAATTATCTGGAGATGTTCGAGACCGGCATCGGGCGGTTCAAGATCAGGCTTTTCCTCGGGCATGCCGACGCGATCATCAGTCCCAGCAACGAGCTTCATGAGAAATCGGCTGCGACGGGGATATCATCCTTGCAGAATTTCTATATCCCCAACGGCGTTGATGCCGCGAAATTTCAGCCCGGCAACAGCTTCGGCGTCATCGACAAGGATTACGGCCTCGATCCCGCGCGGCCGGTGATTATCTGTCCCAGACGCCTGGAACCGAAAAACGGCGTCGAATATTTTATTCGCGCCATTCCGCTGGTGCGCGCCGAAATTCCGGATGTGCAGTTCCTCATCGTCGGCGGCGGCTTTCCCGATGAACGCAAGCGATTCGAAGCGCTGCTCAAGGAAGCAGGGCAGTCGCACGATGTGTTTTTCACGGGCAACGTGCCCAACAGCGCCATGCCGAAATTCTACGCTCTCGCGACCATTGCCGCGCTGCCTTCGCTGATGGAGGCCACGAGCATTTCCGGGCTCGAAGCAATGGCCAGCGGACTGCCTCTTGTCGGCACGAGGGTAGGCGGCATTCCGGAGATCATTGAAGACGGAGAAAGCGGCATGCTCGTCGATGCCCGCAGTCCTGAGCAGCTCGCCGCGGCGTTTATCCAGCTGCTCAACGATCAGGAACTGCGCTCACGTCTCGGTGCCGGAGCACGGCGCCGCGTCGAAGAAACTTTCGCCTGGCCCGAAATATCCCGCCGCACCGTGGCGGTCTACGACAAAGCCATCGCAAAATGGAAAGCGCGTCAGTAATTAATTTTGAAACTTCAGGCTATCCGCTCTGTGAACGTTCTCGTCATCAGCCATACCTACATCACACGCATCGGCCGCGAAAAGTGGCGCGAGCTCGCGCGTCTGTACGATGTCAATCTGAAAATCATCGTTCCGACCGTGTGGAAGGATTATCTCTTTACCATCCGTGCCGAGGATCATCGCGACGACGAACTAGATGTAACGGCTCTTCCGGTTATGTTCAGCGGCAAGGAGGCGGCGCATTTTTACAAATCCGCATACCTGTGTATGCGCGATTTCAAGCCCGACGTGCTGCATGTGGAAGAGGGGACCGACGCATTTTCCTATTTCCAGGCGCTGGTCTACAAAAGAATATTCGCTCCCGAGGCGAAGACGCTGTTTTTCACATGGATGAATTTCGAGAAGACGCTGAATTTTCCGTTCACGTTTTTCGAACGCTTCAATCTTATTCGTTCCGACGCCGCGATCTGCGGCAACGCCGACGCGCGCGATATCCTGCGGAAAAAAGGATACGATAAGCCGATTCACGTGATGCCGCTGCTCGGACTCGATGCGGATTTATTCCGAAAGCGTCCGCAGCCGGAGCTGGCCGCGGAAGTCGGCATGAAGGGCAAGGTGATCGGATTCATCGGACGATTCGTGCCGGAAAAGGGCGTGATGAATCTGCTGGAAGCCGCCGCTGCGCTGAGAGGCGAATGGTCACTGCTGCTCATCGGCGGCGGGGCGCAGGAGTTCGATCTTCGGCGAAGGGCGGAAGAACTCGGCTGTGCGGATCGCGTACGTTTTGTGCTCTCCATTCCTCATGCGGAAGTCCCGAAGTACATCAACCTCATGGATCTGCTTGTGCTGCCGTCGTACACCGTGCCGCATTGGAAGGAACAGTTCGGGCAGGTGCTGGTGCAGGCCATGGCCTCGGAGGTGCCGGTACTCGGTTCGACGCATGCCGAAATTCCGAATGTCATCGGAGACGCCGGCTTTACTTTCGAAGAGAAAAACTGGGACGACCTGCAGGCGAAGCTGCAGATGCTGTTTGATGATGACGCCCTGCGGGCGGAATACGGTCCCCGCGGCCGTGAACATGTTCTCACCCACTTCACCAACACACGCATCGCCGAAAAGACCTGGGCGGTGTATCAGGAACTGCTTGCCGGCTGAATTCCACCGGAGCGGTTCGTCCGGTGTTTTTTGCTTTCATCGCTGCTCGGCGGTACTTTTGTATGCTCGCCCTGGGCGAGTATCATCCGCAAACAGTGAAACGGTATCATGTCAGTCATTTCAAAAATCATCGCTTGGTCCATCCCCTTCATTCCGAAACCTGTCGTGGGATACTTTGCCCGTCCCTACATTGCCGGCGAGACGCTGGCGGACGGCATCCGCGTGGTCAAGGAACTCAACGCCAAGGGGATAATGGCGACCATGGACGTTCTCGGAGAGAGCGTCAATTCCCGCGAAGAAACAGTGGCGATGCGCAAGCAGTGCGAAGACGTGCTGCATGCCATCAACGAGCATAAGCTCGACGCCAACCTATCAATCAAACCCACGCAGCTTGGCCTGAGCATCGATCCGGTTTTCTGCGAGGAAAATCTGCGCGTGCTCCTCGACATCGCGCTCAAGTACAACAATTTCGTCCGCATCGACATGGAGGACCACCCTTACACCGACAGCACGCTGCAGATTTACAGGACTCTGCGCCGCGACTACGGTAATCATGTCGGGGTCGTTCTGCAGGCGTATCTGCGCAGGACTGAAGCTGATCTTCGCGATCTCATGTCGGAGGGTGACACGAACATCCGGCTCTGCAAGGGCATCTACGTCGAACCCGAAGCGATCGCTTTCAAGCAGCGCGCAGAGGTGCAGGACAGCTTCAAGCGGGTCAATGAACTCGGACTCAGCGGCGGCGCGTACATCGGAATCGCCACGCATGACGACGTGCTGATCGAAGACGGTTTTGAGACGGTCAAAAAGCTTGGCCTTACCCGGGAGCAGTATGAATTCCAGATGCTGCTCGGCGTCAGGCACAACCGCCGCGATCAGATCGTTGCCCTTGGCCACCGCCTGCGCGTGTACGTTCCGTTCGGAGATCGTTGGTATGCCTATTCCACACGGAGACTCAAGGAAAATCCCTCGATGGCCATGCATGTGCTGAAGGCCATATTCGGGATGGGCAAATGATACGTTGACTCCTTCGATTCACAAATTGATACGGCCGGTGCTGCTTTTGTTGCTGCTTACGCAGCTGACGGCATGCAACCGGCCGTCTCATGAAACGCCGAAAGCGGTGCGGAGCGTGACTGATGATCTGGGACGCAGCGTCGGCGTTGACCGAACTCCGCTGCGCATAGTCAGCCTTGCGCCAAGCCTTACCGAAATGCTGTTCGTCCTGGGAGCGGGCGACAAGGTCGTCGGCGTGACATCGTACTGCAATTATCCCCCGGAGACGGCAGGCAAGACAGTCGTTGGCGACCTCGTGACGCCGGATATCGAGCGGATTTTCTCGCTTGAGCCGGACCTGGTATTCATTTCCGTTGAAGGCAACTCGCAGCGCACGTTCGTTGCGCTGGAGCGATTGGGAGTGCGGCTGTTTGTATCCAATCCGCGCGATATTCAAGGCGTGTACAAATCCATGCGGGACATAGGAAAGCTGCTGAAGATCGACGCTCGTGCTTCAACGGTCGTCGATTCACTCAAGGCAGAGGAGGCGCGGCTCAGGAAGTCGCGTGTCCCGGCCGGAAAATCCGTGCTGATGCTGTTGTCGCTGCAGCCGCTGATGGCAGCCGGCAGCGACACCTTTATCGACGAGGTGATTTCACTCGCCGGAGGCAGCAACGCAGCCACCGGACTGAAGGGCAGCTATCCCATTCTGAACAGGGAAATGCTGCTGCGCATCAATCCGGATTTGGTGCTGTATCCCGACGATATGGGGATGGACGAAATGCAGTTATGCACAGGCTACCCAGAGTGGCGCAAGCTGCGGGCGATGAATCGCGGAGCGGTATATCGTATCGACGCGGACGTGTTTCTCCGTCCCGGTCCGCGTGTATTTCTTGCCGCCGCGCAGCTGCGGACATATCTTGAGAAATAACTCCCTCCCCCCGTTTTCGGGGAATTACGCAGGCGTCTGACTTTTTTCCTTTGCCAGCTTTTCCAATTGCATAGACGTTGCGATTTCGCGCGTCATATTCTCCGGCATGGTATTGGTCTTGACCGTAATGATGAATCGGTCACCGACGAGCACTGTCATTTCGCTTTGTTCGCCTTGCCGCTCATATTTTTCATACGCGGGGAAGCCGGCGACTTCCGTCGTACGCTCGTAGCCTTCCGTGCTTTCACGATTGATTTTCATTTTCAGCCACATCTTTATTGGCGCGTACATCATGCCGATGTATGCGTAATCGAAAATCTCCACAGTGGCTGATTTTCCATCGGCGCCGTTGTAGTCGGCGCTGGCCTGGGAATAGTTCCATTCGCCCATGGTGGCCGTCTCTCCGCGGGCATTCTCCTGCGGCATTTCGTCGATAACTTTCGGGAGGTAGTTGACAAGGATCTTGAACGACACCGGCGGCTCCGGCTTGCGGTTTTCGTCGAAGCCCTTGCCTGCTTCTTCGGCTGCGGTAGCCATGTTCTGCGCGGCTTCGGAAAGCTTCTCCAATTCGCTCTGCTCGCCATCCGTTGAGTCGCCGCTCTTTCCGCCGCAGCCGATAAACAGCAGTCCGCAGAGTGCCGCGGCGAGCATGGATTTAGGGAAATATGTTTTCATCAGGATCTCCGTTATGATGGAATGTTGCAGGCAGTAAATTACGAGGGGAGGGCGCAAATTACTCCGCGAGCCGGAAGAACGCAAGCGGGGCGGGGATGGAAGGCAAGACTTCGATGAGTGCGATGGAACTAGCACGCCAACGGGAGTGAATACGGATAACGAGCAGGGGAAGCTAGTATTCGATCGTGCGTTCTTTCGGCGTACTCTCTCCTCCGCTGCCTCCCGATGAGGTGTGCATGCTGCAATACCCCGGGAAGTATTTCTTGTTGACGTATTCGACGATTGTATGCGGACAAAAAGGATTGGCGAGATTTTGGGAGTCGACGCAAAGCTTTTCCTGCGTGACTCCTTCGGGCATCATGAAATCCTTTACGGGGAGACCGATGCGTTTGTCGGCATAGACGTACTTCATGAAGCGTCCCCAGATCGGTGAGGCGGCGACGCTGCCCTGTCCGTAGGACCCGGTGAACGTAATACGGCGATCGTCGAATCCGGTCCAGACCCCGGCGACGAGATTCGGAGTGAATCCGATAAACCAGGCGTCGGCATAGTCCTGCGTAGTGCCGGTTTTTCCGCCAGCGGGACCTGCAAACCAGCGGCGCGTTCCTGAACCCGTACCGCCATTTATTACCGAACGCAGCATGGTCGCCATAATGAATGCGGTTTCCTTGCTCAGTACTTCTCGAATTTCGCTTGTAGCATTTTCGATGACGCGTCCATCCCTGTCCTCAATGCGCGTGATGCCAAATGGCTGGGCATAGATTCCCTCGTTGGCAAAGGAGCCGTATGCGGAGATAAGCTGCAGAGGTACGACCTCGGAAGTTCCGATTGCGAGAGACGGGTAGGGCCGCAGCGGTGTATCGATGCCCATGCGTTTTGCGTAGCGCACGACTTCGCCGGCGGGTGCGATCTCCAGGATCGTCCGGATTGCCACAAGGTTTACCGAATTTTGAAGTCCGCGCCGCAGGCTGTAGACGCCGCCCGTTTCACCTCCGAAATTTTGCGGACGCCAGATCGATCCCGAACCGTCAGGGATGGAAATCGGAGCGTTTGAAATTTGATATGCGGGCGAGTAGCCGTTATCGATCGCTACCGTGTAGATAAACGGCTTGAAGGTCGAACCCGGCTGCCTCGAAATCTGTGTGACATGATTGAGGCCGTAGCGGAAGTTCAGCTCCGCATTCCCGACCATGGCCTTGATTTCTCCCGACTGGGGACTGATCGCAACGAATCCGACCTGGATTCGCTGCAGTGTGCCTTTGACGGAATCCACGAAACGCGTTTTTGTGCGAAGTCTTATGCTGACTGCGTCGCGTTCACCTGCTGTTCGTGCAGCCTTGTACTCAGCCGTAGCACGTACAGCAAGGCGGAGGGCGGTGCCGAGGATCGCACGACGAGACGGACTCTCCCAAGTCCATCGGCTGTCGAATTGTGCCTGGAATGCAGGGAGATGCTCCTGAACGGAGCGGTTGGCATGTTCCTGCATGCGGCTGTCGATAGTCGTGTAGACATTCAATCCGTCGCGATAAAGATTGAATCCGTACTTCTCCGCTTTCTCCCGAAGCTGCTGCCTCACATATTCCACGAAATGGGGTGCGATACCTGCTGAGCGCTCCCGTGAGCGTGTAACGATAGAGTCGCGGCGGTAGTCAGCGTAATCGGACTCGGTGATGAAGCCCTCGTCGATCATATTGAGAAGTACCGTGTTGCGCCGGTAGACAGCGCCCTGATAATTGCGCCGCGGATCGTAATGAGTCGGATTAGCCAGAGCGCCAACCAGGAAGGCGCATTCACTTACAGTCAGATCAGAGGTTTTTTTATCGAAGAAAACAGCGGCGGCAGACTGGAGGCCGTAGGCACCGCGTCCGAACGGTGCGACGTTGAGATACATGATCAGGATTTCATTTTTCGTATACCGCCGTTCTATCTGTACTGCGGTGAGCATCTCACGCACCTTTCTCATGATCGTCACTTCACGCGTGAGATAGAGAAGGCGAGCGAGCTGCTGCGTAATCGTGCTGGCGCCGGGACCGCGAAGGGTAAGACTGAACACACGTTGAAGCAAGACGCGTGTCACGCCTCGGAGATCAACACCCCAGTGCTCGTAGAATCGGCGATCTTCGGTTGAAAGCAGCGCCTGGATAAACGGTTTGGGCACACTGTCGAGAGATGTCAGCCGGGAGCGATTCTCCTCAAAGAATCGATCGATAATCAGGCCGTCGGCAGAGAACACGCGCGTGGCAAAAGGCGGACGCGGATTCTCGAGTTCCTCCAGAGAAGGGAGTCCTTCGGTCATGCTCGAGGTGAACCACCAGCCGCCGAAAACGATAATAATCAGTGGGAGGGCGATTGACCAGAATTGACGTGGAGTAGTGGTCATGCGGAGTACAGCTCCTGAAATCCTTGACGCATGGTATGAAGTGCGATTTGTCCTTCACGGCAAACAGCATAGGTGAAGTATGAGAGCCAGTCCCCGAGGTTTATGTACACTCCGGTATCTATCGTTTCCTGGCGCGGGAGATGTCTGTGGCCCATGATGACGATGTCGCATCCGCTGGCAATGCGGCGTTTAGCTTCCAACAGCATACCATCCGATTCGCCGAAATCCCGGGCGCTGGTGTAGCCGCGGCTGCCGTGAGAAAAGCGTCGCGCGATGGCAAAGCCGAGATCGGGGTGAAGCAGGCGGTAGAGACGTTGCGAGAGAGGCGAGCGAAGCAAGCGTTTTAGGAGGCGGTAGCCGTTGTCCTTGCTGGCAAGTCCGTCGCCGTGAAACAAATAGAATCGGCGTCCTTGTGCAGAAAACTCCAGATCATCACGTACGACCGCAATGTCGAGATCGCTTGAAAAAAAATTGCCGATGGCGAAATCGTGATTCCCGGCGAGATAGATAACCGTGCGGCCATCCCGGCGGAGGTCTTCGAGCGCCTGATAGAGTCGATGGTAGCCGCGGGGCACTACGGACTGGTACTCGTACCAGAAATCAAATAAATCTCCAATGATATAGAGGTCGCCCTGTTCCCTGCGGATATCCGCCAGCAGCGAGAGCAGCAGGCCTAGCCGATGACTCTCGGATTCCTTGCTGCCGAAGCCGAGATGGACATCGGAGATGAAGTAGATGGGTGGTATGGTGCTGATGGCAGGCATATCATTCAAAGATGCCGAACCCCCGCTGGAATTGCAAGCCGAAATGCCGCGAATGGAAGTTCCCGGACTTCAGAATCTTTTTCCCGAAATCTATTGACATTGTGGCGGGAGGGTGCTATTCTTCAACCGTTTCATTTTCCTGCCAAAGGAGATTCAGGGAAGATATCCGTCATCTTCACGAACTGGATTGAGCGACTGGCCGGGCGTATTGCGATGGTCTTCTGTTGCTTGACTTTCCTTCAGGTAAGTCGTAGTTTACTCCTTAATAAAGAGAATCTCATTTTTCGAATATTTGCAACATCATCCTATTCATCATTCATAACCCCATCGGAGGAATCAATGAAAGTTGTTAGGCTTTCCGTAGCGTTGGTGGCGCTTGCGTTCCTGTGTTCACTTACTGCAAATGCGCAGTTGAACCGGGAATTCGAGTACTTCACATCCCCTAACGCTCCGATCGTCGATTTCAGTACGACCTCGAATTCGATCACCGTTCCCGACAATTTCAAGATCAGCACGTTGTCCGTTCTTGTGGACATCGACCATCCGGCAGCATCCGATCTGACGATCACGCTGTCCGGGCCGACTGGAAATTACACGCTTTCTACGCAGAACGGCGTCTTCGGCGCGAATTACGAGAACACTATCTTTGACAGCAACCCCGGTATTGCGATTCCTGGCGTCGCCATTAATGCAGCGACGAACGTGACCGCATATTTCCGTGGTGTGTACACTCCCGAATCCGCTTTGCCGACCTCGGGCAATCCGATGGGAACCTGGACTCTCAGCGTCCTGGATAACAACGTTGCCGATCAGGGAACGCTTGTTCGCTGGGGCCTCATTTTCAATCGTTACGACAATTATCGTGACATCCGTTGGGGTGTCGATCTGAACTTTTTGGGTGTGACCACGCTTAATACTTTCGGATTCACAGACGACGTGACACTTATCCCGCCGTACACAGTGCTCGGCTACCGCCCGATGAACAATCAGGCGCCGGCATATGCACTGTTCCAGCTTAGCCAGACTCCGGGCGTTGCCAATCTGACGATTGATCAGAAATATCCCGGTGGTGCGACCACCCCTCTGTTTGACGCAGATATCAGCGTCCCCGCTGAAAACGTCTACAGCGGCATGATTTCGGGCAACCTGAATAATACAAAGGGAATGCACGAAGTAACGCTTGATTTCCTCATGCGCGGCGACCTTTGGATGTCTCGTCCCGACAATACCAAGAAAGTCATGCTTGACGTGACTGCCGGATCGCTTGCATATGACAACGGCATGGTGGCGAACACCCTGTATCCGAGTCTCAACGAATGCGATGCAAACGTGTACTGGCTCTCTGCTCCGCAGACGATCACCAGTGTCGATATCTGGCAGAGCAGCGTTGTGGAACTCGAGCCGGTTTCCTCCTCTTCCCGCATGAGCATCAATGTGTGGGACGCCAGCTCCAAAGCCCTCATGGCGACTACGGGTCTGAACGTGTTCCCGCCGCAGGGTGACAAATGGGTTTCCTATCCTTTCTCGCCGCCTGTTACTCTTCCGGCTGGTCAGTACCTCATCGGTACCTGTCTCGATGCCATCGACGGCGCCTCTTTTGGCCCCGGCATCGGTATGGATGAGACCGGTAGTACATTTGAGCCTGCAGGCTTCCTCAGCAAATATGCTGGCTTCAATCTCCAGCAGTTCTCCTTTGACGGCGGCACTAACTGGTTCGAGGATATCTTCCGCGTGTTCAACACCAAGATGATCCGTCCGAACTTCGTGCAGCAGTCTGATGTTGGCGTTATCGCCATCAACCAGACCAATGGTTTTGGCGGCCTTCAGGTTTCCGTTACCTTTGGAGCCTATGCTCACTTCAATTATCTCCCGAATCAGATTACCTTCGGTAAGGTTACCGTGATCAACAACGTCACCAACGCTATCGTTGGATACCAGGAAAAGCGCGTCTTTTTGACCGCTGCTCCGTTTGTTGACACGCAGCTCTTCACCTTCCCGGCGCTGACCAGCGGCAACTACACCATCACGGCAGAGATTGTGCGTCCGGACGATGAGAACCTCATCAACAACGCATACTCCCGTACCGTCGTGATTCCGTTTGCTCCGATGACCGTTTACTACAACGGCTCAATCGCATCAACGCTTCGCGATCAGATCAGCTCCAGCTACGCACAGCAGGGCATCGCTCTCGAGTTCGTCGACCGTTCGGTCAACGACGTGACCTTTGCCGGCGAAAAAGTGTTGTGGATCGGCGACCTGAGCAAGGCGCAGGCACAGCAGGCCCGTGAATTTGCCCTTGAGGGTGGAGATTTTGCAGTGCTGCCGACAGGCAAGAGCACCACGAATCCGCTGACTGACCTGTTTACTCAGGTTGCCAGTGCGAAGGAAATCGATGCGATGAACCGCGTGCTCGTCGCTCCGGCTGATGTCAAGTTGCCCGGAACGGCCAACAGCTACATGGTTCAGGCTATGTCTGATCCCACAAACGCACAGACCATGTTTGGAAAGGGCGATGCCAACACTGACATCGTGTCCAGCTTCTTCACATGGGTCAAGAACAGCAAGCCCGCACCGACCGTGTCGCGTAACCCGCTCACCGCGGTTATCGTCAGCGGTAATGACGAAGTGCGTGCATCTGCCGAGCGTATTGGTGACCTTAGCGTCGTCAAGCTTCTCGTCAAGGATGCCCGTCCGGCCGACCGTCGTATCAACGACATCGCAGACGCCAGCAGCTTCGAAATTACGCAGAACTACCCCAACCCGTTCAACCCGACCACGAACATTGCATTCAACGTTCCCGCCGACGCCAACGTCAGTGTGCGCGTGTATGACATGCTCGGCCGCGAAATCGCGACCCTCGTTAACGGTTACTTCAACTCTGGCAAATACATCACGACCTGGGATGCCAATAATAACCTCGGTCAGACCGTTTCCAGCGGCCTTTACATCTACCGCATGGAAGCTCAGCCGGTTGACGGCTCGGCTGCCTTCGTTGGTGTGAAGAAGATGGTGCTTACCCGCTAATCGCGCGGTAACAGTTTAAAACGAAAACGGCCCCGGATTCCGGGGCCGTTTTCGTTTTAAGAGAGAGGAGGGCCGAGGGCCTGCTCGCGTAGTTGGAAAATTGGAGAATTGGAGAGGTGGAGCATTCGAGCAGCTGGGAACGGCGCGCCCCAGCGCGCCTCTTTCGAGCATTGGAGCATAAAAAAATTCGCCTCCCCTTGTTGGCACGCTAGGGAGGCGAATTTGTTGCACGGAGGTATTATGCTTGTGAACGCTGATAGGCGGTGTGCGCTACGTTCTGAAAGGTGCTACGCTTGTATGGTCTTGTATCAGGGTGTCTTTGCTGGTTAAGGCCAGGGTTATTTGCTTATTGGGGAGGATTGCAGGAGATCGATTACTGAGGAAAGAGAAGGGGAAGTGGGTTCGCTGCCGCGGTCGTTAGTTTCATAACGGATGGCGCTGCGCGCTGCGACGACCTGCATCGTTTTGCCGCCTTCAGTCACTAAAAGGTAGAGACCCTGATCGCCTCGTGCGTCGAGTACGGCAACTGCGTTGCTGCGGGTGTCGACAAAACGGATAACGCCGTCCTGTATGATGGAGTCGAACTGAAGATTGTAATCTGCAAGGGTCACTTGATGGTCGCTGATGCGGATGGTCCCGTCGTTGGTAGCGCAGACCATTGTCGTTGCTGTGGTATTGGGTCCCTGAGCAAACGCCAGTCCCGCCACTAGCGGCAGGAACATGAGTGATGAGACGGCTTTCTTGAACATGGCACTACTCCTTCTCTATTAAGTACCCGTGTTGGCTGTTATTTTTTTGCCAGCGGGCACGATTTGATTTCCTCAAATCATATATGGGAATACCATGCCAAAAAAGTTTATGGGCCCTATCCGACAAATGGGCAGGGGATTTTTTCATCCCTGTGAAAAAATCGAACGAAACGTGAATCAGCTTCACAACCCTGATAAAAATCCCCTCTGACCGAGAGGGTGAGAGGGGATTGGCAGAATCTTATATGAAGATGGAGCGGACTGCGACTGGCGAATTACTCTACCGAAACAGCGAAATCGGCTTTCCCGATCGGAACGACGCTTACAACCAGTTGATTGCCGATTGTGAGATATTTGGAAACAACGCTGCGGAAGGAAGCTGAATTCGCTTGCTGCTGATTTTGAAGCAGCGCGAAACTGTAGAGAGGTGAATCAGCGTAAAGATTCCCCAAATTCATGATATCGCAAAGTCCGCCAAATCCGTAATAAGTCTCAATGGAAGTGAAGAACTCCATGGCAGATTGATTCCGTGCAGTGGTCAGTTCATCCTCAGTCGCACCATCCGCACTGATCGCTTCGAGAACTCGCATCACCTGGCTGAAAACAGTTGTCAGCCGGGTCTCCAGCTTGCAGTTGACGGTGATCCAGAATGTACCGGTCAGTTCGTTGGATGTCTGCGCTACTTCGACGGAGTGAACCATCGGATTAACCTTTACAAGGTTGGAGTAGAGGAGCGCGTTTTCCGAGCCGTTGAGAATCTTCGCCATGAGTTTGAGAACGGGTTCATCAGGATGACCGGCACGTACAGTGGGGAAAATAATGTGAAGCTGGTTGTAAGAGACGCGATCTTCGATAACGAATGCACCTTGTCCGATCGGTGTAAAGCCGTTTGGAATATTGCTCCAGCCCGCGGGCTGACCGGCCGCTACACCTGCAAAATATTTATCAAGGAACTTCCGCGCCTGCGCAGGATCGAAATTGCCGCCGATCGTGAGATAAGCGTTTGACGGGACATGATATCGGTCGCTGAAACTCTTTACGTCATTAAAGCTGATGCTGTCGACGGTGGTGGATTCTCCTATGGTCGTATGCCTGTATGGATGGCCATCGGAGTAGAGTTCGTTGTAAATTTGCTGCGTCAGTGTCCCGAGAGGCTGCTTCCCGCGCCGGTCATGCTCTTTTTTCAGATTTTCAATCATGCCGGTGAAACGCTCATTACTAAAGGCCTTGGCGGAATTCTCCATGCGATCCGCTTCGATCATTACGGCCTTATCCAGCATTTGCATCGGAAAGACGGAGGCAATACCTACCCAGTCTACAGTTGTGAGAGCAGAGATGGAGACATGGTCTTCGTTGCGGAGACGCAGCAGCTCTTCGCGGGGTACCTTCTTCGTCCCCAGCAGCAGCATCTCGCCGGCGATATTCGCAAGTCCCGTGCGTCCATCAGGATCCAATGCGGATCCCGCGTGATAGGCCATGTTGAGCGACACAAGAGCGAGCGAGGTGTCGCGGTGCAGCACAACAGTGAGTCCGTTGCGGAGTGTGAATTTTTCAAATTTCGGCTGATAATCCTGCGCGGCGGAAAATGCGGCACAGAACGTAAGCATAACGAGGGTGAATGCGATGCGTGTTTTCATTCTCTCAAAATACCCCGCCTGCGCTATTCCGCGCAATGGACGTGAAAAGGGATAGCGCAAATTTCTTGATTTCCGCAATCGACCTGCGTAACTTGGGGGCATCTCGGGGTGCTGCCAGAAAATCCGGCAGCTGAGAACACACCCGTCGAACCTGACCCGGATAATGCCGGCGTAGGGAAGGAAGTTCCTACACCGTTGTTCTGCACTTCGCAGGGTCAACGGTATTTTTTTCCTCCTCTTCGAGCCGCGCAAGGGTCGAGTTCCAGAAACACTCATCTCAAGGAGTTTTTATGAGAATGTTCTGGTTTCTCGCCCTGGCAGCGATTCCACTCCTCCAGGGCCTTCAAGCTCAAAGCGTAAGCGGCAGCGTGCGCGATGCTAAAACGGATCTGCCTCTCGGATCCGCCAACGTCATTCTAATTCCTTCGTCTTCGGCTGAAAGCAGGACGCCGCCGTCGGACCCCACAACGGGCGGAACCCGGCAGCTCGGGATCGCTGCCGACCGATCAGGCCATTTTTCTATTGAAGACGTTCCTGTCGGCGCATACACGCTGCGCGTGAGTTTCATCGGCTATCGCCGTTTTGAACAGGCGGTGTCCGTCGCAACTGACGATGTATCGCTGAAGATACTTCTGCTCCCGGAAGCGATGCCCGGCCCTGAAATTGAAATATCGGCCATGAAGGCAACCGAACGATATTCTCCTGTCACATTTTCGAACATCACCCGCGAAGATATCGTCAACGAATATTTCGTGCAGGATATCCCTGTCATGCTGTCGGATCTTCCCTCGGTGACCTTCTACTCCGAAAGCGGAAACGGCATCGGATACAATTATCTGCGCATGCGGGGCTTCGATCAGCGGCGTCTGGCCGTCATGGTCAATGGCGTGCCGCAAAACGATCCCGAGGATCACAACGTGTACTGGATCGATCTGGTGGACCTGCTGGGAAATACAGAGGAGATTCAGGTGCAGCGCGGTGCAGGAAGTGCGTTCTATGGTCCCCCGGCTATCGGCGGCTCCATCAATATCGTCACAGGCGATTTCGCCAATAAAAAGGGCGTGACGATCAGCGCAGGAGCGGGGAGCTATAACACACAGAGGTACGCTTTCTCCGCAGGTTCGGGACTTGTCGACAACACCTACACACTGTATGCCCGCCTCTCCCAGGTCAGCACCGACGGCTACCGCGACGATTCCTACACCCACGCCAGTTCGTATTATTTCGCAGCCACACGCTACGACGAGGCATTCACTACGCGCATCAATGCCTACGGCGGTCCGCTCGAGGATGGCCTAGTTTACTACGGCCTCCCGAAATTCACCATCAAGGATCGCGACGAACGCCGCAAGAACTATAATTATTGGGAAGCAGAGAATGGCGCTTATACCTGGACCTCGCCGCGGCGGAAGCAGGAGCGGGAGCAGTTCAGTCAGCCGCATTTTGAAGTTTTGAATGAATGGAAAGCGAGCGAAAAGCTGACTTTCAACAGCGCCCTGTTTTATGTGCTCGGTCAGGGGTATTTCGATTACGATGGTACGGGGTGGACAGACGCCGCATACTACCGGCTCACGCCTGAATTCGGATTTGAGAATGCAGCTGATCCTGTGAATCCACTTATCCGTGCCTGGGTGGACAATCGGCAGGTCGGATGGCTTCCTCGCATCACCTTCGCTCATGACGCAGGGACGCTGACCGCGGGCCTGGAGCTGCGCCGCCATCGCAGCGAACATTGGGGACGCATAGAATGGGCAGAGCAGCTGCCAGCCGGCATCGATCCCGGCCGGCATTACTATGAGTACCGCGGAGGGAAGAACATCGCAGCTGTGTACGTTCAGGAACAGTACGAGATTTCGGAACGACTCAATGTTATGGGCAACCTGCAATACGTATTCAACCGCTACATGATTTTCGATGAAAAATACGTTGGGACCGATTTCAGCACGGACTATCATTTTCTCAATCCGCGTATCGGCATCAACTACAATCTCAGCGACGCATGGAATTTCTACGGAAACGTTTCCTACACGAATCGCGAGCCGCGGCTGAAGAATCTCTACGATGCCGCTGAATCGAGCGGCGGAGAAACCCCGCAATTCGAACTGACGGCGGGAGGCGGCTACGATTTTACACAACCTCTTGTGCGCCCTGAAAAGCTGCTGAACGTCGAGCTCGGAACGGGGTTTACAAGTGATAACTACCGTTTTCTCCTCAACGCCTTTGTGATGGATTTCACCGATGAGATCGTCAAGAGCGGAGGGATCGATCGCTTCGGTCAGCCGATCACCGGCAACGCCGAGCAGACAATGCATACAGGCCTGGAGCTCTCGGCGCGCTGGACTCCGCTGCGCAGCCTTCATATCGACGTCAATGGAATGTTTAGCCGCAGCCGTCTCGGAAAGTATATCGTCTACGAAAGCGACGCCGAAGGTAATTCCTCTCCTGTCGATCTCGGAGGCAATCGCATCGCTGGTTTCCCTGAGCAATTGGCCAATGTGAAGCTCACCTGGCAGCTGAGCGGATTGACCACGGTGCTCACATGGAAGTACGTCGGTGAACAGTATACCGACAACACCGAGCGCGATGATTTCAAGGTGGATCCCTACACTGTGCTCAATGCGTCCGTGGGATTCCGCACGCCGCCGCTGCTTGGTCTCCGTTCGCTGGATCTTCGCCTGAGCGTCAACAACGTATTCGACCGGCTCTACGCGCAGAGCGGAGAAGGGGATCAGTTTTTTGTCGCCGCAGAACGCAATTTCTTTTTCGACATCGTATTCGGAATATAGGCCGGAGGCCGCATGCCGCAGCAGATTCGAACAGCTCTATTGATTTGCAACGGAGAAATGGCATCGCCAGAGGTGCTGCATGCGCTGGCATCGCAAGTGGATGCCGTCGTGTGCGCCGACGGCGGCGCGAACGCCGCTCGTGCGATCGACCTTGTGCCGGACACCATCATCGGTGATTTCGATTCCATCACCGAGGACACGCGAGCGTTTTATGAACGCGCGGGGGTTTCATTGATTCATCTCCAGCGGCAGGACGATACCGATTTTGAAAAAGCGCTTATCCTTCTGCGGGAACAAGGCGTTCAGACGGTGGCGGTGTGCGGCCTCACGGGGAAACTGCTGGATCATACCCTCGGCAACTTTTCGATACTGCTTCGATATCTCAGTGCCTTCCGCATTGTTCTTTTTGATCCGCATTATCGCGTTGACATCATCACTTCAAGCGCTGAATTCTCAAGCCGGCCCGGCGACCGCATCAGCATCGTTCCACTCACTCCGGCGCATGGCGTACATTACACAGGACTTCGCTACCAGCTTGAAAAGGAGCTGCTAGCGTTTGGAGTGGCCGAGGGAACCTGCAACGAATCGACAGGCGATAACTTCGCGATTGGTATGCAGGATGGCGTTCTTCTTATTTTTCGAGAACTTCAAGATGGTATGCTGCTTCTCTGACGGTTCAAATTGACACATAAGCGCAGCTGTGAAGGGGCGAATACAGCTGTTTTTGGATAGTTTCCCAATTATCATGACAAGATGTCACCTATAGAGACATCTTGTCATTTCATTTGGTATTGACTTTGCCTTGGCATTTTTTTATGTTAGCACTCTGTAGATAAGAGTGCTAACATTTTAAGTTTCACAGTATATTCACAAAAGATTTTTGGAGGAACACAGTTATGGCAATGAATCTGAAACCTCTCGCGGATCGGGTCATCGTGCTCGCTCTCGAAGCCGAGGAAAAGACCGCTGGCGGACTTTTCATCCCCGATTCAGCGAAAGAGAAGCCGCAGCAAGGCGCAGTTATTGCAGTCGGTCCCGGCCGCGTCGGCGATGACGGCAAGAATATTCCCATGGAAGTCAAGGTCGGCGACAAAGTGCTGTACGGTAAGTATTCCGGTACGGAAGTTACGGTCGAAGGTACTGTGTACATGATCATGCGCGAGAACGATATTTTCGCGATTGAAGGATAACAGCATTCCGCTGTTTTGAAATTGAAATCACATATTTATAAATACGCTTAAAAAGGAGTAAGTACTGATGGCAGCGAAAATCATCGAGTACAATGTTGAAGCGAGAAATGCGCTCAAGCGCGGCGTGGACCAGCTGGCCAACGCAGTGAAAGTGACGCTCGGACCGAAAGGCCGCAATGTCGTCATCGACCGGAAATTCGGCGCTCCGACAGTGACCAAGGACGGCGTGACCGTCGCAAAAGAAATCGAACTTGAGGATCCGATTGAGAACATGGGCGCGCAGATGGTGCGTGAAGTTGCTTCCAAGACCAGCGACGTCGCCGGTGACGGAACAACCACAGCCACCGTGCTTGCACAGGCCATCGTTCGCGAAGGACTCAAGAACGTCGTCGCCGGTGCAAATCCGATGGATATCAAGCGCGGTATCGACCTCGCGGTCATCAAGGTTGTCGAGGGCTTGCGTGAAATGAGCCAGGAAGTCGGCGACAACAAAGCATCGATCACCAACGTCGGCGCCATTTCCGCCAACAACGATATGGCCATTGGCATGCTGATCAGCGATGCGATGGAGAAAGTCGGCAAGGATGGCGTTATTACAGTCGAAGAAGCCAAGGGCATGGAAACCTTGCTTGAGGTCGTCGAAGGTATGCAGTTTGATCGCGGCTATCTGAGCCCGTACTTCGTCACGAACACCGATGCGATGAAGACCGAGCTTGAAAATCCGTACATCCTGATCTACGACAAGAAGATCAGCAGCATGAAGGATCTTCTCCCGATTCTCGAAAAGACCGCTCAGCAGGGCCGCCCGATTCTCATCATCTCCGAGGATGTTGAAGGCGAAGCTCTGGCGACGCTTGTGGTAAACAAGCTGCGCGGCACCCTGCGCGTGGCCGCCGTCAAGGCTCCTGGCTTCGGCGATCGCCGCAAGGCCATGCTCGAGGATATCGCCGTGCTGACCAATGGCACAGTGATCAGCGAAGAGAAGGGCTACAAGCTCGAAAACGCTTCTCTTAACGACCTTGGCACCGCCAAGCGCGTCGAGATCGACAAAGACAATACCACGATCATCGAAGGTGCCGGCGAGGCCGATGCTATCAAGCAGCGCATCAACGAAATCAAGGTCCAGATCGAAAACACGACCTCCGACTACGACCGTGAGAAGCTGCAGGAACGCCTCGCAAAGCTTTCCGGCGGAGTGGCCGTGCTGAAGATCGGCGCCTCGACGGAACTCGAAATGAAGGAAAAGAAAGCACGCGT
This sequence comes from Bacteroidota bacterium, assembly GCA_049663345.1. Taxonomy (GTDB): domain Bacteria; phylum Bacteroidota; class Ignavibacteria; order SZUA-365; family SZUA-365; genus SZUA-365. The sequence goes on from JBATDG010000035.1 coordinate 68,259, forward strand.
CGAAGATGCATTGCACGCCACGCGCGCTGCTATCGAAGAAGGCATCGTTCCCGGCGGCGGTGTTGCGCTTCTGCGCGCACTCGTGAAACTCGACGGTGTCACAGGCGCCAACGAAGACCAGAACGTCGGTATCGAACTGATCCGCCGCGCTCTCGAAGAGCCGCTGCGTCAGATCGTTGCCAATGCTGGCCTCGAGGGTGCCGTCATCGTGCAAAAGATCAAGGAAGGAACGGGCGCCTTCGGTTTCAACGCCGCGACAGAGGTATTTGAAGACCTCATCGCAGCTGGTGTGATCGATCCGACCAAAGTGGCGCGTATCGCACTTGAGAACGCAGCTTCGGTTGCTTCCCTTCTCATCACCACCGAGTGCACGATCGTCGAGAAGAGCGAACCTGCTTCTGCGATGCCTTCGATGCCCGGCGGCGGTATGGACGGAATGTATTAATCTTCGGTTCACCCGAAAAAAAAAACGGCTCCACATTCGG
>JBATDG010000036.1:0-56824 GCA_049663345.1 Bacteroidota bacterium
GCCGCTCCTCCGCGCCGTAGGCGCTACTGCCCCACGGCCTCGCCGGGCGTGATGCCGAATTCTTCGCGGAAGCAGGTAGTGAAATAGGATTGGCTGCTGAAGCCGACGCTGTAGGTGATTTCGGCAATAGTGCCGGCGCCCTGTTCGAGCATTTCCTTGCCGCGGCGCAGTCGGATACTCCTGATGAAGCGGGCAGGGGACATATCGGTCAGCGCCTTGAGCTTGCGCTGGAAATTGCTGCGGCTCATGCCGATTTCCTCAAACAGGACGGCGGGATTCAGACCCTCGTCCGAAAGATGCTCGTCAACGAGAGCAATTACGCGGTCGAGGAATTCCTGATCCTTCGATACATATTGCCGGGGGTCGAGGCGGAATCCTTCGGAAGACACGAAGCGTGCAGCCTGTGCACGGCGAATTGTGATGAGGTTGCGAACACGGAGCTGCAATTCATCAGCATCGAAGGGCTTGGTCAGGTAGTCATTCGCTCCCTCCTCAAGGCCCATCATGCGGCTGCGATCATCTCCCCGCGCGGTGAGCAGGATGACGGGAACGTGGCTGGTCTCCGCATTGGCACGTATCGCCCGGCACAGACCAAAGCCGTCCATCACCGGCATCATGACATCGCTGATAATAAGATCTGGCGTCTGCTCCGCTGCGAGGGCCACGCCCTGCTCGCCATCCGCGGCTTCGACGACGCGATAATTCGCAGAAAGAATGTCGTGCATGTAATCACGCAGATCAGCATGATCGTCGACGAGAAGAATCAGCGGCTTGCCTTCTCCCAGCTTGTCTTTCGTCCCGGCATCCGATGAAGCGGCATCCGATGAAGCGGCATCCGCTTCGATGCGGCTTTCTTCCGAACTCTCATAACGGGCAAGAATTTCCTCCTGCACTTGGGACGATGCGAAGGCATCCGATGCGATGATGGCGGGAAGGATGACTGTGAAAGTACTGCCCTGGTTTTCGCGGCTGCGGACGGTAATTTCTCCGTGATGCAGCGTGACGAGTTCACGCACCAATGCCAGTCCTATCCCGGTGCCGCCCACGGTTTGATCATGCGCACGATAGAATCGGTCGAAGACCAGCGGAAGACGTTCGGCGGGAATGCCGCAGCCGCTGTCTTGTACTTCAATCAGCAGCTGAGCCGGAAGACCGGGCGTCTCTCTCAGCGATACCGCTACCGTAACCGCACCGCCGAGATCTGTGAAGCGGAAGGCGTTGGAAAGAAGGTTGACGAGAATGTGTTCGAGAGCTTCCCGATCAAACTGCAGCACGCAGCGCTCCACCCGGGTGCTGAAGCGCAGGAGGATGCCCCGTTCCTCGGCATGCGACGCGAATGAAGCGGTTATTCCGCGGAGCGGCGCAATAATATCCTCTTCGCGCAGCGACAGCTCCATCTTTCCCGCGTCGATACGCGAGAGATCGAGGATCTGATTGACCAGTTGCAGCAGCCGCCGGGCGTGGACGCTGATCACGCCGGCTTTCTTTCGCATCCATGCGTCTTCGGAGCGTTCGCTGATCTGTGCGGCGGGACCGAGAATAAGCGTCAACGGGGTCCGAAATTCATGCGAGATGTTTGAGAAGAATCGTGATTTCAGCTGATCGAGTTCCTGCAGCTGATCGGCCTGAAGCCTCTCGCGTTCGAGCTGTTCCTGAAGTCGCACTCGATTGACGCGGATGCGGAGGAGCAGCCAGAAAAGGCCGAGCACCGCCAGCACATAAAACCCGTACGCCCAGTTCGTGCGCCAGAGAGGCGGCGCGATGCTGATGATAAGCGATGCACCCTCTTCGTTCCAGACACCGGCGGGATTGGCCGCTGCCACATGAAACACGTATTCACCCGGACTCATATTCGTGAACGTAGCCGTATGCGAGTTGCCCGCGTCGATCCACTGATCCTGATGTCCCTCGAGATTGTAGCGATAGCGATTTCTGGCCGGCGAGGTGAAATCGAGCGCGGCGAAGGAAATCGTGATCATGTTTTCACTCGAGCGGAGTTCGATGCGCCGGGTCATGGAGAGTGGACGGCGCAGCGGACTCCCCTCCACCCCCACCATCACGGGTGTATTCCAGATGCGCAGCTCCGTTAATACGACCGGCGGCGGCTTGCGCTGGATAGAAGGGGCTGCTGCCGAGCGCACGGTGAAGCCGTTGGTTCCTCCGAAATACATGGTACCGCCTGAAGAAAGCAGGGCCGCACCGGGATTGAACTGAATGTTGATGAGACCGTCGCGTACGTCAAAGCGGCGCACGCTGCCCTTTCGCAGATCAAGCGTGCTCAATCCTCCGTGCGTCGCAATCCAAAGCTGCCGGCGGCGGTCGAGAAAGAGTCCGCAGACCGCATCGCTCGATAACCCCTGCCTGGTCGTGTACTGCTTCCATTCGCCCGATTGGGGATCAAGCTTGAACACACCAGCCCCGAGCGTACCGAGCCAGAGCATACCGTCGTCGCCCTTGATGATTGAAGTGATATGCTGCCGGAACGGCGACGCGGGAGTCACGACTGCATCCTTGAACGTCCGCAGGATTTTCCCATCCGGATGGATTCGATAAAGTCCGCCAACACTTCCCACCCAGAGCGTTTTTCCGTCGTGATAAAGCGCACGCACCTGCAGCTGCAGCAGACTGAGCGAGTCGCTGAGATAGCGGGTGAATCGATCAGTGACCGGATCGATCCGATTGACGCCGTAATTGCTGCCAACCCAGATGCGGCCGCTGCCGTCCTGCAGCAGCGTGTGAATGTCGTTATGCGTCAGTCCCTGCGGATCATCGAAGCGCGCGTGGTACACGGTCCATTTCCCGGACGCGGGTTCGTAGCGATCGAGCCCGCCTCCGTAAGTGCCGGCCCAAAGTGTTCCACCGCGATCCTCAAGCAGAGAATAAATTCGTTTTTCGCTGAGGCCTTTGGCTGTGAGCGGCGTGAAAATATTGCTGCGTGGATTGAAACGACAAATGCCGCCGCCGAAGGTGCCGATCCAGACGCTGCCGTCGCGGCTCTCCGAAAGTGCGGTCACGTCATCATGCACGAGACTGCCCGCCGCCAGGGTGCGGCGGAAATGCTGAAATTCCAGGTTGCGCGAAGTCATCACGCTGATACCGCGCTGAGTTCCGACCCACACATTGCCGCTGCGGTCTTCGCGAATGACGTAGACGACGTTGTCGGCAAGACTGTACGGATCGAGAGGGTCGTGATAGTAATGCGTGAAGCGGTCAGATACCGGATCGTAGAGGTCGAGTCCCGCAGCAGTGCCGATCCAGATCAGTCCCTTGCTGTCTTCATAGATGTCGTAGATATTTCGATCGCTGGTGCCGAAGCTTCCGCCCGGCGCTACGGGATAGCGGACGAAGGATGCGGTTTCGGGCAGGAGACGTACGAGTCCTTCGGAAGTGGCGAACCAGAAGCCGCCGCGCGAATCGCGCAGGGCGTCGAGAATATTCGGGCAGCCGATCAGATCGACATTCGTTCCAAGGAAATCACGCGTGGCGCAGGACGTCTGCGGATCGAGAATCGCCGCGCCGGCTCCAACGCTGGTGAGGAGGAATCGTCCGTCGTCGAGTGGAAGCACCGTGCGCTGGTAAATTCCCCAGCCGCAGGGAAACGGCTGACGATCTCCAAACAGATGTGTAAAGCTGCCTCGGGTGGAGTCGAAGCGATCGAGTCCGCCGCCGCTGGTTGCGACCCAGAGATTGTTTTCGAGATCCTCGAAAATATAGCTGACGCGATCCTGCGAAAGCGTGGTCGGATCGTTGGGATTATTGGTGTAGCGGGTGAATCGATCCGTGCGCCCGTCGTATCGGTTGATGCCTCCGCCTTCGGTTCCGATCCAGATCGCGCCGTTGTGATCCTCGTACAGCGCCCAGATGTTGGTATTGGAAAGAGTGGTGCTGTCTTCCGGATTCGATCGGAAGACCGTCATGTTGTAGCCGTCCCACCGGCTCAGACCCGCGCGCGTGCCGACCCACATGTAGCCCTGCCGATCCTGCAGCAGGCAGATCACTCGGCTGTAGGGCAATCCCTGTTCGAGACCGATGCGGTCAAAGCGCGCCTGCGCTTGAAGCAGCGCGGGCAGAACTCCGAATACCCCGATGGCAATCACTATTGCGAAAAATCGTCTCACCGTCCTCCATCCATGAATCGGACACGTAGGAATTAAATTACGGGATTAGCGAATGCGACACAACGCCGAATCCCTCAACCCGAACACTCGTTCCTTGAATTTCATATTCCGGTGCCGCTGCGCCGAACACGATTTCTGTTGCCAGCAATTGCGGGAAGCTTCCATGTCCTTCGAAGACAATCGACTGTCTCATTTCTTTTTCGCCGAAGGCCGGATAATATTCGCTTTCGAAACTACCGCTGCTTCCTTCGCCGCGCATACTCAGCCGCGCGCGGTTTTCACCCAGCGCCGCGATGAAGCTTCCGGACTCCCGTTCCTCCTGCAGCTTCACACCGGGCTGAAAATGGAGGAAGCTGCGGTAGTGGTGTGTACCGCTTCCATGCAGCCAGTCGATGATGAGCAGCCAGTCCTCTCCGAGCAGGATGGCGCGCTCGTGCAGCAGGTCGGATTGCAGCCGCGTGTAGCCGTCGTGTACGCCGCGCAGCAGGGTCATGCCATTGTGTTCTTCCTTTCCGAGGGAGCGGATTTTCGCACGTTGTCCCACGCGGAAACTTTTCCACACCTCCGACTGCTCGGCGCCGTCGATTTCCACAGTATTATGAGCAGCGGTGCTGCGCGAATAGCTGCGCTCGGTTGACTCCTTATAATGGTACACGCCCGTATCGCTGATGAAGCGTGCGCCGTCGAGCGAAAGTTCGAAACTCAGCGTGTCGCAGTGAGCATGACCCGGCTGGTAATCCGGACCAACGAGTCCGGCATCCATCACCAGCCATGCGCGAGCGTTCTGCGCGGTGAGCAGGCCGGAAACCCGTGCGGGAGACGTTGACCCTCCTGCGCAAAAGGATCGTGGAGCGCCTGCTCCACGCAACAGGACCATAGAGGGCCTGCTCCATGCAACAGGATCGTGGAGCGTCCCTTCTGCCTCCTGCGTCGCAGCACATACGCTCCTGCCCCGCTGAAGCACTTCCCCGGTGCGGAGAAAGAAACTGCCGGTGGAGTCGTTGAAAAACGGAATCTCGCCGTCGGGATGACGCATGCCTTCGAGGAATGTGGTCATGCTCGCGGCGGAGGAGGAAAGGCGGTCAGGAATCGTACTGCCGCAGAGCAGGATCGCCTCGGCCATGTCGAGCACGTCGTTGAGCATGGAGACGTGGTACATGGGACTGCGTTCGAAATGGCAGCCGTCGTCGAGTATCTGCTCCTCGAGTTCACGATCAAGCAGCTTCAGTCCGATACGGCGCGCCTGTGCGCCGTGAGGAGTGTTGAGATAGAGTCCGGCGAAAACCAGCGCCTTGATATTTCGAAGGAGATGATTCGCCATCGTTCCCTTTTCGAGATTCCGGAGCAGGACCCGCGTCATCCGCTCGACGCCTTCGGCGAGACGCTGCAGACGGATGTCGCTTGCAGGAATCCCTGCCTCGATGAACAGCGCATGCAGCCGTACCCAGGATTCGATGCGGATGGAAAGCACATAGGGATGCCATGCGCTCTGCCTCGCTCCGGCGGCGTGCAATGGAAACGCCTGCGACCAGTTCATCAGAAAATCGAGCACAGTGGCAGCACTGCTGCTGTCGGAAGGGACAGCCGCTTCCCGGTTCATGATGGCCAGAAGATAATCGTGATAGCCGAAGTGGAACTGCCAGAGCAGCGGCTTGCGCGCCACAGCCGCACGCATGGCGGCAGGATCGGCGGGCAGCACTTCGATATCCTTGAGAAAGCTGAAGCGCAGCCGCCCGAGGTCGATGTCCTCGCAGTGGTAGCGTCCCGTCAGCGGCGGGACGAGGGACACCTGCACATCGCCCAGAGGACGATCGAAGCAGCTGCGGGACAATCCCGCTTTCCCGATAAGCTTTATCACCACGCCCTTCACGGCACGATGCACGCGCCAGTAGATCATCGACATCCGCAGGTAGCGCAGCGAGTGGAAGACCACCATCCAGGGAGTGGAGGAAGAGGGGCTGGCGTCCCTTCGGGACTCGTAGGGATCGGGGTCAGTCATGGGGCAATTCCGTGGTTCCGTGGTTCCTGCTTGTGATCAGGAGGAGCAGTGCACCGAGGGCGGTGAGGAGGGCGCCGTCGAAACAGATGTTGGCGAGATATAGGTGCTTGATGAGGTCGCGCTGTCCGTCGCCGAAAATCTGCATCCACATCTCGACGAGCGAGGCGAGAGCGAGGAGCGCGGTGCTGCGCGCAAGTGTCCGCGTCAGACGATGCGGATGATTCCATGCGAATGCGGGAAGCACAGCAAGGACGAACAGGAAAATGATCAGTGGAACACCGGTTGGAAACGCGCTGAGCTTGAGTCGGGTCCAGGCATTCAGCGGAGAATCGGCGGCCGCGGAAGCAGGCAGCCATGCGGGCCAGGGACGCTGGCTGTGCGGCTCGTTGTACAGCACGCGCTTCGAGAGCTGCGTCAGCTCGGCCTGCTGCATGCTGTCGGCGGCGAAGACCAGCATGTCCCACGCGATCGTGGGTTCATGCGCGAGTATGTCAATGACGGTGCGATGCGTCATCAGCGGAGCGTAGCGCTGCATCGCCTCGACGCCCGCATCGCAGAATGCATGATCCCCGATGTACTGCTTTCCATCCTGCATGCCCAGACGGTCGAGATGATCCTGCGGCCGGTCGCTGAATACAAGTGCGCCACAGTAGATGCTCTGGTAGGCGTTGACCGTGCGGCTATGATAGAGACTGGCCTGCAGCATTGAAAATCCCGCCGGCAGAGCTACGACCAGCAGCAGATACACCGCGCGCCGACGCGCGTTCAGCGTCAGCGCTTCCCAGGGAATGAGAAGAAGTCCGCCCAGCAGTGCCCAGTGAATGTTGCTCAGTTTGGCGGTGGTCATGAAGAACACTGCGGCGGCTGAGAGCCAGGGACGCCAAACGCTGTCCTCCCTCCCACTGTAATATGCGGCGGTGAGAAGGATGAGCAGAAGTCCGATTAGCGATGCGGGTTCCTGGTAGAGGCTGCTGAAATACGCGATGTAGTCGGTGTTGAATCCGATGAATACCAGCGGGAGTCCGATGAACACATACAGCAGCGGCGCGGTCTTTCCGCTCTCGCGGTCAATCCACCGCAGCAGCATCCACACAAACAGCAGCATCACCAGCCGCGGCATGAAGGAGATGAACGGCAGATACAAGGTGTGCGTCGAATACAGAAGCATGTTGAGCAGGACGCCGGGTAGCCAGACGAGGAGAATGGAACTGATCCATCGGGCGCTCATCGGAAAATCCAGATTCCAGAACGATGGCAGGTGCTGAAAAAACCGCTCGTGATTTGCGGCGCTTCCATCAGCAGGCCAGTTTTCGGCGAAGCCGCTGGGTCCCGATGTCATCCACACCATCAGCCGGGTGTAATCTCCGTTATCTGCGAGTCCGACATGCAGCTGCACGGCGCTGCCGGCAAGCAGCAGCGTCAGGAGCACGATCTTGAGAATGGTGCGGGAACGCATCTCTGAAGGAAGCAGCTTCATGGCCGCGGCGCCTCCTTCTGCAGCAGCGGCAGTGCTGCGGGATCCGCCTTTGGCGTCCACTCACTTCGATCGACGAATTGCTGCATCCAGTGTTCGAACACGAGCAGGGTCCAGAGCTGAAGGCTGTGATCGGCGCGTCCCTTTGCGTTTTCTTCCATCATGCGCTCGATCTCGGAATGGTCGAAGAATCCACGCGCACGGGCAGTATCTGAAAGAAGCAGCTCGCGCGTGTAGTCCCGCAGCGTATCGCGCATCCAGCCGCGTACCGGAGGACTGTATCCGGTTTTCGGTCTGCGGAGTATGGGCTCGGGAATGCGTCCGCTCCACGCACGCCTCAGAATCACCTTGCGCTCAGCGTTGCGCCGCAGCTTGTCATCGTCGGGCAGACGCATGCTGAATTCCACAAGCCGGTGATCGAGAAACGGAACGCGCATTTCCACCGCATTCGCCATGCTGGTTTTATCCATGTTTTCGAGATTCAGATACGGGAGAAAGGTACACAAATCCGCGGCGAGCATTCGCGAGAGCTGCGGAAGCGATCCGCCCCGCTGCAGCAGTTCCCGGTGAAAGCCGAAGACGGAGGAGGCATTCACATTCTCCCGCAAACCGTCCGCAAGCACTGCGCGCAGACCATCCACCGGGAAATAGGAGGAATATCCGAGAAAGCGCTCCTGAAAGGGTTTATGCAGATGGCTGAGCAGCTGCAGCGGACGGCGGCCGCGTTCGATGGAAAGCATTCCGGAGCGTACAGCGCTGTGGAGAAGTCCCGCAGCGCTGCGAATGAATGGAGCGGGAAAGCCCCGCAGCTTCTCACCGAGCAGTACCGCGGGATAGCGCGGATATCCCGCAAATATTTCATCGGCGCCCATTCCGGAAAGCAGCACCGTGAGCGAGGTCCCCGCCTTTCGCGTGAGCGCGAGATTCGTGACAATGGTCGGATCCCCCAGCGGTTCGTCGCAATGCCAGACGGCTTCCGGAAGAAGCACCGGTATGTCGGCCTCGAGCGTTTCTTCCGTCAGCTTCGCGCCAAAGGCGCCTGCAGCCATGCGCGCAAATGGCAGATCGTCGCTGAACACATCGCGCGCCCTGCTCTCTGCGCCGTACGTGGCGGTAAAGGCCTGCGGCGTTTGATCGCGGTTTGCCATCTCTGCGAGAAGGATGGTGGAATCCACGCCGCCGCTGAGCAGCAATCCGAGCGGCACGTCGCTGATGAGCTGCGAGCGCACCGCTTCGGCCATCAGTTCGCGCAGCTGTTCGTCCCGTTCCGCGGGAGAACTGCGGCGGTCGACCTCGCTTTCTTTCCATCGTTCCACCGGATCCCAGTATCTCTCGCTGCGCAGTACGCCGCCGCGCCAGAGCGCACGCGTGCCGGGCAGCATTTTTCGTATGCCTGTGAACATCGTCTCTTCTCCCGGGACCCAGAGAAAAGCGAGATAGCGCGGTAAAAGATCGCGCCGCGCCTGGCGGGTGTGCGGCAGCACTGCGGCAAGGGCCTTTGCCTCAGAGGCAAAGTACAGTGTGCCGTTCTGCTCGGCATAATACAGCGGCTTGATTCCGAGATGGTCGCGGGCGAGGAGCAGCGTCCGCTCCTGCGTGTCGTAGAATGCGAATGCGAACTGGCCCACCAACTGCGCGGTCACTTCCCCGCCCCATTCGATGCACGCATGCAGCAGCACTTCACTGTCGCTGGCGGTGCGGAAGGCATGTCCTTTCGCGCGCAGCGCCTCGCGCAGCTCCCGGTAATTGAAGATCTCACCGTTGAATGCGAGCACGAAGCGTCCGTCGGCTGAGAACATCGGCTGGCGGGCATCGTCGGAGAGATCGATAATTTTCAGACGCCGGTGTCCGATACCAACGTCCTCACCGGTCCACACCGCACCGTCGTCTGGTCCCCGGTGATGCAGCATCTGCGTCATCACGCGGAGGGCGCGTTCGTCCACCGAACCGATCATGCCGGCGATACCGCACATCAGGCGCTGCCCTCCGTATTGTTCGCTATGACGGATCGACGGATCACTGCGGCTTATCCTCAAGATGGTTGAGCAAATCCAGCACGCGGCCGGATGAATAATCCCAGGTCTCGTGGGCCACCAACGCCCGGCGGCGGCGGCGGCGTTCGGGACTGTCAGTCTCCATCGCCTCGCGCATCCTGTCGGAGAATTCGTCCACGCTCAGTGCGGTGAGTCCTTCGCCTTCGTATGCGCGCTCCACCTCGATGATGTGCGGGGCGACCACCGGCAGACCGAGCGCGAGATACTCGCGGAACTTGATGGGACAGCCGTACATCGTGTAGTCGGTCTGCTTGAAGCTGATGAAGCCCACATCGAAGTGCACACCGTGCCGGGGAATTTCTTCGATCGGGAGGAAGCCGGGGTAATGCACGTTCGGCAGCGCCTCCAGTTCCGAAACGTCGGTCATCTTTTTTCCGAAGAATACAAAGGACCACTCGGGATGCTTTTTCGCCAGCGCAAGCACGGTGTCGCGGTCGTGAAGCGATTCGAGCGATCCCCAATAGCCGATTATGGGACGCGATATCCCCCGCAACTTCTCCGGCACTTCGGCGTTCTCTTCGAGATCGGCATTGAGAAAAACGGGGTTGACGCCCTGCGGAATGTATTCGACGCGGCTGGCGAACTTCGCCTCCCGCTCCGCGAGTCCGATGGACGCACAGATAACCACATCGGCGACACGCAGCATTTCGTCATGATCTTCCTGAATGCGCATGAACATCTGATGATCGAAACTGGAATACGAGGGATAGTCGTCCTGCACGTAATAGACGCATTTTCGATGCGGAATGTGCTGGCGCAGAAGTCCCGCCGTGGGAATCCCGGCCCAGAATATCCCGGGCTGCATTCCCGCGCGCTTCATCGCGTAGCGCACCTGCATCGTGACGAGAAGGACATTCATCCGGCGGATCCAGGGCACGGACCACAACGGCAGCAGCAGCGGAGTAAGCACCCACACGCCTTCATCCTTTCGCAGCCAATACGAAAGACTGCGGATTTTCCGAAACAGCCGGCGGAGCACATACGGCGATCCCTTTGCCGGGAAGCCGACGCCGATGCTGTTGACGAAGAGCACCGTCCACCCCTGCCGCGCAAGGAAGCGGGTCCACTGCTTTTCCGTCAGCGGATTATGAAGCCACCAGTCATTGCCGGCGAAGCATACGAGAGATTCAGAAGGCATATCAGTCTTTTGTCAGTTCATGATAAACGCGGCGCAGTACGTCCGCCTGGTCGCTCCATTGCCACGCGGCGCGGGAGCGTTGGGAGATGTCTGCACCAGCTGGCAGTGCGAGTGCCTGCGTGATGGCGCGGGCGATGTCGTCAGGACTTCCAGGATCCGCACAAAAGCCATAGCCGCCGCCTTCGACAGCGGCCTGCAGTCCGGGGAAAGCGCTCGACACCACAGGCAGCCCTGCGAAAAGATACTCGTACAATTTATTCGGCGCCGCAAAATAATTATTACGGCCGCTGTTCCGGTAGAGCAGCACGCCCGCATCGGCGGATGCAGTGAAGGCGCGCAATTCCTCCGGATGCATCCAGGAGAAGATGTGAAGGCGTCCGCCGAGTCGTTCCTCCGCCGATTGGAGCTTCCGCATGAAGGCATCCTCGCCGCTTCCGATCAGCACGAGATGGACATGCGGAGGAAGCGCCGACAGCGCCTCGACCAATTCCATCACGCAGCGGGTTTCGCCGAGGAGTCCCTGATACAGCACGCACACGGCTTCCGGCGGCAACTTCAGTCGTTCGCGCAGCAGCGTTCCGCGTTCGAACGGCTGTGGATCGGCGGGAATATTCATCACCACTTCGGGCAGCCCCGGCGATCCGTATTCTTCATGCACGATGCGCGCGCGGTTGGGTTCGGGCACGATAACGCGCGCGGCACGGCGAACGGTCATCCGCTCCAGCCTGCGCCAGAAAGGACGGAACGGTGCGAGGTTTTCTGCGGCTTCCGTCCATAATTCGTGGGCGTGAAACACCACGCGTTCCGGCGCGAGAAATAATCGCGGAAGCAGAGGAAGCACGGCGGGCATATCATGCGCAACGATAATGTCGCCGCCGATGCGGCGCAGTTCCAGCATCGCACGAAGCGTGAATTCCTTGAAGCGCAGCAGCTTGAGAATCGGCGTCTGGCGGGCGGACCACTCCCTGCTGCGCATTCGCAGATAACGGATGTCCACATCCGGAAGCCTTTCGGCGAGATACTCCGGGTCCTGATCATAACCCGGCACGATCAGCGTCTGCCGCACGTCGCCATGCAGCGAGCGGAGTTCCGCCATAAGCGGAGACAGCTTTCTCACCTGTCCAAAAAAGATGTGCACGACATGCGGTCGCGAGCCGGACATCGAGGACACAGCATTCGTTTCTACCTGCATGTTCTTGCTGCCATGAACTTCGGGGGCGGTGCGAGGAAGCATCATGCTTTCCTTCCCGGCGCGCCGCGCAAGCGTCCGACAATGTAGCCGGCGGACATGCTCCATTCCTTCAGCACGATGAAAAGAAAGCCGCCCAGACGTTCGCCGAACGGAAGCAGCTTCCATTGATAGATCGGGGTGAGATGCAGTGCATAGACAAGCAATGCCGCGGGTGCTGCCAGCAGCAGCCAGGGACTGATGAATGCAGCGAGCAGGGACATGGCGAGAAGGGTCCACTTGACTGCGGTGCGGCGGTAGCGGTTTCCGCTGTTGCGCGCCTCGCCATCGCCGAGTCCGTACAGATAATGCTGGCGAAGAAACGCGCCGAGCGTAGGCCGCGGATACCAATGAACCATCGCATCCCAGCGCGTTACGAAACGTGCACCCTGCTGCTTCATGCGCAGCACCAGTGCCGTATCCTCTCCGGCGAACGTCAGCTGCTCCGGATACAATCCCGCGCGCTCGATGGCGCCGCGCCGCACTGCGAAGGATCGGGATGATGGAAGGAAATCTTCAGGACTCTGCATATCTAGCGGCAGTGATGAAGCGCGTGTCCACCGCTGCACGAGTGTATTGCCGATGAGCGAATAGCCGCCGCCCACGGCATCAACTTCGGGGGAGCGCAGCAGCGGTTCGGTAATGCGTTCCAGCCATTCGCTGTCGATGACGCATCCCGCATCGGTAATGGCGAGCACATCCTCCGAAGCGGCGCGGATGGCGCAGTTGCGTCCGCGCGCGATGTTCGCTCCTGCTTCCTCAACCACGCGCAGGGGGAGATCCGCTCCGAGCGTGCGCAGCAGCCCTGCGGTACCGTCAGTGGAACCGCCGTCGCACACCACTATCTCCGATGGACGTACGGACTGCATCCGCATTCCTTCAAGAAAGAGCGGTATGTTCGCCGCTTCATTCCGCGTGGTCAGAATCAGCGATACCGGTATTTGCGGTTTCTCTGCTGTCATCGGTTCCTGCAAACACGGCCACCCCCGCCAGCGCGAAGCCGAGCAGGTACTTGAGCCGGATGAAATAAAGATAATTCGGTGCGAATATTGCGATCATGAGGATCAACGCCATCAGCGCCCATTTCTCCCACGCCGTGGTTTGCCGCCGATACATCCGCATGCCCGCAAGCCAGAACCGGAACATAGAGGCGTAAATGGCGAGCGTGCCGAGGATGCCGACTTTCAACATAAAGGTGATCGCATCGATATGCGTCTGAATATGCACGCCGGTGTACTGTTCGGTGACGGCGAAGGAGCCGCCGTCGTATGGCATGTGCATGGCGATCTCGCGCCAGGCCGAGCCCCAGCCGAGTCCCCACAGCACGGCGTTGTCGCGGACGAGAACGGCCCAGACATTGAGTACTTCAAGCAGCCTTGTGCCGAAGGAAAGATCGCCGTAGAGCTTGAGGGCATCCCACCAGTTGAAGGCAGAGCTGAGCGCGTAGACAATCGCATCGCGTCCGACCTCCGGGAGAATGGTAAAGAACACCAGCACCGAACCCGCCGCAGCTACCGCAGCGAGAGCCAGTACGGTTCGGAGACGAACGTCCTGCCGATGGAGCAGCAGCACCAGCAGCAGGGAATACGCCGCCTGGAGGTAGGTCAGCTTGCCGAGGCCCGCGATGAGCATGACGGTGAAATATCCTGAGAGCAGCAGCAACACCCAATGCTGCGTCTTCGAGCGCCAGGCCGCTGCGGTGAGGCTTCCATCCTGGAGAGCTGATTCCGCAGCCGCTCCAGGCTTCCGCCAGCGGGCGCGGTATACGAACAATGCCGTGACCGTAAGCGCAAGCGCCAATGCGGTGAGCGGGAGGTCCGAGCCGAGCAGCACGCGGTTGTACATGCCTGTCTGGAGTCCGCCGCCCGTCAGGTAGCGGTAGAAAAACACGCCATGCTTGATAAGGAATACTCCGCCGCCCACGAGCAGCGCCAGCAGGTAGTCGCGCCGGGTTGTGAAGGAGCGGGAAAAAATGAAATAGAATATGAACACATGCAGAAGCATGCGAAGGTCCCAGGTGAAATCGCTGATGGAGTTCATATTCAACAGCCCGGGCACGATGCCGTACAGCCAGACAATTGCGAGGGGCAGAAGGTACGCATCCGATTTCAGCCAGCGCCAGCGGCCGTTTGCGACAGCCCTCCGCCATTCGCGCAGCAATACCGGAAGTAAGAACACGAGAGAAATCACATCCATCAGTGCGAAGCCCAGAATCTTTACGGCCATGACGGTGTTGGCGATGTTCTCTTCGACGAAGGCCTGCTCGCTCGCGATGTTGAATTCTTCATACGAAAAAAGAAAGCCGACAAACAGCAGCAGCGACAGCCGGAAATCGATGAGCATGAGCACGATGGCGCTGAACATCACGGCCACCGAGGCCGCGAATGCCGTCGAGTCGGTGAGCCGCTCGCCGAGGGTTGCGAGCACGAACACAAGAACGAGCACGAGCAAGCCGGCATACGTCCATCGGCCTGTCCGAGATTCTTCCCACCAAATCCGCTGTGCGATTGCCAGTCTCATGCGACCTGCCTCCTTCCGCTCATCAAGGCGAGGAGTTCACGTACATCAATAAATGTAATCGCTCGTGAAAGGAACAGCAGTGCAATGGAAATCAGCAGCGACAGAATCGCCAGTACAATTCCTGCCTCGAAGCCGGAAGCGTGCAGCAGCGCGGGCGGAGCGGAAATCGAGACGGCAGCGAACGCCAGCCGCAGCCATGGCGGCGACATGCCGAGGGCGCTGCGGGTCCAGAATATGTAAAGAAAGGCCGCCACTGTTTCGGCCGCCAGCACCGCAATGGCAGCGCCGGTGATTTCCCACGCCGCGATACAGGGCCAGGAAAGCAGCGCGCCAACCGCAAGGGCGATAATGCTGGCCCGGGCAGCCTTCCACACGGCGCCGCTGACCATCAGCACATTGCTTGCCAGCAGCCCAAGGCCGAATAGCGGAATGAACAGCGCAAGTATCTGCAGAAGGTGAGTGGATTCGGCAAAGGCAGCGCCGAAGAGGGTTTTCATGATCACCGGAGCGAGCGTGATGCATAGCTGCGCCATGAAGCCGGAGACGACCGCCAGATACAGGGTTCCGCGGGAGTACAGCTGTCCTGCGCGTTCAGGCGCTTCGGTGAGCAGACGGCTGAACACCGGATACAGCAGCGCTCCCACAGCGGCCAGCAGAAACAGCGAGGCAAATATCAAGCGTGATGCGGCGGAATAAATTCCCACCCGATCGGAAGCGACTGTCCAGGAGAGGAACAGTATATCCATGCGCTGAATTGCGAAGTGCGTTCCGTTGATCAGAAGGAAAGGAAGTCCTGCGAACAGCATGCTGCGCACAGCCGTCTTGCTGAAAGTCCGGCGCACTCGCATGTCGAATCGCCGCGCCCAGGCAGCTCCGAGAATGAAGCGCAAAAGCGAAACGGCGGAGGTGACTGCAATGAGTGCAACGACGCCTTCGCCCGCGAGCACCACCGCGGCATTCCCGATCAGGAAGCCAAGCATGCAGATGAATTCGATGACGGCGAAGGGATAAAAAAGTTCGTGGGCGTTCATCAGCGCTTCGTAGGAATTCGACAGTCCGCTGAAAAAAGGCCCCGCGCTGCCCACCGCCAGTGCGATGAGTAAAAGATGTTCGTATCCGGAAAGGACTCCGGTCAGAAGGATCAATCCGATAAGGACGAGCCCGACTCCGAACTGCAGAACAAAAAAATTATCGAGGTAGCTGAGGGCGAGGGTGCGGTCTTTGCTGACGTCCTTGATCACGAGATTGGTGACGCCAAGATCCGCGAAGGCGAGGTAAAGCGTGAGCACGTTCATCACCGTGGCGTAGCCGCCCAGCACGCTTGCACCGAGCGTACGCGCGAGATAGGTGATCACGCCGATGCTCACGAGACGATAAAGCACTTTGGACGTGGTGAGCGTCCAGAAATTCAGCGCGAAACGCTGCAGTGCTGGGGCGGTCATGCAGGCCCTGTCAGCCGGTCACAACGACGCGGCTGCGGCCTTGGCCCCGCCGCGCGCGCGCAGATAGGTGGTGAGCATGAGATACAAGACTGAAGCCAGAAGACTGAACAGCACCGTCATCAGCATCCATGCAGCACGCTTCGGCGACGTACGCTGAATGGCAGGAGAGGCGGAATCGAGCACCTGCACTGTGGGAGTATCGCGCGCTTCCTGCACGCGGTCCTGATAATATTGCTGACTGAGGAACATGATGACCTGTTCGAGTGTCTTCACGTCGCGGAGGTGTCCCGCCATTGCGCGCGCCACTTCCGGCACCTTCTGAAACGGCACTTCGAAGTCCTCACCCGTATTTCCCTGTCCCGTACTGAGCGACGCATACTGTTTCGACAGCGCGTCTATCTCCGACTCGAGCTGCGTGATGACGCGGCTGCGCTCGGTGAAGGTTTGCTGCTTGAGTCCCAGTTCCGTACGAGCTTCCATCAGTTTTTCTTTCAACGCCGCGGCTCCGGTGAGCGCGGCTTCCATCTGCTTCTCGAGAAATACGGACTTGTTCGTCCTCTGGAATGACACAAGCTTCATGTAGGCCGAGTCCAGCTCTGATTCAGTGCGCTTGATTTCTTCCTCAACGAAGATGCGGGAATTGCGTGCGCTGGAGATGAGTTTTTCGCGGTTCACTCGATCGAGCCAGCGCACATAGTCGTTGGCGATGGCGGCGGTGAAATTCTTCACCGAATCGACATCCGACGATGAGGGGAAAAAGCCAGTACCGAGGGTTACGGAGACACGGATGATGCCGTTTTTGTTGACCTCGACCTCGGTGGATTCCTGCAGAGGTTCGATAGCGTGACGGTAGGAAAGATCAGCGGAAACGCCGAACCATTTGGCGAGATCATGCCGGACAATCAGGCTTTCGGCGACGGACTGACTCTTGAGAATTTCGGCGAAAATATCCGATTGTCTTCCGCCAAAGCCGAGTGATGAACCAATGTCGAACATCGGCAAAGCGCTGGCGCCCTGCAAAAGTGAACCGAGCCCGAGATTGCTTTTTTCCTGCTGCGGAGGAAGCAGCGTCACTGTAGAAGTGAAGGTCTGCGGCATCATCAGCACATAGACGAGCATGATCAGCGTCACTGCGCCGACAAAGGCCGCGACGGATTTCCTGCGCTGCCAGACAGTGCGCAGCAGGAGGCGATAGGTTTCGAGATCGGACTCGTCAAAGGGTGTGTTGCGTTCTGCCATGGATCAGTTCAACCTGGAAATGGCGATGACAATACCGACGATACCGGCCAACTGCGAAATGACGCCCAGCGAGGTGAGCGCGATTTCCCAGAACTTGACTTCAGGTACTTCCGGCACCCAGATCGTGTCGCCGGGTTCGAGTTCATAGCTGCCGAGGTTGCTGGCGTCGACAAGCTCTCCCGTGCGTGCTTTCACCACACGCACGTCGCCGTCATCTGCGCGCCAGCCGTAGCCGCCTACTGTCTGAATATATTGGAGGTAGTTCCAATCCGGATTAAAAATGACGTTGCCGGGATTATCTACGCGTCCGATAATGCGGATATAATTTTTCAGTTTCGGGATCTCTACGACGTCGCCTGCGCGCATGAGGATGTCCTGCATGGCGTCTCCCTGGAGAAACAGGCGCTTGAAGTCGACGACCATCATACCGATTTTCTCGCGGCCGCGCGCCTTGAAATACTCGTATTCGTCTTCCTGCATATCCGCTGCGGGAATTTTCTGGAGGCGCTCGAATTCGATATCCTTCTCAGTATCCGGCGGTTTTCGTATCACAACAGCTTCCTCCAGCGACGCTTTCTCCGTAAAACCGCCGGCCCGGGAAATCAGGTCGCGCAGACGGGTTTGCCCCTCTTCGATGGAATAGCTGCCTTCGTAGCGCACTTCCCCGGTCACAAGCACCAGTCGATGCTGCTGGAAACGCGGGATGGAACGAATCAGAATCAGATCTCCGGACTCGACGGCGATGTTTGTACTTTTGTCCTCCGGGAAATTCCGCAGATCGATGAAGAACCGCTTCGTCTGAACGTTATCTGAAAGGAAGCGCACGATTTCCACGCTATCGAGAAAGGCGCCGGATCTGAGTCCCTGACTGACTTCAAGCAGGTCGAACAGTTTTTCGCCCTGGACAAAATCGACGCGTCCTTCGATGCCCACAGCGCCATAGATGCCAATGATTCGATCTTTCGGCGGGAAATAGATGCGGTCCCCGCCGCTTACAAAAGGATTCGCGTCAAGATCGCCGATGCGGAAATAGCGCAGCAGATCAGCGCTGACTTCCCTGCCGTCGCTCCGGCGGACAAGAATATTGCGCAGAGCCGTTGTGTCTTTGACCCCGCCGCCTGCTGCTGCCAGCGCTTCCGATACACGGGCGGTCGCAGGCAGAGTCACGATGCCCGGTTTGCGCACCGCTCCGGCGACCGTCACTTTCACCTGGCGGGCAACTGCGAGGCTGATAATGATTTCCGCGTTGCGGATTTCACTGCGAAGGATGCCGCGGATTTTCTCACGAACATCGAAAAGCGTCGCATGCCGCACATACACGGTACCTAGTCCCGGAATGACCAGTGTGCCATCGCTGCTGACAGGAACGATAAAGGAATAGAATTGTGTGCCGAAAATGCTGACGCTCAGCTTGTCCCCGGGTCCTACAACATAGTTCGTGTCATTGACAGGAACCTCCACTACCGGCAGCATCGCGCTTGCGGGAGTGGTCTCTTCCTTCACGTTTTCCTTTTCAGTGTCGCGAATGACGCCGAGATCCTGCGCAGCGAGCGGGACCGCAGCGAATACGGCGGTAATCGCCAGCAGGAGCATGAGCCGAGAGAGGGGTTCGATCATCAGTTCCGGGACGAGATTGTTGCTGAAAAAGCTGAGCTGCCATTGTACCGAGGGCGGGACTCGAACCCGCACGGATCTTTCGAATCCAAAGGATTTTAAGTCCTTCGCGTCTACCAATTCCGCCACCCCGGCAGGGTGGAGCTGCGAAATGGAATGCATTTCGCTTGAACCATGAAAGCTACGCTAAACGGGCAACTTGTGCAAGGCAGAGCTTTTTCGCCATCGCTGAAAATGGCACTTGTTTTCGACTCTGCGTCCTGCTACGTTTGCTAAGCATGAATATTCGCCATTCCATATTTCTGCGGTTTTTAGTTTCCGCACTTCTCATCATCGCCACTGCGGGCATCACGGTGCACGAGCACGCATGCGCAATGATGGGAAGATCAATCTCGCTGGTGGCGAAGGACGACTGCTGTGCTCCGCTGCGCAGCTCCTCGGGTGACGCAGACTCCATCAGCCGCGTTCCATGCTGTCAGGATGAGATCCGGACGATAGCCCTCGACAGCCAGTTCGATTTGCTTTCTGCCGGCGTGCCCACCGCAGTGCATTCTCTTTATGTAATTGCGGGCGCTCCCTCCCCACTTTACTCCGCCCACCCGACGCTTCCGCTCCTCTTCGGAGATATTTCTCCCCATCCTCTGCGTTCCTCCCCGGAATGCATCAACAACCTTCGCTCCTAGCTGTCTATCGTAGCATTGTCGCGTCCCGTTCTCTCCCGATGACGGGCATGTACTGTTATTGTTGATTGCTTCTTCCATTTCACCAAGGACTGAGACCATGAATCCTCTGCTGTGGGCCTGCAGGCAGTTACTGTGTGCGGTTCTGTTTTTGATAGTCACAATGCATGTTCCTGCGCCGGGTCAGACTGCTTCCGCTCCTGAATCCGCGTCAGGGAACGTTCGCAACTCCGGCGCACTGAATATCCAGGATACTCTTTGGAGTGAGTCCGATATGCTCAGCGAGGCACTGAATCAATCTCCGGGATTGGCGGCAGATCGCGCGCGCATCGATGCCGCGATGGCGCGGGCTGAAAGCGCCGGGGCCTGGCCGGCGCCGACTGTTTCCTTCGAATTCTACAATACCCCGATTACATCGCTGAATCCTCTGAGCGACGGATTGGAAAACGATTATGCTCTGCAGCAGATGATTCCCCTTTCTGGCATGCCCGGTCTTATGCGCGACATGGCTTCCGCACAGGCAGAGATGGAACGCGCCAACGTGCACACCAAATCGCGAGATCTTCTACGGGATCTTCGGAGCGATATCGCAATGCTGATTTCCGCCCGAAAACGTCTCGCCATCAACGAGGAAAATCATCGACTGGTCGAGCAGGTGTTGCGCAGTGTGGAAGCCGCGTATGCGGTGGCACGCGCAACGCAGGCCGATGTCCTGCGCATCCGTGTCGAATTGACAAAATCGCTGAACGAACGCCTGGCGATTGAAGCCGAAGCGGCAACCATGCAAGCCATGGTCAATGCGCGATTAAATCGGACACCGGAGTCGCGTATCCCCGACATCGTTCCTGAGAACCCGGATTCGTATCCGGATCCGGAATCCGCTACCGCTCCCTCGCCGCATGAACGGAGCGAACTGCGGATGATGTCGGCCGAAGCGGACATGGTGCGTGCACAGGCGACGCTCGCCGGGCGATCATGGGTGCCGGAATTGATGCTGCGCGGCATGTACAAGGAAATGACGATGGGAATGCCCGACAGCTGGGCGTTCATGATCGGGGTAAGCGTCCCGTTCGCCCCGTGGGCGCAGCCTGCAATCAGCGGGGCGCGTCAGGAAGCCGAAGCCCGCAAAATGGAAGTGGAAAAGCGGACTCAGGAAATGCAGCTGATGATCGCTATGCAGCGCCGGGAATCTCGCGTTCAATACAACGCACTGTCGGCGCGGCTGCAGCAATATTCAGCGGCTATTATCCCCGCGAGCACTCAGGCGCTATCGGCCGCGCTGGAGGCCTTCGGCACCGGCGGCGGCAGCTTCATTTCCCTCCTCGATGCCGCACGCATGCACACCATGCTGCGCATGGAAGAGGCGATGCTCGAAGCAGAATTTCGCAGCGCGGCTGCCCGTCTCCTTTGGACGGCAGGCGGAGATTCCGCACTTATCAAGAAATGATCATGCGATATAAAAAGGATAGACTCATGCGTTATTTCATCTTCATTCTGCTGCCGATCTTCCTGCTGCTGCCATCGTGCACCGGGAAGACCGACACGGATAAAGCGTCCGCAAACGTGATTTGGACCTGCCCGATGCACCCTTCCGTGGAATCCGACCGCCCGGGCGCCTGCCCCGTCTGCCACATGGATCTCGTGAAGAAAGTCGAGGCGCAGGAACTCGATTCGAAGGATGAAGCCATGCTTCGCTCGGTCACGCTCTCCCCTGCGCAGCGCGTGCTCGCAAATATCGAGACCGAACCCGCGATGCAGCGTTCTCTCAAACAGACATTCAGGGCTGTCGGCGTCGTCGATTTCGCGGAACCTCTGCAGGTATCGGTCAGCGCACGGTTCCGCGGCCGCATCGAAAAACTGCATGTCGCGATTACCGGCGCCAATGTCCGCCGCGGCCAACCGCTCTTCGATCTCTATAGTCCGGAATTGATCAGCACGCAGCAGGACTACATCGTCGCGCTCAATGCACTTGATCAGGCACGTTCCTCCGGCGGCGCCGATGAGGTCGCGATGCAGAAGCGCCTGGTCGATGCCACGCGTGAACGACTGACACTGCATTACGGATTGTCAGCCGTGCAAACAGAAAACCTCGAGCGCAGCCGCAAGTCCCAGCCCGTGGTCACGGTGCAGGCCCCGATCAACGGGACCATCATCCGTAAATCCGCGCAGGAAGGCCGCTATGTGGATGAGGGGAGCGTCGTGTATGAAGTCGCGGACCTTTCCCGTCTCTGGGTGTATCTCGAGATCTCCGAACAGCAGCTGCATCTTGTGAAAACCGGTCTCGCGGTCGTGCTCACCGCCGATGCCTGGCCGGGCGAATCGTTTCGTGGAAAGATCAACTTCATTGATCCCGTCATGCAGGGACAAACGCGCACGACGCGCGTTCGCGTGGAGGTCCCCAATCCCGCCGGAAAACTCAAGCCGCAGATGTATGTCACGGGTGGCATCGAGGTGGCCGACCGCGATCAGCTGGCCGTTCCGACAACCGCGATTCTCCGTACCGGCAAGCGCAGTATCGTCTGGGTGGAGACCGACGACAATGTGTTTGAACCGCGTGAGGTGACCCTCGGCGCACAGGCTGACGGCATGACGCAGATCACCGGCGGACTGGAAGAAGGTGCTCTGGTCGCGGTGAGCGGCGGATATCTCATCGACTCCGAAAGCACACTGCTGCACCCCGGGCTAGCCGCGGCCGGGACGAAGCATGGCGAGACCGACCAGCATGCAACTCAAGAAGAAACGCAACGGTCTGGTGCTGCGTCGGATAAGGCATCTCCCGTGCAAGTGGAGAAACGGCAAAGCGCGGATATCGAGATTCGTATTCTCGTGAAAGCCGGCTATCATCCCGATACCATACAAGTCCGGAAGGGCCAGCGGATACGGCTCGTCTTCGAGCGCCGCGAGTCCGCGAAGTGCAGCGAGGAGATCGTATTTCCGGATCTCAACATCCGTAAAATGCTCCCCGCCTTTCGCAGCACGGTCATAGATATTCCGCCGCAGGCGGCCGGCACCTATACGTTTCAATGCGGCATGGATATGCTCCACGGCTCCTTGGTCGTGAAATGAGCGCGAAAGGAGCAACATCATGATTGAACGCATCATCGAATTCAGTGCGAGAAATCGCTTTCTCGTGCTCGTCGCTTACCTCCTCATCGTGGGATGGGGCGTCTGGGCGGTCATGACCACCCCGGTGGACGCCATCCCCGATCTTTCCGAAAACCAGGTCATCGTCTTCACCGACTGGATGGGACGATCTCCCCAGATCATCGAGGATCAGGTCACATTTCCTCTCGTCACTGCGCTGCAGGGCGTGCCGCAGGTTGAAGCCATCCGTGCACAGTCGATGTTCGGAATGTCATTCATCTACATCATTTTTGATGAATCCGCCGATCTCTACTGGGCACGCAGCCGCGTGCTCGAAAAACTCGCGACCGTGCAATCCTCTCTGCCTGCCGGTACCAGGGTGCAGCTGGGACCTGACGGCACCGGCGTGGGACATGTGTTCTGGTACACCGTTGAGGGCGGCAGCGACCTGGCCGCCCTTCGTGCGGTGCAGGACTGGTATCTGAAGCTGAACCTCCAGAGCGTGGATGGGGTGGCGGAGGTCGCGTCCATAGGCGGCTTCGTGCGGCAGTACCAAATCGATCTCGATCCCCTGAAGCTGCAGGCCTATGACGTCACCATCGCCCAAGTGCGGAATGCCGTCATGCGGTCAAACAACGACGTCGGAGGCAAGCTCATTGAGGTTGCAGGCGCGGAAGCATTCGTTCGCGGACAGGCATACCTGAATTCGCCGGATGAAATCGCTCGCATTACTGTTGCGAATGGTCCCGACGGCACACCCGTATCCATACGCGACATCGGAACAGTGCAGCTCGGCGGCGATATCCGCCGGGGCACGTTGGAGAAGGACGGCAAGGGGCAGGTCGTCGGCGGTGTCGTCGTCATGCGGCAGAATGAAAACGCGATGGAGGTTATCCAACGCGTGAAGAAAAAGATCGAGGAGCTGCGGCCAGGCTTGCCGGCTGGTGTGGAAATCCACACGGCCTACGACCGGACGGATCTGATCAGCGCCGCAATCGATTCCCTTCGCGGAACGCTGCTGAAGGAATCGCTCGTCGTCAGTCTCATCGTGCTGCTCTTCCTCCTCCATGTTCGCAGCGTACTTCGGGTGATCATCGAACTCCCCGTCGCGGTGCTCATCGCTTTCATCCTCATGAAAACCTTCGGCATCACATCGAACATCATGTCGCTCGGAGGCATCGCCATCGCGCTCGGGGTGATCGTTGACGCCAGCATCGTGATGGTGGAGAATGCCTATCGCAACGTGGCCCGGGCGATGGACGAGCGCGGCACGCTTGAAACGGAGGATTACATCCGCATATCCATCGCCTCCGCGAAGCAGGTCGGACCGGCGATCTTCTATTCCGTTGCGATCATGGTCGTGAGTTTCCTCCCGGTGTTCCTGCTCGAAGGACAGGAAGGAAAGCTCTTTCATCCACTCGCATACACGAAGACCTTTGTCATGGCGGGATCGGCGATCATCGCCATCACGCTGGTGCCGGTACTGATGACGCTCCTCACCCGCGGAAAATTCCGCCGTGAGGAAGCCAATCCCGTCACCCGGACGCTGAACCGCATCTACGCGCCGATCATTCGCTTTGCATTGCGCTGGCGCAAAACGAGCATCGCGATCAACATCTTTGCACTGCTGATCGCCATACCCATGATCATGACTACCGGCTCCGAATTCATGCCGTCACTTGATGAAGGCAGTCTGCTGTTCATGCCTGTGACACTTCCTTCAGCTTCAGTCACAGAGGTAAACCGCATCATGCAGGTACAGGATGCCATCATCCGTTCCGTTCCTGAAGTGGAAACCGTGCTGGGTAAAGCAGGGCGAGCGGAAACCCCGACTGATCCGGCTCCGGTGAGTATGATAGAAAGCATCATCCTTCTCAAGCCGCGTGATCAATGGCGTCCGGGTCTGACGCAGAACGACATCATTTCCGAGCTCGACGCAAAGCTGCAGATTCCCGGCGTCCGCAACGGATGGACGCAGCCCATCATCAATCGCATCAACATGCTTGCGACCGGTGTACGGACGGACCTCGGCGTGAAGATTTTCGGCAGCAGTCTCGATACACTCGAGGCCCTTGCTGTTCAGGCGGAGACTCTCCTCCGCGGTGTTCGCGGTGCGGCGGATTTATATGCCGAGCGCACGCAGGGCGGCATGTTCCTCGACATTGATATTGATCGTGAGGCGCTGAGCCGTTATGGCGTGACGCCGGGCGATGTACAGGATGTGATAGAGACAGCGATCGGCGGCGAAAATATCACTACGGTGTTCGACGGAAGGCAGCGTTTTCCGCTTCGCGTCCGTTTTGACCGTGAGAGCCGCGACGACATCGAAGCGATCCGTGCGCTTCCCGTCCCTGTCAATGTCACCGTGTCGTCCTCCGGCGGCGGTCCGGGTACTTCTGTTCCCGCCTCTTCCTCAGATGCATCTTCATCGTCGATGGCGGGCATGGGGAATTCGGCAGGCGGCACCATAACCGAAACTAACCCAACGACATCGTCTCCGGAATCAGCCGGCCGATCCTCACTCTCGCGCCGCGCCTGGGTCCCTCTCGGCAACCTTGCTCATTTGAACTATGTGGCGGGTCCCCCGATGATCGCAAGTGAAAACGCTCAGCTGCGCTCCATCGTTTTTCTCAACGTGCGCGGCCGCGATATGGGCAGCTTCGTCGATGAGGCGAAGGAAACGCTTGAAGCCGGACTCCACCTGCCGCAGGGCTATTCCCTCCAGTGGAGCGGACAGTACGAACACCAGATCCGTGCACGCGAACGGCTGATGATCCTCATGCCTGTGGTGTTCTTCATCATCTTCATCATGCTCTTCATGGTGACGAAAGATGTAAAGGAATCGCTGGTGGTTATGCTGTCCGTTCCGTTCGCCCTTATCGGAGGCGTCTATCTGATTTACTTCCTCGGATACAACTTCTCCGTCGCCGTCTGGGTCGGCTTCATCGCGCTGTTCGGTCTTGCTGTGGAGACGGGCATCGTCATGGTGGTCTATCTGCACGAAGCCCTCGATCTCCGGCTCGTAGCGGCGGCGAAAGGGAAGCGCGGCCCCATCACGATAGAGGATATTCGCGAAGCAGCATTCGAAGGATCCGTACTGCGTCTGCGTCCCAAAGTCATGACCGTGACCACTTCCCTGATCGGCCTTCTCCCGATCATGTGGAGCACCGGTGTGGGCACCGATGTCATGCGCCCCCTCGCAGCCCCGATGATCGGCGGACTCATAACCTCAGCCGTCCACGTCCTGATTATCACCCCTGTGCTCTTCACATGGATGAAAGAACGGGCGCTGCGCAAGGGTACGCTGCATGTGTCCCGCATGGCGGGTTGGATGAAAGAAAGTGAAACGCCGGACGGAAAAGCCTGATTCCGGCGCGACAAATGGTGCTGCTTGCGTGCTCATTCCGTTCCCGCTCCCGCTTCCGCCCGTCGTAAAGCACCCCGCCCCAAAACGAAACGCACCGGTCATTTTCATGGCCGGTGCGTTGTCTTTCGAGGCGACGATCGGATTCGAACCGATGCATAACGCTTTTGCAGAGCGTCCCCTTAAGCCACTTGGGTACGTCGCCAAATGGGACTAAAAAGATAGCAAGAACGCAGGAATAATGCAATCCTTCCTCAGAAGATGCCGCCGCTGAATGTAATGACTCGCTGAAAATGTCATGGTAATAGCCCGGTAGTAATGTCAGGGTAAATTCTTCACCTTGATTCTTTCGCTCAATCCCTTGGGTGCTTTCAGAGCGCCATCCAGCATCGAGGTAAGCTTCACATCCCCGTGGCAACCTTCGTCAGGTAATTCCAGCGCGCATGCGCTTCCGGAATTCCGTTTACGGTATCAGGGTCAATAGCCCTTTGCACAATCTCGGCGGGAAGGGATCACGGTGTGGAGAATCATGTAATAACTCAGTAGAAATGTCAGTGAGATAAACTCTGTAGAAATGTCAGGTTTGACGGTCATATTCAGTAAATCTACTAAAGTGTCGTTCGATTATATAGGTGTTTGCATCCACATCCCGCCTCGCGGCGTCGGGAGACGGCCCGTCGGGGCCAGACAGAGCCCAAGACGGGTCGGCGACCACGTGCCGCGAAGGATGCTCTCACGGCTGTTTCCACACATGGTGAAGTTCCTGTGAACATCATTTTCTTCCTCGTTTTGCTCCCCAGTCACGCTTGAGCTTCCCCACCGGTTTGTTGTACCGCGGATGGTCAAAGGTCTCGGCCTTTCCCAATTCTCGGGGTTGCTTCCGGGGCTCCTGATGGGAGGTATACTGCCACCGTACTTCCTGCTCTCGCCAGAACAGATGCAGGGAACCATCGAGCCACTTGCGTAGGGTAATGTATTGCTCCGGCAGGGGAAGCGAGCCGGAAGAGGAGAGGATTTGCAGCGTCTTCGCTCGGAATTGAATCGTCATGTCGTGACGCACACACCGGTGATATTCGAAGCAGAGGATGTTCTGCAAATCATAATGATCTGCAGATCGGTGAATATCCTCGAGCCCCTCCGGCATTGCAAACTGGGCATTATGCTCGGCGAGATACTCGGCTTCGAGAAACGCATTAGCCGCAGCAAGAGAACTGATGCCGTTCTCGCGCATGATCTTCACTAACCGGTCCTGCTGCGTCCGGTTGGCGCGTTCGACACGGCCCTTGGCCTGCGGGCTGTTTGCGTAGATGATCCGGATACCGAGCGTCTGGCAAGCGCGGACAAAGTTCGTCGTCTTGCTGAAGTGATAAAAGACGGATCCGCGATCCACATACACCGCTGCCGGGATCCCGTACCGGACAAGATAATCGCGCATCGCCATGAGCACATCCTGTGTATTCTCCGAGATCCCAAACCGCATGAAGACGGCGTTGGAGGCATCATCGATGAAGACGAGCAGCGTACATTTCGGTGCTCGTCCCTCAAACCAGTCATGGTCACTGCCATCAAGCTGGACGAGCGATCCGATATGCGGTTGCCGAGGGCGTTTCTTGCGATGTTTATGTCCCCGTCGCACCTAGGGCAGCAATGCCGCACGCTGCAGCCAGCGGCGCAGGGTCTCATGTTCGATACAGTACCCTTCGTTGCGCTCCATGCGCTCAGCGAACAGCGTGGGACCGTAATCGGCGTACTTCCGACGGTACAAATCGAGTACCTCTTGCTTAACCCGCGGGCTGAAACCAAAGTTCGAGGGACGACCACGTGCAAGATGGAGCAGTCCAGCATCGCCGTCGGCGACGAAGCGCGCTTTTATGCGATAGAACTCGCACGGAAATCTCCAGGTCGGCGGCGGCCTCTTCGGCAGTGAGAAGCTCCCCAAGGTGTTGTTGAAGAATACTGATGCGTTTTCGCTCTTTTGCGCTCATACTCAGGGTTCCTATCATCTGCGAGGCTCCATGGTGACGGATGCCTCAAGGTGAAGAATTTACCCTGACATTTCTACCGAGTTATTACCATGACATTTTCAGCGAGTCATTACAGTGATGTTCGTGGCAATAATAATCGTATTGCTTTTTTAATATTTTTAGAATATAATGCCTGCCAAATCCAACCACCCGAGAGGATGCATTGGAGCCTAATGTGTCTAGACCGACGCACGATAGTCGCGCCTCTTCGTCCATGTAAGAATATATCTTATGGTTAGTACATATAAAAGCGCGAGATTCTGGAATGTTATCATATGGCGATTAGGGCTATTACTTTTACTCTGTTTTGGAGGCTAAAAATATGAAAAAGGACCGGACGATGCTTCTTATAGGACTCATACTACCTTCTATATTTATATTATCTGCAGGGTGCGAGACATCACATAATCCCGAGCATCCAACTCACCAGAGAACCCTTTATTCGCTGGAAGATGCGCTAGATAATCCGGAGTATGCGGTAACGCTATTTTTAGACAATATCGGAGACAGTCTGTCGCCGGAGATTGGTAATTTGCCTGTATTATCAAATGTTTATATTTCCAATAGTGAGATAGCATATCTTCCGGACGAATTTGCGAACCGCCGTTTTCTCCTTGCGTGCTGGATTAGGAATTGCCGTTTTCAGCATATCCCACCACAGCTGCTGAATCTAGACATACTCACGACCCTCAATTTAGATAGGAACGAAATAGAGGAGATCCCTACGGGTTTTGGTCGACAGGTAGCTCTCCGCTATCTCTCACTGTGTAATAATAAAATATCAAAAATTGAGCGTTCAGCTCTAAACTTGAAGAATTGCGAATCAATTAGGCTGGATTCTAATCGATTGGTCGACTTTAATTTTAATATGTCTGATTTTCCACAGCTACAAGAGCTCACACTTACGGGAAACCTCTTATCTGATTCCGAGAAATCAAAGCTTCGGCTGGAATTTGCTGGGTTGGAGGTGCTACGCCTATAAATATTCTAGCTGAGTTGGTCTCCAATGATCATTCCCATCCAAACATGCCACCGGACCAGAGTGGGCTATTTGAGGGATCGGATGTCCATTCCGATTCTGAGCAATCACAATTTGGTTTCATGCAATACTCAAGAGTCCCAACGTAACTGTAGTAGCCTTTTATTTTCATCCAGCCTCTTGCATTCGCCACATGGCAAAATCCATCAAGTCGTTTCCAAAATACGTCGCAGGGCATGTTTTGGGATCCCCCAAATATTGCTAGCGTGTCCCAATGTAGATCATTGGCTTTATCAAATAGCACGCTGGGCTCCTTTGAACCCCAGTCCTCCTCTAAAGATATATAGGCAGATGCATCCGGAACGAGATTGTTCAATGACTCCCACTCTTCTCTTTGATCCCAATAATCATCTCCAAATAAACCGAAAAGCCCAGATGCATAGTCTAGTACTCGATTGTGGTACTGCGTGAAATAGACCCGATCAGCTAGCCTACCAATAATTTCAATGCGTTTGTCGTCTTGAAAAACAGGATATTCCTGAAAATACGTCCCAATATTGAATAGCGTGACTCTGCCATTTCTTGAATAAAACCACGGATTACCACTGTTCCTTTGCGTTCTAATATAGCCCGATATTGAAGTTAGCAGGGGTAGATCGTTAGTACTATCAAGCTGATAATCTGGAAATAATCCAGCGAGCTCTGCTCCAGCATAGCTCAGTAAATTTGTCGGTGAGTCCACAAGAAATTTAGGCTCATCAATGTACAAAGAATAAAATGGCTCAATAGCAACACCGGGTTTAATACTTTTGTGACGATCGGACAATCGACCAAGTTTAATTCGAAAAGCATAGTCCACAGCCGTATCGAGATCTATTAATCCACTCGTCAATAGCTGGAGGACTGTCGGAGGAGTGGGTCCTGAGTAATTCTGCCAGTTTTCTACTGGGAAATCAGGTGGGGGAGGCCAACTTAACATTTCTATGCTGTCCATAAAGGTCCGCTCGAATGCTAGCCGAATCTGGCTGTTGTCCCAACCAGCTTCTAATGCGTCTGTGTAGGTGTCTTCGGTCATATATATATGAAGAACACAGAGGCCATATTCTTCCTTTAGTCGTTTATATGTCTCGATTCGATGCTCCTTTGTATCAACTGCACATTCAGGCGGCCATACTACAATAGTCTTATCTGGGAGTTGCTCGTATCCACTACGCACGAATACTTTAGTTGTCTTCACGCGAGTACAATCCTGGAATGCCATATTAATATCCTTATTATCCTAATGAACTTACGGTAGAAGACTGTTTCCGCTCAATCATCCAATATCTAATCTGCAGCTTAGTCTCGGCTATCTTTTTCACTGTCACACTGATTTAACACATTCTCATTTTTTATAATTAACGATTGAGCGATTTGCCTGGCTGCTCCAGCATCCATACGAATTATCTTAATGCGTCAAACAATTTCGGCTATCGCCATAACGTATTCAGAGAACTCTGTCCCGCACGAATTGCAACCAACTATTTCTTTTATTGATCGAGTCCAACCTATTATCCCTCCCCCGAGGCATAACCAACATTCTTTTAGAATGACCATGTGACACCATCATGTTGTACAACTTAAAATATCACCCATTCATAGCCTCTGATACTTCAAACCCTTTGTTTCAAGGCTTCGTACTTTTATTGCCGTCTTGACGGTACAAAGTGCTATTGCACTGGCACTATTCGCTAAGTTATTGGTTGCAGTGGATTAGCTTGCTGTGTGTGGGAAAGGTAATTTATGCTATTCTTCAAGACAATCGCACGCATAGATAATCTCCATATTTATCGGATACAGACCCTAGTTATACAATGATCTGCACTATAACGTTTGTGTATCACGACGCTCGCGAGACTACTGCATTTAGTCCGTTTTTCAAATAATGGCCGGTCGGCTTTTCAAGGAACAACCATCAAAACAAGCTCGAACATCGCATAATTAGCCCCGTCAAATGTCCATATTCCTAATGTGTATATTCCTGTTTTCTTAGTTACTAGTGATAATATAATATTACCTGACCAAGATCCTTCGGTCCAACGAATCACAGGTATTGTACCTTGCTTATCGCCTCTGGTTGTAGCATTGCTAAGGAAGGATATCTGGACCTCCTCGATGTTTGTTCCGCCAAAATCAAATTTGAGCATGTTTTCCCATTGTGTTCCTCCGCGCACAAAGATAATCTTTCGTAGGGGCAGAGGCAATTCTGAACTATCATTCCAAGATAGATGTGAAAAATTCCATTGATCTGCTTCAGCAACCTTCAGCTGATTATCTGTCTCGAGAGCGCTAACAAGAGCCTTCCCATTCACTGCTAATGGGCTGGCTGACCACGATTGGCTTGCGTATGAAGAACTCAAATACAAATCTCCCTTCACGCCGCCAATTTCAGCATAGGCAATTAGATCTGTAGGATCCTGTGGGCACACGCGAAACAAATCATTCCATGACATGATTTGAGTCGGACTGCATGATTGTCTTACTGTTTGAGGCACCATTTTTCCTCCTAACATCGGTTATTTGACATTTTCAGGATGATTATACCTCTAAATATATCGAATGTCAAGAGCTTAAGCCAAGGTACCGTTTTATTGTGTAATAACTCGCTGAAAATGTCAGGGTAGAAACTCATTAGAAATGTCAGGTCAGAATACTCACCTTGAGACATTCCGCACAATGGAGTCTCGCAGATGGTAGGCACCCTGACAATGAACGCAAAAGAACGGAAAACACTGTGTATTCTTCAACAGCAAATCGGTGGCTCCCTGACCGTCCTCGAAGCGACCGAAGAACTCGCTATCTCTGAACGGCAGTTCTATCGCATCAAGGCACGGTTTCTTCTCGAAGGCGATGCAGGCCTGGTACATCGTGCGCGCGGGAACGGATCCAATCGTGGATACTGTGCTGCAGTTCGTGAGGAGGTTCTTGAACTGCATCGCCGAAAATACGGCGACTACGGGCCAACGCTGTTTGCCGAGCGGTTGGAGGTCAACGAGGGCTTCGTCATCGATCATGAGACGCTGCGGCGGTGGTTGCATACGGCCGACCTGATGCCTGTGGTACGAAAGAGCGCAAAACACCGAAAGAAGCGCCCGCGAATGCCCCATATTGGTTCAATGGTCCAGCTCGACGGCAGCGACCACGACTGGTTCGAAGGTCGCGGACCGCGTTGCACGCTGCTCGTCTTCATTGACGATGCATCCAGTACGGTGTTCATGCGTTTTGCCACGTCAGAAAACATGAAGGAAGTTTTTGCCGCGACATGCGAATATCTCGAGCGGTACGGTATTCCAGCGATCTTCTACACCGACTATGGGTCCGTTTTTCATCATGCAACGAAGACTGTTGACTTTGTTCGCGCGCTGAACGTGCTTGGCAGCAAGGTGATCAATGCGAAAAGCGCACAGGCAAAAGGGCGTGTGGAGCGCTCAAATCGCACGCATCAGGATCGTTTGGTAAAGATCATGCGTGAACATGGAATCTCGAGCATTGCGCAAGCGAATGAGTTCCTCGAGCAGGAGTACCTCGCAGAACACAATGCCCGTTTTGCTAATCCGGATGGCCTCGAGGACGTCCATCGCCCTGCGACGAACTTCGATCTCCCCAACATATTCTGTTTTGAAGAGATGCGTGTTGTTCGGCAGGATATGACGGTCCAATACAAAGCACAGATATTGCAGATACTTGCTGAGCGCGATCTCTGTCCTATGCCAAAACAGTATGTGACAATCCGGCGTTGGATCGATGATTCGATCCATCTGTTCTGGAGGGAACATGAACTCACATGGCAACCTGCAGCAGCGGATCGACCAAAAAAACGTACAGCCGCTTTCGGAACAGCGCAAACCCGTGATCACCCCTGGTATCACAAACCCATTGGAAAGCTGAAACGCGTACCTGCTTCCAAAAATTGTCAACAATGATAAATCCGTGTATACTTACTTCCCCAACCCGATCGCCCCAAGCCACCAGGACAGGACACCCAACACTGCCTCTGGTGCTGGGGCAATCATATCGATGAGTGACTCGCATCGACCCTGTCAAAGTGACGGGACCCTGACATTTCTAATGAGTTATTCATACTGACATTTTTGATGAGTTATAACATTCATCACCTGTCAAGTAATGACTCGCAGAAAATGAGTAAAATTTAATTGGTGAGCGTACCGGAACAAGAAAAGGACTTGACAAGGCAAATGCAGTACTGTATTTTAGTACCACGAGCAAGATCCATCCACTGATTTGGAAAGGATTGTGAATAAGAAACAGCAAGAAACCTATGAGAGCATCTTCGAAAAGCCAGTCAGGCCAGACATACTCTGGGCGGACATTGAAAAGCTTCTGGAAGGACTAGGAGCCACTATTACTGAGGGCAGAGGTTCAAGAGTGCGAGTAGCGTTGAATGGTGTAAAGGCGGTGTTCCACCGTCCACACCCCGAACGGATCAGTGACCGTGGGCAAGTGGCATCTGTTCGAAGGTTTTTAGAGAGTGCCAATGAAGACCCACGATGTTGAGAAAAGGTTGTGCGATTAGCCGAGAAGGTACGCACTTGGAGGAATGACCTTCGGATTAACACACAGGAGATATGACATGTTGGAGTATAAGAATTATAGAGCTAAGGTGGAGTACATCGATGACGCCAAGATTTTCCATGGGGAAGTTCTCGGGACAAAGGATGTAATCACCTTTCAGGGTACCACTCCTGAAGAGATTGAAACCTCCTTCCATGATTCAGTCGATGATTACCTTGATTTCTGTGCTGAACGAGGCGAAGAGCCGGACAAGCCGTACTCTGGAAAGTTTGTCGTAAGGATGCCGGAGATGGCTCATCGATATGTTGCCGAAATCGCAAGAGCAGAAGACAGCAGCATTAATGCCGTTGTCCTTCGGGCAGTGTTCGAGCTTATTTCAAAAGAGATTGGAAGATCTGCAATGATTGCAGATATGTTTAATGACCGGGACACGACAACTTCGGAGCACCATGCTGTTGCTCACTGAGCAAAGCGAGTTGGTCAATTTGCGTATTCCGGGCTAATCCGTCCAGTGATTCCAAAGTTATCCGTCCACCTTACCGCCATCATTGAGGATCGGATGCACCCACAGCAGGCCCTGCGCGTCTGCCTCGGTATCAAGCGGATGATTTCGGTAATCGAAATCATCCTTCTCTGCGCTGATCTGCAATATCGCAGGAAAGGACCATGCCCAGAGGGGTCAATTTTCGGTTACTGTTTCGGGTTCAGGGGGGGGCAATTTTCGGTTACCGAAATCAGAAAACAAGCGTGCGGCTTCGATTCCCGCTCAACATTACCTTACGAGGAGCTCCTGGGGGAGCAATTGAGGGAGCATCTCAGGATGCTCTTGCGGTAGCTACTGAGGGTGCTATTGAGGGAGCTACAGATACGGTTAAAGCGCGTTTGAAGTCATTACTCCTCGCGATTGCCTCACATGAAGGCAAAAGAACTCCTGAGTACTCTGAACTGACGAATATTGGCATCAAATCGCTCGAACGTTACATCAAGAAGCTCAAAGAAGCGGAGTTGATTGAATTCATCGGCGATGCACCGCAGACTGGAGGCTACTTCGTAGCAGGCCAACTGAAAAAAGCACTCAAGAAATATGGATGCAGATGAAGGATAGAATCCTGTTGGATAGGGTGGTTGCATGATCACAGGCGAACTCAAATCAAAAGTCGACCGTATCTGGGATGCTGCCACGTTGAGCTTTCCGCTCTTGCTGTCGGACATTCTCAGTCTCCTTACCTGGTGGTCTGTGACCATGGCGAACTCCGGCTGGTGAGCGGAGTCTCCATGCTGATTCTCGACTCCGCGAAACCGGAATTATAATTGTCGTCAGGAAGGAAATCTAATTGTCGCTGATCAGCATCACCACAAGCACATCCTGCGTATTCTCCGAGACCCCAAACCGCATGAAGACTGCGTTGGAGGCATCATCGATGAAGACGAGCAACGTACATTTCGGTGCTCGTCCCTCAAACCAGTCATGGTCACTGCCATAAAGTCTACCGAGTTATTACCATGACATTTTCAGCGAGTCATTACAAATCGTCTCCAGAGACAGAAAACACCTTGCATCTTTGCAATCGAATCAGAATATTGCGCCTATTATAGTCTGAATAATAGAATTCAACAGGTCAGTATTTCGTGAGACAACGCGCAGGATCGTGGCATACGACCTTATTCACTTTGCAACGCGTTGTGCTCACCGACCAGTCGGCGCTCCCTCACTGCACAAAGCTGACGCAGGGTGACATAACCTGGTCGAGGCGGTTTGGCGAATGATAATTCAAAGGGTGATCGTCATCAAGCGTATGGAGCAGGATTGGTCATGCAATACGCGCCAGTAACGGCATTTCTGTAATTCGCGTCGGAATAAGAAATAATTTCTATCTTTGCATGGAAAAACCCATGAAAACTGTATACGCTCTGCTAATTGCACTCGCCCTTGCCACGCCCCATGTATTCGCACAGGTGTCAGCGGATGGCCTTGTGGCCTATTTTCCTTTCAACGGGGATGCGCTGGACTACAGCGGGAACAACAACAATGGCCTGGTCGTCGACGCGTGGCTCGGGCCGGACAGATACGGCAAAGCCGATGCGGCATACTATTTTAACGGATCCAGCAGCTATATCGAAGTGAGAAATTCCGAGAGCCTGAATATCCAGGGAAAGTCGAGTATCACGCTGAATGTCTGGATAAAGGCGGATCGTCTCGATGTGCAGCAGGGAATTATATGCAAGTGGGGGCGGTCAGGAGTGAGTGATGATCAGTACACGATGTTTACCCCAAGCTCATTACTTCTTCCATCGTTCATTCTTTCGGGTGATATGTCGACGTTCATCGCCGCAGCATCCGCCCTCCTTGTGGATAGATGGTACATGATAACCTGTGTACATGATGCTGATATTAACGAAAGCCGTCTCTACGTTGACGGACAGTTGAGTGCGAGAAAGTGGGTGATCAACAGCTTTCACTCGACGAATGAGCCTGTTCGCATCGGACGGGACGTTTATGCTGTAAACAGCTTTTTCAAGGGTGCACTAGATGACATCTTCATCTTTCACCGCGCGCTAGACTCGGATGAGGTTGAAACGCTGTACCGCTCAGGCGCTGCGACAGCTCAGATCAGTGTCGAGCCCCATCTGACGCTCTCTTCGAGCACTGTGGCGCCAGGGGGAAGCTTGACCGTCAGAGGGAGCCATTTTTCACCAAACAGCCCCGCGAAACTATTCTTCAATGGAATTAACGAGCTTGAAGAGATTGATCTTGTGACGGATAATTCGGGAGCCTTCGCGTACACGATGATCGCGCCATTAAAGTTTGCCAGAGGCGCAGGGAACAACAGTGATGGAGTCGCGGACGCACTTATCGGTGCAGGCTCGGTGGCATCCGTCTATGGCTTGGATGTGCGCGCGATCAAAACGTCACAAGTGAGACGCTTTCAAGTCCCATACAGAGATAGAAGCAGCACAGTGCACCTATATATATATTCACCAAGCAATGGAATCACTAGATACAAACAGGGCGACTCGGTTGATATCAGATGGGTTGACGTAATGAAGGTCTATCGTGGTGATTACAAGTATCCCACGAAAGGCCTTTTACGTTACTACGATTACAGCGTACATTACAGTGTCGACGGTGGGGCTTCATGGAGGTTCGTTGAGCGTAAGCAGGGAATGGCGAGAATCACACTGCAGGAGTGGTTTAAAAGTGCGTTTTTCGCTGCAGAAACAGGTAGCAGGTATCAGGTAAAAATCACTGATAACTTTCAGCCCTCTATTACGAGGCTCAGTGATGTGTTTTCTGTAATCAATGATAATAATATTTCTGCGTCATTGGAGTGGGATTACAGTTTCCCGGCAAGCTCAGCAAAGTTATATGGCTTGGCAGCTGACGGCGTTGCAAGAGCATATATAAAAATACTAAACCGTGGTACGAAAAACATCAGAAACGCATCAGTAGCGTTGAAAAATGGGAGGGATGACGGCAGTGCAATGCTGGGAAAGGTCATGCGGGCAACGGTTCTTGATAAATATAGCAACGAAGCCAACGCCGCCGCGGATACGTACTCGCAGGTGTCAAATATCGGGAAACGCGAGGCTTGGTTCTGGTACGTAGCGCCAGACGACTTTGAGAGTGATCCTGCGGGGACTTATTCGAATGATCGAATGCGTTCCGTGACCGCCGATATCGTGTTGGAAATGGAGGATAATAGTACAGAGACAGCGGAATTAGAAATTCAGATCGTACGTCCACCGCTCATGCTGGTCCACGGAATAAACTCGGATGAAGGGGCATTTTCAGACTTCAAGTATCACAAATCGCCGGAGGAGACGGTTATTTTCACAGAATCGATGCTGTTCACACGAGTCCATGCCGTGAGGCTTGGTAAAGGTGCAAGTTTCAGAGATAATGCAACCACTTTGCTATGGCCATCAGTTGAAAATGGTAATTCAATATTTGGAAATATTATGAGCCTGCGAATGATGGGATTCGCGACCAATCGCGTAGATTATGTGGCGCATTCGATGGGCGGCTTGGTCTTGCGGACAGGTGTATCCGTATTTCACAACAGATTCTTCGGACTTGGAAGTACGTTCTACAGGACGTACAACAAAGGGCTAGTGAACAAAGCCATAACTATAAATTCACCTCATTTAGGAAGTCCAATAGCAAACATCATCGTTGAGGCAGGAGCGATGATTCCCGAATCCGCACTTAAGGTGTTTAGTAGTTGGCCGTATAATCTGTTTTTAGCAGGATTTTTTAATAATGAAGGTCCTACACAGGCAATACGTGATCTGCAGGTAAATTCTGCTGCAAAAATCAATGAAGTGAAAATCAAGCATCATTATATTGCTGGTGACGTGGATGTATTAAAATATGATGATCTGAGTTTTTTGGAATCGGGTCTGGCAATGAGGTATTTCTATACCTTCCTGAGCCCGTTTATCAATTGTCCTGTGTTTTATCACTATGGAGAAAGGTTCAATAGTGAACAAAGATTCATGTTTGTTGAGAGATACAGTGCCGACAAGGGTTTCTCGCAGTTTTCGGCAGATGGAGATCTTATTGTCCCTCTTAAAAGTCAGTTAGTGCACGATGCACGACCGAGAAACTGCACTGTCTTCGGTCGGCAGAGCGCAAATCATTTAAAGATTCTCGAGAGACTCGACGTGGGGGATCGGGTTAAAAGCCTACTGAATAGTGCTATTAACAGTCCAGATTTCGGTGACGTCATCCCTGCAAACCAGTCGATAACGAGATACGGTGGTAATGAGAAGCTGAAGAAGTACCCTGTATTCCGAGAGTTTGTGGACACTTCCAGGATTGTCATCGAATCACCTGCTCGGAATGATGTGTACATGGTAGATTCAACGATTATGGTGGTCCTGCGAGTAAAGGACACCATTGGTCTAGTGGCTGTAACGTGCGAGTTAGGCGGCCAAATATATAGATCACCCAGCAAAGTGATGACTCAAGTCAACAAGTGGCAGATCGATCCGAATTGGCTGGGAGAACGCATGGTGATTGCCACGGCTGAGTACATGGCCCCTACAGGTCGAGAATACTATTATGATACCCTCTCTATCACCGTGAGTACTGAACAGCCGTTGGTTGGCTTCGAGGCAGGGCCTGAAATTGCAACGTTATGGAATGACGAGCCGCACTATTTGACATATACAGCTCTCTTTCCAACGTTTGTTGCAGACATCGCGAATGATAATCCGGATATCATGGTTACCGTGGATGACCCGAGTATCGTGGTTTATGATGCGGAGAATTTTTGTTTTTACGGTAGAGATACGGTGTCTACATTCGCTGTCATTTCATACAAGGGGATACTCGACACGGTTTACTTCGAAGTGCTGAAGAACGGGATGCTGGAACCGGAGCTGACCGATGATGAGCTGATAACAGGTATTGAAATCACACAGAATGAAGCACTTGTGAGCGCCAAATGGGCCCCGCGTGTAGTAACCGACAATGTTAGAATCTCATTTTATATTGATACCGATATTGAAGGCTATGACGGAGTGTACGTGGGTGAAGCATCATACGGTGCTGGCTCGTTCTCTTTCGAACTCCCTCCGACCTTTACACAATGCAAGTACCACGTTCATGCCGAATGGTCGAATACGGAATATGCATTTCATCGATCTTATTACGAATCTGCGCTCCAAAGCCCCTTCGTCCAACTGCGTCAGCCTGAGGTTACGAGCGCAAAACGCTCCTCGGATGATCGATACATAGATGTGACCTGGTTGCCTTCTCCATCCGCAGACATTCAGAGCTATGTCGTGCGAGTCATTCGAAGGGACGGAACAAGTGAGCTACTCGCTGAGACGGATCCATCAACTCTTGTAGTCTCTGTGCTGCAGCCAGATACAGCTTTCCATTCTGTCGCTGTCGCGGCGCGTGATGCTGCGGGGCAAACCGGGTGCTGGTCGGAAATGGAGATCGCTTTCGCTCCAGACGTTACACCCCCTGCCATTGTCGTCATTGCACCGCAAGATGAGGGCAAGTATCAAGATCCGGGTATGGTCATGGAATTTGATGTCACTGATGCACAATCACGAGTGGATACGGCAACTCTTCATGTGACCCTGGACGACATCAATATCAGCGGCTCCTCACAGATATCGGCAATATCCGCCGGGTATGCTGTTCAAATGCCCGTTGCAGATCTTACGGTAGGACCTCATGTCCTTGCCATCGCGGTGTCTGATTTCGCGGGAAATGCTGCGCAGGAGAGTGTCAACTTCGACATCATTTCTGAGGCCGGAATCATCCTCACGCCCGGGAAAGTCATTCAGAACGTTGTAATTTATCCAAACCCGTCCCGGAACGTACTCACCATCGTGATGAAGGACCGTCATGACGCTCCTTCGGATGTCTCGATATATTCTGCTTTGGGAGTTTTGGTTCGTAATAGCGAAGTCGCATGGCAAACACAGCACAGTGATACTGGCGCCAGCTCCCTCTATGGCAGCCTTTCGATTTCCGACCTTCATCCGGGTGTCTATCTTGTTGTCATGACGTATCAGGATCATGTGGAAACGGAAAGTATCATAAAGTACTAATGGTGTCACAATGAAAGCCTCCTGGATTATCATCGCGCTGACTGCCGGTATCGTCCTTCACTCCGCAGCACCCGTCTCAGCTGCGCCTGGCCCCGGTCGGTCACGTGGCGCATGGTCACTTCGTCTGAATATGGCGTATATGAACGGGTTTACAAACACATACTCCTCACCGTGGGATAGCTATCTCTCAATTTCTGCCCCGAATTCCCTGCAGCCATCTGTCGATGTGACCTATAGATCACATCCAGTGCAATTTTCTGCCGGCGCCGGGTACGCGGTGACCTTGCTGCGAGCGGATATGTCCCAGAATCAAGTGTATGAGCAGCAAACCATCGTGAATCGTGATGTGGCGGAGACGTTCAGACATGCATTCATCCATGCCGGAATGGATGTATTGTTCGCTTCGGAGAGATCGGGTTTTCGCCCTGGAGTGACCATCAGTGGCGATGTGTTTTTCGCGACGGGCGCGCAAGGGGAGGCGAATCTCATGGATGGAACTGTGCAGAGATATGATGTGGATACGAGTCCAATAGTCTACGCAGTGTCCGGTGGATTATTGCTGCAGATAGCAGCTGCAAGGAGAGCGAGAACTCTCGTTGATGTTCGCCTTCAATACAGGGTTCATCTTTCGAACATGTATGTATCTGTAGAGACAGAATTTCGGCCGGATGGAATTGTTGGAATGATATCGTATTACATCTTTTGATCTGTGTAGTACTTTTCAGAATGCATGAAAATCCCCGCATCCCCGAAGCCCAAGTTTCACTCCTGCTGGCAATGTGGTTGATCGATAATGGACTGTCCAAGGACACAGTGTCCG
Source organism: Bacteroidota bacterium (assembly GCA_049663345.1). Taxonomy (GTDB): domain Bacteria; phylum Bacteroidota; class Ignavibacteria; order SZUA-365; family SZUA-365; genus SZUA-365. The sequence continues at coordinate 40,923 of JBATDG010000036.1, forward strand.
TATCTATTGACGGGGCCATGGTTCGCGTGCATGGGAAAGAGATCTTTAATCCAGTTTCGTTCCTGGCAGATAAAGGTTGGCAGCGAAATGAACCGCAAACGAAGTGGTCTGGCACCTACTGCCGCGAGAATAGCAACTGCACGATTCACGTGCATTCTCGTCCTGGGGAAGGCGACGTCACTACTGTGATGCCAGATGGCAGACGCTTTATCGCGGAATGCAAGAAAGGCAATGCAGCACCGTCGAGAAGCAATCCTGAGTACAGTCGCATCCGTGAGGCTCTCGGACAGATTCTCACCATGGAAGAGGTAAATGAATCCGACATTCTAGCAATCACCGTTCCGAGCAGCATAAAATCTGTGGCGCTTGCAATGAAATGGCGAAGAGCGCCTCTCGTGAAGAGAGCCGGGATAAAGATCCTTACCATCGATACAGACGGGAACGTCGTTGGTTTTGACGTCTGAAGGGTCTGGTCAGTTACAGCGGAAAAGAAACCCAGTTCTACGTTGGTACATCCTTGATTTCATCAGATAAAGAGGATCCGATCATGAGCTCAACAAATCAGAAAGATCTTTTACGATTACTTGGCGACATTCCCGACGGTCTATCCAGAGTCAAACGAATGCGAATACACCAGGGGTGGTGGAGAACTTTCGTTCTCGGTGTCCCGCCGGGCGAACGGCAGGACGAAAAAGGAACGGTCTGTAACATGCTACCTGAGGATTCTGAGAACCTAGGATTCCTGAACCAGGAGATTTGCGAGGTCGTGGATCAGGTCATAGGTGCCCGTGACGAGAATTCCGCCGGCGCAATTGAAGAGACCCGGCTTCGTCGAAACTTGCTCTCCAGTCAGCCGCTATGCTTCAACTTCTTCGCGCCACTTGACAACGACAAAGCACTTGCACTTCGGATTCTTCAGAGTTTCTTCCCGAAGCTGACCCAAGTCACTGGGGTTCACTTCGAATTCGATCCGAAGAACTATACGGAGGACAGGTCGGCGTTCGACGTCGCAATCCAGGGGAATGAAGGTAAGAAGGACGTGCTCATCGGTTTGGAGTGCAAGTACACCGAGTCGTTTTCATCGAAGGCATACGACAATCCTGCATACAAGAAGATTTATAAGGCCAGCAAGCGCTTCTTGAAGGATTACGCCACATGTAGGAAATCGCGTTACAATCAACTCTTCCGAAACCAGTTAATGGCGGAAGCGTACCTACAGCACAATGGCTACGACATGGTGTACACGGGCCTGTTCTGCCATGAAGATGATCCAGGCGCTCAGCGTGTAGCAACGGAATTCCAGGGCATGCTTCGTGACGGTACCGAGTGTTTCCGTACGATCACATTCCGGGATTTCATCATGGTAGTGCAGCGGCTCGATGTCCCGTACGAAGTCAGGGAGTGGACCATGATGCTCTGGGCCCGCTACTGTGCAACGCAGCTGTCGGAGGTCGTGTACTGAGCGTTCGCTGCCGACCTTCTTACTTTCCCCTCGTTGACAATCAGGGGACTTCGCCGTATTATTCAGACAATAAAAGAGAATCAAATAGGGTGGTTGCATGATCACAGGCGAACTCAAATCAAAGATTGACCGTATCTGGGATGCGATGTGGTCCGGCGGCGTTTCGAATCCACTGTCGGTGATCGAGCAGCTGACGTATCTGCTCTTCATCAAGCGGCTGGATGAACTGCATACGCTGAAGGAACGAAAGGCCGCGCGGACGGGAAAGCCGATCGAAGAGCCGATTTTCAAGAAGGGACAAGACAACCTGCGCTGGTCCCGCTTCAAGGAAACCGCGCCGGAGACAATGTTCGAGACGGTGAAGGACAAGGTATTTCCCTTCATTAAAAAGCTCGGAAGTAACGGGGACGGTGACCCGGAGGATTCCACGTACACACATCACATGAAGGATGCACTCTTCCTGATGCCAACGCCGCGCCTGTTGGCGAATGTGGTGGATCAGCTCGACGGCATCGACATGACGGATACCGATACGAAGGGCGACCTCTACGAATATATGCTCGGCAAGATTGCAAGCGCAGGACAGAACGGTCAGTTCCGCACTCCGCGACACATCATCAAGCTGATGGTGGACATGACAGCACCGGCGCCAAAGGATGTCATCTGCGATCCTGCCTGCGGTACGGCGGGATTTCTCATCGCCGCATCGGAGTATCTGCGCGACCATCACAGCGATGCGATTTACAAGAATGCAGATGCACGGCGGCGCTTTAATGAGGGAACGTTCCACGGATATGATTTCGATAACACCATGCTGCGCATCGGTAGCATGAACATGCTTTTACATGGCGTGGAGAATCCTGACATTCGGTACAAGGACTCACTCGCCGAAGCTGTCGATGATGATGCCGAGAATTACTCACTCATCCTCGCCAATCCGCCGTTTGCCGGTAGCCTGGATTATGAATCCACCGCGAAGGATCTGCAGCAGATCGTCAAGACGAAAAAGACCGAGCTGCTTTTTCTTGCGCTATTCCTGCGACTGTTGCAGACAGGCGGACGTGCAGCTATCATCGTTCCTGATGGAGTTCTATTCGGCTCCTCCAACGCACACAAAACTCTGCGGCAAATCCTGGTCGAGGATCAGAAGCTCGATGCCATTATCTCCATGCCCTCCGGTGTGTTCAAACCGTATGCGGGTGTTTCCACCGCCATCATGTTTTTTACAAAGACGAATTCCGGCGGGACGGATGATGTGTGGTTTTACGATATGCAGGCGGACGGTTTCTCGCTCGATGACAAGCGATCACCGCAACCGGAGAAAAGCGACTTGCCGGATATTCTCACACGCTGGCAGAACCGGAAGGCAGAGAAAAAGCGTAAACGTACCGACCGCAGCTTCATGGTTCCGAAATCCGAGATCGCGGGCAATGACTACGACCTCTCAATCAACCGCTACAAGGAAGTGACCTACGAAGCGGTGGAGCATGAATCACCGAAGCAGATCCTGAAGCGCCTGGAGAAGTTGGAGGAAGAGATTTCGAAGGGGCGGAAGGAATTGGAGAGGATGTTGGGATGAGAGTCACGCTCGACCAGGTTGCTGAATCAATCACCTACGGTGTGACAGCATCGGCAAGCAATAAACCTGTAGGGCCGAAGTTCCTTCGGATAACCGACATCCAAGATGGTAGCGTGAATTGGGAAGATGTGCCCTGGTGTGATTGTGATCAAAAAGCACTGAAGGCAGCGCAACTCCGTCGTGGGGACATTGTATTTGCGCGCACCGGCGCGACAACTGGCAAGAGCTATTTGATAGCAGATTGCCCTGTGAACTCAGTGTTCGCATCATATTTAATTCGCGTCCGTCTTGGGGACAGAGCCCATCCAGATTATATCAGCCATTTTTTTAACAGCACGGACTATTGGAGCCAAGTAGCCAAAAGTTCACGTGGTGCGGCTCAGCCTGGAATAAATGCGACGACATTAAAGACACTTCAAATCCCCCTCCCACCCCTCGCCGAGCAGAAGCGCATTGCGGGAATTCTCGACGCAGCGGACGCCTTGCGGACCAAGCGCCGCGAGTCCATCCATCAGCTCGATGCGCTCCTTCAATCTACCTTCCTCGACATGTTCGGCGATCCGGTCACGAATCCGAAGGGGTGGGCACTTGTTAAGAGCAGTTATCTTTTCAAGGAAAAACCAAAGATTGGCACTATAAAACCAGCTGCTGGCAAAGGAATTCTTGTCGTACGTGTTGGTGAGGTAGGTGAGAGCAGAATCAAGTTCGAGGACTGTGATCGCGTCGAACTCTCACAAGCAGATTTTGAACGGTATGTACTGCTTCCTGGCGACACTGTTATTGCGCGCGCGATTGGAAGTAAAACACAGCTTGGTAAAGCATCTTTTTTTGATGGTTATCCCGAACCGGTCGTTATCGATTCACACGTGATGCGTTTGCGACCTGAGGTAGAAAAATGCAATCCGACATGGTTCTATACATTGATCTCATCCAAGCGCGGAAAAATCTTACTACAGAAGAAGGGCGGTGAGACAGCTGTACAATTTAATATCAATGCAAAGCAGGCCAGTGATATAGACATTCCGTTACCCCCAATTGCACTTCAATGTCAGTTTGCGCGAATCGTTGAATCAGTTATTGGTCAGAGAACACAAGGCACGAACCACCTTGCGAATCTCGACACCCTCTTCGCCTCCCTCCAGCACCGCGCCTTCAACGGGGAGTTATAAGTATGAGTAACTTCACCTTCCTGCCAGCCGCGTTCATTGAAATTGCCACCGCTGCCATGAAGGCGGAGAGCTACATCAGCGGCGATCCCCGCGCTGCATGCTTCCATACGCGCTTTGCACTTGAGACCATTGTCCACTGGCTGTATCGGTATGACCGCGCGTTGCAGATGCCGTACGATCAAACCCTCGGGGCGCTGCTGCACGAACCTTCTTTCCAGAACCTGCTTCCGGAGGTCGTGTTTCAGAAAGCACGGCTCATTCAGAAAGTAGGGAACCAGGCAGTACACAGCACACGAAAAGTGCTGCAGAGCGATGCGATGGAAGTGGTGAAGGAACTGCATCATATCTGCTTCTGGCTCGTTCGCACATACATGCCCGAAGCATCGAGGGAAGGCGCTTCATGGCAGGATGGCCGCGTTGCTCAACCGGCGAAAGCTGCCGACGCGGTGCCGCGCGCAAAGCTCCAGGAGTTGGAGGAGAAGCTTGCCGAGCAGAGTAAGGAAGCACTGAAGCGTCAGCAGGAACGGGATGAGCTTGACGCAACGCTGCAGCAATACAAGCAACAGCTCGCACAGATCAAGGCAGAGACAGAGAAGCAGCCGGATACGCATGACTACTCCGAGGCGGCGACCCGACGCCAGCTGATAGACGTCGACCTCCATCGTGCGGGCTGGGCTCTGGATCAACCCCGAGACCGCGAATACGAAGTCACCGGTATGCCAAATGCCAAGGGACTCGGTTATGCCGATTACGTGCTCTGGGGTGATGACGGAAAACCACTGGCAGTAGTTGAGGCCAAGAAGCCGAAAGTAGATCCTGATACAGGGATGCAGCAGGTGAAGCTCTACGCGGACTGCCTGGAGAAAATGCATGGCCAGCGGCCCGTCATTTTCTACACGAACGGTTACACGACATGGATGTGGGATGACACCGCGTACGCAAAACGCCGTGTTGCCGGGTTCTACAAGAAAGACGAACTCGCGCGCCTGATCCTACGGCGTTCACAGCGGAAGGCGCTCGACGTATCGACGGTAAAGAATGCCATCGTCGAACGCTATTACCAGAAGCGCGCCATCGGCAGCATCTTCGAACATTTCACGCATTCGCGCCGCAAGGCACTGCTCGTCATGGCCACCGGTACCGGAAAAACCCGAACAGCGATTGCGCTTGTGGATGTGCTCCAACGTGCGGGCTGGGTGAAACGGGCGCTGTTTCTTGCCGATCGTGTCTCGCTTGTCAGACAGGCCACGAATGCCTTCAAGGCGCATCTTCCGGAATCGAGTCCCGTGAATCTCGTCTCGGAGAAAGACACCGAGGGACGGGTGTATGTCTGCACCTATCCGACGATGATGGGACTGATCGACGAAACGAAAGGCGGCGAGGCACGTTTCGGTGTCGGCCATTTCGACCTTGTGATCATCGATGAAGCGCATCGTTCGGTTTATCAGCGCTACCAGGCGATCTTCCGCTACTTCGATTCCCTGCTGGTTGGACTCACCGCCACACCAAGCGAGCAGGTGGACAAGAATACGTACGAACTCTTTGACCTTGAGCAGGGTGTACCGACGGATGCGTATGAACTTAAACTCGCTGTTGAAGACGGTTTTCTGGTTCCACCCCGGGTGCAGCAGGTCGATCTGAAATTCCCGCGCGAAGGGATAAACTATAATTCTCTCAGCGATGAAGAGAAGGAGCAATGGGAAAGTCTTGACTGGGGTGACGATGCAAAGGAAGTCGGCGTTCCGGAACAGGTGAATGCGGCGGCCATCAACAACTGGCTCTTCAATCGGGATACGGTGGACAAGGTGCTCCAGCATCTGATGGAGAACGGGAATAAAGTTGAAGGTGGAGACCGTCTTGCGAAGACAATCATTTTCGCCCGCAACCACGATCACGCCACGTTCATCGAAGAACGCTTCAACCATCATTACCCGCAGTATGCGGGACACTTCGCACGCATCATCGACAACTACGCGAAGTATGCGCAGAGTCTGATCGACGATTTCTCACAGAAGGACAAGGTGCCGCATATCGCGATTTCCATCGACATGCTCGACACCGGCATCGATGTGCCGGAAGTGGCGAACCTCGTCTTCTTCAAGCCCGTGTATTCGAAGATCAAGTTCTGGCAAATGATCGGCCGAGGTACGCGCCTGTGTCCGGATCTCTACGGACCGGGTGACGACAAGCAGGATTTCCGTGTCTTCGATTTCTGTTTCAACTTTGACTACTTCCAGGAGAAACCGCAGGGCATTGAAGCGGGAGGAAGCGCACCGCTCGGCGCACGGCTGTTCCGCGCCCGCGTCCAGCTGCTTGCTTACCTTCAATCCACGCCCGAGATGGACTCTGAAGCGAAGCTGAAGAAAACGCTCGTCACAGGTCTGCACGCTGAAGTAACCGCAATGAACAAGGAGAACTTCATCGTTCGCGAGCGCCTCGAAGCAGTGGAACGCTTCCAGCAAATTGCCCGATGGGAACAGCTGGACGAAAACGACCAGGCGATACTCGAACGTGAGGTTGCAGGGTTGCCCAGTGAACTCCAGACTGATGACATTGAATCACGTCTGTTTGACCTCACCGCCCTTCGCATGCAGTTGGCACTTGCGACCAATGATGTGCCCGCCTTCGAATCGAACCGCAAGCGCGTTGTGGAAATCGCCATGATGCTTGAGGAAAAGACTGCCATCCCTGCCGTAGCAGCGCAGCTGGAGTATCTCAGCGGAATGCAGGACACCACCTTCTGGGAAGGGATTGATCTCGCAGCTCTTGAGGATTTGCGCTTACGGCTGCGCGGACTCGTTCCCTTCCTCGACAAGAAGAAACGGAAGATCGTGTACACGGACTTCAAAGACGAAATCATTGGTATCCGCCAACCCGGTATTGTTGCCGCTCCAAAAATGACCAGCGTTCAGTACGAGCGGAAGGTCCGGGACTATCTGACAAATCACCTCAACAACATTGTCATCCACCGCGTACGCACCAATCAGCCGCTCACCCCCGGCGATCTGAAAGAACTCGAAAGCACGCTCATCAAAATAGGTGAGGACGACGGGAAGACACTCCTCTCCAACCTGCTCGCGCACAGCGAGACTCCATCGCTTGTCCATTTCATCCGCGACCTCGTTGGCATGGACCGCGCCGCTGCTCAGGCAGCATTCTCGCAGTTCCTCTCCGACCGCAGCCTGACACCGCCGCAGATCCGTTTCATCGAACTGATCATCGACCAGCTCACCTATCGCGGCATGATGGAACCCTCCGCGCTCTACGAACCTCCCTTCAGCGACATCAACGACGGAGGTCCCGAAGCAGTCTTTGCCGGTAAGGAGAATGTGATTGATGGAATATTCACAGCGCTGGATGCTGTTAAGCCGCACGGGCTGGGATTGGCGGGGTGAAAACCCGTTAAAAATAGCAAAGACTTGTCATATTTGGAGATCGCTTCGTGAGAGCCTTCAAGATATTGCTTCAACTTGCTGCACTCATTATCGCACCTATTCTAGGGCCGATAATATTGGATGCAAGCGTCCTTGAAGCGTCGTTCGTCGCATGCCGCCAGTATCAAGAACGTGTGCGAAACTGCGTTCTATGAATTTCCCTCGCGCTCGTTGCATTTCCTTTCCCACCACACTCGCGACAGTCGCCCGCGACCACTCGATGAGCTGCCTGCTCTCCGTACTCAGTTTCCCCAGATTCCGGTTTTCGCATGGATCGGGAATATTCGGGATGATGTCCTAATCGCTGAGCCGCTCAAGGTTCTCGAGCGAATGATATCCTTTATCTACCGTCAACGACTCAATCGGAAGATCATCGCCCCATTGTGTAGTCACGATATTTCTCCCCGGTGAATCTGTTCCGCAGATTCCGCATCGATGCATTGGCATCGATCACGGACGTGTCGAGTCCAAGGTGCTTTCCGGAAAACAGACCCATGCGTACAAGAGTGGGAAGCAGCAGTCCAAAAACCTTCACGAACACTTCCTCAGGGATCTATCGGCGGAACAGCCCAATGGCGGTATGGTCCGGAACGCGTTCGGTGAGGGAATACCCAAGGAAACGATGCAGCATGATCGAATCGGCACAACGGCGTTCGATTTGCCGCTCGCTCCAGATGCCTTCGAAAAATCCGATGAGAAAAGCGCGGAAGTAAACCGCCGGGGCCGTACCCGGGTGCCCGGGACCGGACATCTTTTAGTAAGACATACACAACGTGCGGGCCGCTGCATCGAAGTTCATTTTGTTGAGTATCGCGTTGAGAGCGTCGTAGAGTGTACTCCCCTCCGGGATCAACGATGGTGAACCAGACGGGAGATAGGATCACGGTCTGGAGAATCAATCGGTGGTTTCGATTTTTCAGTTCAAAACCCGTATTTTCCATATTCCGTTCACTTCAGCCGACCCCATGCCCCAAACGCTCTCCATCATCATTCCCTGCTACAACGAAGAGTCGACCATCCTTGAACTGCTACGGCGAGTCGGGAAGGCCGATATCGGAGAGGTGCGCAAGCAGATCATCATTGTGGACGACGGGTCGACAGACCGAACTCGCGCGCTGCTCACCGAGCTGGCATCAGAGCGTGCAGCGGATTCTGCGGTAGGGCACATCGTGATTCTTCAGCCGCACAATCAGGGGAAAGGTGCGGCCATCCGGCGCGGACTCGAGGAAGTGCGCGGGGACGTGGTAATTATCCAGGACGCGGATCTGGAATACAATCCGGAGAACTACGCCTCGCTCATTGCCCCGATACTCGCGGGACGCAGCCGCGTCGTGTATGGATCCCGTGAAAGGAATCTCAACAATCGCCTGCATTCGGGCGTCGCATTTTATGCAGGAGGGAAATTTCTCTCTGCGCTGACCAACCTCCTTTATGGCTCGGCGATCACCGATGAACCAACCTGCTACAAGGTTTTTGAAGCAGCGCTGATAAGGGATATTCCGCTCACCTGCACCCGCTTCGAATTCTGTCCGGAAGTCACCGCGAAAGTCCTCCGCCGCGGCATTGCGATTGAAGAAATACCGATCGATTATTTTCCGCGTAAAAAACACGAGGGAAAGAAAATCAACTGGCGCGATGGCGTCGAAGCGATATGGACCCTGTTCCGCTACCGATTTTCAAACCGCGTATGACGATGAATTCTCAAACTCCGCCGATCGGCAAGAATACGCCGCTGAGCAGCGACCCTGAGCCGCGATTCGCGTCCGCGTCAGGTATCCGTATTGCCGCACTGCGTCTGCTGGACCGCCTCACACCCTGGCGAATCATCGGCGCGGCGGTGCTGCTCCGACTCGTGTTCGGACTCGTCTGGGTGCTGTTTGTCAACGCGCCTCCTGAGAATGTCCCCATCGCCGGCGATACCTGGGAACAGGCAGGGGCGGACGGCTACATCCAGATCGCACGCACTCTGCTCGTTTCGGGTGAATATGCGTTTGCGCCGGGAAGCTTCCCGGTGCATAATCGTCCCCCGATGCAGGCGCTGCTGCTCCTGGTATTCGGGGCCTGGTGGCCGTCGCATTGGTTCGTGGTCTGGATATTCGGCTCCGCCCTCCTGTCCCTCGCGATGCTGCTCGGACTGCGCGCCCTTGCGAAGGAGATGAATTTCAGCGATCGCTCCCTGAGGCTGCTGCTCCTGCTGGCTGGATTCCACCCCTACATGATTTTCATCAGCAAAACCACAACTTTCATCAACGCTGCGGCCGTGCTGCTGGTGATTGCAGTGCTGCTGCTGTTCCGCATTCGGCGCGATCCGCTGCCGTACAGCGTGCTGGCCGGACTATCCATGGGAGCTGGAGCGCTGACGCACGGCACCTTCCTGCTCCTGCCGCTATTCTCCGCACCCTTCATTCTGAGCCAGCGTACGATTCCGTTTTCCAGACGCATCGCCGCAACAGTGCTCGTGATCGTCGCTGCACTGATCGTCGTCGCACCATGGACCGTCCGCAATACGCAGACCTTCGACCGCTTCATTCCGGTGGTCACCGGCAACGGCTATCACTATTGGAAAGGCGACGCCGTGTATTTCGGAGGAAACTATCCGATGGCGCGGCTCTATGAGGCGGAGACGGGAAAGCGTTTCGAAGAAAAGTATTACGGCGCCGTGGATCCGGATGCCGACGCAGTCTTATGGAAGCTGGCGAAAGCTGATATGTTCGCGCGTCCCGAACGCATTCCACTGCGCCTGCTGATCGGAACCTGGACCTTCATCGCTCCCACCGATGGCGGTCCGCGCAAAATGCTGGTTTCAGCTCTTCTGAATATCCCTCTCGTCCTCATCCTGCTGCTGCTGTTCTGGCGCCGCCTGCGCAGCCGCACGCTCACCCGCGAACAGCTCGCCCTGGCCTTCCTGCTGCTCTACATCGTCGAGGCCTTCGCCTTCTTCGTCTCCTGGGGCTCATATTTCACTATGCTCCTCCCCCTCGCTCTCCTCCTCACCATCTCCCTCTTCAGAAAAAACCACAAAGCCACCTAAGAAAAAACCACAAAGTCACTAAGACACAAATGAAGAACACGAAAGTTTTTTAAAGCGCACTGAATATCATTTGGTGCGTTCTAAAAAGCCTTCGTGCTCTTTCTTCGTGTCTTAGTGACTTTGTGGTATTCTTACGACAGTTTTGTACGGAAGTAGGCGGCGGTGCGGAGGAGTCCTTCGCGGCGGGCGACTTGCGGTTCCCAGCCGAGGAGGTTCTTCGCGAGCGTGATGTCGGGCTGCCTCACCTTGGGATCGTCTTCCGGGAGTTCGGTATGAATGATCGTGCTTGATGATTCCAGCACTTCCAACACTTCCTTCGCCAGATCCAGCATGGTGATTTCATCGGGATTCCCGATGTTCACCGGATTGGAGTAATCAGACAAGAGCAGCCGGTAAATACCCTCGACCAGGTCAGACACATAGCACACGCTGCGTGTCTGCATACCGTTGCCGAAGACTGTAACATCTTCACCGCGAATGCCCTGCGACATGAACGCCGGGATGGCGCGTCCGTCGTTGATGCGCATACGCTCGCCGTACGTATTGAAGATGCGCACGATGCGCGTCTCCACGCCGTGATAGCGGTGGTACGCCATCGTGAGAGCTTCGGCGAAGCGCTTGGCTTCGTCGTAGACGCCGCGCGGACCCACCGGATTCACATTGCCCCAGTACGATTCGACCTGGGGATGAATTTCCGGATCGCCGTACACCTCGGAAGTCGAGGCGAGGAGCAGTCGCGCGTTCTTCGCTTTCGCGAGTCCCAGCGCCTTGTGAGTACCCAGCGAACCGACCTTCAGCGTCTGGATCGGAAGTTTGAGGTAATCGATCGGACTCGCCGGCGACGCGAAATGCAGGATATAATCCAACGCACCTTCGATGTGAACGAACTCCGTCACGTCGTACTTGATGAACTTGAAACCGGGGTGGCCGAACAGATGTTCGATGTTTGCAAGATCGCCCGTGATCAGGTTGTCCATGCAAAGCACTTCATGACCTTCTTTGAGCATGCGGTCACTGAGATGGCTTCCAAGAAATCCGGCACCGCCGGTGATAAGCGTGCGTGGCATGAATTCTCCTACGGCTGCATCGCCACTGTGGTGTCAAGTTTTGTCGGTAAGCGCTTGCCGCCGTTGTCGATATAGGACTGGAAGAGTTTGATGCGCTCTGTGATCGAGGGATCGCCCTGATACTGCAGTTCAGCCTGTTTCAGAACATCGATGCCCTTCTGCCACTGCTCCGTCACATCATAGTATTCGAGCAGGAAGAAGAACGGCGAACGAAGTGTGTTCTGACCGGTAGGATCCTCGGCAAGCTTTTCCAGATACCAGGGCTCGAGCATTTCGCCCATTCTCTTGTATCCGGTCGTATCACCCATCATCAGGTACATGTTCGCCAGATCGGTTTGCAGGGACTGATCGAATTTGTGCTTCGCTGTCGGAATGGTTTTCTCCATTTCATCAATCACCTCGCGCGCGGCTTTCATGTTGCCCTCATCCTGCACGAGCACCTGTGCCAGCGCCATATGCAGCACGCGGAAGCTGTAGATCATTTTCGTGCTGGCTTCGTCCAGGTTGATGTCGGGATGGTTGAGCTGGCGGAACATGAATCCGAAGGCGCGATTGCTGTCGGGCACCTGACGCTGCTCAAGTAAATGCTTGCGCGTGACGAGCGTATTCACGTTGGTGTAGTAGCGGTTGCCGCGCTGCGGCAATGCCACCGGCGAAACCCGATAAGCCAGGCCTTCGACCACGAGATTGTTTTCGAGTGAAAGACGGTCGCTCGGCGCGGTGCTGAGAGCGAAGTAAATCGGCCGTGAATTGAAGTTGTTGTTCAGGATGTCAATGATGAGAATATCCTGAACACGAAGGCCCTTCGTTCCTGCGGGATCGCTGTAGGTCGGAGCCACTTGAAGATCGAGAGTCGAGGGAAGCTGGGGCACACTGGCGAACGCCGGCACATCCTTCAGCGAACCAACGACAAATTTAGCCGGATCAATTGGGATACTGATGCGCTGGGACTCCCACTGCACTGGACGCATATTATCGAGCGCCGCATTGTCGTAGGAGAATTCTACCGGAAGCGCGCCGTAGGGACGCTCACCCTTCAGCTGCTTGCTGTACCAGGAAGTGTTGAGCAGACTGAGATTGACAACGCGCACGTCGCGGCGGATGCCGGCGGCGTACTGCAGATACCAAACGGGGAAGGTGTCGTTGTCGCCGCCTGTGAAAAGGATCGCATCCTGATCACAGCTCTGCAGCAGGTTGTATGCGTAATCGAAGGCGACGTAGTTATGATCGCGATCATGAGTCTGATAATTCTGTGCGAGCATATTTACAGGACCAGCAACCAGCAGCAGCAGCGCCACTGCAACGCCGACAGCCTCGTTTCTCCCGGTCTTCGACAACAACATATCAACGATGCCGTAGACCCCGATGCTCGTCCATATCGAAAACGCGAAGAATGAACCTATGAAGAAGTAGTCGCGCTCTCGTACCTGCGGCTCGGCCATATTGAAGTAGATGACGAGACCCATGCCCATGATGAAGAACAGCACCGCCATGGCCGTGCCCATTCGATAATCCTTGCGGAAATTATAATACATGCCGAACAGGCCGAGTATGAGCGGGATTGCGTAATACCGGTTCGGATAGCCCGAACTTTCGGACCAATCTCCCATATCGCCCGCTAGCGCTACCGGGGCATCCTGCAGATCACCAGCACGTCCGACGAAATTCCATGCGAAATATCGAAGGTAAATGTGGCCGAGCTGGAACTTGAGGAAGTATTCCAGATCCGATCCGTAGTTGCCGTAGGCAGTCACGTTGTTGGGTTCCGGACTCCAGCGGCGCGGAAGGAATGAATCCTTGTTGAAATCAATGCTGCGCGTACGCTCGTTATAATTCGGGCCCTTGAGCAGCGGATACGAACCGTACTGATCACGATTGAGGTAGCTGTAGAGTCCCTCGAGCGTCTCGGGTGCATTTTCATTCAGCGCAGGCTTCTGTCCCGCACGGATGGGCACCATCACATAGGTGCTGAAGCCAAGCGTCGCGAGAAGAATCGCCAGCGAGGCCATGCGAAGCTGCGGATGCAATTTCTTCATCGCCACAATGACCGTGAGACCAATCAGCATCGTGATGAAAGCTGCGAGTCCCAGACCGCTGCCGAGCATCGCAGGAATATATTTGACTATACCGGGATAGACGATGCCAAACCCTGCAGCCATGAGCGCGAATGCAATACCGAGAGTCTTGATGTTGATATCTTCGCGGCTGCGATCGCGGAAGTACACGAGGAAAAACACGAAGAACAGCGCGAGCAGCGAAAGAAGGTGAACACCGATGCTGAGTCCCATCAGGTAGGCGATGAGCAGCAGGGACCGCTCGGAGTCAAACACTCCGACATGGAAGTACCACTCAACCCCGATCCACACTACGACGGAAATGAAGAACATACCGATGCCGTAGACTTCCGCCTCGGAGGCGTTGAACCAGAACGTGTCGCTGAAGGAAAGGATCAACGCGCCGGTGGCCGCTGCAATGAGCATGCTCAATGCAGCCATCGGTGTCTGGGGCTCACCCTTCCATACGCGCAGCATGCGCATGGCGATCAGATAGACAAACAGAACCGTCAGCGAACTCGAGAATGTCGAGAGCAGGTTGACGCGGAAACCGAGGTCGGATCCGATCGGCAGCAATGAAAACATGCGTCCGACGAGCTGGAAGAATGGCGCACCCGGGGGATGCGGTACGGCCATCGTGACGGCAGCGGTAATAAATTCACCGCAATCCCAGAATGAGATTGTGGGCGCCACGGTCATCAGGAAGACGATTGTTGAAATCAGAAAAACCGCAACAGCGGTAATACGATGCCAGATCTTGAAGTTCATATGTATCACTGGGCTATTGAATATTTGCTAGCGTGGAATAGGGTCGGCACGGAGGGCCGAGATGGAGCGCTGTAACGAGCGTACGCGAGACGAGCGTATGCGTCAGGCGACGGGATCGTCGGTTTTGGCGATCTTCGGCTGTTTGTAAATAATGCCGATGGGAATGATGACACAGAATCCGATGAACAGGATTATCGGTGACAGTGTGACCGACAGCGAACTCGTCGCGTCGCCTGCGGACATCACGAGGAAGCCAACTATAACGACCGCGACACCAAACGCGAGAATCATGTAGTTGATCTTCTGCGGCAGCTCTGCCTCGGGGACATCAAGAGGTCGACGGCTGTTCTTGCGCTTTTTCTGCACTTTGGCCATGCAAATACTCCGTTGCTACAATTAGTACAATGTGAATCAAACCGGTAAAATACGAAACTCGGTGCGGATAATCGCTATTCCCGCATAAGAAGTTTGCCTTCGTGAAGGCGCAGCGTGGCGTCCGCACGGGCGGCCAGCTCGGAATCATGTGTGACGATGACGAATGTCTGATTTTTCTCGCGTGCGAGCGTCCACAGAATATCATGCAGCATGCCGGCATTATCCTCATCGAGATTTCCAGATGGCTCGTCGGCAAGAACGATGCGCGGACCGTTCACCAGAGCCCGGGCGACTGCAACCCGCTGTTGCTCTCCGCCGGAAAGTTCCGAGGGGCGTGCGTCTGCGCGATGAGATACCTTCACAATTTCGAGCAGTTCGTCTGCCCGCCGTTCCGCCTCGGCCAGCGTGGCTCCCCCGATCATTGCGGGAATGGCGACGTTCTCCCGCGCGCTGAATTCCGGAAGCAGATGATGAAACTGGAAAACAAAGCCCATGTTTTTGTTGCGGAATGCCGCGAGCCGGTGATCGTCCATAGAAAACATATCTTCGCCATCCATCAGCACGGACCCGCTGTCGGGACGATCGAGCGCGCCGATAATATGCAGCAGCGTGCTTTTCCCCGCTCCCGACGTCCCGACGATCGCCACGACCTGACCTTCCTTTACGTCAAAGGACGTCCCGCGCAGCACATCCAGCTGACTGTGTGCGCCGGTGGCGTAGGATTTGTGAACGTCGCGAACCTGTACGATAGACTTACTCATGGGGAGCACCGATTAATAATTTCGATTCCGAACACATTTGACGCACGCATCTCGCTTTCGTTCCACCCGGCTCCGTCCCGCAAAGCGGGACTACGCCGTGGCAAGCCCCGGAGCGCCTCACAGGACCGCGGAGCGCCAGCTCCGCGCAACACAGGACCCGGCTCCGTCCCGCAAAGCGGGACTACGCCGTGGCAAGCCCCGG
>JBATDG010000037.1:0-12781 GCA_049663345.1 Bacteroidota bacterium
CGCCAGCTCCACGCAAGGGACCGTGGAGCGCCAGCTCCACGCAAGGGACGGTGGAACGCCAGCTCCACGCAAGGGACGGTGGAGCGCCGGCTCCACGCAAGGGACCGTGGAGCGCCGGCTCCACGTCTTCGCCCTGAAAGGGCGACCGATCATAGCCCTATTGGCCTTTCTTTGGTTTTCCTTTGAGGACGGACTTGACCATGCGGCCGAATTCCTTGTCCCGTTGGCGGCGTTCGAGATAGCTGCGCTGGTAGTGAGCGGATTCCCGCTGAAGCTTCATATACTGCTCGTAGCGGTCTTCGTCGAGCTCGCCGTTTTCGATCGCGGCGAGCACTGCGCAGCCGCTTTCCTGCGTATGGCCGCAGTCTGAAAAGCGGCAGTTCCCGATCAGCGCCTGTACATCGCCGAAGGTTTCTGCGAGTCCGGCTTCGGCGCCGATATTGCCGAGTTCGCGCATTCCCGGAGTATCGACAAGGAGCGCGCCATTGTCAAGCCGCACGAGCTGACGCCGGGTTGTAGTGTGGCGTCCACGATGATCGGCCTCACGCACTTCCTGCGTGGCAAACACTTCATCCCCGAGCAGGGCATTGAGCAGCGTCGACTTTCCCACGCCTGAGGAACCGAGAAGACAGGAGGTACTCCCAGCCGAAAGACTGTCGCGAAGCGCCGGAACGCCCTCTCCGGTTTTAGAACTGAGCGTGATGCAGCGTGCGCCACCAGCTATCCCTTCGACGGCAGCCAGCAATTCACGCCGGAGGTCGTCATCCACCAGATCGATTTTACTGATCAGCACAACAGGCTCGATTCCACCGTCGCGCACCATGACAAAATAGCGCTGGAGCCGATGAAGGTTGAAATCGCGGTCGGCGCTTTGCACACAAAAGGCTGTATCGATATTCGCAGCGAGAATCTGGAATGCAATATTGCGGCCGGGATCCTTTCGCCGCAGCACTCCGCTGCGCGGCAGCACCGCATGGACGAGCGCGAAAGTGTCGTCG
Organism: Bacteroidota bacterium; assembly: GCA_049663345.1. Lineage (GTDB taxonomy): Bacteria > Bacteroidota > Ignavibacteria > SZUA-365 > SZUA-365 > SZUA-365. Next base: position 999 of record JBATDG010000037.1, read on the forward strand.
TTGAATACTTGAACGCCGACCCAGTCCCCAACCACCGGCAGAGCTTGTGCATCCTCCGCTGCGAAGAGAAGATGTCCCGTCGGTTCCCCCCGCACGGCGCCTTGCGCGCACACGAGATCATAGTTGTTGCGGTTCACCGCAACCACACGCGCCGGGATGAGGTCATCGCGGTCCAGGGCCGCGAAGGCTTCCGCAATCCGCTCGTCATAACCGTAATCAGTGAGAATCATGCGATAAAAATACGCAGGGTAGCTGATGAAATACAATCGAGCGCCTAGGAACGGCGCGCACTCCTGGGAACGGCGCGCACCAGCGCGCCTCATTAGAGCATTAGAGCATTAGAGCATTAGAGCATTAGAGCATTAGAGCATTGGAGCATTAGAGCATTGGAGCATTAGAGCATTAGAGCATTGGAGCATTGGAGCATTAGAGCATTAGAACATTAGAGTCCCCCTGGAAAAACGCGAAAGGGGTGTCACGTTCTGTGCGAAAAAAACTCCCAGATCGGGGACTTTGTGCCGGCGCCTGCCAAGGCGTAGTCTGGCACCGCGGGACGAAGCCGGGTGCCCCTGTGCCTGCCGCGCCGAAGTTCCGCGAAGCGGAACGAAGGCGGGCACTTTATTCCCTCCATGCATCTGCGTAACTTACCGCTATGAATTACAAGCATCTCTTCGGTCCTGTGCCATCGCGACGCCTGGGTATCTCGCTCGGTATTGATCTGACGCCGCAGAAGGCGTGTACGCTGAATTGCGTGTACTGTGAGTGCGGGAAGACGGATGATCTGACGATTGAGCGGAAGGAGTATGTTCCCACCGCGGAGGTTATTGATGAACTGCGCCATTGCCTCTCGCAGGATCCGGATCTTGATGCCGTGACGTTTTCAGGATCGGGCGAACCCACGCTGCATAGCGGAGTGGGAGAAATCATCGCCTTCATGAAGCGAGAATTTCCGCAGTATCGCATTGTCATGCTCACCAACAGCACGCTGCTGCATCTCCCGGAAGTGCGCGAGGCATTGATGCTGGCGGACCTTGTCGTGCCATCGCTGGACGCCGTGTCGGAGGATGTCTTCCGCCGCATCAACCGTCCGAAGCATGAACTCACGAGCGCGGGGCTGATTGCAGGACTCACAACATTCTGCGATGCTTATGAAGGCGAGGTCTGGCTTGAGGTGTTCATCATTCCGGGCGTCAACGACACTCCGGAAGAACTCGCGTTGTTTCGCCAGGTGTTCGACGCTTTGCGTGTGGATAGAATTCAGCTCAATTCGCTTGACCGTCCTGGAGCAGTTGACTGGATCGAACCCATGCCGCGCGAAAACCTCATGGCCCTCGCGCATCAGCTCGGCGACGAAGTTGAAGTGATCGGTAAACCCATCCTCCGCCAGCGCTGCGACGCCTTCAGCGACCACACCCGCGACAGCATACTCTCCACCATTCGCGTGCGTCCCTCCACACTCGAAGACCTCGCCGCCGCTATCGGACTCCACCTCCTCGACGCGGGGAAATATCTCGACGTTCTATTGGGCGACGGTGTGATCGAGCAGCAATTCGGAGAGAGGGGGGTGTTTTATAGGGTGAAGGATAGCTAATGGCTGATGGCTAATAGCTAATAGCTGATAGGAAAATGGAACGATCGCGTGTGATGCCGGGAATCCGATGCGTCTCAAATAAATCCTCTGTGTGCCTCTGCGTGCCTCTGCGGTAAAATCTTCTCTGCGTCCTCTGCATCCTCCATCCCTTTCTCCTCCAACGCCTCCCTTTCTCCTCCTGCGCCTCCCTTTCTCCTCCTGCGCCTCCCCAACCTACATTACATCCCGCACACCGATCTTCATCTTCGCCCGGTGCCTGATCTTTTCCTCTGCCACCTCCCGGATATGCCTGATTCGCTCTATCATCGGGGGATGCGAATAATTCAGCCAGACATAAAACGGATGCGGGGTGACGTTGGAGAGATTCGCGGTGGTGAGCTTCTTCAAGGCGGAGACGAAGACCTCCGGTTTGCGGTAGGTCTGCACGGCGTAGCGGTCGGCCTCGAATTCGTGGCGGCGGGAAAGGATGTTCATTCCCAGCGACAGCAGGGTGGATACTGGTTCGTACAGCATGCCGAAGAAAACGAGTCCGGCGTAGATGGACACATGCTGCATGAAGAAGGCCTCGGCGAGGGCGGGACGACTGACAAAAAGCGACAGCAGGAAAAACATCACGCCAGTTTCCACGATCCCGATGAGCATGCCGATGATGATGTGCTTCTTGCGGTAATGCCCGATTTCGTGTGCGAGTACGGCAGTGAGTTCCTCTGCCGTATGCTGCGCGATCAGCGTGTCGAACAGCGCGATGCGTTTGTTCTTTCCGAAGCCGGTGAAGAAGGCGTTGGATTTTGCCGAGCGCTTCGAGCCGTCCATCACGTACACTCCCTGCAGCGAGAATTTTACCGAATCAGCGTAGGCCAGAATCTCCTCGCGCAGCGATCCTTCTTCCAGCGGAGTGAATTTATTGAACAGCGGCATGATCCAGGTCGGCGCGAAGTATTGCATGACGATGCTGAAGGCGGTCATGGCGGTCCACGCGTACAGCCAGGCCAGCGGACCCGCCGCCGCAAACAGCCACAGTACCAGCGTGAGGACCGGGAGTCCGACAACCGCACCCAGCGCGCCGCCTTTGATCATATCGAGAATGAAAGTCTTCACTGTCGTTTTATTGAAGCCGAAGCGCTCCTCGATCACGAAGGTGGAATAGATGCGGAAGGGGAGTCCGAAAACACTCATTCCCACAGCGAGCAGGGAAATGTACAGCAGTCCCGTCGGCAGTTCCGGCCAGCCGATGGAGCGGACAAGCAGATCCAGCCAGTTGAATCCTCCGGCGAACCAGAACACCAGCAGCAGCGCCATACCGAAGGCCGCGCTCACGAAGCCGAAGCCCGTACGCACGCGTGTGTATTCCTGCGAACGCGCGTATTTCTCCTCATCATACACATCCCGGAACTCCTCCGGCAGCTTCGGCGACAGCGCGCGCAGGTTCAGAATCTTCGCCACCGTATCGAGCACGGCGGAGATAATCAGCGTGGCGAGAATAATCAGGGCGTAGATGTTCATGCGATAAATATAACGAAAAGGGCTCGCCCGAGGCGAGCCCGATTTAGGACTTAGGATGTAGGATGTAGGAAGGAAGAGCTAAAACAAGGCCGCGATAGCGCGCAATGGACTGGAATCTCGCCTCCTATATCCTACGTCCTACATCCTACGTCTATCCTGCGCATTTGGTCTTGAGAAAAAGGATAAGTACGTTTGTATTTATAGACGAGCCGCAGGCCCGAATCCAGCATTCGTATATACGGCCCGGGGAAACCCCTTCTCGTCATTATCCATCGCGAAGCGCCGCTAAATAATCTTCGTGCTTCTTTTTCGTGCTTTCGTGTTTTAGTGGTTGGTCTTCGGTTTTTCCTTACATCGCAGACTGAACAAAATATCGATTCGCTTTTATCCCAAGTGTATTGGAGGCTTCATGCTTACCTGGATCATCGTAATCGCTGTTCTCGTGCTCCTCGTCGCTGGTTTCATTTTCTGGATGACGCGGCAGTATCGGAAGGCGGGACCGAATGAAGTGCTGGTTATCTCCGGCCGCAAGAGTACTATTCTCACACCCGACGGAACCCAGCAGGAAATCGGCTACAAATTCCGCATCGGCGGAGGGTCGTTCGTCAATCCGTTTACCGAGCAGTCGTCAACCCTGCCGATCGAAGTGGTCACGGTGACCATCAAGACTCCGGAAGTGCTTTCGAAGGACGGCATTCCCATTCTCTCCGAATCTTCCGCACAGGTGAAGATCGACTCCAACGAATATTCCATCTTCCTCGCCACGCAGAACTTCATGGGCGGCGGCACCGACTCCGTACGCGAAGTCGCGCAGACCGTGCTCGAAGGCAAGGTGCGGGAATCCATCGGCAGCATGACCGTGACCGAGCTGTATCAGGACCGCCACGAATTCGCCAATCGCGTCTACAACGCCGTTGTGCGCGACCTCGGCAGCATGGGACTCGTGATGATCTCCTTCGCGCTGAAGGATATCGCCGACACGCAGGGCTACCTCGACGCGCTGTCGAAACCGAAGATCGCCGCCGCCAAGCGCGATGCAGTTGTCAAGCAGGCCGAGTACGATCGCGACGCCGCCATTTACGCCGCACAGGCGAACAAGGAAGCGGAGATCGCCAAGCTCACCGCCACGGCGGAAGTCGCCGGACGCAACTGGAAGAATGAAGAGCTGAAGGCCAAGTCGCAGATCGAGGTCAGCAAGGTGCGCGCACAGGCGGACACTTCGTATGAACTCGAGCGCTTCCGCCTCGCTCAGGAAGTGAAGCAGGAAGAGTACAAGGTCAAGCTGATCGAAACCATTGAGATGGCGAAGGTCCAGACCGAGGAAATCAAGCGCAAGGAAAAGGAACTCGAAACGAACATCATCAAGCCGGCCGAAGCACGCAAGGCGCAGATCATTTCCGAGGCCGAAGCCGAGAGCTTCCGTCTGCTGAAGGAATCCGACGCCAAGTCGCAGGTGCGCGCGCGCGATAATGAAATCGAGGCCGACCGCATCCGCATGCTCGGCAAGTCCGAAGCCGACGCGATGATTGAGAAAGCCAAGGCGTACGATCAGTACAACCAGGCCGCGATGTATCAGATGGTGCTGGATATTCTTCCGGAACTCACGAAGAACGTCGCTGAGCCACTCTCACGCATCGACAAGATTACGCTCATCGGCGGAACCGACGGCAAGCTCGGAACCTCCCAGCTCACCGGCCAGATCGCCGAAGTGCTCTCGCAGGTGCCGGACTTGGTCAAAACCCTGACCGGCGTCGATCTAACGAAATACCTCAAGGAAAAACTCGCAAGTGAAGACTGATTTACTGCGGGTGTTTTTCGTAAACGATATCAATGAGGTATTAACGTGACGGCAGATAGAATTCATCTCATCGGTTCATCGCCGACGCTGAAGGTCGCCGCGAAAGCCAAAGCGCTCAAGGAGCAAGGGGTCGATGTCATCGACTTCTCCGTGGGCGAACCGGATTTCGCGACCCCGGCCCATATCAAAGAGGCCGCCAAAAAGGCGATCGACGAGAACTTTACCAAATACACCGCCAATGAGGGCATCCTTCCGCTGCGCAAAGCCATCGCAAAGCAGCTGCAGGAAGAACACGGGCTCACCTACGATCCCGCTTCCGAGATCATCGTTTCCAACGGCGCAAAGCATTCCATCTACAATGCCATGATGGCTATCGTCAACGACGGCGATGAAGTCATTATTCCCGCACCCTACTGGGTGTCGTATCCCGAGATGGTCAAGCTTGCCAACGGTCGTCCGGTGATCGTGCAGACGCGGGAAGAGGACGGCTTCCGCCTGACGCCCGAACAGCTGCGCGAGAACATCAACGCCAGCACCAAGGCAGTGTTCATCAACAATCCCTGCAATCCCACCGGCAGCGGCTACACGCGCGAGGAACTCGAAGCTCTCGCCGAGGTCATCGTCGAAGAGGACATCATCTGCATCGCCGATGAAATCTACGGCAAGCTGATGTACGACAACCTGAAGTTCACCCGCTTCGCCTCGCTGGGCGAGGAAGTGAAGCGCCGTACCATCACCATCGACGGCGTGTCCAAGGCCTACTCGATGACCGGCTGGCGCATCGGCTGGGCGGCGGCGCCTAAAGACATCACCGCGGCCATGGCCAAGGTGCAGAGTCACGCGACGTCCAATCCGAGTTCGGTTTCGCAGCGCGCGGCGCTCGAAGCGTACAAGGGTCCTCAATACGAGATTTCGAAGATGGCGGCTGAGTTTGAGAAGCGCCGTAATTTCGTGGTCTACAAACTGCAGGGCATGCCGGGCGTTTCCTGTCCTATGCCGCGCGGCGCCTTCTATGCATTTCCGAATGTCAGCTCTTTTTATCGGATGGAATACGAGGGCGTACCCATCCGCAACAGCTACGGCATGGCCTACTTCCTGCTCAAGCATGCGAACGTGGCCATCGTGCCGGGCGACGCTTTCGGCAGCGATGATTTCATCCGCATCAGCTACGCGACCTCGATGGCCAACCTCACCGAAGGCATGGCTCGCATCGGCGAAGCGCTCGCGAAGCTCAAGCCCGCGGCCAAGCGCAAACTGATCAAGCTCGCGAATACGGAAACCGTGGTCAAGCATCCGGTGCCGGTGGATTACGATGTGAAGGTCGGCGTGCGCGATGCGCTGGTGGCCGAGGCCGAAGCGCATCTCAGCTACAGCAATTACTTCGAATGGAATGCCAACATCAACGGCATGATCGTGCAGCTTCGCACGAACGTCGGACATCTCTACGACTTCTGGGTCGAGAACTGGTATCCCGCGCAGCTCGAAGCCGACATCGAACCGCATGGAGTGATCTATGCGGTGGACGGCGTGACGGGGCGCGAACCGCATGCTTTCTACAATTCCGATACCAAGACCGGCGTGCTGTTCAACACTGATCATTACGGTTCGCTGCGCTCCCTGGCGCTGGGACTCGTGACCGACGTAGCGGAACGCGTTTTCGACATACACGCTGTTCGCGGACTCACAATGGATGTAGGCGGCGAAGGCGTGCTGTTTATCGGACCCTCGGGTACGAAAAAGACGGAGCTGTTCTGGCGCCTTTTCCAGGAAGACGAAAGCGTGGCGGTGCACAGCAACGACTACGTGTTCCTTCGCTACGGCGGCGGTTATGCCGCAGCCGACAATCCCGAGCGGAAGCTGTACATGCAGACCAACGCCGTTGCGACTTACGAACCGCTCGCGAAGCTCTTCGACAAGAGTAAATGTGAGAATGCGACGACGAAGGTTGAGGACTGCCGCAACGATAATCACAAGCTGCAGGAAACCTGTCCGCTCAACAGCGGCGCACCGTACAGCTACGATTGTGCGAAGAAGAGCCACGCGATGCTCGATCCTTATTGGCTGGGCGGAATGGCGCGGCACGTGAAGCGCATCGACATTCGCCACGTGTTCATTCTCCGCAGCGATCCGGTCAGCGGCGCGGTGCAGAAGCTCGACATCGACGAAGCGATGCATGTGGTCGAATCCGGCTATCCGGCAGGCACTTCCGTCGCCGGCAAGCAGCAGCCGTTTTACAATCCCCATCTGCTCGTCAAATCCGACGAGCGCATGGAACTGCAGAAACGATTCTATACAAAACTGTTCCAGTCCGCCGCCGTCTACCAGCTCAACGCAGGCGCGGCCACGCTCACCGAAATGGTGCAGCAGGTGTTGTCACATGTCGGCGCGAACGGAAGGTAATCCCATGGCAAAAGATATATACAACAACGATCACTACAAGAAATTCCACGAGCAGCTTCTTCCGCTGCTTAAAGGACCCAACATCAAGGAAGTCGACCTGAAGTGGCTCGAATCCCGGGTCAAGGACTACGCGCAGAAAACCGTCTACGGATCCCATGTCTGGCGTTCGGTGCAGAGTTCGCGCCTCGCGGGCAAGACCGTCTACCTCGGCACCGAGAAGGTGCAGCTGCCTTCGCTGCTTCCATATCAGGAAAAAGTGGTGAAGGGTGCGCCCGAAGAACTCGACAAAGTACTGCACTGGATGAAGACGCTACCGTTCATCAAACTCACGCGGCAGATGGGTGACAACGCCGACTTCAATCCGGTGTGTACGCTGTATCTGAGCGTCGGCGACTGGCGCAATTCTCGTCTCGCGTACATGTGGGGCAATCTGCTCGACGAACCTTCGGGGCGTCCAGGACCCGAGATCACCATGATCCACATTCCCGAAGAGCATGCGAGCCGCCAGCAGATTCTCACCATGCCGGAGTTCAATCTTAACATCTGTCTCGGCAGCGATTATCTCGGTGAAGAGAAAAAGGGCTTCCTCCGTCAGGCCATGTGGCTGGCCGATGAGCGCGGCATGCTCGGGCTTCATGCCGGCAGCAAAGTCGTGGTCGCACGGGACGCCAAGAGCAACGAACTGAAAAAACACGGTGTCATCCTTTTTGGAATGACTGCCACGGGAAAATCCACCTGGAGCTGTCACCAGCTTGAGATGGATCCCAAGCGCGGCGAGATGACCTACGCCTCGCAGGACGATATCTGCTTCCTCCGCGATGATGGTTCCGCCTACGGATCCGAGCACAACTTCTACGTCAAGACCGACGCCCGGAAATCCGATCAGGAAGCGATGTTCCATGCGCTCACGCATAAGACTGCGCTGCTCGAAAATATCATGGTCGATTCGAAGGGCAACATCGACTTTCTCGATGAAACCCTCTGCGGAAACGGCCGTGCGGTAGTGCGTATGGATCAGCTTTTCATTGAACGTGAAAACAAGCTGATCTCCATCGCCGCCCCGAGCATCAATCTGCCGAGTCTCGACAAGAACGACGCGTTGTGGTTTGCGTTCATCACGCGCCGCAACACGCTCATGCCGTACTCGCAATCGCTGACGCCCGAACAGGGCGTGCTGGCATATCTCTTCGGTGAATCGACTCTCAGCTTCGCGGCGAATCCCGAGAAAGCCGGCGACTCGGTGCGCATCGTCGGCACGGATGATTTCATCATCGGCAGCCGCGGCGCGAAGGTCAACCGCTTCTACGACATCATCATGAAGCTCGTCAACCGCTTCCCGGGACAGGTGCATTTCCGCCTTTACAACACCGGCGGCATGGGCGAGATCATTGAAGAAACCGAGGATCGCGGCGTGTCGAAAAAGCGTCTCGTGCGCAAGGCCGAGCGCGTGCCGCTTGATCTGATGGCGGCTATTCAGCGCGGCGATCTGCGCGGGACCAACAAGTATGAGAAAGGCGTGCTCGGCACCATGTCCATCGTCGAAGCCGATGGCCGGCGGATGGACGAATGGGACGTACACAAACTCTATAACGATCAGCAGATCGACTACCTGATCAAGGACATCATCCGCGGACGCCGCGCCTTCCTAGAGGAAATCTCGAAAGAAGGGTTGCGTCCTGAAATCATCGCCGCTGCCGAGCGCTCGTTCCGGCAGATGGGCGACGTCACCGCCCGCAAGGCCGGTGTGACCAATGCTCCGGCATTCACACCTTCCGCTCCCGAGCCCCGCGTCATCATTCAGCGCGCAGAGCCAGTTGCGCGTCCGAAAAAGCCGGGAGTGTGGCGCTGGAGGTGAGGCACTGAAAACCAACGCCTCCCGCATACTCGAAGCCCGCGGCATTCCGCACGAGCAGATCACCTACGACAGCTCTGACGGTGCGATTGACGCTATCGCAGTTGCTGACAAGATCGGCGCCGTGCATGAGCAGGTGTTCAAGACGCTGGTGGCGCGCGGGGACAAAACCGGACTGTGCGTGTTCTGCATTCCCGGACCATTCGAACTCGATCTGAAGAAAGCGGCCGCAGCCAGCGGCAACAAGAAGGTCGAGATGATCGCCGTGAAGGAACTGCTGCCGCTCACGGGCTACGTACGCGGCGGCTGTTCTCCCATCGGCATGAAGAAGCAATTCCCCACCTGGATCGACGAAACCGCGCAGCTCTTCGACCGCATCCACATCAGCGCCGGCGCCCACGGCGCGCAGCTCCTTCTCAACCCTGCCTACCTCGCCGAAGTGGTCGAAGCGGCCTTCGTTGATCTGACTTGATAACACGAAGGCACGAAGACACCAAGACACAATATCAAAATTCGGGCGGCCCAGGGCCGGCCGTCTCATTTTGCTTTTCGTGCCTTTGTGTCTTTGCGCCTTCCTGTTCCAATGTTTTTTCGCAGGATTGTGCGACTTTTCGGGGGGATGTGTCTCTATTACACTGTACGGCCGAATGACGAGTGGAGTATCGCGATAACCTGATGTCCCAACCCAAGCCTGTATTACGTCCGTTGTCGAAGCAGCGGCAGGAGGAATTTCTCATCCTGCTTGAGGAGCACCATGCGGCATTCGTCCGCTACGTGCGGGCCATGACGCGGGACAGCGAACAGGCGCGGGATGTCGTCGCCGAGACTCTGCTGATTGCGCTTGAGCGCTTCGATACGCTGCGCGAGCCGAAGTCCTTTCTGTTCTTTCTCATTGCCATCGCCCGCCGTTATTTCTGGCGGATGAACAAATGGGCATCGCTGTTTACTCGCATGGAAGCGAAGCACGAAGAACTGATCATCGATCAGGGCACCGCTGCAGACGTGCAGCCCGACCTCCGACTGCTGCATGAATGTATCGCCCGGCTCCCGGCCAAACAGCGCGAGGCTTTGGTGCTCTTCGAACTTTCAGGACTGAGCCTCAGCGAAATTCACGCGCTGCAGGGCGGATCGCTTTCAGGCGTAAAAACCCGCATCGCGAGGGCCCGACAGAAGCTGGCGCAGAGAATGGATGAAAGCCCACGTGGCACCATGAGAGAGAAATCTGATACCGACGTCGTAAGTATTGAGATCGAGGCGGAACGATGAACAGGAAAGAACAGATGCTTGACCAGTTGCTGGAAAGTGCCCGAAAAGCGCCGCCCCTCATCTCCGTCGACTCCGCGAAGGACTTTCTCGCTTCACGCAATGCAGCCACTCACTCGACCCGTACACTCAGAAAAAGAAAACAGACACGCCTCATCATTGTTTCGGGAGGAGTTATGGTAGTTCTCGCAATCATCTTTTTTTTCAGCGGATTATTCACCGGCGCTCTGGTCCAGCAATCCGACCAAATGCATAATCATTCTAACTCACCGTCTTCGACCCTTCAACAGACGGATGGTGCAGCGCGGCGTACGATACCAGGAGGAATGAAGAAAACCCCTGACACCAGTGTAGAGAGGGAACTTGCCGCAGCCCTAGGATATCCCCGAAAAATCGCTTCTACTCGGACGGATGACTCCCTACAACATCGAAGATTGAACGAGTTGTTTGCATCATGGACCGTGGATCAGATCAGTGCATGTAAGGTGTTGAATCTCGATTCGACAATGCTACGTCGCATCGGGATTGTCATTTCAGCTGATGGCACGGTTTTCCATCACCCCCTCCGTAAGAATCCGAAATCCTGGATTTTCAAGGAAGGGATGAAAGAACATCGGGATTCTGGGTACGTCACATATACGTTGGAGATTATCCATCCAGATAGCGTTAAAAAGGCTGGATCTGGCGAGAAAGAGATAGGTAATGAAGATCAGGGTGGCTGTGCGTCCTGCGCACCTGTCCTGGTGACCAACTCTCGGGGAAAAACGTTCATGCGATTTACAGAGCGAGAGGAAAATGAGGAAAGACCAGTCGTTGGGACTGGCAAATTCACAGGTCAGGAACTGGTCGCTGTAAGGGTGCGCAGTCGTGGACCTGCTATCGCCGTCGCATCTGATACAAATGACTATTACTATCTCTACTGGTTCGAGCCTACAGAGGATTTCCTTGCAGCCTTGCCGGTGGACGTCCGCAACTCAATCAAACGCGAACGCGGCATGCCCCCTTCGGGCGACGACGCGGCCGTGCCGCTGCGGCCGATCGCGCTTGTCGGAACATCGATGCATCCGAATCCCGCTACGTCGGATGTTGCAACCGTGGATTACACGCTAACGGATGCGCGGAGAGTGGCGATCTCGGTCTACGACATCACCGGGGAACGAGTACGCGACGTCGCCGTCTCGGATACGCGTGCGTCAGGGATGTGGCAGGACAACGTGTCGTTCGAGGGCATCCCCAACGGCTATTACCTCCTCGCCGTCACCACCGACCAGGGCGAGCAGAGCATCCAGCCTATCATCCTGAAGCGATAAGAAATAACCACTAAGACACCAAGACACGAGCAGGAAGCACGAAGGTTTTTTTTTAGACGGACGACG
>JBATDG010000038.1:0-80029 GCA_049663345.1 Bacteroidota bacterium
GATAATTGAGCGGAAGGCGATGACGCAGGACATTGTCGCCGATGCGGCATCTTTTTCCAAAGCGCTCCGCGCCACGGGACATATCGCAGTAGATGGTATTTATTTCGAAACCGGCAAAGCCGAAATCCTGCCTGAGTCCTACCCTGTGATCGGAGAAATCGCGAAGCTGCTCACAAATGAACCGGGGTTGAAGCTCTACGTTGTCGGACACACCGACAACACCGGCAGCCTTGAAAACAACATGGTGTTGTCACAGCTGCGTGCCGGCGCAGTGATGGAGATGCTCACGGACACCTACGACATTGATCCCGCCCGGCTCGGGTATTTTGGTGCGGGTCCCTACGTGCCTGTCGCCACCAACGACTCCGAAGAAGGCCGCGCAAAAAACCGCCGTGTCGAACTGGTCAAACAGTAATCATCGCGTCTCAGGATTTCTTCCTGCGATGGGTCCGGACATCACATGCAGCCCGGACCTTCTGAATCAATTCCTCGAGTGCGTTTTCCCGAACAGCGCATTGGTTTCCCAGCCATCCCTGCAGATATCGTTCAATTCGTCGATCAGTCTCTGCAGTTCGGCGCTGTTGGACAGCATGTCTGCGCTTGCTGCTGCCGTTCTCTGCTATGCGCAGTCTAGCGGTTCACGAACGCTGGTGCTGATGCTTCGCGAGCCTCGATGATAATCTCTTTTCCCTCAAAACGAATGGAAGGAATATACCCGGTGCTGATCAGGTAGTCGTCTACCGGAGCCCATCTCAGTATGGAATTCTTCACGTCGGCAAGACTCTGTCCTTCCCGGACATTCTCGGCCTTCTCCAGCATTGCCGCGACTTCCGGCTCAAGCGCTCCGGGAAGAATCACAACGGGGATCGTCACGTAGCCGGAAGCCTTCATGGCATTCGCGGCTTCACGGATTTCCTCAATGAACTTTCCCTTCACGGGAATAACATTCCTGTCGAGCGAAGGACCCGTGATCCGGTAGGTTTCGTTGAATCCGGGCATATCGGGATAGGTACTGAACACGATAGAGACATTGCCGTCGTCATCAATCCTTCCCTCGTAAATCCCTTCCGGGATTCTCTGGTCGCCGAAAACGATCTTCGGTCCTGTCGGGAACGAGCGGTAGAGTTCACCGTCAAGACTGGGGATGAGTTCACCGCCGTCGTGGGCACGGCCCCAGATATCAATAGTGCGGTCGTATTTCCGGATGATGATAGCCAGGCCGTGCGTAGAGAAACTGTCCTGCGAGAAGACGGTATCGGGGCCAAGCAGCATGATGGCTATGAGAATAATGAGGTGTTTCATGAGTGCCTCCTGGGAACTGTATTGAAAAATTCATCCGACCGTAATGGTGTTGATGCAGGGACGGAAGAAATGAGCCAAAAACAGTTACAAGGGACTGATAGAAACACCTTCGGTTAAATATGATAGTGTGAGAGATACTTTAGTATGCAGTTATCGTGCCAAACACCCCGCCCGGGCTCTGCTTCCTGGCATTCACCCGCGCAAGGGTGAATTCAGCGTTTTCATCTTTTTTTAAGTGAGAATTTCAGGGATACGAAAAACGCAGCGGTGCGATATGTTCACACCGTTGTGCGCATCCCGCCCGCAAGGGAAAGAAGAATTGTGCGCCGGATGATAATCCAACCCCGGATGATTTCTATTTGCTGCCCGCCTCACTCCACAACCATCTTGCACACCCTCGTCTTGACAGCGGTTGTATAGCGCAGCAGATAAATGCCTTTCGGCAGAGAAGAGATGCGGAGCTGCTGCAAGGGCTTCTCCAGTCTCTTCGAGTACACGGTTTTTCCATCGACAGAGACGATTTCAATGAGTGCATTGCTCGCGCCGTCGTCGGGAAGCGCAACTACGAAAGAGCCATGATTCGGGTTCGGAAACAATGTCAGATCTTCGTCAAACGGCAGCGGCTCGAGGCCGCCGGAGACGTCGCTGACCGTTACGTATATAGTGTCCGATGCCGGGCAATCGTCCATGCTCGTGACGGACACAAAGAAGCGGTGTTGGCCGGTTCCCACCGCGCTGCCGATCACCACGAGCGACGGCAGTGTGCTGTTGTCGTTCCATTGATAGCTCTTGAAGCCCGGACCGGCATTAAGGACTATCGTATCGGCAATGGTAATGTTCATGTCATCTCCCAGCGCAACAACCGGCATCTGATTCACCTTCACCTCGGCGGAAACGGGCGCGGAAGCATAACCGGCCGTTTTTCCGATAACGGTATAAGTTGTCGTGACATTCGGGGTGACCGTAATGCTGCTGCCCTCAGCACCATTGCTCCAACGATAATACATCGCTCCGCTCGCAGTCAAAGTCGCGGACTGTCCCAGACAAATACTCTGGCTTGTCACCGACACGGTCGGCGGAGCGTCGGGCTCCGGGCAACCATTCGGGAAATAGAGGTCAATGATGTTTTGCAGGGCTTGTTTTCCCAGCAGGCCGTGCGTGCTGTCGTATTGCGTCTTCCAGATGTTGTACCAACCGGACCCATAATCCGGGTGTCCCCCCGAAGGGATGCTGCCGCCAAAAAAAGTATTGGCGTGAGTTATAAACTCCGCGTTGTTGGCGGGAAGAACGGCTTGGTAATGCGTCAATCGGTCGCAGATGAGTCTCGAAGGCAGCAGGTGTTCGGCATCGAGGCGGACCTTGAGTTCTGCCGCATCCTGCGGTTGAACTCCCCAGAAATGAATGAGCGGACGTAAATCCGCTCCCGCCGTTCTCGACAATCGTAGAATGCGGCTGTCCACTTGCGATAAACCATCGCCCGGAGTCTGGTCGATGAAGTCCAAATTCTCTTTTAGGTAGAACGAATCAATCATTTCCCAGCCGAAAAGCGCGGCCATTTCCACATACTTTCCGTAGCCGCGCTGTTGGTAGCGCACCTCGTCTTTGGTTGTATTGGAAATATCCATCGGGTTCCCGGCGCGGAAGTTTGGGGTGACCATCCAATTCATCGCCGCCTGATCGCGCGTGATCTGCGGGTGGTTGTCGAAAGACTCGCCGAGTGCGGTGTCAATGTCCATTCCATAGAGCCGATTGTATATCGCTGCAGCCAGCAGATTGACCGCCGCTTCAACCTCACCCGGGAATTTGCTGAACAACTGGGCATGTCCCATTTCATGAAACTCCGTCTCCCAGAAATTGACGCCGGGTTTCAAAAACCAGTGATTTTTATTGCCGTTCTCAATTGCCGCAGGATTGTATGTGTTGTTGATTTGCGGGTTTCCGATGCCATAGCCGCCGAACATTATATCCACGTCAATCTGCAGATACAGCATCGTATTGCTTCGAATCGGCGGATAACCCAACATTTTCGATACCACGTCCATGCGGTTATCCCAATCCTGCATGAGCGAAACCGGATCGGAATAATTATATATCCAGCTGCGCGGCACCTGCATCATGAATTTATCCGACTCGAAATCCGCCCAGGGCGCCGGGTTTGTGCGCTGCACATCCACCCAATTTTGAAGCGTCGTCTTATCAAAGCTCTTCGCCGAGAAAAATGGTACGGGCACGACGTTCATCAACTCAATCTCCACAATGCCTTCATAGGTTTGATACGGAGTGATGATATATATGCCGCCCCCGAAAGGATTGACGATTTCGGTTAGTGTGTCTGTGATTGGGAAGGTGTTCGTCACCCTGAAAAACCGCCGGCAGGGGTTGCTGCCTGTACGTTCGAAAGTGTGCGCACCAACCAATATTTTGAACCCTTTCCCGACCATCGAAGCAGGTACTTTCACTTTCCCCAGGCTTCCCGGTGCGAGGTAATACCCGGTCGGGCGACGCGCGGGCGTGGACGAAAACGCAGTGCGCTTGCCATATTCGGTTGGCATTGTCGCATTTATTTTTGCGGTAAATGATTCCAGTGGGTCAATCGGCGGAGGGCAGACTCCGGGGAAATGGTCGGCTGTTTTGAACTTCCGGCCGACCAAAAGCGGCTTGTATATTCCAATGTTTCGGGACGTATATATATAGTCCATGATGCCTTGCTGCAGCGAAAATACTGCCCGCACTAGCTCGAAACCATCCAACGCGCCAAAATCATTCGGGAAACCGCCTGTCGTGGACGCGTTCAAAAAGATCGGTCCCTCCAGAGATTCATAGTCATCCACCAAATCGAAAGCCTCCAACATAACCGAACTGCTGTCGCCGATGACAAAAATGTTCTGCTGGATGGTATTGGTTTCGACGTTGATTTGGGCTGGAGTCAAAACCATCGTCCCCGCCATGTGATTTTTGATTTTCAGAATCGCCGCGCTCAAAACGGCGGGCGTTTCCGAGCCATCGGCGATTTTATAATAACCCGATTTGCTCACGGCATATATTGGGTCCCCGCCAAAAAAGTCAGGGCTGAACGTGACCGTCCCTGTCTGATTGAAAAGAAATTTGAACCGGTTGTTCGCGCCATAGGCAATGTGGTTTTTGGCGGGCAGGGTGAAACTCCCGTTTTCGCCGGCACAATAGGTGTATCCGGGAGGGCCCTGCGCCAACATCGCTTGATGAGCAAGGAGGATGCAGATAAAACAGGCGAAAAGGAAAGTGAATCTGTGCATAATTCCAGGTTGTTTTATACAACGACCCGTCCGGGTGGGAATCGCTGCGTTGTTGTGCGAGACTGTGATAAGAAAGTGTGTAAGCACCGCATCGTTGAAGCGCTTCCCATATTCGACAAGCGCCTCTGATTGCAGCTAAGGTATAGAAAACGTCTCGATCAAGCAACGCGCTGCGAAATTCGAGCCCTGATGCACAGCATTGCGGAATACTTCAATGTGTGGTCGCAGACTTGTGTAGAACTTCGTCCCGCGAGTTGCTGGAGAAAAAGCAGCATTTTGCTCGAATTCGATACGCATACGCGTCGCATCGGATACGCGGGAGTTACCAGGGCCAACAGCTCCGCGCGTGAAAAATGACAACAGTCTTGTGACGATCTGCAACAGGTTCCAGCTGCTGCTGCCCTTATATCCCCGAATTTCTGACTGGCAAGGATTTTGCATTGCATTCATCTCAAGAAATTCCCATCATAGCAAAATGAACACAGTGGTGATTTGATCCATATTGCGGCCACAAAAAACAAGCAGCTAAAACGGAGTTCCGCCGATGAAAACCTTTACCCGCATCCCCATTTCAATACTCGTACTGGCTGCATTCGCAGTGCAGCTTCCGGCACTCTTCACTCCGAACATTTCTGCGCAGCCGCTCATGCAGCGTCTTGCCGCAAAGCATGGCGCATTCTGGACGCAGGCCTTCGGCACGGCGGACTGGCGAAAAAGCGATATCGGATTCGTCGTCGTCAAGCAGACAAGCATGCTCTATGTCGTGAGGCAAGGCGCGCGGCGCGACACAATCGCGAGTTTCCCGGTGTGTGCGATGACTACCACACCCGGCTTCAAGGAGCGGCAGGGCGACGGACGCACTCCCGATGGCATATACCATATCTCGCTGCTCAACCCCGGCAGCAGTTATCATCTGTCGATGAAGATGAATTACCCGAATGCGGTGGACGATGCACGGCATGCGCGGCACACACGTCTCAAGGGAGAACGCTGGTCACAGGGAGGCGACATTTTCATTCACGGTAAATGCTGTTCCGTCGGCTGCATTGCTATGACCGACGACGTCATCGACAAGCTGTATCTGCTCGTCGCGTCTCTTCCGGCGAGCAAGCGGATAATTCCTGTTCTGGTCCTGCCCTATGATAAGGAATCATATTTCCAGCAGATGTCTTCTCACGCAGATGATCAGTATGAAGAATCCCGCGATCCCTACTGGCTGCTGCTGCGCGATCACCTTGACAACATGCTTGCGGTGTGGAGCTACTACCGCGCCACGGGACGCATTCCCGCTGCTATACCGACACGCGACGGATTGTATACCATTCCCACCGACACCGAATAACATAAAGGAGCCAAGGCTCCGGGAGAAAAAAAAAACCTGTTCCACCCCGGTCGGATTGTGTACTCTGGTCGAACTCTTCCGTACATTGCGGGCGTATTTCATACCATAATATCCTTTCCTTTACCATGCAAAGGATGCCCCATGAACACAGCACCTCTCCTCCGCTCCCCGCTTTTCCTCCTGCTCATCGCAGCCGCGGTGTTTCTCTTCCCCGCATGCTCCGGCGACGACCCCTCCTCGCCCGGTGGTGATTCGGGAAAGGTGAAGACAGGCGACATGAAACAGGTATTCGAGCAATCAGTTTCAAGCGGGACGACGGTCACCGTGAGTGCCGCCGGAACAGCCGTAGACGGGCTCGTGCTGGAGGTGCCGGAAGGGGCATACAGTTCCTCCCGAAATGTGACGATTTCCTACGCTGATATCACCGGACATGATTTCGGTTCGAACTTCGACCCCGTCACGCCGCTCATCCGCATTGAGAATGGCGGCGACTTCGCCGCGAAGCCGATGCGTCTGCGCATTCCACTGCCGGACATGACCGGACGCTTCGCGGTGGCTTTCTATTACGACCGCGCGGCGGGCACGCTCGAAGCGATCGCACCGGTCGGACGATCAGACACCTGGCTCGATGTGGCCGTGCGGCATTTCTCCGAAATCGTGGTGTCGGCCACGCAGATTGAATTGTTGCGCGAAGGCGGCGGATTTCATACGTTCTTTGATCCGCAAGTCAACGGCTGGTCCTTCGTCAACTACGGCGCCTACCCTGAACCGGAGGGGATGTGCGCAGGCATGAGCATCGGTGCGGCACATTTCTACAAGAACTTCAGCGCCTCGCTGCTACTCGCCTCGCACTTCGACAACGCAATGTATTGGTTCCAGACTCCGAAGGTGTGGGAAGACGACGCGACCGGCATCAAGTTCTGCGGCGAGCTGCAGAAGACCTTCGTCACGGCAAATGCATTCTGGACCGCAAACGGCGGCACTCCCTTCGACGGTTTCCTGCAGAAATCGGAAGAAGATCATTTCTGGAGTCTCTGCTACGCGTTGCTGGTGGTCAACCAGCCGCAGTTCCTTTACCTGGCTGTGCGAGGCAGCGCGACAGCGCCCGCGCATGCCATTATCGCGTACGCTTACGAAATCGTCGGAAACGAAGGACGCCTGAAGGTCTACGATCCCAACTATCCCGGCAGCGAAGGCACGATCACCTTCGACTTCACAACGAAAAAATTCCGTCCCTACACTTCCGCCGCGAACACACGGGCACTGGAGGAAGGCAGCACGTTCGCCTTTGACCAGATCCTGTTCATCCCGCTCTCGACCATCTGCGACGTGAAGGAGATCGAACGCATCTGGGCGAAGGTCGCAACAAAAACCGTCGGTGCCGGCCAGTATCCCACCTATGAACTTTGGGCTGTGCCGGTGGACAACGAGGATATGCCGCGCGTGAAGCTGCTCGACGCATCGACGGGAAAAACGACCTTCCTTCCCTACAGGGATTTCACGGTGGAGATCGTTCCTTCGGATAAAAGCATCCCGTTTTCCCTGACAGCGTGGGTGGACCTCGCCGACATCGGTGAAATCGAGAAACACGAACCGGCGGACATTCTCTCGATCGAGCGTCCGACAAAGGACAATCTCGTAGGTATTCAGGTCGGCGCGAAGCCGGCGGGCAAGAGCGCGTTTTCCTGGGCGGGCTTCCACTGGTTCAAGATCCGCCTGCAGTCGATGTGGATCGAACCGGCTGATACGACCGTGGGACTCAACCAGGAGCTGCGCCTGGTTGCGCGGCATAATGGTACCGCGCCTGCAGGCGCGCGCTTCGAGTGGGAATTCGGCGACGGCCGCACGGAGTCCGTTACCGGCGACAGCGCGGTGGTGCATCCCTTCGACGAAGTGGGTGATTTCACCGTAGAGGTGACGATGTTTGCCCCGGGCAGCAGCGATCCGGCAGGCAGCGCCACGGCCACGGTGCACGCAACGGAGTTCCGTTCGATCATGGTCACGCTCAACGGCATGGACACCACACCGCCGAGCACAATCAAAGCCACCGATGGTCAGGACATTCCCAACATTATCTGGAGCAACAAGATCAGCGGTGCACCGCCGCTGTCATGGAACAAAAAGGAATTCACGGTCGATTTCAATTACGACCTGTCCGGTCTGACTGTGAACACGCGTGTCACCGGCCGACTCTCCGATGACGGGAAGACCGTCGCCACGCTCTCGGCCATCACATCCGCCATGGGCATCGGCGACTACACGTTCAATTCCGGCATCGTGCTGACGAATTTCCCCATCGAAAATGTCGGACCCAGCTATCCGATGGGCGCCATGCTCCGCGGCCCCGCCGCCCAGACGAAAGTCGCAAACGTCTCCTGGCGGCAGGCCTCCACCGACGCGCAAGGCAATCCCTACGTCGTCGATCTGAAGTCGATCGACTGGTCGAGCCAGCAGACGGAGCTGTCGATCTATTTCTATCGATAGTCGGGGACGCCCTGCGACATTCTTCTGATGAGAGAAATCACGGAAGCGTGAATTGCTTCATCCAGTCCCAGTGCCGCTCGGCGCCTTTCATCCAATGATTCGTGCCGTTCGGGTAGGCGTGTCCGAGACCTTTGACCATGACGATATTGAACGTGCGCGATTCGCCCGCCGATTGTGATGCGAAAGTCGCAATGGAAACCGTATTCGTATCGCCCGTGATCGTGAAGTCGGATTGGTATTTGAAAGTGCCGGTATGCGCTGTGACGATGTTCTTGAAATACGGAATCATTTGGAGTCCGGACCCCAGACCCGAGAGCGGGACGGGTACCGGGAAAAAGCGATCGTCCTCATTTCCGAATTGAAAGGTCACGGGGAGATTGCGCTTCGGAGTGCGGACAATGTCGTCGGACGACGAACCGGCGTTCTCCACCACTGCTGCAAGCACGTCGCTCATCTCCACTGCGCAGCGGTAGGCCATCTGTCCCCCGTTCGAAAATCCGAGCAGATAGATCCGTTTTTCATCGACGTTGAAGCGTCCTTTCAATTCGGTGATAATCTGACGGAGGAATTTGATATCGTCGCGCGGGACCTCACCGTCGCAGTACTCGAATGCGCCCGGGTAGACATTCCACTTCGTGGTGTTCTTCACCTCGCCCTCGTCGATAACGCAGTACTGCCACGACGACGGATAGACCGTGATCAGATTCTCCTTCTCGCCGACTTCCTTCCAACCTGAGATGTTGAAGAATTTATCGCCGTCGCCGCTTGTGCCATGGAGCATGAACACGACAGGCCGAGGTGACGAGCCATTGTACGCCGAAGGAACGCTCACGTAATACTCGCGCGTGTCCCCGTCTACCACGGTCGTGTAGCGGTTCTTGCCCGTGACGAAATCGTTGGTCTTCGGAGGCGTTGCGTCGTCCTCCTTGCATGCAGTGAATGTCACCGCCAAGAGAAGCCCAAACAGGAATCCTTTATACATAATCGTTCTCCAGCACAGTTGATGAAACGGATACGGCGAGGCGCCTGAGGACCGCAAACCGCAAGCCGGGCACCGTCGCTATTTCATACGATTAAATGTGGATGATATTATAATCTACACCGCGGAATGCAGAAATGCAATCCCCTTCTGTATGGCAGGAATTTTGCATTGCATTCATCACGAACAATTCCCATCATAGCAGAATGAACACAGTGGCGATTTAATCCCAATTGCGGCCACCATTTCTCAAACAGCTAAAAAGGAGTTTCATCATGCGGCACCGCCTCATTATTTCAGACGATCCGACCCGTTCCCACCAACAGGGAAATTACTTTTTCAATGCCGGAAAATTCAAAACTGCTGCAGCATGTTTCGAGAAATGTCTCGCATGTGAGCCGGGTATCATCGAAGTGCAATACTACCTGGCCCGATGTCATTTCTACATAGGGAACGAAGACATCGCCATCAGGATCTACAACTCGCTTCGACGCAGCAAGGATGTCGAAGCCGATTTGTGCTGCACCCTGCTGAGCCGCTGCTTCGACCTGCGGGAGGGAGATCCGATGCGCGATGTCACCATGCTGACGCAGGAGGAAGCGACAGCGATACGCTGTTCGGATGATCTCGTCCTCGAGTTCCCGGACCCTTTCGCGCATCTGCGATGGGTTCACAACACCCGCAACTACGAGGATATCCGCTACCAGCTCTCCATCGTACGCTGGTGGCCGGACAACCGATGGTACTGCAACGTCCCCGGGCATGAGTCGATACTGAAGTCGCTTGGGACCCGCTACTTCGAACCTATACTGTATTGTTCGCCGCTTCTGTTCGATGCGCATATAGCCCGCCTGCTCTTTTTTCAGCGGATGCTTATTGATGTGCGGGACGCTGGGAAAGATCCCTGGCCGCCGACGGTCTTCGAAACGGACATTCCATTCCCTCAGGCCCGGCGTCTCGTCGAGCGCGTCTACCCCGAGCTAAAACCGAAGTATCCCACGACGCAATTGAATATGTTTTCGGCGTAATATAAAACGGGCGCAGGACCATTCTGTTCTGCGCCTTCCGTGTTCCGTTCATTCGACCGGAACTATACAACCATCTGCCCGAGGCAGGGAGCCTGGTGTTTTTTGCTTCGACTCGGTTCTGGCCAATGCGCTAGACAATTCGTTTGTACCGCACAGGACCGGTAAGTTTTTTTACTTGCCCGGACTTTACGAGCTCCTTTAGCCAATCCTCAACCTGAGTTCTACGAACGTTAAGGATTTGGGCCAGGTCACCGGCATCTCGCTCGATATCGAGATTCGCGAGGACAATCGGACTTACAGCTTCGAATACAGACGATGGCAGGAACGCTGCGTGTTGTTCACTGTTCTGCGGATCAATGACCGATGGCTTGGGTTGATCATCGTCAATAGTTTCGATCAGAATTACATCATTCTTTCTACCTGATGGTTCTGCTACTGCTGCAGAAGTTGTTTTAATTGAAGCACTCTTCAGCGTCTCATGCAGGTGCGGAACCGGGATGATTTCTGAGACGCTCCGGGAAGCTGTGTCGATGAGTGCAGTAAAAGGTGTGTTCTCAAAGAAATCCAGCGGGAACGGCTTGGCGCCTATTTCGACCAACGCCCGGTTGCCGTCAGGTATTGGTTCCTCGAAGCGCACAAGGACCGGACGCGGTTTCGTTCGCCGTAATTCCTCTTTCGCACCAGCCCATGTTCCCCCTTTATCCTTTTCGGATTGGACGATGAGTGCATAGTCAGCCATGGCGTACACAAGTTTGTTGCGACCCATTGCCATACCAGCCGAGAATCCTGCGTCGGGTCGATATGGAGAGCAGAGAAGCAAACGGCCTTCCAGCAGATGATCACGGTAATCGGGTATGAGTGCCGCTCTTGATAGACTGTCCGCAACGACACCGATCACGTTCCCACCGGCTTGCAGCCCAGCTAGCATCGCGGTTTGGTCCACCCCACGCGCACCGCCAGAAACCACAGTCATGCCATACTGTGCGCAGTGGCGTGCAACACGTTGCGTGAACAATTCTCCGACAGCCTCGACATTCCGTGATCCTACGATAGCGAGTCCGCCTCCCGCGAGTGAAGCAGGATTCCCAGTACAGTAAAGAAATGGCGGAGCCTGCGCTTTCAAATGAGCGCGGAGACGCTTCGGATATTCGACATCACTGCGGCAGACAATCCAAATATTCCTGCTTTGCCATTTTTCCGTATCGAGCGACATCGCCATACCACGTTCGAGCAGTCGCATAACCCGACGAATATCGATGGTGAGCATGCCATTCTGCAATTCATCCAGCCCTTTCGCAGCAAGCAAGTCGCCAGGGCGCAGCTCTCGTTCGACAAGCCATTCCGCAACGATATTATATTCGTTCGTTTGCAGAGGTTTGATTTCAGCTTCAGATTTTCCGAAATGTCCACAGAGTAGAAGAATGGCCTTTGCATCGTCGGTAAGAATTCGTTCGATCATTTGCGTCAGCCTCCGTTTGCTTTCAGGGAATTGAGAGCGAGTGCATGTGGGATCACTTCGGGACACCCTGCCTGGCAAAGCAGCGCAGAGAGGACGGTAAATGTCCACCGTGAATCGACCATGTCATCCACAAGAAATACCGGTCCCAGTCCCATCAACGCCCGATCGATTTCAAACGCCCCGTCCAAATTATTAGCCTGCTGCCAACTATTCTGCATTTCCTTCTGTGACTTGTTGTTGAGCAATTTCCTTATACATGCATGATACGGCAAGGAGAGTTTCCGTGCCAACCGCTGCGCGAAATCGGGCACGAGATTCGGATGATGCAATGACGGCGTGCTAGTTATCCATCGAGCCTGCGCCGCCAATCCTGTTCTACGAAGCATATCCGCGCAAGCGTCTACCAGCGAGTCATCGAATCGGCCACTTTGATACTTGCCCTGCCTCACGAGTTCCCCCCAACCTGTGTCGCCATACAGACAGAGGGCGCGTCCCTCCAACGCTCTCATCGATTCGTGTATAGTGCCTGAAAAGCCGTAAGTCGGAAAGGCACCAGCTGAGGGCCATTGTTTTCTTGGGACTATGCGAAACGCGCTGCGCTTGAGAAAAACCGTCGCTCGGTCGACTCGTACCGGATCCACGTCCTCAGACAATAACGGAGCACCGGAGCAGTTTGCGCAGCGACCACAGGTCTGCGGCTGACCGTCATCGAGACTGCTGGCAAGGTAAAACATGAGGCATTGCGAGGTCTTCATGTACTCCTGCATCTCCCGTTGCTCCACTCTGCGTAAATTCTGCAGCTGAGAGATACGTTCTGTATCCATCCTATAGGATACAGCAGTCCGATAATATTTGCTGCTGTTTTTCGTTACTGGCGACGGAGTGAGAACGGATAGCAAGGTCAGGACCTTTGCGATTTGACTCGCAGATAGATTCACGGAACGCTCGAGTTCTTTTGTGCTCAGGCCATCTGAATTCTCCAGCGCGTCAAGAATTTCCATGACGTGTGCTTCCGGTGGGAACGCAGATGAAATAAAATAATTTATAATGTCATCATCCTCCGCTCCCCCGAACAATATTCCGTAAGCATCGTCGACGGCGCGACCCGCACGTCCGACCTGTTGATAGTAATGCACGACGGAGCCGGGCCGCTGAAAATGTATGACAAAACCTAAATCCGGCTTGTCGAAGCCCATTCCAAGCGCAACAGTTGCGACGAGTGCCTTACAGCGATTTTCCAGAAGCATATCCTCCAGTTGTTCGCGGGATGGTGTACCGTGAGTTCCATCCACATCTGCATGGTAAGCGTGCACGTCGATACCTTCTGCTCGCAGGAAATCTGCGACGCGTTCCGCATCGCGAACGGTGAGCGTGTAAATGATTCCGTTGCCGGGGATTTCGGGGAGATGTTGCGACAGCCACGCCAGACGAGAAGCGGAGCTGGGCATCCATATATTCTGCAGCCTCAGACTATGGCGAATGAGTGGACCACGCCGGACCGACACGTCTCCCAATTGGCTTACAACATCCCTGACGACGCGATTATTTGCCGTCGCTGTCGTAGCGAGTACGGGGATATTCGGTGGCATAACGCGCAGAATCGACACAATTCTTCGATAGTCCGGGCGAAAATCATGACCCCAATCGGAAATACAGTGGGCTTCATCAACGACAAACATGCCGACATTCGGTGCCATCGACGTAAGCATATTTTGGCGAAAATTTTCATTGGCGAGGCGTTCCGGTGAAATCAGTAAAACATCCACCTGATCGCGATTCAGCGCTTGTTCGACATCCTCCCAGTCATTCTGATTACTAGAATTGATGGTCACCGCATTGATGCCAATACGTGCCGCAGCAGCTATTTGATTTCGCATGAGGGAAAGCAGCGGTGAGATCAGTAACGTGGGGCCTTTCCCGCCATCACGCAGCAGCCGCGTTGCAAGAAAGTACACCATGCTCTTGCCCCAACCCGTACGTTCGACAACGAGCAGTCGGTTGCCATCGAGCATTGCGTTTATGCTTTCCCATTGCCCCGGGCGGAAATCAGCTCCAGTGTCGTTTAATGCCTTACGTAGATAGACGAGTGCTTTGTCCCTCATTGCGCCTCCTGTTTTACAACAATCTGACCTTCATTCACATTATCCGGAAGAAATTCGCATGGTTCTTTATCGAATGCTAAATATTATACCCGGATATTATTTCTTCCGATTCTTCTTCCGCGATTGCTTGCTCTGTTTGCGCTTGTTTTTCTTTTTCTTCGTTCCGCGCCTCTTCCCAACGGCGAGACCGGGAATTGAGAAATCACCATCGCCCGGAAATTGATCGGGAAACTTGAAATCGTCCTCCTCATGAAAGCACGCCCACCATTCCATACTCGCATGCATGTTTTCGAGCGGGTACAAATCAGCTCCGACAATCAGTTTATCGTAGCATGCATCAATACCGATCGCGAGCGCCTCTTCAATTTCATCGCGACTGACATAGGTTTCATCGATGAGTCCTGCATCGAACGCCTGTTCGATGCGCCCGGTGAAACCTTCGGGATACAACTCGATCATGCGGTAGACGATATGGCTCGGGATAAATTCACTTTCCGCGATTTCCGGCTGGTCCAGCAGTCCGGCGAAAAACGCGAGTACATCTTCCCGCTGCAGCATGCCTCGCGGGACAGCAAATGCCAGTGCATCGATCCCGGCGCTTCGTCCCCACTCGTCGGCGTCCTTGTTGGCGGCCAGTGTACGGATCGCATCGAAATTCCCTCCGCAGGTCCGGACAAGAATCGTCGGATAGTCCATCGTGATAGTGTCGTCGAACAGGCGGTGCGGCAGATCGTCTGGCAGGGCGGCAAGCGCGGCGATGATTTCATGCGCGGCCTCCACACGAAGATAACCGCAGAGCATCAACGCATAGAGATGTCCGAACATATCCGGGTCATTCGCGATTTCTTCAGGATCTTTCAGAGCCTCGGCAAGAATTTCAATGAGGTGCGGAATGACTGCCTCGCTATGCTCGATCGCGGCATCCACCGCAGCCCGTTCATACTCGCCTGTGAAAAAGCGCAGATCCTCGATGATGTCCTCAATCTCCAGCTCCCCAACGGATTGCGGAATGACAGCCGCAGGCCGGCCGCTCGCATCGCGCAGGGGCAATGCCGCGGGACTATCTTCATCCTTCAGAAACGCGAATTTCCATCGGCGTGTGGGATCATCGAAACGGATGCGGTCCAGCTCGAAGCGTTCCGAAGAAAACGGCGGATAGCGCGTAATGTCGCTCTGCAGCCATTCGATAAGATCGCCCGCCTCCTCCTCGTCCTCCTCGGGATGCTTCAAAGTCTCGAGCATCTCTGCGTAGCCGTACGGGCCTCCACAATCTTCCGGCGGACACGCCCGCGCACCATCGATGCAGCGGGGATACTGCACGCCCTCTTCCGCTTCCAGAATTTCTTCCAGCAGAATTTCATGTCTCCAGTCGTCGCCGAAATCGTATTCATACTCTGCGCTGTCCCCGGGCGCGCGGAACAGCTCGTCCGCGGCAAATTCCCAGCCGGCCATGGTTTCGAAGCCGGGTTCATCGACCTGATTGTCAAGCGGAATGCCGATTTCCTTCCCCAGCCACTCCTCGCCGGGAAAGCGGAATGCGTGCAGGTGGTAGTCCAGCCAGCCCATGGCATCCTGCACCGCCACGTGGAGGTCCCACAGACTGTACCGAGCAGGCACCTGTATCCTGCGCCAGATCGGCGGATCGATGTCCTTGAGCATTATCCGGAATTGAAGGATCTGATTCTCTGATTTCATGCGCCGCTCCTGACTCTCTTCCTTGCGTTCACCACGTGTTTCTCAACTTGCCATTCGCGGATCAATCATGCAAGGGGGGATATGCGGCGAGCTCCTGGAACGGCTGCTTCCCGAAATCAATGCACTTACTGATTTCTGTGCAGCGACACCGGCTTTGGTCTCGGGCTGACATCGCCCGCACCGCGGATCGTCACACAGCAGCTTACGAAGCGCGGGATCCGGGAAGCCCTCTTGCCATTCCATTTTTGAATCCGCATATTTGTCGCACAAGTTCAAGAATGCCTTCAATACATTCAAGGAGGGTGACGGTGATCGGATATTTTCCGTTCGCCTTCGCCGATATGTGGAATAATGATGAAAGCCAAAATACGTCAATCTGTCGACCGCATATTATTGCTTTGCATGCTTTTATTTATCATCAACCCTTGCAGCGGACAATCCCAAAAGTCCTCCACGCAGGACAGCGCCGGCAAAATAAATGCTGCAATTCCAAACGAAATCTTTGTACCTCTCTATTTCGAAGGGCAGTTAGCTCATTGGATACGCAGAATTTTTCAGGATCGAAGCGGGAATCTATGGTTCGGCACAAATCACTACGGAGTTATCCGCTACGACGGAGAGTCTCTTCACTACTTGATGGAAGAAAATGGAGTTAGCATTGGCCGAATAAACGAAATAGTGGAAGATGACGCAGGGAATTTATGGTTCGCAACCGATGGATTCGGCATATATAAGTATGATGGAGAACAATTCACAAATTTTTCGGAAAACGACGGCTTAATCAGCAATGCCGTTTGGAGTATAGTCATTGACAGAAATGGAGTATTTTGGATTGGCACTTCCGAAGGAATTTCTCAATTCGATGGTGAACAATTCACTCCCTTTTCAATTCCCAGAGCGGATGTAGAAAATCCGAGACCTGTTCTATCAGACAACCGGATTTCAGGAATCTTAGAAGATACAAGCGGAAATATATGGTTCGGCACAGACGGGTATGGCCTTTGCAAATATGACGGAAAAACTTTCACCCTCTTAACAAATAAAGACGGACTACCTGATAATACCATTTACGATCTTTTCGAAGATTCAAAGGGCAACATTTGGATTGGTACAATGTTTGGGGGTGTGAGCCAATATAACGGGACGTCTTTTACCAATTTCACCGAGGACGATACAATAGACGGCATTGAAGCGGGCGGGTTTTATGAAGACAGGAATGGACACATTTGGTTTGCGGCTGAGAATTCCGGAGTGTATCGATACGATGGTAAATCGTTTACCAATTTCAATTCAAAGGACGGCCTTGACTCAAACAGCATATTATGCATATATGAAGATAGGGAAGGTCGATTTTGGTTCGGCGGCTGGAAGGGTCTATTCCGGTATGATGGGAAATCCTTTCTCCCTGTCACAAAAACGGGGCCCTGGGCTAAATAATGAAAAGGCGAGCGATCAGCACCCCTCTCCAGAATTCAGCTTCTGCGTGGAGAACTGCGGTGATGACCAAGTCCGTTCCAGCCTGCACTTTCGGGGGAACGGATTCCTACGCTTCAAAATCAGTGTGTTCGACGATCCACCGCTGAAGGTTCGGAGCGATCCAGAAGCTATAGATTCCGAGCGTGATTAACAGGAAGAACATCCATTTGATCCATAAGCCGATGAGACCTCCGCCGTGGGCAGTAAATCTGCAGCGCTTTCCATCGACAATGGTATGCTTCGCAATCCACCGCTGCTTCATGCAAAGCGCCCATGGGAAGCCCAGCCCGGCGGTAAAAACTGTGAGAAGCATTGCGCCAATTCCGGTACCGATATAGGTAGCAGCGCCACCATCGAAGGTGAAATGCTGAGATTTCGACATGGGATCTCCATTAGATTGTTGTGGCTCAGACTGGACTATCAGTTATTGAGGTCAGTCAACGCCCGTGGTGAAATTGTGCTATCGACTATTGTAGGAGCGTCCGCCGCGGCGGACTGCGCCCCTGCACAGATGTTGTTGAAGATACATATACCGTACGTCAGAAATTGACGATCTATATCTATATTCAGAGAAGCATTGCGAAATGAACAATGGCCGAAACTAACCCCTTCGCGTGCGCGCCGATCCGCAGTTAGTCCTTGACAACCTGTACGGATGTTTGTATCTTTGTGAATCTCATTGGCCATGTGTCAAAGGAGTTTTCGAGCGCGTCGAGTTATCTCGGCGCGTTCTGTTTTTATCGCTGATTTTTTTGAGAATCGACGTATGCTTGGTACTCTTTCCTTTTAGCTCTTCTTTCATGAGGATATCGCGTCATGAAAGTTGCCCATGGGATGAAGTATTTTTCTCTAAGATCGAGTATGACGCAGTAATCGAACTCCTCTACCCAGATGCATAAACGCATTCTCCCACCACGGTTTTGCGGCCAGATCTTGATTCCCCATTCCCTGCATCTTTCAATAACTGGTCGTGGCCACCGTATTCTCTCCAAACGATCTTCATCTGTCTGCCGCTCTTCTTCGATGGGACCTTCTGTCGTGAAATGATAAAACGTCGCCTCACGGCCATCTCTGTAAGGAAAGCGCTTCAGCCTGCACGGTAAGCCATCAAATGTTGGTTTCTCTGTCAGGAAGTCAGCAACGAAATACGCATAGCATGCTGAAAGAAACTCGTGCTCACTGCTATAACTGCTGCGAAGGACAAGGTCCGGTAAATCTATCTCAGCCATGGTGCGTCCTCGCAGGATCCCACCTGAATAAATTCATCTTCTTCTCACGAATAAGAGTTGTGGATACGAGAGAATAGCCGGATCGTTGCTTTACCGCCTCGATAACGCTCAGCTTCCCGGGACTGGAAACGAGGCCCCTAAAATTATAGCCGATGGCACCAGTTATAAGATCACAAACCTGAATCAGTTCAATTTCATGTGATCTCACGTTCTGAACGCGGCGTACTATTTTCCGTGAAAAATCATATCGGTTGTATGACAGTACAGAGCGCAATTTATCCGCTTTCTGGCTGCTTCTCGTATCCTTGATGTCCAGATATATGCTGTAAGTGTGGTCCGGATCAACAAGTACTTTGATCAGATCGAAGTACATCTTGTAATAGAAATCGTCATGCGTCTGCTGGAAAGCTGCATGATCCAATTTGCTTTTGTCAGGAACGATTAGGCAACGGTATGAAAGATGATCATCGTCAAAATAATAGTCGATCAAATCCAGATAAAATTCCACATTGCCACTGCTTACCTTGCTCCACTTAATCTCGAAGGTCGGAGAAAGGCCATGTTTGGTCTTTATCTGACGAATCCGCTGGAAGATCTCTTCTCTTTTATCCGTTGGACACCAGATTGCGCCAAGAAGCATGACGTTGATGCCGTCATTTTCCAGATGGCAGCTTTCATCACAGTAGACACTGAATTCCATCGTAATTACCTCGTAGAATCGATTTGTCTCGTCATAACCTACGCATCCGACCCTTCACGACGCT
Source organism: Bacteroidota bacterium (assembly GCA_049663345.1). Classification (GTDB taxonomy): domain Bacteria; phylum Bacteroidota; class Ignavibacteria; order SZUA-365; family SZUA-365; genus SZUA-365. The sequence continues at coordinate 19,133 of JBATDG010000038.1, forward strand.
AACTTCGCAACAGAACGCTGACGAGAATCTGGCCCTGAACGGCTACCACTCTACTCCATATCCACAAATTGTCCGTCATATAAGGTCATACATGGAAGTCCGTCGCATCTTATTTAATTTAGCTCTGAAACGCAACCCTGTCCGCAATTTTAATGACCTCTGAAGATTTCTGCAGCGCCTCCAGCCAGGTCTCTGGAATTCCTTCCATCCCATACACCACCCCCGCCAGCCCTCCCGCCACACAGGCGGTGGTATCCGTATCTCCACCGAGATTGACGGCAACGAGGACCGCTTCCTCGTAAGATTCTGTGGACAACACGCACCAAACTGCCGCCTCAAGCGTGTGCAAGACATAGCCGCCGGAGGAGATTTCAGATTCTGGCAGATTCTCGAAGCCGGGCGCAAGCAGGCGGTCGAAATGCGACAGTTCTTCGTTCATATCGCTGTCGGCGACCAATCCAGGGAGTTCTGTCCGCAGTGCTGACAGCGTTTTTCGCAGCATTCCGCGCAGTGCTTCGGAATCGGATTCGCTGCTGTTCAGAAGCTCTGCCACGAGCAGACAGTAGATACCGCAGGCGAGGCGGGAACGGGGATGCGCGTGCGTGATGGATGAAACATCCGAGGCGTGCTGCAGCAGTTCGGCGCGCGGTGCGGCGTGATAGCGCAGCGCGATGGGAAGAATTCGCATGAGCGATCCGTTGCCGTTGTCGTTTTCTCCGCTTCCGCCAGACTCGAGCGGCGACACGCCCCTCCTCAGGGCGCGCAGGGCCTCGGCGGTGGTGATACCGTAGTCGAAGGTCTCGCCGTGAGGAGTCATGTAGCCTTCGTCGAACCAGCGCAGGAAGCGCTGCGCCATGTCGTTGAGATCGTAGCCCTGGGAGAGACTCTCGGCGGTGCAGAGCAGCATGGACGAATCGTCGGACCAGGTCCCGACCGGTTGATTGTACGTCCCGTTGCCGATCATTCCGGTTGCTGGAGATTTCTTCATCGCCTCGCAGGAGGAGAATTCATACGGCACTCCGAGTGCGTCGCCGATAACGGCGCCCAGGATGGCGGACTTGATGTTGTCACTGGTTCTTCTATCACGGCTCAAACTGCATCTCCACTACTTATGGGCTTTTGTTTACGACTATCCTGCATGATTGGCTGCAGCACCTTTGCGATCCACGCGGGCGCATGACGCATATCTCTGCCGAGTTGCTGTTTGTCTTTTGCACTGAGCGAGTTCTGCAACGTGTTTATCACAGCAGAATCGATATTCTTCTTCCCAAGATACCGAAGTGCCTGCACAACGAGAGCGCTGCGTCCTTTAATCTCGAAGTAGCGATGTGCAATGTGCTGCAGATGGATGCGTCGTTTGCCGATGCGGATGACGCGGGAAGGTCCATCCGTGAGATACACAATGCGTGCCGGTACCTGTGTGGAAAGCCCGAGCATGTTCGCAGCAGATGCACCACTCGGCTGCAGGTGTCCAGCTCCACCAGGATTGACCGCGTTGAGAATGACGTCGACAGGCGCGGTGAGATCACCGAACATCGGATGGCGCTTCGGAAAATCATAAATACCACGCCCGATGCGCCGGATTGTGCCTGAGCGGGTCAAGCGCGACAACGCCTGATCCACGGCCGCACGGCTCCCAAGATCGAGAAAATCGCTCGGCTTAAAGACGGAACCACGCCCCTTGCCTCGTATTCGCTTAAGTACTTTGTTATCAACAGATACCATACGAATTATCACGAATTATTTGTCAGAAATACATTCATTGTTTCTGACATAATTTAACACGTTCTCTGTCGATATGCAAGGATTTGGATATAAACAACGGATCACCGTTGAACCGCATATCTGCACATACGAAAGGCGTCCCACCACCACCACCAACTGAGCATGACATCATTCTCGATCATCTCTGGCGTCTACCTCAACCTATACCAGCACAAACGATACGCTTACCTACTTTTTGTCCAACCCCAACGAAACAAATCGCTTGCGTTTATTTCGTTTGTTTCGTTTATTGCGTTTGGAATTAACTAACATCGGTGAGAGTCATGGCTCCAAATACAGCAACAGCTGACGCGCACACGCTAGCGGCAAGTCAGATTGACACGACGGTCTTGGACGAGCTTCTTAAGAAACTTTCTGCGTCAGGTAAAAGTGAGGAAAGTGAAAGTCTTTACCAACTTTGCTTCCGCTCGCATAACGAGGTTCAAGCAGAATTCGAGCTTTCCAGAGAAGCACTTACAATTTTTGTTAAGATGCTTAAAGAATTTACCAGCAAACAGGGAGAGGTATCGACACAACAGGCCGCTGATTACTTGAATGTCTCCAGGCCTTATCTTATCAAACTTCTCGAAAAAGGCCTCATCGCATATAGAAAAGTAGGAACACACAGAAGAATCAAGATGATTGAGCTTGCAAAATATAGGGATGATGTTGATAGACTACGCGATGAGGCACTGAATGGCCTTTCTCGCGAAGCCCAATCACTAGAATTGGAGTACTAATTTGGGGACGACAGTTGCCGTTATCGATGCATGCGTATTGTTTACACCTTCACTCCGTGATCTCTTCATGCGCCTGGCTCGACAACGGTTGTATCAACCAAAATGGACAGATGAAATTCACGAAGAGTGGATGAGGAATCTCTTAGAAAAGCGGGAGGATTTATCTCGAGACAAGCTTATTCGGACTCGTGACTTAATGAACGAAAACGCTGGAGATTGTCTCGTTGAAGCTTACGAGCCCCTGATTGAGACTCTTACATTGCCTGATCCGGGCGACAGACACGTACTGGCTGCGGCGATTCGATCTGAAGCAGAGGCGATTATCACTTTCAATTTGAAAGATTTTCCCAAGGACAATTTAGAAGCTTATGGCATTCGCCCAGTCCATCCTGATGAATTCGCAATGGAATTATTCACTCTGGATTCGGTCCGTTTCTGTGCGGCCGTCAGAGCACAAAGGCAAGGATTGAAAAACCCTTCGTACACCGCATCGGAACTGGTTGAACGCTTCAGGAAAAACAGCCTCGATAAGGTTGCTGATGCACTTACACTTCAGCTTGATAACATTTGAGTTAACCAGAAGGCGCGGATGGTAGAGGGTGCTGTCGCAGGTTCTAATTTGAGGATTCAGGTGCGCAGTCCGCCGCGGCGGACGCCCCTACACAGATGTTAATCGTTGAATATACATATTCCGTACGTCAGCAATTGACGAACTATTTTTATATGTTGCCTACTGGTTGAAATAACCGGACAGCAGAGAGGCCGGGTATATTCGTTTGACCGTTACCTTAGCCTGTTCGTTAGTTAAAGTTCCGGGCTTTTCTTTAACTAACACCGGCAGCGAGTTAATGCAGCAGTCTGGATTGACCGAATAATGAGGAATATATCATGGCCGAAATGAACGCCCTGCAGCGGACGCTGCGAATTCTCCAGAGACTGACGACGTATGACGACGTGACGGTTGAGGAACTCTACGACCTTTTCGAGGGACGCGAATCCGCACGCACCATTCAGCGCACGATGACGCGCATACAGGAGGCGAACATTCCCCTGCGCGTGCGGGCGGGGGCGCATAACCGCCAGTTTTATTCGCTGGACCGCGCGTTCGATTTCATTCCCGAACTGCTGACGGCGGACGAAACGCTGGCGGCCGTGCTGTTGGCGCCGTTTCGGGAAGTGTTCGCCGGAACGTCGGTGGGCGATGACATTGCGGCGGTGTTCGATAAGCTGCAGCAGCTCCTTCCGCGGGATTCGGTAGCGGTGCCGGGGGCGTTCGGAGACGATGCGGCGGGCAAGGACCTCATGCTCATGCATCAGCCCGGACGCACGGATCTCACGGAGAAGGCGGACATCCTGCGCACGCTGTTCACCGGCATCCTGCGCCGACAGGTCTGCCGCGTGCAGTACCGCAAGAAGCGCTATGCGCTGCATCCGTATTCCCTGCTTCTGCACAATGGCGGACTCTATGTCATCGGCCGCGTGCCCCAATACACCAACTACATCTACCTCGCCCTCCCCCGCTTCACGAAGGCGGAGTTGACCGAGGAGGTCTTCGAACGCGATCCGGAATACTCGCTGAAGGAAGTGCTGAAGGACAGCTTCGGCATCTGGTACGAAGCGCCGGTGGATGTGCGCATCCGCTTCGATGCCGCCGTGCGCGGTTCGATCGAACACCGCGTCTGGCATGCCAGCCAAAAGCTCACGGAAGAAACGGACGGCACGCTCACGCTCTCCATGCGCATTGGTCCCTCCCGCGAACTCATCGCCTGGATACTGCGGTGGGGTGAATTCGCCGAAGTGCTCGAACCCGCCTCCCTCCGTAAAGACGTCGCGCAGATCGGCAAAGCAATCGCCCGGCGAAACAAGTAAGAAAAAACCACCCGCCGCCGCCCGCTATATGATAATACCTTCCCGTAGTCTTGAGACTCGGCTTTGGCGTGGCAGGCTCAAGACACGAAGACACGAAGAAAGAACACGAAGGTTTTGTAGGGCGCTTCTCGAATAGCCTGTGCTTGTCCGCCGTAGCGAAGAAAAAACCTCCTGCCTCCGCCCGCAGAGACTATTTGAAATCGGATGGGTGTATGGCGATTTGGGGAAAAGCTCTGAGGACCTGCTGATCCGTAGTAATCAGCTTGAGATTTGCGGCCTGAGCAAGCGCGACGTATTCGCAGTCGTACGCCGTGCATCCGGATGCGGAAACAAGCGCAAGTACGCGAGCATCGTATTGTCAATGACGATCATGCGCGGCCCTCAGCGACTGCTGCCAGCCTCTCGCGTTCCGTCAGTCTTCCCGGGAACTCTTCCCTCAACCTGCGAATCTGCTCCAGCACCAGCCCATCGTTCATCGGGATAAAGTGCAAGGAGAGTTCCAGGCGTACTATCGCTTCGCTGTTGATGCTTCGCCGCTCTCGCTTCGCCGTTTCCTTCAAGAGCAGATACAGATCGTCTGGGATATTCTTGATTGTAAGAGTGGCCATGGCATACTTCCATTTTGCTTCCGTTTTACATCCATTTTGAATGTACGCCTAGATTCCATTTTTGTCAAGGGGGAATCCGAGGTTCCTGCCCTACACATCAAAACCAACCTTCGGACGTTAGGGTACGACGAAACAGCGTTTTGGAAATGGGTGGAAGAGAATTGATTCACTAAGAAAAAACCACCAAGACACTGAGCCACGAAGAAAGAGCACCAAGGTTTTTAAGGGCGCTTCTCGAAAACTTTGTGCCGGCGCCTGTCCGCCGTAGCCGAGCGCAGCGAGACGAAGGCGGATGCCTTTCCCCAGTTCGTCACTCCGTCACGATCTGTCGTTCTACGCCGGTATATTGTAAGAAAGAACGAACCGGAGCAGGCGATGAACGAAGTGCATGGATTGATGGAGCTGCTGACCTGGCATTCTCTATTGAAGGGGCGCGGTGATGCACAGGATCGGTGATATGTCTGAGGGACTCTGCGCGGCGTGGGATGGCGACCGCTACCACATCGTGCACTACTGCGATGCATCCGGACGCAGCGTCATACGCAGCAGGGCGAACGTGGCGCAGCCGTTCTCGCTGGGCTGCGCTGTGGTGGGAATGCTTAAGCGGAAGAAGCGATTCATCGACCGCTCAGGCAGTCCGCTATTCGGCCGCAGCTTCGACCTCGCCCTGCCGTTCACTGCGGACGGTCTCGCCCTCACCTTGCAGGACGGCAAATACTCCGCCATCGACAGGGCGGGCAGCACGGTGCTGACCATCCGCGAGGGAATCCCTTACCCCATTGCCGCGATGTGCGGTGCGAATACGCTGATCCTCTCGCCGCGGGCATTGTTCCTCTATGGCTTTTCGGAGGGCCTGCTTCCCCTGCGGCAAGGACACAAATGGAATTTCATCACAGGCGAAGGCGAGAGCGTCTGTCCCCCGACCTTCATGCGGGCAAGACCCTTCCGCGAGGGACTCGCTCCCGTGCAGATATTCCGCGGGGACATCAAGCGCGGCCGCTGGGGATTTGCAGACAGAAGCGGAGCCATGTGTATTCCCCCGATCTACATGAGGGCCGGCTACTTTTCAGAGGGACGCGCGTTCGTCGTCGCGGAGGAGCATCTCGGTCTCATCGATACCTCCGGCGGACAGATCACTGAATTCCGTTTCGAGGATGCCGGCGCCTTCTCCGAAGGACTTGCACCTGTTCGGAAACAGGGAAAGTGGGGCTATATCGATTGCAGCGGCAGCGAGGCAATTCCCTGCAGCTTCGACGACGCCGGTACCTTCCGCGAAGACCTCGCTCCGGCATGCATCGACGGCAGCTGGGGATATATCGGAAGAAACGGTGCATGGGCAATACCGCCTGGTTATGGACACTGCCGTCCGTTTTCAGAAGGCATCGGCGTCGTTAAAACGGAGGCGGGGTATGCCCTACTCAGAACGAACGGCTGAGCGCAGGCTGGGGACGGCGCGCCCTGGGATCGGCGCGCACCAGCGCGCCCTCTTCGACGAAACAGGACAACAATCAGAAACCATTAAAAGGAATCCCACCATGACCGACCGCGACATCATTATCGATCACCTGCGCATCGTCCTTGTAGGCGACACCGGTCAGCGCCTCGAGCACCGCGCGGGAGAGTTTGTCCGCATCGGGTTTGGAGGTCGGGAACCGCGGGGCGGTCTCCCGCAGCAGGTGCGCGTTCCGGCCGCTGCGAAAGTGTGACTTCGGGCGCGGTAAGAGAAAGAGCATCTCCACCACGACTGCGCTGCTTCCGAGTATGGGACACCGGCCTGCGCGGCCAGTGCGGCATACGGCCTTCCCATGCTTTCTGCTTCTCCCGGTTGTCGGCCATGGTGACGATTTTCCCGGCCTTGGGATTGTAGAATCTGCGTGTGCTCCCCTTGGTGGCGGGGAGACCGGGGACGAAGAAAGATCTCATAGGTTGTTATTCCTGCAAAAAAGTAGTAGTATCGCCGATACCCTTTTGGAATGGTTGGAGTTATCATGCTTCTGATGCTGCTAGACGAGGGACTTGTGGAACGAATTGCTGCGGTTGCACCGAAGGTTGATACCGTGCTCGTCCGGGATACTTTATTCATTCCGTTCGAGTATCTCGAACACATTCAAAACTACTACGATACGTTAAGTCAGGGCCTGATTGGCATCGTTGCAATCGCCATAGCGATCCTAGGATGGTTCGGCATTGACAATATTCTTAAAGTGCGTCGCGGTACTCGTGAAATCGACTCCACCTCTAAACGTGTCAACGCCCTACGACTAGTGCTTGATCGGAGGTACAAACGTCTCGATACCGATATTCAAGGGACACAGCAACGAGTTGAGCACAACTTCATCGAGTTGACCGAAAGAAATGGCGAGCTTGAGCAGGAGCTTCGAGATCTGATGCGTACTTATAAATTTCAGTCTCGCCAGACAAACATGGTACTATTTGACCTGACGGATGACTATCTCACGAAGTTCCGATTCCTTGTTTTCTCGTCAGCAGGTCTGGACGCAGAGGAAGACCTAGAATTTATACATGAGATATTGGAGTACTGGATCCATCTTCTAGATACAGATCGGTTTGAAGCTCAAAACGAAATTAACTACGTTTTCCTCCTACGTGGATTAGAAATCAATTTGAGAAATCTTCGGCTCGATGAACCTGCGCGGGCACTCTTAAATCAGATTCTTGGTCGCCATCGAGGAAGACGACCCGAATAGTACTTATTCCAGTCGAAACACCCCCAGCCTCCCCTTCATCGGAATGAATTCGAGTAGCTGTGGATTCTCCAGATACAACCCAATCGCCCCTTCCGCGTGCCACTCGGACTTCGCGTCGCTATCATCGCGCACGTCGACCAGATCCACTGCACCCACGAAACCACCACGCACGTACTGATCGCGCTGGCGGAGTTCATCGAGTAGAAATTCCCATCCCGGTTCGTTGTGCGCGTACTGCAGAAGCTCCCAGTAGCCGTTGGCATTGAACGTCTGACCGGCATGAATCAGCAATCGGCCGCGATGGTTCGTGACCATGACCGGTTCTCCACGTCCTTGATACCGCGCACGACGAGATCAGCCCATGGCTGCCGTACTGAAAGGGCAAGGCCCTTGATGATGCTCATGTTCGTCCTCCGCTTTTTGTGAGTGCTGAAATTCCTATATTCTCTGCCAGTGATTGCTACAACGTCGAGACCGAATCCGTTCGCGTGCGTCGCTGCATAAATGACCCGTGAATAAGCTTTCATTGCGGATGCAATTTCAGGCCATGCATCAGAAACGACATTTGGTATTTCCGTTGCGATATCGAGAAGGTCGGGTTTAACCCAAACCTTCCCTTTATGCATGCGCGAGAGCGCCCGAAGACGACGCCCATGTCCTGGTCGCCCCAATATCGATGTATCCGCACCAAATCCGTCCGTCCCGATTACAAGGACCGCAACACTACCCGTCTCTCCAGGGAACCAAACGAATGAAGTCCCTTGATACGGGCCTGACCTCGGATTCTCGGCAGTGATCCAACCGGCGTAAGAAGCTGCCGACGAATCACGTTGCATATTGACTCGAACCTGATATTTATCTTTGTGATAGACGGCGCTATGGTAGCGTTCATCGTACAATTCACTGAGCAAATCACGGACCCCATCTGTATTGCCGATAAGGTCCCATGCGCGGCCGTCTACCATTCCCTCGATCAATTTCTCAAATGCTGACATGCTACCCTCAATTTTATGGGACTTCGAAGATTCTTGTGGGATAGTTTCAAACTTCCTAACGTTAGGCGAGACCACAAAATCAGCCTGGAGTCGCCCTCATTTCTGTCCATTCCGCACTTGCAGCGCATTATAGCCAACCTCTTGGTCTGAACTCTCCTTGGCGCATTACTAACCTCGATATGCAGGTTCCTGCACAACGCCTCGACATCACGATCGAATGGCCTTCCGGAAAGCGGGTTCCGTACCCTGAATGCGGCGCATTGTGCTCCTTGAAAGACCATCGAGAGGAACGCATTTGGCGTCACCTCGATATCCGCCGCGGCGAACAGTTCCATACGTCTGCGCACTGCCGGGTACCTCGCAGTGAGTGAGGCCAATTTGCGTTGGACTTTGTTGTTTGAGGCATTCGCCCTGATGGTGCTTGAGCAGGTATCTGTTATCAGTAAAGCTGCTGAGATTCTGAAGATGAACTGGCATGAGATGCATGCGCTGCGTAAGCGTGCTGTACGACGCGGTTTGTCTCGTCGGGAGGTGAAAGACGTCGAATATCTCGGAATGGATGAGAAGAGTTTTGGCAGACAACAGCGATTTATCACAGTGTTGAGCGATTTGACCGGCGAACGTGTACTCGATGTTGCTCCGTCGAAGTCTAAAGAGGCGGCGCGGAGTGTATTGGGTGCGATACCGGAAGAGGAACGTGGCAACGTGCAAGCGGTTGCGATGGATATGGCAGCTGCCTATGAGTCTGCGTGTGCTGCGATTGTACCGGGGGCGGATATTGTCTACGACAAATTCCACATCGCCAAAATGCTCTCTCATGCGGTGGATCTTGTTCGTCGATCTGAGCAGAAGGTCTACAGGCAGAACGGCATTACCGCGTTCACGGGGAAACGCTACCTGTTTCTGCGCCGGAGTGATCGCTGGACGTAGCATCACTATGAGCAGTATCGAAATATCGAAGCAGAATTTGGAGCAACCAGATTGGCACAATCGAAAATCGGTCGAGCCAGGGCGATCAAGGAAGCCTTCCGGATGATCTGGAATTATGTGACAGTGGGGTGGGCACGAAGGTATTTTTGAAGCTGGTACTTCTGGGCGACCCATTCTCGGATGGCGCAGATCATCAGTGTGGCGCGAACGCTGAAGGAACGTCTGTACGGTATTTTGTGCTACTTTCGGCACGGGATAACCAACGCGTTTTCTGAAAGTGTTAATGCCAAGATCCAGGAAATCAAATCAGCAGCGCGCGGCTTCCGCAATTTCGAGAACTACCGCATTGCGATACTTTTCTACTGCGGAAAACTCAGCATGAGGCCACGATAATGTTCGAAGAGCCATTTTTTTACCTCTTTTTGTGACAGTGCAACCGTCATCCGATCCAAATCCCAGTATTAGCTGCTGCTATCCCATACTGTACCCGGAAGTCGAAGTGGACCGATGGTTTTTGAGCAAACTTTTCACTCAAGTACAGAATTTACATTGTGTCTACTAGCGTTTAATACTAGTGCGATAACTCCCATATCCGTTGCTGCATCAAGGTGTAGTTATCTGATGTCTGAAGATCTTCATCTATGGCATTCATTACCAGCTTACTGAAAGCATATGACATATTTTCTGACTCTATACGTATAACGGTACCACCCTTTCGAAGGAGAAATTCACCATTTTTAGGAGTAGGCTTGATAATAATTGAGTCATCGTGTTCAATATTCATGACGAGTCCTAATGCGGCTTCATTGTCCTCAATGATGAGGCTGTCAACGTGGTGGAATACTGGCTGCACACTCATCTTCTGGTTCATGCGCCTTGCATACTGCTGAATTTGGCTCATCACTGAGCCCGGCATCTCCGATTCCAGTAAGTGCATTTCGATATATATATTATTGTTAGAATACAAGTCGTGCTTAACATTTTCTAATAGCTTCAGCATAGCAAATACTCCGTTGCCCATATGCGCTGTGTCAATGATACACATACGAAGAGCTCTTCCAGTTAGACCTCTATCTTCAAGGACTTCTTTCATCCATAGAACATAGGCATTAAAATTCTTCATATTGGAATGGTTCGTGAACGGCAACAAACTAAGCAGTTGTTCCTTCCCACTGATGAGAGAAGCAAATATTGAGGGCTTGTAACCTCCTCTCAATGGAGCGACAACTACATCGAAATCAGCACTTGATATCGCCTCCCCAATTTTCACCAACGCGCCACTAAAGCTATCGATGTCACTCTGTGCTATTGTAAGGATCTTATTGCACCCATTTTCTAGATATTCTACCCGACTAACCTCTTGCACAGATTCGCGAAGCGCGGTAACACTCATGATAGATGTCTGTTCAATTGCCGACTTTTCGCGAACGTTCCATTCATATTCATACCTAGGATAGCCTGTGTATATACCCGAAGGGATATACTCAATATCAGCCTGCTCAGCAATCACTCCCGGACCGATTCGAAAGTCTGCAAATTTCAACTTACTATCACCTTATTGTCAATATCTATGTGAAAACAACCTGCACCTCGCAATCGACTGGCGATTACTCTTACATCCTAACCTATTGGCCCGGGTATGGGTAGTCACTGCCATCCTTCCAATATACTTGCTTACTGTATGTCGTCAAAAACCATGAGACACGTTTGTTGTTAAACTAAGTGTTGGCCTCTGGATCGCAACAGACGGCTCCATTCCAATCGTTGTCATGCCATGCCATTAGTACCGTCAGATGCCTGTTCTTGCCTCTTCCTTGCTGATACAAGTATCTTTCATATTTATCCCAATCCCTGCCACAAAACCGGATAAAGACGTAGTGCTTCAGATACACCTTAGGCTCTGGTTGGCCAAACCTTTGTGAAGGGCATTATCGGTTATTCTTGCATCCAGTCTTGGTTAAGGAATGGAGTGAGATCATTAACCAATTAGGATGATATATGAGGTGGCCAAGGCAAGCCTGATCCGATATTTGGATGTCGCGGTTCACCCGATGGCCTACCATATTGAAGCCGCCATGCCTCAATCTGACCCAGCAGCTCGTGTGCAGATTTACATCGATTGCGGTCTTCAAGAGCCATCCGAAAGAGCCGAGCACGTAATTCATTTGAGACACATGAATGTAGTGTATATGTGTTTCGATATTGACCGTAGGGTCGCTCTTCGACGAATGCGGCTCGTAGTTGGTCCATTAGACCACTTGGCACCGGTGAAGAACTAGCGTCATCGATTAGTAATAGATTTGTGAGAAGGGCCTCGGGCGTGCCAAGATGGTCCATAACTTTGGAGAGGATTTCCCTGTTTTGTGATGGTAGGTCACTTCCCCACAGTTCCTCCATCCGAGCTGCTATATTCTGTTTACGCCGTGCGAGATCCACGAGATGGCCAACGACTAGGTACTCATAACGAGTATCTGGGGTTTGCACGAAGCCCTTGATATCTGGATTGACATACCCCAAGAGCAGTTCATGTGTACGAGGCGAATCTAATGCACCAAAGGCATTGATGAATTCCTCTTCGCATTGCTCGAAGGTCTGTCTATCGGTCGCTAACTCTAGTAGAAGGTCGATGGCAGCCTCCTCGCGGCTCTGTCCGAGAGCTGTTACAACTTCCCGTAGTTCATATCCCCTCAGTCTACCAATGTTAAGCGTATCGCGCAGAAGTTCTATCCCTTTCCGCGGGTCGTCAGCTACAGGCCAAAGGGCGAGTATGCGCTGAAGGCAGTACCTTTCCGAGACATCCGTTGATCTCACTGTACGCTCAAGAATCGACGTGACCAACGCGGAGACAGTCGTCATGGGTAATGCGACACCGGCCATCAACAAAAGCTCGGCCGTCTCGAGACAGATGTACTGGTTCCATCTTCCTGGCTCGGAGATCACTTCGAGTACCGCTGTTGAGGAAGTACGGCCGTCGATTATTGCAAGTGCTTTCGCAAGTTCATACATCCCGATAACTGATTCTCCTCCTTGTTTGCGATCACGCAACCGTTCTATTTCAGCGTTGAGAACTCCCGCGAAGCGTTTCCTCCGCAACTTGTCACCGGATTGAGAAACATGACCTTCACGTGCTAGCCACATTTTTTCGTAGTTCAATGAGCGATTAGACACGTTGGCCGCCCTCGACTCGAATTCTTTTGCTATTGCAGCCGCAACCTGTCTGACGTAGTCAGGTTCAGTAAGAAGATCAATGAGCACCTGCTCAGCGCTGTCTGGGTCCAGAGAGATGATGGCGTGGAGATGTAATTGGGCGTGGGTCCTTATCAGCCTAATGCCGCGTCCCTCATGATAGGAGGACTCGTTAGAAGCTCGGGCACGCTGCATCCGCTCGATATCAGCGCGGATGAGCGATAGCAGAACTGGCATATCTTCGGGTTTGCCAACCTGAGCAATCGACGAGGCCAGGTTGGCCTTCTCATCGCCATCAATGTCATCCAGGCTGAGTACGAGACCGATACTGTCTAGCAAAAATGCGCGGAGACGTTCCTTCAGCTCATCGTCAACGATGTGCAACGATCCGTCATCCAATCTGGAAACCATGCTAAGAAGGCGCGTTGCGACGTTGACGTCGAGAGCATCGCCATTAGTGACAGATGAGAGTACACTGGCTACTGCAATATCGTCATGAATGCCGCTGAACACAGCCTCCAGCTGACGGATCAGCTGAAACTCGAGTTCGTGACGTTGGTCGGGTTCAGCATCCACCTTGTGACGGAACTCGCGTAGCTTTGCAAACACACGTGATGCAAGAGTAGGGTCCGCATGTGCGGCGATGACGGCGCTCATGCCATCGAAACGGCCGCTCTCGAAGTTTTCTGTTTCAAGTTGCTGCAAGTATTTCTCGATAAGAATGTCTGGTATCGCTGTTGCTAGCGCCAACCAACGCTCGGGTTTGTACAGAACACCCTCGGCAACCTGCACAGCAATCCATTCGCTTGTCCAGGCTGGATCCGATTTGCATAAATACTCCAGTGCTGGCCGAATGAGGTACGAAGCAAGGTTACGGATTTCATCGCGTGGGAGCGCGTTCAATGTATCCTTGACGATTTCATCGAGTCCCGTCTCACCAAGTTCGATAAGATCGAGCGAAACTCGCAAACGATCTCGATTGTCGAGAGTGATTGCAACGAACCTCCTCAACGAGTCTACTACCTTTGGTTTGAGAACCGAAGGCAAACTGACAGCGTCAGCTCGCGCAACCTCCTCGAATGTCTGCTCATCCATCGACTCTAGCACGGACATCAGTTCTGCATCGGATCTATTCCATATGAGTCCCGAGACCGCGGCTTTCTTTACTGCACTGCTATCGTCCTCAGCGGCAAATGATGAGATTTCGCCATCGACACGGTGATGAAGCTGCTCAGAGACAAAATCCAATCGCGCTTCTTCGCTCCAACCGCGTACGCGGTCTCGCCAATTCGGACCAAGAGATGAGAGTCGAAAATCGGGATAAAGCCTATAGGTACTGAGCCGAACTTGCTGATCTTGGTCCGACAGGAGCGGCAGGATGATGTCGCTGAAGTCATTCGCGCCGGTGGCAAGCATTGCAGCGAGCGCGTACTGTCGAAAACCTTCGTCTCCGATTTCATAGACAGTACGGAATCGCTCGTCGACTGCCACGCGAATCTCATTCCACACCGCTGCGCCGCAGAGCTGCGCAAGCTCGCCTGCGAATACGAGATCGACTACGAGCGCCATCTCTAACAACTTCCTGCCAGCGCTCGTGTTTCTTATTTCTGATCCTCCATCACCGGGCTGTTCGGCAAAGGTCTCGGCTATCATACGCAACGGTTCGGCCCAGACTGGATCGTTTACGTAATCTGCTGTGAAGCGGCTGATCGCATCGTGGTCATCGTTCCGTATGTCAAGCAGCTGTGTGCGGACATCGAGCGTAACGTAGTATTCCTGAAGCTGTTGATGCTCAAATTGGAACGCCGTTTGCGGGTAATCACTACGTTCGAGAACATGATGCGCAGTGAGAGTGGCCAGGACTGCCGGTGCTCCTACCAGTTCGATCTGCCCATGCTCCACAAGCTCTCTCGCGACCTTGGCAGTGACAGAGCGGGCATCAGCCTCGGACAATGCCACTGCACCGCGGCGTGTCATCTCAGTTGCAAGGGCCTTCAGGTAATCCGTCTGCCGACCGAAGATCGGTGCTCCCTGCAGGGCGTTTCTATGTTCGTCCCGTTCCTCGTGCAGATGGAGAACCTGTGCGAGGACGTCGATTTTAATGGAGGGAATATCAGCGCCAGCTTCAAATAGCGATGCGACTTCCGAGAGGATGAACGGCGTGCGAGTTAGTTCGTCAAGCGATGGATTGACATCGATGTGGGCGCTAAGAGTAGGGCCTTGTGCGCCAAGGCGCTCCGCAAGGTAAGCGGCTCTCTCCACGCGTCGCAGATGCAGCAACCGCAGCCGTAATGCACCGGGCAGTGGTGGAGACAAGTGATGCGTGCGGGTTGCGACTATGATCCCCGTACTCGGAAAATCACGCTCTAACTCACGGAGGGCTTCGTTCGCCTGAAAGGAATTGGACTCCGCAATTTCGCTCCAACCGTTCAACAACAAGAGGAAAGGTTCCGCTTGCTGCACCCGCGCAAGGTCGGCCGGCTTGATACCTGCAGCCTGGAACGCAGGTATACCGGCGATGTATTCGAGAATGCCGCGATTCGATGAAGTCCATGATGGAAGTTCTACAATGAATGCGGTGCCAGCGGTGTGCACCCGTTGAGCCAGCTGGATCAGTGTCGTAGTTTTTCCACTACCACCAGGCCCTTCAAGAACGATGCGCCGGCTCTGCGATAATGCCTGGTCGATCTGCTGAAGCGTCAGCACTTCTGCAGATTCCGCACCATTCGGATCAAGCCGTACAGCCGCGAGATCAATGAGCGGATGTCCTTTTGTCTTGCGGGTCCAGTTCTGCGTGACGGTGTCGGCCGCGCGCCTTATTCTGTCAATGAGTTCGGCGACCGGCGGTTCTGTATCGATATCTAGGTTAAGGAAGCTGGCAAGAAGCGACGCGTTCTCCGGCATCATCATCTCGATGATGATGTCCTCACGCGATATGATATGAAGTTCGAGACCGTATTTTTCCTTAATTACCTCTTCCCACTGCTTTTTCTTCGGGTTGCCCACCTTCGCTGACGTCACGAAGAGGAGCATCTTGAGGTCAGGATAGTTCTCGAGAGCGGTCTTTGCGTCGCCAGAGATTTTCCCAATTGTGGGCGTGATCGATGCAGTGAGTCCCTTACCAACTTTCTCCACTGTCAAGCTTGAGGATGCGTAAGCATCGAGTCCGAGATCATGCTTGCGCTCGCAGGCGATGAGTTCGGGCCAGCGCCTTCGACTAAGTACGACCGCTAATCCTTGAAAACGCATCCCTCCCTCCTGCGAGGATAGCTCGTCTAATGCTCTTTCTATGTCTGTTCTCAGAATGGCCATTCACACCCCACGATGCATCGAGAAAGCCTGAGTAGTTCGCATCACACAACACTCGGATTTAAATAAAAACGTAGCGAACACACTTATCCTAAAACAGAGGGGAATTTCACTTCTCATTTCTGAAAATGTCCACCTTGGTTTCCAGGCAAGGCCTGAGTGATAGATCATTCGCTCCTACACCATACCAACTCATGGGTTTCTGATAGAAGTCCAGCCCTCGGCCTATTTTAATGATCCAACCGTTATCGATACGAATCTCCCGATCATGTATGTTTGGCTTGATCTCGATCTCAAGTGAAACGTCGATCTCAATGAGACTTTGTTTCAACTCACCAAGGCGATCGTTTACCTCAGTCAGATTTGTCCCATCATCGTAGCCTGTGACAAGTTTTATACTCTTGACAGAAGGGCATTTTACGACAGCCTCACAGAACCGTACAAAGTTCTGCACCTGGTGGTTCTGCCGTATATATGGATCTTCAACGGTAATTTCGTGGGCAGTATTAAGGTATGGACCGAGGATCGATTCATAACTAATCCCTTTATCCCCATACAGAATTGTGAAATGGCGCTCAAGCGGTTCTTGCTCCGTTTGAGCTGGTGCCTCTTCGAGTACGGTGGTTTGCGGCAATCCTGGATCACCCTGTTCTGTTGATAGCTCCTCCGACATCTCAACGCCACCTTGACTTTCAAGTCTATCCGGAGTGTCCTCGATGCCAGACCAGATGGAAATCGTTTTGCGTAATGGCGACTGAGTCGCTGCTGCATCGCGGGATTCCGGACAGAATACAATGAACTCACTGCCGTCGACAGAACGGTAAGACAGATCAATGTTGGCAAACTCGTCGTCAGGCTTCCGTTTATTCATCTGCTCTTTGACTCGACGGCGGCACTCGACAGCATAAGCAACATACTCTTCGAATTCGGCGTCACTTGGGGCGCCATCGGGGTGCAGTATTTTCAAAAAAGCACAGACCGTCTTGTTAATCCCCTTTTCATCTCTCCCCTCGACTGCCTTCCCAAGCTTAATGCGTTTTGTCACTTCCTCGTAGCGATTGGAGTGGGCGAACTGATGATGGAAGGCTTCAGCTAGGTAGTCGGTGATGAAACCGTAATTACCAGTTAAGTAATCGCTACTGTTCTTGGGCATCTCCCAACCTGGAAGGTAGCAGGCAAACCGGTCCATTACGGCGAGGTCGAACTCCTTGGGCAGGGGCATAAATAGGTCGTGCTCTGTAGAGTTGACCACCTGCTGGATTGAATAATCGATGTTGCCTACAAATGCCATGCTGGCGTCTGCGATGACCTCAATCCCACGAGAGAAGCGTCCGTTTGCGAGGTAGTCCTTCATGATCTGGATCGTATCCGGGTCCTTGATCTTAATGCCGCCTACCTCGTCAAATGCCACTGTGTCCCAGAAACCGACGAGTCCGATGCGGCTCCGGGCGTTGTTGTAAAAGAGAGTTGCCTTGGTTGCTTGGCCTCCACTGATCAGAGTGGAGTATGGGGAAAACTCGCTGAAGAAGTAGGACTTTCCGGTACCACGCGGTCCGAGTTCAATGAAATTGAAATTAGGTTCAACAAGCGGTGCCAGGCGTGCGATGTAATGCAGCTTCAGGCGTTGGGACAACTTCCTGCCTTCAAGACCGACAGAACGTAGCACGATGTCCAGCCACTCGTCGCGGGTGAACTGCGCGCGACCTTCTACGTACCCATCGAAATCGAATCTGCTGACTTGGATCGGCCGCAGGTCCTCAATGTAAAACGCATAGTCGTCCTCATCGATCTCGTTGTAACCGACGGTGACCTCTGCCCAGATACCGCCTTCTAAGAGACGGTCGTTATCGCGAAAGAATTTCTCTGAGACTGCTAAACGTTGTGAGTTGAAGTTCTCCAGTGCCGCCCAATGTCGCTTCTCTTTCTCGACGTAGCGAACATGGACTTTGTCGAAAAACCGGTGCTTCCCCTTTGTAGCCACCTTTGACTGAGCCGCGTTCGCCTCGTCAGGTCGGACATAGTTATCCTGAAGCGTTGCGATGACGGCCTCAAGTCCCTCCTGGATCTCGGCGGGCTCGTCGCTGGCGCAGTAGCGGGCCAGCAGGAACTCCAGGACGAAGGTCGGAACGTTCGTGCCTTTCTTGATGCGGTGTAGCAGGTCCTTCCGTACTACCTTTCCGCTGAAAATTTCCAGCAGCTTCGTGTCCAATACGTCGTTTGCCATAGGTTACACCGTGTAGTCAGTCTCTAAGTCCAGTTTGCTGTGGATGGTCAACGTTGCAGGATCAAGAGCCTTGACCGTAAATTTGCCCTCAAACTCCATGTCCATTCGTAGGGCAACGGAGATGGTTTCGCCGGGCTTGATCGTCAAGGCATGGGTGGCCGGATTCACAATGCCACCCGTCTTGGCCTCGCCAACCACATTACCCTGCTTGTCGTGCGCTTCAAGGAGCACTTCAAAACTCAGATCCCGGGTAAAGAGATCGCCGGGCTCAACACTCAGCTCCACAACTGGCAGGCGGGTCGTAACCTTCCTCGCCCCTCGCTTGTACGTCAGTATGATCACTGGAATCTGTACCTTCTCCTGATCGGATGCCCGCAATCGTAGAACAATAACCGGCACTACCGCCTCCTGCAATGAGGCGCCACCGTGAAAGTACCATGCGCCGGCACGGTAAGGGACCATCGCTCGGGGACCTGCAACTTGGGCGAAATCGCCACGGATCCCAAGCTGCGCGGCGGGCAGAACAAAGTTGGCCGCATCTGCCGTACCGTCGCCAAGTAGCATCCTCTCATGCAGATTTACCCAGTTGCCCTGGGGCTTTACACAAACATCTCCAGCTTCTGTCGCCGTGTTCAGGTAGAATCCATGGTCGGTGACCACAAAAGCATCCTGGAAACCGAGTCCGCGCAGCCTGTGGATCGCCACCCGAATGGCTTTCAACGATTCGTGAACCAGCCGCAGCGCCATATCCGGTGTCGATTCCATGTGTTGATCAATCGTCGTGCTCCGCAAAATGAGCAATTCCGTCGAGCCGGATACGGTAGTTTTGCCGCGAACGAAGTCGCTCAGCGACATCTCCGCGAAACGGTCGCCGTACCTCTTGCGCAACACGTCCATCCGCTGTGTAACCTGCGGTAAGGCCTGATCTCCTAAGGAAACCATCATCTGGTCTTCCCTACGGTTCAACTTCAACTCCGCCCCAGCGCCAGGAAGCAAACTTGCCATACCCACCGGGGTTATACTTGGCAGTTGGGCGAAGGCGGCTTGCAGTTCCACTTGGGCGTCATCGGCAAGCTGCTTCTCCAGTTCCACCCCGAGTTCATAGCGCAGCGCATCGATCAATAACACCGCAACCCGACGGCCGCTTTCCTGTAGCTTCGGCGCGATCAGTTTGTCGAATACATCGGCATTCGCCAAGCGACCGGCAGGTGGCCAACCTGATGCCTCAAGGTGCCGGATAAACAAGCCTTGCACCTTTTCGACAATTTTCCTGTAGGCGCTGCGTGCCTGAGGAATGACCTCGTCCACGCCATCTCGCTTGATCAGCAAATCCCGTTCCGCCTGCTCAAATTCTCGCTGAAAACGGTCGATCTCCCTAAGGTTTGTCGTGTAATAATCGATCAGCGCCACCTGACTCTTCGAATGCTCATGCAACTGTCGTTCGGCATCTTCGCAGGACTGGACAAGATTGGCCGCAGCCTGGATCAATTGCCACTGAGCCTGGTTCTCGCCACGTTGCACCCACACCGAAGTGGTGTGGCGACTAAGCAATTGCCGCAGGCGATCCGTGTTGACTCGCTTCATGGCGTCGACCGCCTGAACGAAAAACGAGCGCTCCTCGAAGGGGAAGGTGTCCCGAACACCGAGATCGACCACGTCCTTGCAGGCAGCGCGTAGCCCGAGTTCCACCTCGATGGCCTCTGCCCTCTCGATGTAGAGCGGTTGGTTGACGGCGGAATCGCGGAGGCGATCGCACAGGTCTTCGATCAGCGGCCTGGCCTCGGATCCTGAACGGGGTACGTCGGCCAGGGTGGCAGGGAGCGCCTCCGGTAGGTCGAAGAAAAACTCACTGAATAGTAGAAAGCGCCACAGCTCATCAGCGACTGGCGACCAGTTCTTGCTTTTTGTCTTGAGTTGTAACCCGAGTGTGCCTTCAAACAACACCTTAGCCTCGGTCACCCATGCATCCGTCGACTTCAGATTCTCCGTCTGTTTCGGTGTCGGGGCCAGTAGCGCGAAGAGAATATCTCGTGCTGAGTCCACCTTCAGTAAGGCCTGCAGGTTCGGCCAGCCTACCCCCCCGCCGACTGCATCGATAACGTCGAACGGCGGACTCGGACTCTCAGCGAAGATACGGCGAATCTCTGTTGCGTGGTCAGCCTTGGCCTTCAGACACAGGCTCTGGTACTCGTCCCCGTCTCCATCCGGGAACACGGCCCCGACTGCGCCATAAGTAGCGAAGGGGTCCTGCTGCCGGTCCTCATCGGTCAGCGGACGCTGAGCAGGCACATATACGAGTAGGGCTTCGAGCTTCGTGCCCGGTTGACCGAAAGCTTTAAGTGCGGCCATGGCCTGCTCACGACTCTCGATACTGCTCTCTGTGGCGTCCACGACCACCCTCTTTGCACTCGCCAACTCAATGCACAGCTCGCGATAGTGGCGGTCCGGATCGTAGACAACCAGCACGCCGGCTTTCCGGATCCTTGGCAAAAGCACTTCCTCTTGTATGAACTGTTTGATCGTCATGATTGCCTGCTACTCTAAAAAATTACCGGGTCTGTACCTCGGCGATGATCGTCTTCAACTCGGCCTCGGTCAGATCGCGGGGTTGCCATTCCTTGACCTTCTTGACCTTGCCGCCTTTACTTTTCTTCTCCACTTCGGTTTCGTGCCAGAGGCGTTCATCCAGGTCGTGAGCGATAGCGTAGCTGCGATCCTTGTGGCTGGCGCGCACGACGCGATCGGGCCAGACTGAGAGTGCCAGATGAGCCCAATCGTACTCACCAGCCTCTAATTTCTCCCAGGTCTCTTTGAGGGTCTTTTGCCACTTCGGCAATCGGAAGAGTTGCCACAGTGGCGCAGCCGTGATCTGGACGCCGTCGTTCAGGTTCGGTTTCCAGAACCGGGCAATCCGCAGCAGCTCATCCCTGAAGTCCTTCAGTTCCAGTTCGAGATTGCTCAGCCGCTCCAGATCTTTCTCCTCGAAAGATGAACGCACAGTCTTCGTGCGCAACCTGGCGGCATCGTCGACCACTTGTTTCAGCTTGGGCTCAAGGAAGTCGATGACGCAGGTGTACAGGGTTTGGTCGGTCAAGCGGTGGTAATAGAGCCAAAGGGTGTAGCTTCCGGACCTGGTGGAGAGCGGCCAGTAGATCGGGGCCTGGCGGCGGCTCTTCGAGTAGCGTCTCAAGTGGTCGGCGAAAAAGCCGGCGGGCCGACGGAACCAGCCGCGCAGGGTCGGTACTCCGAGCAGCGCGCAGGCTTCGTTCTCCAACGCATCGGCGCGATCGTGCCAGAGCACGGTGAGAGCGGCGTGGACGCGGCGCTCGAGGTCGAGCGGGTGCTCCGGGTCGTCCACGAGGATGCCGTCCCAAGGTACTTCAAGCGGGTATCGGCCCTCGGCCCAAAGCAGGCGGCCTGCTTCGGTCGAAAGCGGCAGGCCGTCGTCGCCTTGGAGCATTCCGGGCGGGCAGGTCGGCAGCGGCTCAAACGGGTCCGGCAACTCTGGGGCTGGCCGCTCACCCGTAGCATACCGGATGTCCCAGCGGCCAAAGGCACTGCCGAGAGCGACCGACAATTCATCTTCCGCCGCCGATAGATGTAACTCGCTCCACAAATCCATCGCCCCGAACTCCATGATGATACGCTCAGGATGAACGCCAAAAATGTGGCAAAGCAATTCAAGCCGTCGGTTCGCTATGTAAGTCTTTTTTGTCAACTGCCGTCGCGGTCCGTGTCGTTTCAATGCTTCAGCGACCAACTTCTCGTCGGCTAACAACATCACCGCTCTGTCCAATTTAACTTTGGCATTAGGATAAGACGTTGGCAGGGGACCATGAAGATGGGCGAGCAGTTCGTCGGAAAACCCGAAGAACGATTGTGCTGCCCGGTCCGCACGCTCACTCAGTTCAAGCAGCTCAAGAGCAATCCTAAAATCCGTTGCAACGATTGCTGCCGCATAGCTCTTGAGCGAGAGTCGCCTTCCTGCGGCCAAATGGAAGTTGAGCGACGTCTCCTCAGCTGCGGCCACTTGGTAGGCTAACCGTACACATTTCTCCCCAAGTTCCTGCGCGTCACGGCTATTAACGTCGGTTGGGAGCGGCAAAGCGTTTACCAAACCAGTTCTGTATGTATTCGCAGCCGAGCCAGAAACAGAGTTGTCTCCAGAACACACAAATGCATCGACGATGATTTTGAAAGCTCGTGAAAAAGCCCCTGCCAAATAACCATATGCTTGTTCGTGGTTCACAAAGAGTAGTGCTTGACCGGAGGCAGTAAAGACACAACCTGCGGGCAGAATTCGTGGACAAAAATCGCTCGCCGTTCGTGCAGGGAACGTTAGGCCTGGGCAGAAATAATCCTCGTGGCTGTTCATCCAAGGAGTCCAATCCGGCGAACCCTGAGTCTCCATCCGCTTCGCAGCCAGATATGCTTTGAGCCGCGTCCCTTCGGACATCCAATCAACACAAAGATGGAGGTTATCAAAGTAAGGGGCGTACTCTCCACCCTTCGCCAAAACCGGCCATCTCCCTCGTGAGGAAACACTGCCTAGAGGCACCTCCCAAGCCAATCGCATAAACTGAAAATCGTCGGTTGTCTGAACGCCGTGTTTTGTGGCCGCTTGGATGCTGTCAAGCGTGCCGGTTTCCTTGATCGTCACGGAGACATCGGGCGGCAGCCAATATGCCATGATTGACATTGGCAACACTCGCATAGTTTCTAATGGCGTCAAGAACGCCCGTATTCCCTGTCCGTTGCCCCGCTGAGAAAAAAATGCGTCAACCGATCCTCCTTTGTCAGTCGCCTCAAGTGCCCTTAAGAACCAGCCATACTCCGACGGTTGGTGTTGCAAAACGTATGCGCATGTTTCTACCAATGCATCATCCAATACGCCGATACCTAGATCGAGAAGAACCCTGACCGGTCTTGACGATAACAAGACATCCTTTCGCCATTCATCGAACGACCCTCCCGCAAGAAATGTGCGTGAGGTGAGTGCTCCAAGTTGGCCTCCTTTAACAAGTCGCTGCGAGAAGCTGTCAACGAATGCGAGACCTATATCAGATTTGAATGAGCCGTAGTGCAGATCGAAATAGCTGCTGCTTGGTTCGGAACGTCTTCCGAACGGCGGGTTCATCACCACCACGTCATATCGTTTACGACAAACATCGATGAAGGCGAAGCCCTGCGCAGCGTCATTTGCAAAGAGACGGCGCTGTAATCCGCCGCCGTTCTCAGTCTGCTCGGCGTAGGCTTCGAGCGCGTCGTAAATCCGCTGCTCGGCACGCTCCCAAAACTGTTCATCGGTGATGCCGGAGAGGTCGAGGCGAAGTTCACCTTGGACCACCTTTTCACTGGACGTGGCAAAAAGGGAGACTTGTTCGGCCTTGGGGCTTTGTTTCCAGAGCCGCTTGGCGTCGGCGATGGCGGTGCGGATTTCCTCCTCGATGCGGAGGAGGGAGCCAGCCTCGCCGGCGAGGGTCATGCGGTCGAAAATCGTTTCCAGCAGGAAGGCAAAGGCGGGACGCTCGCCGACAGGAAACTGCTGCTCGACGAATTCGCGGAGCAGCTCCTTTTCGCCCGGCATGGGTTCGGCGCAGACGAGGTTCGAGCGGGTAATGCGGGGCCGGTCGGCGAGCTTCACGCCGGCTTGGTGCCAGGCACGCTGGGCACGCAGCCAGAGCGAAAGCCCGGCGATTTGCGCTGCACGTGGGTCGATGTCGATGCCGTGGAGGTTGCGCTCGATGATTAGCTTGGGCACTTCACGAAGGAAGGCAGCTTTATCGGAAAAGGTGGCGACGAACGTAACGAAGGGCGCAAAGGTCTCGGCGGCTTTCACAGCGTCGTCCGGACTGTGCGCGATTTCCCACGCTTCGTCGTAGATGACGTTGAAGAGGTCGAAGGCGTAGAGGCCGAAATGCATGGAACCGCACGCCGGATCGAGCAGCCTGATTTCGCGCGGGTCTTTGAGCGGACGATGTGGAATGTGGACCGGCTGTCGGAGGAGATCTTCCTGCGAAAGATTTTCTCCACCTTCCGCCTCAATGCCGGCAGCGCTCTCGGGCGCAGACTCGCCCGGTTTCAGAAAAATCTCTGTCGGCCGGCGGACAAGGTAGCG
Source organism: Bacteroidota bacterium (assembly GCA_049663345.1). Classification (GTDB taxonomy): domain Bacteria; phylum Bacteroidota; class Ignavibacteria; order SZUA-365; family SZUA-365; genus SZUA-365. Next base: position 43,584 of record JBATDG010000038.1, read on the forward strand.
GCATTGGTTGCGCAGGACGGTCTCGCCGCGCGTCATCTCATACCAGATGCGCCCCAGTGTATTGTCGGTGAGGAATTCGACGACGTAACGTGGGGTGAAGAATTGGTTGCGCACTGCCAGCTCGCGGCTGTTGCGCGGGGCGGAGGATTCCTCGCGCATCTTCTTCCGCTCGGTATCGGAATTGAAGTACTGGTAGAGCCATCCAATGGTCTCATCCTCGCTCCACAAGGCGGCAATCTCATCCAGATTGATCTGTGCAAGGACATCCAGCAGCGCCGTTTCACGAGGGAATAACCGGCCTTTCGGACTGAACCTGTCGAAGAGGACCGCAAGATCCACGGCAAACTCATCGAACACGCTGAACAAAAAAATGCGGTACGCTGCCCCCGTCTCACCCAGGGCCGCGTTGGTCAAATGCTGGTAGAGCTGAAAGCCCTTCGACTGATAGCCCTGTCCAATAGACTCGATGAGGAGGCCGCGCGCCTCGGCCATACGCAGGGCGCAGAGGCGGTTGAGCACCGTGAAGGCCTGCTCGCGAACGATGCGGTCAATCACGTCCTGGCGCGCCTTCTTCGCCTTGGCGAGTGTGGCAATGTCGGCCGAAGCGAGGTAGTGATCCATCGTGTCGCGAAGCAGCCGGGCCGTTTCGCGCCGCGCATCGTCAAGATGTGAGAGCCGAGCCAGATCCGTCACCTCGCCGGTTTTAGGATCTAGACCATAGTCGTTCTGGAGCTGGCGAGTGAACTCCTCGGTCAACAGCGAACGGGTGTCGCTGACGAAGCGCGCGAGGCGGTTGCGGGTTGTCTGGTCAAAGGCCATAGCCTATCGATCTCCCGTGTCGTAGCTCATCAAATCGTGATCGAGAGACCAAATCAGAACACGTGACATGTTGTGTCGATCGCGGGTCTGCTCCCATTCCTTGATAATTGATAGATCGCTCAAGCTGACTCCTTCGCGGGTATGTCGATCTGTCTTATTCCGTTGCGCAAAGTCCGGAAAATCCGCTAACCATGTAAGAAAAACGCTCCTCTCTGGGAAATATGTGGCTTTATAAGGTGTGTTTCCAGTCAGAGCTTTGTTTACGTCAGAATAAAGCAATTCGGCCCATTTCCTGCGATAGCCTCCACTCTCAATATCGGCAATATGGTTCCCCGTTTCCCAGATTGTAGCCATAGGCAGCAGGAAATAGTCGCCGTTTTCTATTCGATAATTGAACTGATCAAAAATTGCATCCCGATCTTGGTTGAAACCGGGCACATCCAGCACGTTAAGGTAAACCGAGGTGTCCAGCAAGACGATGTCACTCATTGCCGGTCTCCTCGCGCATATTCTTAAGCCATAGAAGAGCGCTCTCTTTGCGGGCCTCGCCGGTCGGATGGTGTTTAACGAAGCGCTCCAACGTACCGGATGTCATTAGACGCCCGAGTGAGCCTTGAGAGATCAATTCTGGATAGTCGGGTACCTCGGCCAGGCGGACGAGTCGGCTGCTACCATCCCTCGGGTCGCGATAGCAGAATACTACATCCGGAATGGCTGCATCCGGCAGGGCATCCAGCATAGCGGGATTGTGGGTAGAGAGCAGCACTCGCAAAGAACGTGTAGTAGCAATTTGTTGGATTTTTGCAAGCAGGTGCTTTGCGCGACTGGGATGAACCCCATTATCGATTTCTTCTATTACCACAAGGCTACCTTTAGGGGCGGAAAGCATCGCGGCGGCAATTGCTAGCACCCTCAAGGTACCGTCTGACAACAAAGAGGCATCATATTCCTTAGCCTGGCCACCAAACGTCTCGGTAAGTGTGACCATTACGCCTCCACGAGGTTCCTTCAGAAATGACAGCCCCGCAATGTCTTGTTCAGGAAGACTCTGGATGAACTCGAGAATAACTTTGCGGTTCTCCACGAATGGACTGCGATCAGCGTCATTTTCTTCCCCCCAGAGATTGTAGAGCACAGCTGAGAGATTGCGCCCGTTTCCTTGGAGTGTCGCATCCGATGGGAACGAGTAGTCACGCATCTGCACCGGAACCGGATCAAGAAACATCATCGAGGAAAGCCATGATTCCAATTGCTTCACAACCGGGGGAATCCGTTCACGAGATGCCTTGTGCCCGGATTCGAAGGTTGCGGGACTGACGAGTTGGGAAAAAATCGCCATTTGGTCGGAGCAGGTCACATGGGGTTTGTTGCGCCCTCTGGCGAAATTATTGTACTCTACCCCGACATCCGTGCCCTGACCAGTCGATGGCTGGCTCAGGCTGTAAAGAGGGACAATGGCACCGGCGTGATTTAATGATTCCGAAGTGATGTGGAGTCCATCCGCCCGCCGTCTTATCGTCATCGACAGCCGGTTCCATTCGGATGCGCTGGTTTCAACACCCAGCGTAAATGATTCGGCGCGTTGCCAAGCCAGGGTTTCCACTGTACCGCGCAACACATTATCACCGCTTTGTACCGCGAACTGAATCGCCGACAGACGCTGCCCATTCGCAAGCCAGCACAGTAACTGCACCCCTTCAATCGCATTACTCTTGCCGGATGCATTGGCCCCGATTAACACCGTGAGTGGTGCCAATGGTAATTTGGCTCCTTGATAGCTTTTAAAATCATTGAAGGTGATGGCGGTCAGCATGTCGGATTACCCTCGATCTTAATAGTCACTTCGATGTCGCTGTAGATGGCCAGCTCTGCCCTTAATGCCTGCAGGGAACGGATCAGCGCTTCCAAGTCGGCGGTGTTCTTGATGGTGGCCGGAATGTTGATGCTGCGCGTAAGCCGGGTCTGCCCAGACTTATTCGCTTCCTTGCGCTCCTCGTCTAGCCGGGCCAGTTGACGCTCACGGGCGATCTTGACAACCCCATCACGGACGGCAGCTACCTGGGCCCGCAGGTCAAAGGACTGGTTCAGGAGTTGCTTTATTCCGGCCAGGTCGTCGGTGCTATCCACCTTGATGCTCTCCACCTGGTTAAGCACCTCCGAACGCTCGTCCTGGCCAAGCTCGTCCCATTGCGGCAAGCGTAGTAACTCGTCGGCGGTCTCATACAGGGTGTGTTTCTGGGCTTCAACCATGGCGACAGCGGCATCTCGGGTGCGGATCTTGATCGTGGTCAGCGCGGTATTCAGATCGGCTGCCTGGGTGTAAAAGTCTACCTGACTTAGGCGCTGGGCAACTTGGATCAACTCCTCAGCTAAGTCATGGCGAAGCTGCCCGGGCACGCCTGAATCGGGCAGCACTTCAATCTCGCGGCGATGCTGCTGCAGATCGCGAATGGTCGCGTCGAGACCGTTCTTCAGGGCACGGTCTACCTCGGTGGCCCACTTCAAACCACGGTAGAGCGGGGACTCCTCGGCACCAAGCCGCTGTGGTGCATCGGAAGCATCCGTCAAAAGAATGTCCGTCAACTCCTGATTCAGCGAACGCACGACATCCGCGCCGGGTAGGCCGAGGACGTCGAGTCGCTCGGCCAGCGGTCCGAACTGGTGCTGAAACTTCGGGAGCTGCTTGGTGGCGGTCTTGCTGATCTCGTCTTCCAGCGGGATGACCGTGTCACCCACCAGGTCGGTCAGGCGCGTAGCCGCCAAGGCCAGGACTTCATTGGATGGGCGCTCGTCCCGCAGGGAGATGCCAACGGTCTTGAATGAGATGTTGGTGCGGAGCGCGTCAATGGCCTGCTGTCCGTTGACCGTAACCTCGCGACCAGACACTTTGAGCTTGATCTCTCCCGCTACTAACATGGCGGCGACCAGGTAGCGCAGCGTGTCTTGGGACCACCCGAAGGGCGCGTCTGTGAAGAAGTCGATCATTCGTTTGCCCTCAACCGACCCGTGCCGGTTGATGTAGTCACGGATGCTGACAATGGCCTTGTGGTCGGTCATGATGTGAGGCGTACCGCTGGTAACCTGAACGAGACCCAGCGGATCGACCATGGATGTAACAGCCTTCAGGTTGCCGACACGCAAGAACTTCTCGGCCAGCGTGGTTTCAGCACGAACCGGGGCCTCGCCGTAGCGATCAAAGACCTGCTCGGCAACTTCCGCGAGGTGCTTTTTTACGGCCACAATTAGATCGTGGTCGACACTGGCCACTGCCGTTGTCTGGCTCCGGAAAATGAATGAACCTTGGACCAGGCTGCGCTTGAGCAGATGCTCGAGTTCGCCGGTCAATTTGGTGGCGCGGTCGGTTTGTGCTGCGCAGTACTCCTTGACCTCCGCATCTGGGTCGTTGCGGTGGCGCTGGGCGACCTCCCGGCAACGGTAGATTTCCGCAACCTTATCTTCAGCCTCCTGGGAAGTACGTCCCAAAAGGTAGATGGTGTTCTGGGCGCTACGCTGGCGCGATTCCTCGACGAGGCGCGTCCGGGCCGTGTCATAATCATTGGCGGCAACGTACTCGACCATGGTTTGAATCGTCTCTCGCTCGCCCGCCAAGCTCGACATCATGGAACCCACCACTGTCTTCAAGCCGGACGTGACAGCAAGCGAGCCGTGCAGCCGCGCGGAAGGTAATGGACTGAATGCGTCGCGAAGCGCTTCGTTCTGAATCCGCCGGGTCTCGGTGCTCCGTAGAGGAATTTGGCCACGCTCCTGGTCGATGTCGTTTAGTTTTTCGCTAAAGAAGCACAGGTTGCCGTCCTTTTCTCCAAAGGGGACGATGCCGTCCGCGATAAGTTCGGCGATTGCGGCATCGACTTTGTCCCGCTGAGAGGGTGCGTCAATGGCCGGGTGCATCAAGCTGCATACGTTCTGCGCCGTCACCGGCATGTTGCCCAACACCTGCAGCACAGCCACCGTCTTCGCTACCTCCTGGTGAAGCTGCGAATTGGGGAAGCGGATTATCACCTTACCGACGGCTTGGTGGATGGATAGGAAGGCTCGTCGGATGTCTTTCTCCAGCACATCGTAAAGAGTGACCGTGGTCGCCAGCCAGCCCACAGGCCTGTTGGCAACGGGTTCTTGATCGTCGGGCCCTTCAACCAGGATGTCCTGGATAACCTTGATCGCTGAGCGCAGGCCGATCCCACCAGTGGACTTCGCTAGGGCACCCAGAAGATGAAGCAGAATGTCAAAGTGTGCGGTCAGGAATGGATATAGATTGACGAACGTCTCCTTGTCGAAGTCCGAGTCGTAGTAGCGCGCGTCCTGTAGCTTGGTGTTGTGCCGCAGCCCTTGGCCATGTTTGTCAAAGAGGTCTTCGATGGACGCCTTGCCGTCCGGGGACTTGCCGAGGAGCCTCCGATAGCAGATTTCCTTGATGTCTCTGGATTCAAGGTCAATCTGAATGGGGAAGCGATCCTTGAGCTTGTGCAATTGGGGCGAGTTCAGTGCCGCACGGGGATCGTCCTCGGTCAGCGTCTGCTGGGCCGTGCCGATGATCCAGGCATTGCCACCGCCGATAGCCTTCAAATTTTTCGCTAATCCGTCAAGGTTCAATATCAGATTTTGTCGCGAGCCGACATACTGTCCTACCTCGTCGATAATGAAGACCACGAAATCCTTGCCGGTCGTCTCGCGGACAATGTCGAGCATCTCCTTGACGCGCTCGTTCTCGAAGCGCACGAAGTCGGCGGTCTCCGTGCTGAATGCGGTAGGCGACTTGAAGAGCTGGGGATACATCTCGTGCGCGATTTCGGGAATCAAGCTGTCGATAACCAGCGGGTCGTTCTGGACCTCCTTCCAGGAAGCGCCAATGTCTTGCTGAATGCGCATGGTGAACTCGTCATAGCGTCCGTCCTTCTGCATCCGGCGTTCAAACGCTGCGACCTTGAGGTTTCGCGAGTAGCCAGCCCACTGGAGAACCTTGTAGTAGAGAACGGTGGACACGTCCTCCATGGTAGCCCCCGCGAGCATTTCACTGGCGAGGTCGAGCAGGACAACCGCGGCCGGATGCCTACTAGCGAGTGTCGCCAACTGGGCTCGGGTTGTTGCCTTGTTGAGCCGATCCTGAAGATACTTAAGAAACGGCGTGCCTTCGATGGTGACGCTCTCGTCTAAGGCCAGCCCCAGGTATTTTGTAAATGAACTCTTGCCCGATCCATAGAAACCGGAGACCCAGACGCCGACTTCATTCTCGCCACCCATTTCCATGGCGGCTTGCATGCGGGTGATTAAGCGCTCAAATTGGTCTTCGATGCTGTCGGTAAAGATGTACTCGGTGATTTCGGCCTTCAGCCGGGCCTCTTGCGAGGCGCTGTAGGTAATGACCTTCTCAATTGTCCGGTAGATGTCCTTGGCCGGATCGAAGAGTTGTTTGATTTGAGTGGACATATAAAAATTCCTCCGTTATCCGCCGACATGCACCGATCGGTAATTACCGTCTTCGGGGTAGAACCCCATGAACTTAAGCCGAGTTTTCCCCGTGCGCTCCCCCGGGTAAAGGAAGACAGTCGGCACGTGAAACTTCCCGTATAGCTGGCTCTCGATGGCACCGATGCGCATGTAGGGGTGGAGAGCCTCGAGGTCCGTTACAATGAGCAAGGCGTTCGACTTGTCCAGGAGTTCGGTCAGCTTCGCCTCGATACGCTGTTGCAGTGCCCCCTGGCTCAATGCATTGGCCAGCGACTCGTTGGTGCGTTTCCATGCTTGGGGGGCTTTGCGATCGGCCGCCAGCCAGATTCTGCGCGGCGCGGCAGACTTCAGAATCGCGTCGATGTGCTCGGCGATGGAGAACACATGCACGTGCCAGCCCTGATTGCGCAGCTTGGCGATCCAGGCGGGCAGCGAACGCTTAACCTCCAGAATCTGAGCAGGTTTGAATACAAGGTAGTACATCGGCTCGAAGCTGGCATGGCCGAGATCCCGGCCGTTACGCATGCGCTCGATGAGTTCGTCGAAATTAGCCTTCAGAAATGGCACGTGACAGCTCCTTTGAATCCTTACATTGCCAACCGATGCGAATGACATCGCCCGCGGTCTGTACCATAAACACACCCTTCAAAGCTAGTCGTCTCAATTCTGCAACGACATCTGATCGATCCATGCCAAAAAGCGCCCAATTGGGGTGAGCAACGACATTATTGTCCCCCAAGCCGGAGAAGTGAAGATCGTAGGCCAACACGATAGCCGCTCTGGGCTCAATTCGGTAAGACGTTATTCTGCGATTACTCTTGGCAACGCGCTCGAGAAGACCAAAATCGCCACAGGCACCAGTAAGGTAGGCAGACACTCTTTGGACTGTGCCTTCCGACCAGGGTGTACCAGTCAGCCCGTGTTGATTGGCATTAATGACAAATTCTCGAGCAAGCTGATTGGAAATCACTTCACGTCCAGACGAATAGGCGGGCCAGTAAACCTCAAGGATGAAATCCTCAAGGATCGCGTTTGCGCGACATGTGTATATGAGTAATGCCTGCTCCAGGTCACGTTGGCTCATCGTAGGAAGAAGAGTCTGCAGATATTCCGCAGGTTTTCCCTGATGGGTAAGCAATCTCGGGGCGAAACATTCCGCTACCAAATTTTGAAGACGCCGGGCAGAAATCCCAGGAAATCGCCCAGATTCTAAAGCTTTTTGTCGAAGCTGACTGGAAGACATCCCCGGCTGCCATAGGTCAAGCAAGATCCTCGTCTCGCCCACCATTCCAAGTCCTGCCTGAAGTTGTGTCGTGTATCGTTTCTTCGTCATGCTCTATCAGAAAGAAAGGGGAATGTCTCTTGTTGAAGCTCAAACCCGCTGAAATAGAAAACTGCCGCATCCTTCCAAGATGATGTCTCCCGCAGTTTCGACAAATTGCCTACCCTCACGGGGCCTTGCGCTGGTTTCTGAACGCTGTCTGCAAAACCGCGAAGAAATTGCATCGCAGAGTCCCTGTCCTTCATGACGCCAACCATCTGAGGGTTGGTCCCAGTAATTGCGATTGAATGAAGCGCCTGTTCCATATCCTCTGGCAAGCGAAAAAGGTGAAAGACCTCGCCAACGCCGATTCGGTCGTCATGTACCAATGCCGCGGCAGAAACGACTCCCTGGTACTGGGCATTCAAATACGTGCGGGGAAATATCGGTTCAAGGAATGCTTTTCCGTTTTTGCTGCAGAAGGCACTCGTCCACCACTTCGGATTTGCTTGTTCTCCAAGAAGTCCTACCGCCATTCTCAGTAACGCTAATTGTTCGATCAGCTGTGTCATCGAATTCCTATAATAAATACACAACCCAACATGCGCTCTACGCGGCGTCTTGGCTTCACTTCAGTCAGCCAACGATGCTCCACGGTCGTCAGCATTTTCAATATCCAAGATAACAAGTTCAACTATGAGGTGGATCGTGCGATCCGTGGTTCTCCAGTGCATTTAAAGGTAGCAATATTAAATTTATCGATAAAGCTTGAGCTTCCCCCCCCCATCCTTTAGACAAAATCCGGGGTGGATTAAGCTATGTAATATCCATCGAATACTCCTGTGCGGGATTACCCCGAAAGTACAAGAATACTGAATGAAGTGCGAGTCCAACTCCCGGCGCCTTGTCGCCGGTCCTCGTTGATCTCTCTACGGGCCCCGTCGGCCCGTCTCCCGGCGCCGAGAAGCGCGAAAGATTCACTTCATTCCATCACGAGAAATATTCCATTTACACAAAACTCTGGACACTACCTCCACTTATATCACAAGTCCTCATTCTCTTTCCCGATGTCGGTAGCCTTGGCTATGGACTTATTTCGAGCCTCCTCAATCCGAGATAACAATCGCCACCACTCTGATCCATCCGGACGAATATATCTGACGGCACCCGCGCGTACTAAAATCTTTCTAAGCTCGTTCTCCTCAAATCCACCTAACCTTTTCTGCAGTATTGCGAAAGACCTGTCGGTATATCCTTTGTGATTGAGATAGTAAAGCGCCGTTTGCTCAGCCATATATTCTGTCTTTATTGCTTCTAGGGCGATTTTAAGATCTGTTGACGCGCGATCTTTCTGGAGCCACCATGAAGTTCCAAAGCCCAGTAAAATCCCTATGAATCCGAAGAGACCATCGTAAATATCTGGGCTCATACTTCTTTACCTTGAATTGTGGAGTATAAAAAAACATCTTCTGTGAATATTTATTATCCGAACATTAGTCATTTAAGGCCAAGCTAATTCATTAAATCGTGGTTGTCAATCACAGATCATATGCCATCTCTACCTCCTCAAATGCAATTCTTTCGCCACTCTCTGCATATCACCACACCACGATAAACCGCAACAAATCTTAGCCTCTTGGAAATCCGCTGACAGATTCATTAACGTATTGATAGTCACCCTCAACATGTTGACTTAGCGAACGATTTCACACCAGCAATTTGTCTCTCTTGATTCGCACAATATACTCCAATGAGTTTTTAGCAGTCTGTCACAAAACTAGCACTTTCGCCGGACTTCCAAACTGGTAAGTTCCGTGTGGTTTCTCCGAGGTATTAATGCCCAAGCGGCGCCTACGCATCCGCATCTAAATACTCGAAAAGGTATAGCGCGATCGCATTTTTCCGCAATGCACGATGTACCGCCAATGAATACTTGCCCAATTGCGAGGTGCCCTGTTCAGTCTGGTCAAGATTCGCGCTCCCCCGATAACTCTTGTGATCAATGATCACCACCCCATCCTCAATCTCCAGCAGCATATCTATCCTTCCCTGCATCAGCTGATGTTGCTCGTTTCGCATGGTTACCGGCCATTCGCGGCGGATGCTGCAGTTGGGATAGCGGTCGGCGATGAAGCGGTGGAGCCGGTCGTGGATTCCGAGCAGGTCGGAGGGTGTGATGGCGCCGTCGACTCCCCAGCGATGGAGGAGGCGTTCGGCGATGGCGAGTCGGCGGTCGGGGTACATTCCGGTCTGATCCACTGCCAGGAAGCCGTGGATGGCGCTGCCGAGATGGGCAGGATCGGGCTTGCCGTTGATGTGGATGCGGTCGCCGAGGTTGGCGATGGTTTCTATGTTGATCCCGGTGTTGTCTTCATCCGGGGATTCTGCTTTGCTGGGATTGATGCGGGCAGAGGGATATTCTTTGGCGGACGCTTCGGTTTCCGGCAGATATTCTCTGCCTGAATTGAGCTCATCCTTGTCGTTATTCGCGTCAATGAGGTATTCAAGTGTCCGGAGCGGTATCTCTACATCACCCAGGGGCAGAAGGCTTTCGCCGGGTTCGAGCGGGAGATTCAGCAGCGGCACGTTGTTCGCATCTGTAAGAAGATTGAGCCATGCATGCTGCAGTTCGACTTTCTGCGCAGTTACATTTTTTCTCACGGCAAGAATGAGTCCTTCGCGGGCACGGGTCATTCCGACATAAAGCAGACGGCACGCTTCATCGCGGGCTTTGTCTTCGGCGTAGATTTTTTCAGGGCGATCAGCGAGCGCCGCATCAAGACTATCGATATTCTTCTGGCTGGCGAAGGGCCACGGCCAGAATCGGATGCGCCGTCCGGCAAGCGGATGCGCAGGATCGAACACTGCTGCCGGTACAACGTGAACGCCGAAAGCGCCGCCTCTTGCTTCAGTATTGAGACTGGAAAGAATCACGATAGGCCACTCAAGTCCTTTGGCCTTGTGGTACGTCACGATATTGACGGTATCGTCTCCGCTGCCCTCGGCCTGTCCTTCTGATGCGGCTTCGGCAAAGCGGAGGAAGCCGGTGATCGTTGCCGCGGCTCTTCTTGACAGGCAGTGATCCCGGTAGTTCGAGCAGAGCAGCCGCAATTGGTCAAGATTGGCCCTGCGCAGCTCCGCCCTTCCCCACAGCGCAATGGTCTTTTCAAGCTGTACTGCGGCTATCGCAGCCTCCAGAGCTTCGAGCGGTGTGCGCTGTACAAGCGTCTCGCGCTCTATAGTCAGCGACTGTATCAGCGGATCCGCTTCCCAGGAAGCAATGGCGGCAATCCGATTACCGATGAGAGCGCTGATCCAGTCTGCATGCGATGAATGCAGAGGAGAGTAGCGCACAATTTCCGTCAGCGCCAGCGTATCCTTTTTGTCCTGCATCACACGCAAGGCGGCAAGCGCCAGGCGGCATTCAGGCGTTTCAAGCAGCTTGCCCCTGGAGGCGGAAGCGCGGATGCCCACACGTTCCAGTGCGGCCGCGATGCGCTTGCGCTCCTTGTTGCCGCGGCACAAAATGGCGATGCCGCTGCGCTTCACTTCCTTATGCTCATTCAGGAGATTCAAAACGCCATCCGCGAGCACAGCGGCTTCATCCGGCTGATTCCCCGCGGTGAGGTTCCAGGACTCTATCCAGCCGCCCTTCGCTTCATCCTTGCGCTGCTCGGGAATTCCCAAACGAACATGCTCGGGCTTCATGGTATGAAAAACCTTCGTGAACAATTCGTTGGTGAAATCCACAAGCACGGTTTTGGAACGCCAGGAGTCCTTCAGTGCATCACCCTGACGCATGCGCTCCGCCGCAGACATCATGAGCTGCGGGTCGGTGTCGCGGAAACCGAATATGGACTGCTTGGGATCACCCACCCAGATCGAGGCATCGGCAAGATTGTGCAGCTGCAGAAAGAGAGCAAGCTGCACCGGGCTGGTATCCTGAAATTCATCGACCATCATCTGTCCAAGACGCTGGCGCATGGAGCTGCGGAAAGCATCGTTGGTTTCCGCAAGCTGCAGCACCTGAGTTTCCTGGTCCACAAAGTCGGTCAATCCCTGTGCGCTCTTGTATTCCTCGTATTCCTTCAACGCCCTCGCCGCACAGCTGAACGCCATCTCTATCAGCGCCTGCATATCCGCCTGAAAGCGCGGATGCTGCGTTACGGAACCAGCGGCCTTACGGAGTTCTTCCATCGCGTCCTGGCCATCCTTCGCAGTTTTCAATTTGGACAGCCGAAGCCACTCCACCCAGCGCAGCTCTCTGCTTCGATTCCGCCGTTTTGCAAAGTCGTTCACCGCATCGATAGCAGGCTTAGTCGTCTTTGCCGGCACTGCGATCAGGTTGAAAAGCTCAATCGTATTCTGTAATTCCCGATCAAGAGATGCATCGAGATCAAATTGTGATATTTCTCCGAGAACTTCAGACAGGCTTGTCCAGGATTCGCGGGCGCATTCCTCGAGCTGCGTTTTATCGAGCAGATTCACGCGTGCATGGTTGACGATCGACCGCACCATATCGCGCCAATCTGCGGTTTTCGCATAATTCGTCCCCGCACCATCGCAGCTGAGCCGGTATGCGATTGGATTGATATCAGCTGAGTATGCTTCCAGCGCTGCTGAGGTCGCGATGTTGAACAGCCGGGATGCGTCCTCTTCGGGCATCACATCGAGTGCGGGTGAGAGTCCGGCGTCGATGGCGTATTCCCGCAGAAGACGTGCGCAGATGCTATTCACCGTGCCCAGAAAGCCGTCGTAAATGCCCTGGGCCGCTTCGTTTTCTCCCTTCTCTAATAGCTGCAGTCGGATGCGTTCGCGCAATTCGGCTGCGGCTTTTTTCGTGAAGGTCGTCGCAGCGAGTTCGGAAGGAGCGATCGATTCGTGTTCCCTGGTCAGCACATCAAAAACGCGCTTCGCCAGAGTAAAGGTTTTGCCTGATCCGGCACTGGCGTTGATCAGTTCTATGCCGCCCATGCCCGAACTTTCTTCACCTACCATTTTCGCTTCGCTGGCCGTCTGTTCTTTTTTTATTCTGCCGCTCATTCTTCCTCTCCCATCTTTCCGCAGAGTGCGGAGTAATTGCAGAAGCGGCAGGGCGGCTCAATGTACAGCAATTCCTTCGCATACTGTTCTTCCATTATCGCCTTTTTAAATGCGTCAGCCGATAAGTCTTCCTCCTCCCGCCGGAGCTGCTGCGCCACTCCCGCTGCTTCCATGACTCCGCGGTTTACCTCATGAAAGTTCGCTTCCCAACTGCGCCGGCCGCGCCGCCAGATTTCCTCGGGCTGCAGTTTGGAGTCCAGCGAGTCCATGCCAAGGTGTGGGCTTGCGCCCAGCAGCTGGCCTTTGGCAAGCAGGAAGTAGGCGCCGTCGGCAAAGGGGACGCCGGTCTCCCCGTCTGCTTTGCGAATAAGCCAGGCGTAGGAGGCGAGCTGCAGCGCGCTGCCGGATTCGACCAATTCGATATAGCGTTTTGTCGAATACGACCATTTCAGATCCAGCACGAAAGGCGTGCCGCTGTTGTCGCGGAGTATCAGATCTACGAATCCTTTGAAGCGTAAGCCATCGTCTTCCAACTCGATCTCGCGTTCCGAGCTCTCCACGGTCATTCCAAGGCGATCGATGGCTTCGACCAGCTGCTGTACCGCGCGCGCAATGGCTTCACGGTACCGAAGCTGCTCCACTTCTCCGCCCAGCAGCAGAAGCTCTGAAGCCATGGAAGGGACGAGTTCGTCAAACAACACGGACGCCTGCTGCGCGGCTAATTCCGGCGACAACTGCTTGCCGGATTCGCTGTACAGCCGGTTGACGATGTGATGGCAGAGAAGTCCGATCATGAGATTCGTGGTGGGGAGGTCCTGCGCATCGGTACGCCGCAGCTTGGCGTGATGCTCAAGCGTCCATTTCATCGGACAGCCGATCATGTCGCTCATGGAGGAATACGAGAGATGGTCGGGCGGCGGAACGGCCTGTACGGGTATCGCAAACTGCGCCGCAGCGGCCGGCGAATCGCAAGGTTCAACTATCCGCATCGGCATCGAGCGTCCTGCCAGCGACCAGCTGCTGTCTTTCGTCAGACCTGCACACTGCCGCGTCAGACATTCTTTCACCAGCTCGTCCGCATTTACGGCAGCGGCTGTTTTTACGGGAGAAAGCTGTTTCGCCGCGACGCGAATTTCGTCCCACAGTGCATGCGGCCAGGTCTGTTCTCCGCGGAAGCGCTGCGTGGTGAAGAGCAGCGTTCTTTCCTGCGCGGACTGCAGCGCGCGGCGCCAGCCCCGGGCTTCGCGGCTGAGTGCGGATGCGGCATCCTCGAGTGCAGCTCCATGACGATTAAGCGAAGCGATTTCATCGGGCGACCACCAGGTGCGCTGGGGAGCATCTTCCGCGTTGAAATTCCACCAGATCAGCGTGCGGCATTCCTGCACCGCCTGTGCGGGATGCGCCAGCACCAGCCACGGAGCGGCTTCCTGCCTGCGGCCCTCCTCCACTTCGCCGGTGCCGATCACGGAATCGAGCATGCGCTCGACTGCGACGCGGGGGATGAGTCCTTTGCCTTCGGAGAGCTTCTGAATTTCCCGCGCATGCGCGACCGCAGTTTTCAGTTCGGGTTCATGTCTCATGCGGGGACCAAAGCTGTCGATCAGCCACTGGCAGCGTTCGCGGAGCTTTTCCTCCGGAATGCCTTCCTTTTCGTCATAGCGGTCTGTTGCCAGGTAGGTGTTGAGGAGGTCCGCATACGCCTTCGCCTCGCTCCCGGAGATGACCTTCCCATCCTCAGCCGCTTTCTCTATATACTTCGCAGCGACGGCATCGAGCGCCTTCAACCATTTCTCGCCGCCTGTCCCGGGCTGCTTCGTGAGCGCTTTGAGCAGAATCCACGGTGCGAAACTCAGGATGGGGCTCGGGCGAATGGTCAGCAGTTCTACGAGGCGGCGGACATCCAGCGGCTTCCAGGCATTGGCGAGCACGAGCGGAAGAATCTGCAGATCAGCGCGCCAACGCGAGGATTCGCTTCGTCCCAGGCGCGGGAGTCCGTACCGCTGCAGGGCATGGTCCAGCACACCCGAATCACCGCTGCAGATAATGGTGACACCGGTATTCTCTTCATCACTCTTTGCACCGAATACGTGAGCGCCCAGCCATCGCGCACAATGCTCGGCAGCCTCCCATTCATCCCCTGCCTCCACGAGCAGAAGGGATTCATCGTCATTTTGCAGATCAGTTTTGTATGTGTTGTCCCGCAATCTCCGCTGCACGGCCGCGAGATTGCTGTCGGCGTTGTTGTCGGCATTGTTGTCGGCATTGCTGTCGGCGTTGTTGTCGGCGTTGTTGTCGGCGTTGCTGTCGGCATTGCTTTCACTCACCTCCGGAGCAGCTGAAATGTCGGTGCCGCGTTCCTCAAGCAAGCCCAGCACTTTTTGCCAGATGGGCGGAAAAAACTCGCGGGGCTCCGTGAGCAGAATTTCTGAAATCGGAAGGTGCGTCCAGAACTCCATTTCCTGCATCGCTTCGATCAGGCGATCCTCAAACCCAATGGAAAGCGGCAGCTGCGATGCTTCAGCGAGGGCAAGCGTACGCAGACGCGGAGAGTCCGACGCCTCCGCTTTGCCGTCCCACCCGGCGCCGATGAGTTCATCCCGCCACGCCAGCAGCTGCTTCGCGGTAGACCAGGCATCCTTAGCAAAAGAGCGATGGTACCAGGCGTCCGCCGTATCGCCTTCCGCGAGCCGCGCCATATACTGATCGATGCGCCGCGCGTGATGCGGGTGGAGGCCGGTGAGGCCCATATGCGTTTCCAGCACTTCGAGGAGTCCCTGCGGCCCGACCTGCATTTCTCCCGCCGAAGCCTGTTTGGGGCTCCATTCACTCCCGTCAAGATTCATTCCAAACGTCAGACGCATAGCGGCTCGGCTGGTGGATTTTCTCTCAGACAACTAGTATTGCGGTCACATCACTGCGTTGGCGAAAACGCGAAATCCTTCTGTCCTCGGGGGGTGCCTTTCGGCTGCACCATGCATTTTAAGGGGGGAATATCCGGAGAAATGGGGTGTGATGCAAGCGGGCTTTAGCCGCGTCTTACTTACATCTCACCCGGATTCAGCTTGTGGTGCGTGCCGATCCCCCTTGCGTCTGTTCTTGAAAAGAAATAAGTTCAGAGAATAGAAATCAAGCTCGTATTCCTTATTCTCTTTCAAATTACAAAGGCAGTATTACGCGATGGGCCTTATAAAGCGTAAGTCGCCACCAGTTTTCGATGAGAGCGCTACCACGGAAGCCGCGGTATACCTTCTCAAGAAGTCTGGTGGAGAAGCATATTTCATCAAGCTCTTGAAGCTTCTCTACATCGCTGATCGAATCTCTCTCCTTCGTTGGAAGCAGCCGATTACTTACGACCAGTATGTTTCAATGGACCACGGCCCAGTTCTCAGCCGGACGTACAGCATTATTAATGAGTCCTATGACGAGAGCTCAGTCTGGAAGCAGCACATCTCTGAAAGAAGCGAACACAAAGTCCGCTTACTTCATCAGGATGCCCCTTTTGACCCGGATTGGTTAAGCGAATCGGAGATAGAGATTCTGAACGAGGTTTACGACACGTTCGGTGAATGGGATCGCTGGGATCTGTGCAGACATACTCACACGTTTGCAGAATGGAGCGACCCACAAGGATCAATGGTCCCAATCGCAGTCGAAGATATCATCGGTAGGGAGACTGATGAACAAAAAGATCATTTGAAATCCGTTGAATATCTCATTTCGGCCCGCAACTATCTGACCGGGCTCGCAAAGCAGAAATAAGGGTAAACAGGACTCAAGGGACGCGCGTGTGTCAATTCTCCGCACAGGTTGCAAGTCTACTTTTTATTCCGCAAATTTCTCGCGCAAGTTCAAAAATGCCTTCAATACGTGAGCGGAGGTTGACAGTGATCGGATATTTTCCATTCTCCTTCACCGATATGATGGGGTCGGGACTCTGGCTGTGGATCTCAATTTGGACGATTCTGGCTTTAGTCTATTCGCTGATAGCCTTGAGAAAGGGATATCAGTTCCTGCCATTCTTTATCGCTTCGCTGTTGACGGGACCACTTTGGATGTTTTTCAGGGTCCTCAAGCTAAAGCGCGAGCAGCCGATCAGTTGAGCAGTTGAACTTCCTCGGCTGCCTTTCGCCTCCGGATGTTCCTTCGCATCATTCTGCGAAATCTGAGCGATTTTCGCATTCTGCGTTTCGACACGATAGATGTATCCTTGATCAGCGGTGCCGGACTGCATAGACAATTCCGGCTTTGGACTTGCACTGCGATAATGCAGAGTAATTAGGGTAAGCACGTCCAACTGGTGAAAACCACGGATTTGGGTGATTGCGGGGTGTTCAGATCTGTCCTTCGTTACTCCACAAGCGGCATTGCTTGCTTTGCGCTAGAGCAAGCCATGCAGCTTGCTTTGATGGATAGCAAGCTCCAGAGCTTGCTGTTTCATTCAATGTCTGTTAATACTTCATCCGGCCTAATGAAACAGTCCTTATCTTTGGATAAGAACCGTTGTGTCCGCCTGTGGCGGAGGTTTGGGTACGTGCGTGCTCGTACACGCGGAGGGATTCGAACCCACGACCCGCTGATTCGGCGCCGCCCTACCAGCCGGTTCTCGTCTGCTCCGTCGACCTCAAATCTAAGCCGATGCGTCTGATATCCCCTGTCGGAAATGCTTGATCAGTGCTAACACAAAATCGGCCCCTTGATCCGACCCAACGAGCATATCACCCACAAGTCGAAGTTGCCCTTCGGTATTCTGCTCGGCTTCCAAAATCCCAAGCACAACCTTCCGAGTGGCAGGATTCATCGTCCTGCCAGCATCTCTCCCTAACAACCGGGCGACTGCCATTTCATGCTCAGAGGTCACGAGGTCAATGAGGCTTTCTTCATCAGAAAACAGCCGATCAAATTGTCCGGTACTATAGTTCTCAAGTATGAATCGGAAATCAATTGCGTCTTTTGAACGACTGGGATAACCGTCTGCCCATGCAATCAGCTTGAGTACTGCGATTCCCGGAATTGAGACAACCCGAATTTCCTTAGGAGGGTCGTTCCTCACCCGACAGACCTGGGCAGAGTTCAATGCGTCTTGGAATCCCACGGTCGACATCACATGATCGAAGTTCGGAGGCCAACTGATTTTCCCCTCAGGCTCTTCAATGGCGCCGAATGGGATAAGGTTCTGCACTGCACATACCGAGATAAGCAGTTCGATGATTTCCAGTACTTCAGCGTCAAACTTTCCCGAAATATCAAGCGAGGCATTCGTCATAGATCATCTCCGCTGCTTCGATAGTACGTGGATCACCAACCGCGATCAGGTCGGCGTAAATCAAAAGCGGCGGGACAACTCCGAGTTCTTTTTCCGGATAGTTGAATTTCCAGAACTTTCTCCGGAGTTCGACCCTGCCCTCGGGATGTTTCTGCAAACGCTGCTTCACAACGAATTCCTTCTGATCATCTTCGATGTACAGGGTATGAATTCCGGGCTTGAGGTACTTCTGAAGTTCCATCGCGCCGGTTTCCGCGCCGAGGAGCGCGCCATAGCGTATTGCTTCGTGCGTATCGAGCCCTACGATCGCTTCGAAGCGACCGAGGAGCAGCTTCGGCCGAAGCTTCTCGATGTACGCGGTCACCCACAGCTGCATCAGTTCCTTCGGATTCCGAAGTTTCGCTACGCCTCCGACACGCATCAGGAACTTCCGTCTCTCGAGTTCGGTCACCACGCCACCCACCGTTCCCAATGCGACGCCCGCCGCCGTCGCGATGTCGCGGTATGCGGCATTGCGCAGTTCCTCCGCGCAGAGCAGCGTGAATACGACCTTGAGTCCTGCCCAGCCAAAGGGATCGCCCCCTGTGCGCGTCCTCCCTGTTTCCGTTCTCTTTT
The DNA here is from genome assembly GCA_049663345.1 of Bacteroidota bacterium. Taxonomy (GTDB): domain Bacteria; phylum Bacteroidota; class Ignavibacteria; order SZUA-365; family SZUA-365; genus SZUA-365. The sequence goes on from JBATDG010000038.1 coordinate 62,051, forward strand.
TCCCCTCAATCAATAGATGCACGCCCCCAGCATGCATGTGCGCATTACCGGCCGCATCCAGGTACTGAACATCCATTGCACGCAGAATCTCGCCGACACCCCCGGTCACGTAGTCCGTCACGAGCAGAGCTGCGGTCTTCGTCTTCCGGGTATATTCAACGAGTTGTTTAGCGACAAAATGCGCGGTGCTCTTTGTCACTGTCCTTTTAACCTCAGCAATATACTTGTACCTTCTTCCGGCATGAGTCAGCCAGACAACCGTATCCGCGCGACCTGGAACGTTGCCCGCCCCTTCACCAACTGCCTCAAGTTCTATACCCGCGATTTCGTTGATCTTCTCAATCGCGGCTTCCAGTATCCGTCTCTCGTTTTCCATCACGGCACCAACAACATCTTGTGTTCATATTTTACTATCGTTCATTATATTTGAACATAGTATTTTTTTGAACACATGTCAACCCTAACGTTCAATCCACAGCTCCGAACCGCATCGTTCTGCATGGTGAACCTTCCCGGACGATTCGATTTCGGTGTATCGAGCCCTACGGCAGCAATTCCTCAGGAGACACCGCATCGAACGGTTTCCGGCTGAAGTACTCCTCCAGTCCAACGATCCTGGCATCCATATCCGTGTAGACCGGGGGTGCATGGTTGGGCTCGCTGCCGTACTTCTGCAGCTCTTCCCGTAAAAATCCTGTGTATGCCAGCCCGATAGCTTTCAGCTTTCGCAGCATGCTGTGCTTCATATCACCGAGTTGGATCGCGTCCTGCCCGTTGGCCGTTCGTAAGAGTTCATCAAAGAACTGTCGAAATTTTCCCGTCCATTTGTACGTGTGACGATACACTTCCATCTGCGGGCTGTCCGCTGCGAGCCATGACAGCTCCGGTTGATCATCAATACGGTTCGTCTTGTTGAACAGGCGCTTTTCCTCATGGCGCAGCGCCTTATAAAGAAGCTCGGCAGCCGGGTACTCCAGGTGGATGTCTTCGTGCACGTGGTCTTCAGTGAACTCGCTCTCCAATCGCATGACAGGACCCTTCTTATAGTGGCTTGGTCAGACATGAGAAATCCCGGTCAGCGCCGGGTGTGCCTATGCAAAATACATCAATCCGCAACACGGAGACAGGACCTGTGATACGCAAGCAGCGGGGATACCCTAAGATTCATCAGAAGGAGGCATATTTTTCTTGCCGCTCACCGGATTGCCTCCAGATATGGCCGAATAAGCCGATCGACGCGGCAGATGCGCGCGTATCGGAGAACCGCTCCCAGATCCGCATTCTTGCGAGTCGTGTAGAGCTTCAGCGCCTCGAGGAATACATCCAGCCCGATCTTGTTGCGGAATTTGAATACGTCCGCAAGTGTCTTTTCGGCGGAATAAACCTTGACCTCCGCGCCGTCGATGTTTTTCTCCTCCACCCCCGCTTCAAAGGCGTCCTTCGCGAATCGGTATACGCGGATAGGAGGATAATCAAGTCTGGGTATCCGTGCATCGCTGGTGATCGCGATGGATACGGCGTGTGGTATCTGTGTCGTGATTGAATGATAGGAGAGCGCTGAGATAAGACAGATGACGGCCTTCGGAAAGCGAAGGCTGACCGTCACCAGATCGGGACTGCTGATTGCCGGCAGTTCCGCCCAACGGTATATCCCTCGGCTGACCTGTTCGATGATGCCTCTATCACGAAGCGAATAGAGCATGTAGCGGGAAATACCGAGACGGATCGCCTCGCTCATACGCAGCTGCCCCCCATGCTCGCGAAAGATCGTTTCCGCAGGATGCTTGGGTCGCTCACCAGACATATTGCACCTAGTTGTTATTAAGTAGGTACAATATGTCTGACAGTGGGGAGAGATGCAAACATTCATTTTCATCCGAAACGCGTCTGCCAGCATTCGGGCGTCTTCGAATATGGATGATCTCAGCCTCTCGTGGATCATGGGAACCGTACCTCCAGCTCCCTAATGAAAAACGGCCCGAAACTTGAGTTCCGGGCCGTTCTGCATTGGGTTTGGGCACGTGTGTGCTCGTACACGCGGACGGACTCGAACCGACGACCCGCTGATTAAGAGTCAGCTGCTCTACCAACTGAGCTACGCGTGCACAACCAAAGTACGGCGCGCGCAGTTATTTTCAAAGCGATGAATTGCATTTTTTGGGGTGAATTTTAAAGTCGCAGTTTTTACGCTGAAAAACAAGTATGCTAAATCCCCCACGGATAGAAATTCCGGGGGACGCAATGCTCCCCTTCGGTCTCTCGCGAGAAATCGACGGTGAATTCGAGCGGCGTCTCCTGTGCGTTGAGGATAGGCTCAATAACCTTGATGGTGTAGGTTTGGGCGGGAATGTTTTCGACGAGGATGTGAAGGCCGAAAAGACATTCGCAGCGGCACTGCCCTCCGCTCTCGGATTCGGTGATTCGGATGACGCTGTCTTCAACGACGACATCCGCTCTGATTGCTTTGGGACAGCAGTTGAATCCGGCGTTGACATGCAGCAGCGTAAGCGTTCGCGCGACGGGATCATAGGTGAATTGAACACAACCCTGATTATTGTCGGCGGCGGATTTCAGCAGGCCGTTTTTACAGCCGTCCACCTTGATGAGATTGCCTGAAATATCCGGCGTCGTGTCGATGGGTGATGAGTTGTCTTCCTCGCAGCCAATGCATGCGAAGCAGAGCATAAAAAGAGAGGCAGCGAAAACCTTCCGGCTGATCATGACGACCTCCATTCAGCGTGGATACAAACCGTATTGTACATCATCCGGCTGAGAGAATAAAGGGGATTTCGGAGCAACAAGGACGCTGTACGCGGTACACGGTACGCGGTACGCTTTACGCTTTACGCGGTACGCTGTACGCGGTACGCGGTACGCTGTACGCTCTTCCCCCTTTCGATACGTGACGAGCCTAAAGGCTCATCCTCCTAAAAACCAATCTGTGTAATCCGTGTAATCTGTGGTTACTCTTGGACGAGCCTAAAGGCTCATCCTCCTAAAATTGCTCATCATCAAACGCAATACTGATATGCTTCACCCCGGGAACCGCACGGAGGTCGCGGAGCAGGGCCTGGTTGTCTTTGATGTCGCGGAGCTGAATGTAGAAGGATAGCTGCATCGGACTGTCGTCGTCGCCGGCTGAGGCGTTGATGAGACGCTGTCGCTTGCAGTGCCGCTGGAGGATGCTGAGGTAGGCGGGATTCGCGTCGTCGCCGGATGCGTAGCTGAACTGCAGATAGTATTCGCGGCGCTGGGGAGTGAGAAGAGGGACGCGCGCAAGCAGATACACGATGCCTCCGATGAAGGCGGTGCCGACGATGGCGATGGCCTGGGCACCGGCGCCGGCTGCGAGTCCTGCCGCAAGTGCGAAGAAGATGAAGACGATGTCGAGGGTTTCCTTGACGGCAGTGCGGAAGCGGATGATGGACATCGCGCCCACAAGCCCGAATGCCCGCGCCAGACTGTTGCCGATGATCATGATGACCATCGCGGTGATCAGCGTCAGTAGTACCATGCTGCTCAAAAGCGAAGGCGGATACCCCGGTGTCGTGGTGGTCTTGCGGTACAGCCAGGCGATGAAAAGTCCGCAGGCAACGGCGGTGAGGAGGTTGATGAGGATGTCGCCGATGGAGAGCGGAAACAGATCCAGATTTTGCAGATCACTGAGCATGGGAGTCCAGACTGAGGGTGTATTTGGAAAGGGCAAGCCGGCGCAGCGCATGCCGCTCAAGCTGCGTACTCAGCCACGCGGGTACTCCGCGGGTGAATTTCACTTCGAGGATGCAGTGCTGCCGCATGACGGGACGCAAATCGCCGTCGCGGTACAGATCTTCAGGCAGCGTTGTGCGGACGGCACGGAGATTCTTGTCGATGGTCACGCGAAGATCACCGAAGCCGTTGACGGTGTATGCCTCGCGGTCGTAGACGATGAGTACGACGGGACGCAGGGCCTTCCGGTCATAATCGCGGAAAAATTTTCCGGCGTTGTCGGGATGAATTCCGTCACCCAGCTTTTTCTCAATATGCGCATCGAAGTCGCGGCTGCGGATGAGCGGTACGATGGCGTCTACCTGCATGCCGCAGCGGTACTTGGTCAGATAGTTGCCGGCTTTCTCCTTGATCTCGAGAAAAGCCCGGGCACCGGCGGTGTGATCATTGTAGGAGCGGATGCGGTATTTGCGGCGGATCCTCACACCTTCCACTTTCTCACGGTAGGCGCTGAAGCGCGGGGTGTCGAAGTAGACGGAACGTACGGTGTACTGCCGGTCGACGGACTCCAGCGCGTAGCGGTCGGGCTGCATTTGCTGCAGCAGTCCGCGGCGCAGTGCGGCGATGCGGTCGACGGGCAGAAGGTACTTGTATTCGAGCTTCGGATACGGCATGGCTACAAGGTTACGCTGGTCCAGAGATAGCGAAGATATTCGCCCAGACTGTATGGCGGACAGTCCACCACGCAGCGTGCGATGAGTCCGGGACGCAATGACTTGGTCTCGCCCCGCACTTCCGCGGTGATAATGCACACGGGTTCGCCTTCCATGTACTGCACGGTGCGATCTATCTTTCGCAGTACGGCAGTACCGGACAGACTGGTCCGGGGAATGTCAAAGCGGATTTCCATTCCTTCTTTCAGCTGTCCGCAGTCGCGAACATGCATCGGAAGCAGAAAAACCTGCGTCTCTTCGTCCTGCACCGCCAGCAGTGTGTCAACTGCATGCGGATTCCGCAGCATGCCGCTCAGCGGAGCCAGATGCGTGAAGCGGCTCATGCGCGCACGCACGGCTTCGATTTCGCTTTCAATCGCGCGGACACGGGATTCACTGTATCGGATGTCTTCGCTTTTGAGTCCGCTGGTCACTGACGAAAGCTGCGCTTCGGCAACAGTGACTGCCGATCGCAGCACGGCCAGACGGTCGCGGCTGAGTTCGAAGACTTCGTCGGAAAGAATGTTTCGCTTGTGCAGTTCTACCTGTCGGGTGTGAAGGTGATCCTGTTCGTCGAATGCCGCGCGCGCCTGTGCTAGCGTTCCGCGGGCCTGCTCTACTACTGCGGGTTTGTCGCCGCTGCGCGCGGAGGAGAGTCCCGCCTGCGCAACTTCGAGTGCGCCCTGCAGCGCCGCCAGATGCTGCACAAGCTCGGGCGACGTGATCCATCCGATCGTATCGCCTTTGTGCACAGAGCGGCCGTTTACCACGCCGGGCGAAAGCACGAATTGCATCGCGTCGCCGCGTTCGGGCTGCGTGACGGAATACTCCTCCACTGCCCCGCTGCTGTTGCTGCGAAGCACGGAGGTCAGCAGGCCGTTTTCGCTGCGCACCAGCACCCATTCGCGCGCCGGCAAAAGCTTGCCGTAGGCGCTGACAGTATGCGGAATGCGCACCGGCACGAAAATCAGGATGAGCACGATGACAATCAGCGTGATGACGACGAGAAAGACGCGCCCGGGAGCGATATGCGGAATGGTTGTCATTAGCGAAGCTGCATTTTTCCGTTGAGTACTTGTCCGCCCGTGAGCAAACGGTAATAGTAGATGCCGGAGGACAGCGCCCTTCCGGATGCGTCGCGTCCGTCCCAAGCCAATTGGCCGGCACCGGCAGCGGACTCCCCGCCCGAAAGCTTCCGCACTTCCCTGCCTAGCGCATCGTAGACGACGACCTCGACCGCAGCGCTCGATGGCGTTTCGTAGGAAATAATGGTGGACGTGGAAAATGGATTCGGCGCATTGGAGGCCTCCAGCACGGCGCTTTTCGGAGTTGCTGGTCCTATATCTGAGGTCTGCAGTTCGGCGACTCCGCTGTAATCGGCGGGGTAGCGAAGCGAACGCGCGACTTCCTTGCTGTAATTGAATTCCCACACTACAGTGCCGTCAGGCGCAACTTCCCGGAAATCTCCTTCAGTGGCCTCTGTCAGATAGGTGTTGCCGTTGGGCAGACGCTGGTTGCCGCCGAGATGCGCCGAGTAAAAACCTGTGCCGCCACTATACGACCAGGTTGGGGCAGCAGGACCAAACGCCTGTCCGCTGGCAAGGATGAAATTTCCATCGCCATCAAGAGGCGGAGTGAGTTCAACGATCACCGATGCGCGCGCCTTGGCGGCATTGTTGAAAGCGAGAATATTTCCCGCGCCGGGCAGTCCGGCGGGAACCCAAGCAGAGCAATGCACGACGTCGAAAACCATCGATCCCGGAGCGCCGTAATTGGCGGGGTTGCCCCAGCGATAGAGGATGTCTCCCCCCTTGCCGTGTCTGCCGCCGCTGTGTCCCGCCGCTTCCGCCGTCGTCGTACTGTGATCGATGACGTAGATTTCATTCATGAAATGAGAACTGATGACGATCAGATCCGCTTCAGGATTGTAGCTGATGCCGTTGATATGCAGCCAGTCGCCTCCGCCCGGCGGTGCAGGTGTGGCGGATTTGAGATTGATGTTGAGCAGTTCGGGATGTTCTGCGACAACCCCGTAATCGGGCTTTGCCGCATCGCGATCCTGTACGAGGTGGTCCCAGGCATGCCATTCCCACACTATCGTGCCGCCATTGCTGCCCGAAGGCGCGACCTCGACGATGTGATCAGGCCACATGACCTGTGCGTTGAGCCGTCCTTTCGCGGCTGCTTCCGCGGCGGATTTCACTTCCCAGGCAATCAGCAGCACATGACCGTTGGGCATGGGCTCGATGTCATGATGCGCGATGTACGTTGCGCTGGAGTACTGATACGACCAGACGACATTCCCGCTCCAGTTGATCTTCTCAATGATTCCGGAACTCGCAGCGCCCCGAAGCTGTGCGTTCGCAATCGATGCCGGCCGCAGAAGTCCACCATCCGGCAACAGATACGTCGCATAGCCGCCCGGCATGCTGTGCTGCCAGGTCTTCACGGTCGCGCCCTGCATATTGATAAGGTACGTCGTGCGGCCGTTGGTGGGACTAAACAGCGTGTAGCCGTTGAAGGGCTGCTGGGCGGTAGCGGCTGCGAAGCAAATGAGGGTCAGAACAATGAATGTTATGCGACGTATCAGCATTCGTTACTCCGGGAAATATCATGTGTGCCAATGACATGTTCGAAAAAGCCTGGCCTGGGGACGGCGCGCACCAGCGCGCCACTTGCGGACGGCGCAGATGGGAAGGCCGTTGCGCCCAGTTGAACAGGCGCGCTGGGGCGCGCCATTCCCAGGGGCGCAGCACCGTGAATCTTCCGGTGGGGCGCGCCATTCCCAGGTTAAGCGCAGCACCGTGAATCTTCCGCTGGGGCGCGCCATTCCCGGGTTCAGCGCAGCACCGTAAATCTGCCGGTGGCGCGCGTGACGAGGCCGGATTTGCCCTGCACCAGCAGCCGATAGAAATGCATTCCCGGGACGAGATCGCCGGCGAGGATTTCTGTCGAGTGCAGTCCGGGGACCCGCTCACCGAGCGCAAGTCGGCGCTGTTCGCGTCCGAGAGCGTCGTACATCACCAGCGTGACATCGCCGGTTTCGCGCAGCTCGAAAGCAATATTCGTGCTGCTGGATACCGGGTTCGGGTAATTCCACAGGGCTGCGACGGGACCTTCAGGAAGCTCTCCGACCGCAAGGCTGTGATAACCGGCGAGCTGTGTGCGCAGATTCTGATTGCGCAGGTCGGAGAAACGGGTCAGTCCGGGGACCGGCATGTTCGGGCCCACCATCACGTCGGTGTTCATGTTGTCGAGGAACTGCTGATAGGTGTACAGCTTGTTTTTATCGGCCTGCACCCACGGATCGAGGAACGGCTTCCATCGCGCGATCTGTGCGCGGATGCTGTCTTCATGCGCGGGACCATCGATCAGACTTTGAATCGCCAGAAGATACCGAGCCCGCAGCACATCGTCGCCGACAACGCGGCGGTTGAGCGGACGCCGCGCAAGATTGTTGATCGTGAGAACGTCCTGAGTGAACACATTCCAGTTATTGCTGTAGGACCCGAAGCCCTCGTTGATATCCCATGGAATAAAGGTAAACTGTCCGGTATTCCCGTCATCATACACGTAGAAATTGCGTCCCGAGCCGGTATAGCTGTCGAAATTCGACATGACCATGTTGAATGCCAGCAGCTGTATCGCGCTTTCGAATTCAATCCATGCACCGACCTGATCCCGGAAATTCGCATCCGGAACGCTGCTGAGCAGATTCAGCATCTGGATAAAGCGCGACCAGTCATCGGTTTTCTCATTCGTCTTCAGTTCGTATTCCGCCCTGTAGCTGTCGGTAGCACTCCCCTTGTATTCCAGCGAAGCGCCGTTGTCGGCGGCTTTGTAGAGGTTGAAGCTGTTGTCGGCGAAATGCCGGGCGAGAAATTTCTTATCCACCTGCTCGACCATCGTGTACAGCCCAAGCAACACGCCATTGACCTTGATGGCTGCGAATGCAGTGCGCGGAGTCGCCATGCGCGTGGCGATCATGTCGTAGCAGATTTTCTCGCGCAGGAAGGTGGGGTCCTTCGTGGCATTGCTGAAATTCAGCGTCTCCACATCAAAGCATTCCTGCTTGCTGCGGTATTCATCGAAGGCGAATTTCAGCGGCTTCTTCGGCGTGTTTCGCGACATGTTGTAGGAGGAATTTCCCTTGTAGCGCACGCCCACGCTGTCGAAAACAAGTCCTGCATATTCGATGCGCGCCGGAATATATTCCTCGCCGTTCTCATACCAGTACTTGAGCGAGTCTTCCCAGTTCGGATAGTAAAACGTGATGTTGAATTCATGCACGTAGCTGTCGTCGAAGAGCACAGCGGTGGAATCGGCCAGCTGAGCGTGCAGCGTATTCGTGCCTGCAAGCAGAGCCAGTGCGAGAAGGATGGCTTTCATGGTCATTGCTTTCAATTGATGTTGCGCCTTGCGGTGTGGACTCTAATCGTGGGAAGCTGCTGAAATGTCCGGCGTGTTCTCTCGCCGTGCGAACTTTACTGAGCTGCGTGAACTTTACTGAGCCGTGCGGATTTCCTGAGCCGTGCGTACTGCCCGGAATCCGATGAAATAATAAAGATAATCCGGTGTGCTGAATTCGCGGTTCGATACGCGCAGGTGCCTTGCTTCGTTGCCCCAGCTGCCGCCGCGCATCGTATGCCAGTCGCCGGTGGCCGGGCCTTCAGGATCCGCCGCAGGACTGACAGGATAATAGACGGCATCGTACCAGTCGTGACACCATTCCCATGCATTGCCGATCATGTCGTAGAGACCGTAGCTGTTGGATTTGCGCGAGGCTGCGGGCGAAAAACCGAAGTTGCCGCTGTCGGAACCGAAATTCCAGGCATTCCCTGCCCACACTGCGTACTCGTTCACCTCGGTGCTGTCATCAGCGCTGGCGGGATATCCCGAAGCATTTTTTTTCCAATAGAAATCGGAGGTCACTCCGCCGCGAGCCGCGTACTCCCATTCCGCTTCCGTTGGGAGTCGATAGCCGCTATTCGAAAGATCGGCCGTCACGCCTTCAAGCGCGCAGCCGTTGCCCGGCGTACCGAGAATATTCGTGTAGGTGTAAACCTGATCAAGCCCTTCCGCCTTGCTGCGTGCGTTGCAGTACAGCACCGCATCGCCCCACTCGACGAGATATGCAGGGATGCGGGAAGCGCGGCCGTATGGCTCGCCCCAGTCCGGCGTCGAGTACGCAGGGAATTCCGCACGCAGAATGCGCTCGTACTCGGATTGCGTGACCTCGGTGCTGTCCATCCAGAAGCTGCGGGAGAAACTCACGGCATGCACCGGCTGTTCATCGGCATTCCCAGAGGCGGAGCCCATCTGAAAGGACTTCCCCTTCGCCTCGACGAGCACCATGCCGCCGCTTCGCTGAATAGTCGGCGTTTGAATGCCCGGGTCGTTGCCGTTGTCGTCGTTGGAACTACAAGCTGCGAGTGCGGCCGCGCAGAAAACTGCGAAGATTGCCAGGGTACGGAATTGTGAGTGCATTGATGGAATCCTCGATCAATGGATCAGAAAATTATTCAGCGATGTGATCAGTAGGCCCGAAGCCGGAGAATTCCGGCATGTGGAGTTTGACAATTGGAAATCAAAAAGGTTTCAACAACATCGCTATAACACCCCGAAAATCCGAAAATCATCCCCATGAATATCCACGCACTTGTCCGAGGCGATGGTGCGCAGTTTGTGTGGCGTGCGCGGTTGTTGGCGACCGGGTCCGTTTCGCCAATGGGTCCGAGCCGTTGGCTCGGCCTTACGGCAATGTATCGAGTTAAGTCCCTGGGTTGTGCGTACGAGCCGATGGCTCGCACGCTTGCGAAATGCATCAATCCGCATTCACGTCCTCTCGTCCTAACGTCCTAACGCCCTATAGCCTTACGTCCGGACATCCGTCATCATCCTGATAGCCATTCCGGTTTTCAGGGAGGCGAGGACATTTATCCGCCTTGTCGTTGAAGCCGTCGCCGTCGGTGTCGGCTTTGAGCGGGTCCGTTCCGGTGATGCGAAGTTCTTCGTAATCGGTCAGTCCGTCGCCGTCGGTGTCGGGATTGAAGGGATCTGTGCCTTCGATCGAGTGCTCCTCAAAATCGTTCAGACCGTCTTTGTCGCTGTCGGCGGAAATGGCTTCGGTTTTGTCGGTGAACACTTCGTCATAGTCGCTGATGCCATCGCCGTCGCTGTCAGGCAGCAGCGGATCGGTTCCGTATTTGAGGTATTCATCGCCGTCGCTGAGTCCGTCCCCGTCCGTATCTACGCGATTCGGATTGCTCCCGAGCTGCTGTTCCCGGCCATCCGGAAGATTATCGCCGTCGCTGTCGGTGATGAGCGCATTGGTGTTGAGACGCTGGATTTCTTCTGCGTCGCTAAGTCCGTCCCCATCGGTATCAAGCGTGTCGGCACGCGTGTGATATTTCACGCTTTCTTCATAATCCGACAAACCGTCGCCGTCGGAATCCATCATACGCGGATCCGAATGCAGGTTCGTCACTTCATGCCAATCGGTGAGAAGATCTCCATCGGTATCAGCATCGTAAGGATTGGTCCCGAGGTCCTCTTCCGCATCGTTCGTGAGTCCATCGCTGTCGATATCATTGTCCGGGAAGAGGAACACTTTGATGCCGGCGGTGAGGGAAAAATAGAGATCGTCAGCGGTCTCGGCAGCATTGGGATTTCGTCCGACGCCAGATTCCTCTGCAAACGTGTCGCGCACATAATCCGACGCGAAAGCTTCGAGTCCCCCTGTTTGGGTGAGATTCGCTCGAACTTCTACATTGAATGCGAGCTGTCGGCCGAGAAGGAAGTCGATGCCGAGTCCACCTGGAAACACCCAGGTCTCCTGTTCAGGACTGGCAGGATAGTATCGCGTGACCCGGCTAGAGTAATCCTCAGGAGTGTACCAGAGTTTACCTGCCCCACCGCAGAGATACGGGTTAATGTATTCACCGGGAAGCAGATCCAGAATCATGAGCACCGAGAATGTGGCGAAGGATGTGCTGCGCGGAACTCCGTTGAATGCGGGGTCGGTGCCGAACTGAATCTCGTACGAGGTTCGTGTATTCCGGCGCCACCTGCGATTGTAATTCATGGTGCCGGTCTCTCCGTGCAGACCGAGGCGAAGATAACGCGCGAGCGTGAACGTGGCGCGCGCCCAGTAGATTTCACCGACCGATTGATCTGTGAATTCACCATTGTACTTCGAAAGACCCATTCCACCCGAGACAGTCAGACGGCCGTCAGGATATCGCGGACGACCGGCGTACGGCACGTCCTGTGCCGACATCGTGGCAGCAGTGAGCCCTATCAGCGCAATTGTCAATAGCCATTTCATAAGCGCCAACCGGGTCCGATATGTGTATCTGAAACTCTCATAAGCTACCGCACCCGCTCACCGAGTCGAACGACGTAAATTTCTACTCGTCTGTTTACAGCCCTGCCAATCTCATCGGAGTTTTGCATCAGGGGCCGTGTCTCGCCGAAGCCCTTGGCCTGAATGCGCGAAGGCGAAATGCCGGCCTTCACGAAAAAGTTCTTCACAGCCAGAGCGCGGCGCATGGACAGATTTTCGTTGTATGCAGTCGTTCCTTCTGCGTCCGTGTGTCCGCGGATCTCAACGATCATCTGCGGATAAGCCTTGAAGACCGACAGTTTCTCGAGGAGTTCAGCAGCGTATTCGCTGCGGAGCAGGTCCATATCGTAGTCAAAATGCACATCGGTGAGTACGAAGGTTTTGTCTTCGCTGATATTTTCAAGATTGAATTCGGGGAGTGGACTGATCGTATTTTCGGCTTCGAAATCAAATGAAATCATGCGCCGTGCTGTATCGATGCTCGAACGAATGGGCATGATGTGCTGGACTGCCCGAGGAATATATCCGGAGAATCTCGCGAGCAGTGGCTGTTCTTCCGCTCCGATAAGCGAGTCGCGCTGAATCCGCCATAAATTCCCTTCACCCGCGCTGACGCCATGGCCGTGAGAATGTCCTCCGCCTGCCGGACCCGAGTAGCCGGTGTTTCCGTATCCGCCCTGATCATCGCCTGCACCTACGCCTGTTCCGCGTCCGTCGCGGCCAGTGACATCGCCGGTTCCTACGCCTGTTCCGCGTCCGTCACGGCCGGAGCCGTCGCCGGTTCCTACGCCTGTTCCGCGTCCATCGCGGCCAGTGCCGTCGCCGGTTCCTACGCCCATTCCTCGTCCGTCGCGGCCGGGGGTGCCGTTCGACGCTAGCGGCGCATCGAGGCCAATGCCGTCCGGACAGCCATCGGTATCATCAATGCCATTGTAGGTTTCCGGGATGAGCGGACATTGATCCACGCCATCCCAGATGCCATCGCTGTCGGTGTCGCGATCGAGAGGGTTCGTGCGGGTCTCTGCGATTTCTACATCATCGCGCAAACCATCACCATCGGTATCGGCCCTGTTCGGGTTTGTGCGGTGGAAGGCAACTTCCTCGTAATCGTTGAGATCATCGCCGTCGGAATCGCCCTGGAGTGGATTTGTACGGTACGTAGCTACTTCGTTGTAGTCAAAAATTCCATCGCCATCCGAATCCGCTTTCAATGGGTTCGTGCCGTGGACGCGAACTTCCACGTAATCGGTCAGCCCATCATAATCTGTGTCGACAAGTGTGGGATCGGTGCTGAGGTCCACTTCCTCGCGATCATTCAATCCATCGCTGTCGGTGTCGAAGAGCAGCGGGTTCGTTCCGAGGCGATAGATTTCTTCGAAATCTGAGAGCCCGTCCTGATCGGTATCCGACAGTGAAGGACGCGAGCGAAAGACCGTCACTTCATAGTAATCGCCAAGACGATCTCCATCGGTATCCCATTTCAGCGGGTGCGCCTTGAACTGCTCGGTCTCCTCAAAATCGGAAAGGCCGTCACCATCGGAATCCGGCTCATAGACATCGCTGCCGAGTCCTTCCTCTGAGCGGTTGGGAAGCAAATCGCCATCGTAATCATCATTACGAAACAGGTAGACGCGGAGTCCGAGAGTCGCGGTGAGCAGGTTGTCATTTGCTGACTCCGGCTGATACGGCCGGGAACCGCCGCTCTTTATATAATCGATTGTGAGGAGTTTTTCATCGTAGGCGTCAAGATCGCCTTTAAAAATCAGATTGTAGCGAAGTTCGGCGCTGGCTGCGATCGAAGGTGTGAAAAAGACGTCAAGTCCCACGCCAAAAGGAACGGATATAGCTCCGGGCATGTCGGCCTTGGGACGTGTATGCACCTGATCGCCGCCATGATCCTCCGCGCTGTACACCGTTACTCCCGCTCCGATCAGCAGCGAGAGATCAAAAATAGAGAGCTGCAGCGGACGATACTGCATCAGCAGATGGAAGTTGCTGAATTCCGTTTCCCGTGTACCTTCTTCCGCACCAAACTGGAAATCGTACAGCACCGGATCGACAGAAGCCCGGGCGCGCGTGTACGAGAATTTGCCGTATTCCACTCCGATACCCACAGAAAGGAAGGTACGAACGGAGTACATGCCGCTGAGTGAAAGCTGCCGGGAGTCGCTGAGGGCGGGAAAGTCGCCGAAATACTGATTCATTCCGCCTGCAAAGCGAAAAGCAAGCAGCCCCTGAGAGTATCGTGTACGGTACTCGTCATCGAGCATGCCGACATCCTGCTGTCCCCGAAGCGGAATTGAGGCGGCGATCGATAATACCAGGAAAAGAAAAACTGTGCGAAAAATTCTATTCATGCAGGTCCGAAGCATCCATACGCGGCATAGCCTCACGCTCGGGATAACTCGTTCGAATAACTGAAACGGTATATCCCGAAAATTACTGCTTCCCGATGAAAAAACCTATATGGATTTTGTTGCGCACCCGGCAGCGGAATTCCGGAGGCCGGAGCAGCGTGGAGCCCGCTAAGCGGAGCGGGTCCCGGACACAGGAAAACTCAAGCTTTTCCTGAGGTGAGCGCATGCATGAGAATACCATGCGAGATTCCAAGATTCAGCGATTCAGCACTTCCGCCTGTGATGCGGATGCGTTTGGGTATCTGGTCCAGCAGTTCCGCGGGAAGTCCGTGCGCCTCGCTTCCGAAGACGAGCAATTCCCTGCCATTCGTCTTCCAGGCGCGGGCATCTGTTCCGCCCTCGGCTACGGTTGCCACCAGTTCGCGTCCGCTTTCTTTCGCAAGCCTCTGCAATTCCTCAAACGAATCGACTGCCCCCAGCTGCACCCGGAAAAGCGAGCCCATGGTTCCCCGAACTACTTTCGAATTGAAAGGATCCGCGCTTTCGCTGGAGAAGAGGAGTCCTTTGACCCCGAACCAGTCCGTCGTGCGAATCACCGTACCGAAATTCCCCGGATCGGAAATCTCCCACAGCACAGTGGCGGGCTGACCGATGTCGACGGCATTGAGTGCCGCACGTGCATTGAGGACAGGGAGCTCCGCTTCGACGGCAATACCCTGCGGCTGCCGTGTATCGCAGATTCTCTCAAATAATTTGGGAGAAGATTCTAGAACCGGAATACCCACCTCTTCCATTTCGGAGAGCAGCTCAGCGTAGCGATCCACGCGATCGCTTGCCACGATAGCGAGAAATATTTTCGCACCCGCATTCCAGGCATCGGAAACAAGGCGTTCGCCTTCGATGACGAAGCGTCCATGCTCTTCCCGAAATTTCTTCATGTGCAGCTTTCCGAGCTCCGCTGCATGTTGTCTCGTCAGTGTATCGCGCATGGACTCAGTTATTCTTTGCTCCCTCGGCAATCCATGTGCGGATTCCCGTGAGCTGGTTGGCATTGATGATAATGGGAACGTTGATCGGATGCGGAAGGCGTCCGTCGATCTTCTGCAGCAGCAGACTGCTCTCCGGATCGTTGGGGATGATGATCCCGGGCCGCTCTGTCATCGCGACATACGACGTCAGGCTGATGTTGCCCGCCCTTGTCTGATCTTCATGACAGCCGTAATTGGCGCAATGCAGGTTGAAGAAAGGCTGCACATGCGAGGAATAGCTGACGTCCTTGTCCGGAAACACAATTTCGTCGTCCGGGTTCGTTCCACTGTCGCTGCATGCTGAGACAAGCGAGAGGAAAGCAATGCCTAACAAACCGATCGAAAAGAGCAGCTGTCGCTTCATTTCCTGCTTCCTTTAATTGTGATACGGCCATCTTTTTTCGAGTCGATCCGTTTCTGTTCGCGCACGTAATCGATAAACACATCGCGGTCGACGGCAGCCGAGCCGGCGGAGGTGACAGTTATTTCGGCTTCGGGAAGACCGAAGACATCATGCAGATGTCCCCCGACATAACTGTTCGTTGTCACGAGATACACATACTTAAGGTCGACCGGACCGAAGCTGGTCTCTACGGTCAGCGCATCTTCCGGGGCGGCGTCGAAATCGTAGGTGAAGCGAAGTCCGCTTACCTGACAGAATTCTCCGGTTTTCGTTGCCTGGAAACGCAGCATGTCGAGAAGCTGTGCACCGGTCACGGGAAAGATCACAAATTCATTTGCGAAAGGACTGATTTCCCACATGTCGCGCAGGGTTATCGGACCCGCAGCGAGACCTTTCCGGATGCCGCCGGAATTCTGGAAGGCGATGTCCGCGTGAGCGAAATCACGCATGACGTCCGCCTGCCAGTTGCCGATGTTCGATTCGCCTTCCCGTCCGCGTTCCCAGTCGGTGACGAGTTCGCCGATGACTTCGGAAAGACCGCTGTCGACGATTGCTTCCATTTTCTGCACCGCCGCCTGCATGACGGGATCGGGAGTGATATCGTCGACACGGGCTTCTATGAGCTGTCCCCATGAGGAATCGACGGTCCCCTTCGCGGCATCGACTTTCAGGTCGAGTCGTCCCAGCCACCGGCCCTTCGAGCCGGCCTGAACGATCAGCGAACCATTCACTTTCTTCGGCTTCCACAGGGCGGAATGCGAATGTCCCCCAACGATGACATCGATACCATCGACCGTTGCGGCGAGCGCTGAATCAGCTTCCACACCCATATGACTGAGCACGATGAAAAAGCGAATGCCGAAGCGCTGTTCCAGTTCATGCATCGTCTGCCGCGTCACCATTGCGGGATCGAGCACGTCGAGGTCCGACACATTGCTTCGCATGGTGAGCATGGCAAGATCTTCCGGAGCGAGTCCTATCACACCAATTGCCATTCCGCCTCGCTGGAGAATGCGATAGCGCGGCACGAAGGGTGCGCCCAGACTTTTATCCCACAGGTTCGCCGAAATGATCGGGAAGGTAGCGGTAGTAAACAGATGGCGGAGATTGTCCGCCCCATAATCGAATTCGTGATTCCCCAGGGTCATTGCATCGGGCTGCATCAATTCGAGCAGTTCGAATTGCGAGCGTCCTTTAGTAATTGACGAAATCGGCGTGCCCTGGAAATCGTCCCCTGCATGCAGCAGAATCGTATTCGGGCGCTGCGAGCGCTCGCGTTCCACATACGCCTTCAGCGCAGCGTAGCCGCCTGCGGCAATTTTCTGCTTCTCTCCGTTGATCGTCGAAGTAACGTTCATCGGCACGTTCTGCGCATGAAAGTCATTATAGTGCAGGATCGTCAGTTCAACGGTCTGCGCCTGAAGCGAAACCGCGGCAAGAAGAATGGCGAAAAAACGAGTAAGCGTGAGCATGGCATTCGGATTGTGTGCGTGGAAATATCTCTTAATATCGCAAAAAGGTCAAAGGGTTAAAAGGTTAAAGAGTCAAAAGGTCAAAAGGGCGTTAGGACGTTAGGACGTTAGGACGTTAGGACGTGAATGCAGAAGGACATCCTCCGCAAGCGTGCGAGCCAACGGCTCGTACGCTGAACCCACGGAATGACATTGCGAGCATTGACGTAGGGCCGAGCCAACGGCTCGGACCCGACACACGCAACCGCACACGCCAACGGCTCGGACCCGATACACGCAACCGCACACGCCAACGGCTCGGACCCGACACACGCAACCGCACACGCCAACAAACTGCGCACCAACGGCTCGGACCCGGTCGCATTCAACGACACACGCCAACAAACTGCGCACCAACGGCTCGGACCCGGTTGTTCCCACGCGGTGGCGCGCTGGAGCGCGCCGCTCCGGGCGCCGTGCGTACGATGGGCGCGTACGAAAAAACCCGGATTGCTCCGGGTTTCTGCGTGTAGCGCGTACGGGAATCGAACCCGTGTTTCGGCCTTGAGAGGGCCACGTCCTAGCCGCTAGACGAACGCGCCATATAGTTTTACAATATACCAACGAGAATTTTTGAAATCAACATCCTCGCTTACGTCATGCTGTGTCTATACGCCACCGCTTCGCGCGGTTGCGGATACCAATGCGAAGTCCCTTCCGTCCTCTCAGGTCGGGGAGGGGTGGTTGCGCCTCGCTCCGATCCCAGGGCTTTAGCCCTGGGCTGCAATAGGTCGCGCTCGACACGGCGAGTCTTCGTACAGCTCTGCAGTACTGCGACTTTCAGCGCGAGGGCGTGGAGCTGGCGCTCCACGGTCCCTTGCGTGGAGCTGGCGCTCCACGGTCCCTTTACGTGGAGCTGGCGCTCCACGGTCCCTTGCGTGGAGCTGGCGCTCCACGGTCCCTTTACGTGGAGC
>JBATDG010000039.1:0-1794 GCA_049663345.1 Bacteroidota bacterium
ATCACTCGTAAGCCATTAGAGGTGAGGATGGGAAAGGGAAAAGGAAATCCAGAAGGATGGTGTGCGCCTGTAAAGCCAGGACACCTTTTGTTTGAATGCGAAGGCGTATCAAGAGAAATAGCTGAAGAAGCAATGAGGCTAGCTGCACAAAAGCTTCCAGTGAAAACAAAATTCATCGTAAGAAGAGACGCTGCAGAATATACCGTATAAATTTAAAGAATCATGGCAAACCGTAAAGAAAGTTTCAAAACAGAAATAGCTGGATTAGAACCAGCAGCATTAAATGAAAGAATCAAAGCAGAAAAGCAAAGCTTGAAGCAAATGGTTTTCTCTCATGCAGTAACTCCATTAGACAATCCGCTCAGTATCCGCGCTCAACGTAGAAATATTGCAAAATTGCTAACCGCTAGTAACGCTAAATAAGTACAACCAAATAGATCCAAAGAATCATGGAAAGAAATTTAAGAAAAGAAAGAATAGGAGTAGTAGTAAGCGACAAGATGGAGAAATCTATCACCGTTTCGGAGGTTACTAAAATCAAACATCCACTCTACGGTAAGTTTATGAAACGTACCAAAAAATATGTAGCGCACGATGAGAAAAACGATGCACATGCAGGCGACACTGTTCGTATCATGGAGACTCGTCCATTGAGCAAAACAAAAACTTGGAGACTTGTAGAAGTACTCGAGCGAGCAAAATAATTTGTATTTCCCTTCAAAAATATAAGAGAAGAAAATGTTACAGCAAGAATCAAGAGCCAATGTGGCTGACAATAGCGGAGCAAAAGAAGTACTCGTAATTCGTGTACTCGGTGGTACAGGAAGACGCTATGCATCTATAGGAGACAAAGTAGTCGTAAGTATCAAAAAAGCTATGCCGAATGGTGGAGTTAAAAAAGGAATCGTGTCTAAAGCCGTAGTGGTGCGCACAAGCAAAGCTATTCGCAGAAAAGACGGATCATATATCAGATTTGACGACAACGCAGTAGTGTTGCTCAATAATCAAGATGAGCCAAGAGGTACGCGTATTTTCGGGCCTGTAGCGCGTGAATTACGTGATAAGCAGTATATGAAAATCATATCACTAGCTCCAGAAGTATTATAATCAAAGTATTTAACTCAAGATAAGATGAAACTAAACATTAAAAAAGGGGACAACGTAATCGTAATCACCGGAGAAGATAAAGGCAAAACAGGTGTAGTAACAAAGGTATTGGTGGATAAACATCGTGCTCTTGTAGAAGGCATCAATGTACAAAGCCGACATACTAAACCTAATGCACAAAACCCTCAAGGTGCTATCGTGAAGCAAGAAGGTACTATTCACCTTTCAAATCTATCACACATCGCTGATGGAAAACCTACTCGTGTGGGTCGTAAAAGTGAGAATGGAAAGTCTGTTCGCTATGCAAAAAAGACCGGTAAAAACATAGACTAAGTCTCTAGTTTACTGAATTAAAAAAACCTCATTGAAAGCCAATGAGGTTTTTTTAATTTTGGAGAGAGTGAAAGATTTTGACAAAATTTTGTCAAAACCAGCCTAACCTATTCTAGATAGTGTATTTTTGATAGCAACAAACCGCTTTAAACTTTATAGCAACTAAACAATAATAATGCAAGCAATAATCCCTGTGGCAGGTGCAGGCACCCAGCTTAGACCACATACTTACACTCAGCCCAAAGCATTGATGGCTGTAGCTGGCAAGCCTATTTTGTCTTATATCATAGACCAGCTGCTTGGAGCTGATGTAAAGCGATTTGTATTTGTGATAGGGTACCTAGGAGATAAAAT
>JBATDG010000040.1:0-47898 GCA_049663345.1 Bacteroidota bacterium
CAAATAGTTTGAAATATGTTTTTCCCTCCTTCCTGAATTACCTCCGCGCGCTTTGCGCATGTTTTCGTTTGAACGGCTTCAGCCGTCGCCAATATTAAGAAAACCGCACCTTTTTTTCTGCTGCAGCACCTTCGATTCTCGCAAACCTTCCGGGGCCGTACCACCGCCTTCGGAGGATTTATCGCGTATTGTCTGCAGTACTCTGATCCGGCTACCCATATCCCTTCCAGCATAGAGGCTTTGCTATGAAACAATTGTTTGTGATGCTCTCCCTCGGACTGTTGTGCCTCGCGTCTTGTGGCGATTCGCCCCGCGAGGATACTGCGCCTATTGACTCTGCAAGCGAGATGAAGGCCTATGCCGCATCAGTGAGCGACTTTCCCGGAGTAATTCCCGATGCCTACGCACCGTGGGCGCGAATGAAAGGCGATGCTGTCCCTTCTGTGCATCCGGAGGATGCCCCGAAGGCGTCGCAGATCGATATCCCGCCGTTTCCCGGTTCGCATATCGTCCGCAGCGGCAAAATTGGCGAAGGTGCTTCTGCTCTGAGCTTTGTCACGCTGATCTGCGAAGACTCGCATGAAGCCGTCATCAATTTTTATCAGGACCGTCTCACGAAGGACCTGAATTGGAGTTATGAAGATCAGTATAACGTGTTCCAGCCGGGCAAGGGCAACGAATTCATTCTCCACAACACTCCATTCGTCAGCGTTATGGGAATCAATTTTGAGGCATCCGAGATGCAGGACGTTGATCCGGAATTTCTTCAGAATTACCGGACAAGAATTCAGGTCACGTACCGTCCGAAGAATTAAACACCGAGCAATACTTCCTGCGATAAGCAGGAATCGGGAGGCGGGGACGCGGGTTCATCCCGTGAGATCGCAATCTCTTCACACCACCGGAGGATTTCACATGGCTGATTCCGTACCCTCGGATAGCAGGCGAAAAACGCTGAAAACATTATTAGGCACAGGCGCTGCCGCGCTGGGTGTCTCGGTACTCTATCCGATTGTCGCGTACCTGAAACCGCCGGAGGTTACCGGCGAAGAAGTGTCGAGCGTACTCGTCGGCAAGGTCGACGATTTCAAGACAGGTTCTGGAACGCTGTTCCGCTTCGGCAACAAGCCGGGGCTTCTGCTGCGATTCCCCAACGGAGACTTCAAGGCCTTCTCCGCCACCTGCACGCATCTCGATTGTACCGTGCAGTACCGCGAAGACATGGGTCTGATCTGGTGCGCCTGCCATAATGGGAAATATGATTTGACCGGAAAGAACGTCGATGGTCCCCCGCCGCGGCCGCTCGATCCCTTTGAAGTTATTGTCAAAGGTGACGAAGTGTTCGTCACAAAAGTCTGACCATCAGGGAGCCGCACATGAAATCAATAATTACAACTATGTCTTCCTGGGTGGAGGAACGCATCGACCTGAGCGGCGTCGCCGCATTCATCCAGCATAAAACGGTTCCGAAACACGGGCACTCCATCTGGTACTACTTCGGCGGAGTGACGCTGTTTCTTTTCATCGTCCAGGTTATTTCGGGCATTTTGCTCCTGTTTTATTACCGTCCCGGCGCCGACACAGCTTTCGAGAGCATCCGCTTTCTCATGACCAAGGTGCAATTCGGCTGGCTGATGCGCTCAGTGCACAGCTGGTCTGCCAACCTGATGGTGCTCGCCGCTGCGGTGCACATGTTCAGCGTGTACCTGACCAAGGCCTACCGCAAGCCGCGCGAGCTCACCTGGGTTTCGGGCATGCTGCTCTTTTTCCTCTCCCTCGGCTTTGGCTTCAGCGGCTATCTTCTGCCGTGGAACGAGCTGGCATTTTTCGCCACGAAGGTCGGGACCGACATCGCTGGTGCGGTGCCTGTCATCGGCCACCCCATAATGGAACTTCTGCGCGGTGGTCCGGATGTTGGAGGCGCGACGCTTTCACGCTTCTTCGGCTTCCATGTCGCACTCTTCCCGGCGATTTTCACGGTACTGCTGACTATCCACCTGCTTCTCGTGCAGAAGCAGGGGATGAGTTCACCGATCGGTATCGAAGAGCACGGCGAGGAAAAGTCCATGCCGTTCTTCCCGAATTTCGTTCTGCGCGACCTTCTGCTGTGGCTGATCGTGCTTAATATTCTCGCCATTCTAGCAGTATTCTTCCCGTGGGAACTGGGCGTGAAAGCCGATGCATTCGCAGCCGCTCCCGCTGGCATTCTTCCCGAGTGGTATTTCCTGTTCATGTTCCAAATCCTGAAGCTGCTGCCTGCGCATATCTGGTTCATCGAGGGTGAAGTATTCGGCATTCTCTTCTTCGGAGTCGCCGGGCTGCTGTGGGTGCTGGTACCGTTTTTCGATCGCGCTTCGCAGCGCGGACAAAACAGCCGCCTGTTTACCTATCTCGGACTTTTCGTGATATGCTTTATCCTCTTTTTCACCATACTCGGATGGGTGATGTGATGAAAAAATATAGTCTGCTTATCCTCACCCTTTCCCTTTTTGCGATTCAGCTCTTACTGCCGGTCTCAGCGCTCCGGGCGCAGTCCGGCGACCAATGCATCACCTGTCACGATTCGATGGACGACAAGCCTTCGGTGGCTTTCCGCAAGGACGTCCATCAGGCCGCCGGCGTTTCCTGCGCCGACTGTCATGGCGGCGACCGCCGCAGCGATGACATGGAAGCGGCCATGAACAAGAAGAAGGGCTTCATCGGCGTACCCAAGGGCAACGCCATCGCGAATGCCTGCGGCAAATGCCATGACGACGAAGCGCGGATGCGCGCGGCTGGCTTCAAGGGCCAAACCGGACAGCTTGCCGCGCTGCGTGCGAGTGCGCACAGCTTCGGTCCGAAAGCGACCGACGATCTGATCATGCAGTGCACCAACTGTCATGGCGCTCATGGCATCCGCCGTCACAACGATCCGGCTTCACCGGTTTCTCCCCTGCGTGTGGTAGCTCTCTGCACTTCCTGCCATGCAAATCCTGAATTCATGCGCCGCTACAATCCGTCCCTCGCCACCGATCAGCTGGCGAAGTACCGGACCAGCGTTCATGGTATGAAGAATGCGTCGGGCGACCCGAAGACCGCGACCTGTGCCGACTGTCATACCGGCCACAGCATCAAGCCTGCGGAGGAGACCACTTCCAGCGTGAATGCATTCAACATTTCGAAGACCTGCGGCCGCTGCCACAGCGATGCTGAGCGCATGAAATCCTATGGTATCCCGGTGACGCAGGAAAGTGAGTTCGAGTCCAGTGTTCACGGCAAGGCATTGCTGGAGAAGCATGACGCCAGCGCACCGACATGCAACGATTGTCATGGCAATCACGGTGCGGCTCCGCCGAATGTCGAGTCGATTTCCAACGTATGCGGCACCTGCCACGCGCTGAATGCGGAGCTGTTCCGACAGAGCCGCCACAAAGTGGAATTCGATAAAATTGGCAAGCCCGAATGCGAGACCTGCCACGGCAATCACGGCGTCAAGCCTGCAACACTGGAAATGTTCGGCTTCGATGCCGGCGGAGTGTGCGGTAAATGCCACGGTCCCGATCGCGCTCCGGTCGGCTACAAGACGGCGCTGAAAATGCGTTCCATGCTCGACAGTCTGATCGGTACGATCGCACTCACCGAAACGCTCGTGAAGGAAGCCGAGCAGAAGGGTATGGAAGTGGACGACATTCTGTTCTCCCTCCGCGATGCGAAGCAGGCGCAGCTGCAATCGCGCACTGCTGTGCATTCATTCAATCTGGAAGCCTTCAGCAAGGTGCTTGAACCAGGCCTGCGAATTGCCGATGGATCCCTCAAAGATGCGAATGCGGCAAATGAGGAATACTATTACCGACGCATCGGACTGGCCGTGGTCACACTCATTATCACTCTCTGCATTGTTCTCCTCTTCTTCTACATCAAGCGGATTGAGAAAAATCAGGCGTCGGTTTAATTCCGACGCACCGCACACGGGCCTGTGAGTCCCCGGCCTTCAAGGGCCGGGGACTCCATCCCACGAAGCACTTCAAATAAACCCGACGAGACCATCTTTATCTCCAGGAGGACCGGCTATGCCGAATGCGTACCAGGGTTCACAGGACGAACGCATCCTGAATACACTTGCTGCTTTGGACCGGAGACTGCAGGCCATCGAAGAGAAGCTGCAGCTGCCGATCACTCCGGCTGTGGAATACAGCGTTCCGGAAGCTCCGGCCCCCGTTGTTCGCGAATCGCTCGAGTATAGAATTGGAAGAAGCTGGCTGCCCAAGCTGGGTGTCATCGTTCTCACGCTTGGCGTTATGTTTTTGCTCACGCTTCCGTTGAGCCTGCTGCCTGCACTGATCGCGAACACGCTGGGCTTTGCAATTGCCGGCGTGCTGCTGCTGCTCTCGCGCTTCTGGGCGAAATCGATGGTGGAGTTCTCACGCTATATGTCCGGCGGTGCAATGCTGCTGCTGTTTTTCTCCGCCATGCGGCTTCATTTCTTCAGTGAGAATCCCGTCATCACCGACGGAACGGTGACCTTCGGACTCCTGCTGGCCATTGCAGCCGTCAATCTTTTCCTTTCCGTCCGCGCACGATCGTCATATCTCGCCGCACTGAGTCTGGCCATGGCCTGCGCCGCTGTGCTGGCGGGTCCTTCGCCCTGGCTGGTGCTCTTCGGCAACCTGGGCGTCGCCGGTCTGACTGTCGTCATCGTGCAGCGCTACCGCTGGCTGCTCCTTCTTCCTTTTGGAATCGTGATGGTGGCATTCACGCATTTTCTCTGGGGAATCAACAATCCCTTCTTTACCGGCTCGATGTCCTTCGTAACAGAGCCGTTCGCACATTTTGCATTCATTCTGCTCTACACATTGATTTTCGGGCTGACTGCCTGGCAGAATTCCACGAAGGGAGCCGAACAGAATGGCCAGATCGTCACCTCGCTGCTCAATACCGCGATGCCGTTCCTGCTGCTCTTCGGTCTTTCGATGGCTTCCGCGCAGGATACGATCGGAGAACTGCATCTCGCACTCTCCCTGGTATTTCTCGCCCTTGCGCAGGCATTCTGGATCAGGGCAAATGCGCGATACGCAACGTTCTTTTACACTATGGCGGGAAACCTCGCATTGAGTGTTGCCATTTTCGCAACCTTCAGCATCCCGTCGGCATTTCTCTGGCTTTGTCTCCAGAGTTCCCTTGTGATTTCGCTGGCGATCTGGTTCCGCTCCCGCATCATCGTCGTGGCGAACTTCGGCATCTTCATTTCCATTCTCATCGCCTACCTGGTTCTGGCTCCGAATATCAACGGAATACTCATGGTATTCGGCATCGTCGCGCTGCTGAGCGCACGCATCATGAACTGGCAGAAAGACCGGCTTGAGCTGCAGGCTGATTGGCTGCGCAGTTCCTACCTGCTTACTGCACTGTTCGTCATTCCCTTCGCATTGCATCACATGCTGCCGGGCGTTTGGGTCAGTCTGTCATGGGCAGGCGTTGCCCTGGTCTACTACGGTCTCAGCAAGCTGCTTGCGAACCTCAAGTACCGGTGGATGGCTATTGCCACACTGCTTATGTCCGTGCTTCACATCATGATTATCGGAACGACCACCCTTGAACCCACATACCGGATCATCTCCTTTATCGGCCTTGGCATCGTGCTTCTGGCTGTGTCGCTGTGGTACTTCAAGACCGGAAGCCGCGGAGGGAACGAGACTGCCTCTTCCCCTAATACGTGAGGAGAATTCGAGAATTCGAGAATTCGATACTTCGAGAATGGAGCATTGGACCATTCGAACATTCGAACATTCGAGAATTGGAGAATTGGAGCTTCGAAGGCCGTTCGGAGTGGCGCGCTCCAGCGCGCCCTTTACCGCACAGCCTCTGGCACGAAGCACTTGGCTCGATCCGGATCGGCGCGCTCCAGCGCGCCCTCTTCGAGGCTTCGATATTGGAGCAACGGGGTTTTGGATCGCCGAGCGAATGCGCGGCGCGCTCGAATGTTCGATTGCTCGAATCTCGAATGCTCCAATGCTCTAATGCTCCAATGCTTTAATGTTCCAATGCTCGAATGTTCGAATGCTCTAATGCTCTAATCTCGAATTCTCCTATTCCACTATTCCACTATTTCACGACCATCATCATTCGTGTGCGCCGCGTTCCGTTGGTCTCGAGTGCGAGGAGGTACGATCCGGCTCGCAGGCTGGCGGCATTGAAGCTGAGGCTGTGTGTGCCGGCATTGAGGGTTTGATCAACGAGTGTGGTGACGCGGCGGCCGAGGATGTCGTGTACGGCGAGAAAAACGTGCCCGCTGCGCGGTGTATCGAAGCTGATGGTGGTAGAGCTGCTGCCGGTTGCGCTGGCTGCGCCGAAGGGGTTGGGGTAGTTTGGGTGCAGCGCGATGGCTTCAGGACTCGAGGGCGTGGTGCGAACATCAAGTGCATGCGGCCTGGGGAAGATGTACACGTCGCGGTTGCTGATCGGGATGCGCGGAGTGATCGTGTATGCGTCGCCGTCCTGGTAGTCGGGCATAGCGGGATTCAGGATGGCCCATAAACCGTAGAGCGCGTCCAGACTGTCGGAAGCTGCCATGATGGACTGCTGGAATTTCGGATCGACTTGTGTGGAATAATCATCAGCAAAAACAAAAAGGTACTCGCGATCACCGGCCGAAGTTGTGGGTCTCCAGTTATTGTCCTGGGCTATCGACCTGTATTGTTCAACAAAGCCTACCATCAGCTGACGCGGGTTTGCAGTGTCGCTGATATCGTAGGCACGAACA
Organism: Bacteroidota bacterium; assembly: GCA_049663345.1. Classification (GTDB taxonomy): domain Bacteria; phylum Bacteroidota; class Ignavibacteria; order SZUA-365; family SZUA-365; genus SZUA-365. The sequence goes on from JBATDG010000040.1 coordinate 6,740, forward strand.
GGAATGTCAAAGTATCCCTGGTAGCCATAACTGGGCGATCCGCCCCGCAGCCAGGCCATTGCTTTCTGACCGTTGCTGCGGTCGAAGATGAGGCGTACCGGAACCTCATCGTAAATCCCTTTACGTGAGCCAAAGAACTGCTCCCCTGTGCTCAGCGTGTTGTTGTAAATTGCAAACCAGCTCCGCGATGGTTCAGAGAACTCGCCAACAACACTCTGAAACGAACCGATGATATCGCCGCTCTGATCGTAATACAGTTCGTCGAAAGCGGTGCCGATAGTGATGCGCCAGCCATCGATGATCTGAGTTTCGTGTCCCCAGTAATCAGGGATCGGGAGTCCGCGGTAGAGTGTCGTACCGAGAGATACATTCTCCACGTGCATGGACTTCGTGCCGAAATCATCTCCCTCGATACTGACCCTGTAAATGTCGTCCTTGAGCAATGTACGATCAACGACAGTGTAGCCGAGTGTGCCGGAAGCCAGCCCCTCGACGTGTTCAAGAAATCCGGTGATAGGCTGATCTCCGAACGCCTGCACTTCAATCGAAATTGTGAAATTCCAAAGACAGTGATTCTCGGAAATCAGCGTTGCCGGAAGCTGCAGCACTGTTCCGGGCGGTGTGCTTTCCGGCACGGCGAAGCCGAGGTAGCTGTTGCCGTCCTGAGGATCGTAGGCGGGTTCACTGCTGCCATGAGCAGAGGTGGTCAGGTCGTAGCGAAGAACGTTCCTGTCGGCATTCATCGAAATGGAATCGCGGAGAAAGAGATGCCAGGGACCGAGCGTCGTCCCTGAATTATTTTCGATGCGCAGACGCAGCCGCACGTTTTCGCCGGGATTCACCTTGCCGTCGAAATTGCGGCTGTCGGAAACGACCTCGGCTATCTTGACGACGGCATCGCCGGGCAGCGCGATATCGCTTTCGACGAACCACTCTTTCGTACCATCTGCATCCGTGCTGAAGACGAAGAGATCCGCTCCGCTGGGCCAGGCGTTTCCGGCAAGCGTTCCGCCATAAATGCCGTCCCCCGCGGCGCCGTCGTCGTGTTGACCGTCGTCGGCAAGAGCGATGCGCAGAATTTCATTTCCGACCGCATCGCGAAGCATTCCTTCGACGAGGGTCGTGCCCGCAGGGAAGGGTCCGCCGCTGACCTGAACCGCGTACTCACCATCGGCGGGATAACGCGTCGAGTAAGAAAACACAGGCGCCTGCGAACCCATCGGGATGTTGCGGTAGATATCCTGCAGCTGGCGAGCGGCATTGCGAAGAGCGCGAACACTGAGAAGATGGTTTCCGCCTTCGACTGCGATGCGTGCGAGGATGATTTTTTGCGTGTCCCCCTTGGCGAGCGTATAGTTTCCGCAGACCGACATGTGCCGGCGATCGTATGGTGCGTGGATGATGCCGTCTATCCAGCCCTGCGCGAGCACAGGATCTCCTGAGAGGGGGATGACGGTCTCCCGTCCTGTCGTCGGATCAATGTACGGCGCCCCATCGTAGAGCAGGCCTGACAGGTTATTCATCATCTGCTGGGAGCCCTCCCACGTACCGAGATCCGGATCCTGGTACATTAGATCTGAATTGATGTAAAACGAAAATGCTGAAAGCGTCTGGTTTGCGAAACCCTCGCGCGTGTCGAGTCCGTAGCGAGCGGTCTGGCCCGGAGACGGAACAATGGTAGACTGCAGCCAGAGTGTGCCGGTTGCAGGCGGGACGCCATAGACATCGTCGAAGCTGATTCCATTGTAGGTGTAGGAAAGCCCCAACCCTGTATCCACTCCTACCAGATCGTCAAACGGAGAACCGAAATCGCAATCCTCCCATGCGGCGAGGTGCATGTCGTCGATATCATCCGTGCCTTTATTGATGATCGTGTATTCGCGGAAGATCACATTTTGGAGAAGCGGATGTCCACTCGAAGCCCAGGCCATGGTCTGGACTTCCAGCCCCATCGGTGGAGTGCCGTACAGGTTGCTGGTTCTCGATCCATCGAGGTCATTGCTCACGAACCAGAGCACCTCGTCTCCCGGCAGCAACGGTGTATCGCTCAGTCCGCCCTGTTTCCAGTTATCCGCATCCGGATCATAGACACCGTTCGCATTTGCATCCACCCACGGAGCGCCGTCATCGACCGGCCACTCGATAAGGTCCTTCAGCAGCCGCGCCTGTTCGACAGGCGGCAGCGCATTCCACCATGCGGCCTCAAAGCGATGGGCCTTAAAGATGCGGCTCGAGGGCGCCCCCGGATCGGAGGCACTTCCATCCGCCTGAATAGGTCCGGCATGCAAACCCTGTCGATACGTCGAACCGCCGATGTGGATTTCCCCCTGAACCCTTCCTCCCATCACCAGTCCTTCCTGATACACCATGTATCGCCCACTCCCCTGCGGCCACTCCAGTCCCGCCCCATCCGTCGACGGTGCATGCGATGTCGACCCATTATTCGCAATCCACATCAGCATCCGGTTCACACCGATAAAATCGTAGTTATCATCGACTCCTCCTCCACTCCCCACCATCCCCGGTCCCTGCTGCGCGTATGCGCCGATTGTGCTAAGTAGAAACACGCAGACTGTAAAAAATGATCGCATAAAACCCTCCATCGAATTATCGAATGCTCGAAAGAGGCGCGCTGGGGCGCGCCGCTCCCAGTTGCTCTAATGTTCTAATGCTCCAATGCTCCAATGCTCGAATGTTCGAATGCTCTATTCTCCAATTCTCCTCTTCCCCTATTTCACTACGGTGATCATCCGCGAGCACCGCGCGCCGTTCGTCTCAAGTGCGAGAAGGTACGATCCGGCTCGCAGGCTGGCGGCATTGAAGCTGAGGCTGTGTGTGCCGGCGGGGAGCGTCTGATCGACAACGGTGGCAACGCAGCGTCCGAGCATGTCGTACACGGCGACCCGTGCGTGACCCAGGGTCGGTGTGTCGAAGCTGATGGTCGTCGCGGCGCTGCCGCTCGCACTGCCGCTGCCGAAGGGGTTGGGGTAGTTGGCGTGCAGCGCGATAGCTGCGGGTTGGGTGGGTTCGGTGGAGACACCCAGCAGTTTCGGCTTCGGGAATATGTACACGTCGCGGTTGCTGACTGGGACGCGCGGAGTGATGGTGTAAGAGTCGCCGTCAACGAACATAGGGAGGCTCGCGTCGCGAAGTCCCCACACACAGTAGAGGAAGTCCAAATTCGCGGATGCCGTATTGATGGGCTGCTCGTATTTCGGATCGACTGCTCCGGTATAATCGTCTGCAAACAGAAACAGGATGTCCCGGTCATTCGGATCGGCCGTGGGCATCCAGCTGCTATCAGCACCCGGACGATTTATCTGCTCGAGAAAGCCAAGTGTGATCTGCCGGGGATTGGCGGTGTCACTGACATCGTAGGCGCGGACCGGTATGTCGTAGTAGCCCTGATATCCGTAGTTCGGAATGCTTCCACGCACGTAGCGCATCGCCTTTTGTCCGTTGTTCCGGTCGAAAACAAGACGGACCGGAAACAGATCGTATGTATTGAAACGAGAGTTGAAAAAGTCCTCGCCTGCCATCAGATATTCCGTACCTCCGCCATTGTAGATCGTGAACCATGCGCGCGTCGGTTCGGAAAATTTTCCTTTCACCCCATCTTTGAAACTTTCGAGCTTCTCGCCGTTCTGATCGTAGACGAGCTGGTCGAAGGTCGTTCCCATGGTCAGGCGCCAGCCGTCGATTGTTGTACCGTCATGCGCCCATCGCTCGGGCATGGAAACGCCGCGGGCGAGCGTTGTCCCGAGCGTGACGTCTTCGATATGCAGCGTTTTCACGCCGAAGTCCTCACCTTCGACGCTGACGCGGTAGTCATGATCGGTCAGTGTGGTCGGGTCGATGAGTGAGTAGCCCAGTGAACCGGAGGCGCGTCCTTCTACGTGATCAAGGAGTCCGTCGGTTGGCGGAGTGTCGTAGTCCTCGACAGCGATCTCTAGTGTGTCAATCCACAGGCAATAATTTTCTGAGATGAGCGTCACGGGCATGCGGAACGTTGTCCCGACGGGAAAATCCTCCGGGATGGTTATGGCCAGATAGGTGTTTTTATCGCCCGGGTCATACACGGTCTCACTGCTTCCGTCGGCGATTGTGGTGAGCGGGTGGCGCAGGACGGTCCACTCAGCGTTGAGCGATACCGAGTCGCGGAGGAAGAGATGCCACGGTCCCAGCAACTTGGCGCTGTGATTTTCGAAGCGAATGCTCGTACGGATATTTTCACCCGGATTCGCGATGCCGTCGAAATTGCGGCTGTCGGAAACGATTTCGGCAATACTGACTGTCGCAGGTCCTACAATCGGGATTTCACTGTCGACAAACCATTCCTTCTCACCCTTCGCATCCATGCTCATGACAAACAGATCAGCACCCTCAGCCTTGGGGCTGGTTGTGAACAGGATGCTATAGATTCCATCCCCGCTGATCAGGTCGCCGTTGCTGCCGTCGTCGAACATGGTAAAGGGAGTCATACGCGAACCGTCGACACGCTGCAGTACCGCCTGCACGTTTGATGTGCCTTCCGGAAAGGGTCCCGCGGTCACGTGCAATTCGAAGCCGAGACCTGCCGGCTGATTGATGTTCCATGTAAACACCGGGGCCGGAGCGCCCATGGGCAGATTGCGGTAGATGTCCTGCAGCTGCCGCGTGGCATTGCGGAGCGAACGCACACTGAGGAGATTGTTGCCGCCGTCGACAGCCACGCGGGCGAAGATCACTTTCTGCGTATCGCGCGTAGCAAGAGTAAATGGACCGCAGCTTGAAAGGAAGCGTGCGTCGTCCGGCTTATTCACGATACCGCCAATCCATCCCTTGCCGAGCACGGGATCGCCGGCGAGGAGCGTCGGAGTCGGCAATCCCGTAATGGGATCGAGATAATCTTCTCCGTTAAACTTTTTCCCATTCAGGTTGTTCATCATCTGCGTCGCGCCGACAGGCTGCTTCAGCGCGGGGTCCATGTAGACGCTGCTTCCATTGACGTAAAAGACAAATGCCGAGAGGGGAAGATTTGCGAAATCCTGTCGCCTACCGAGACCGAACTGCGCAGTTGAACCGGATTGCGGTACAACCGGCGTTTGCAGCCAGACGGTGCCGGTTGCGGGAGGAATGCCGTAGACCTCATCGTCCCGGATGCCATTGTAGGTGTAGGCAAGTCCGAGCGCGGTATCCACACCGCACAGATCATCGTACGGCTCACCCATGTCGGGATCGTCCCAGGCGCCGATCACCATTTCCTCAAAGTCAAGGATGCCTTTATTGATCAGTGTGTATTCACGAAAGATGACATTGTCGAGCAGCGGGTGTCCGCTCGACGCCCACACCATCGTCTGAATCTCCATCCCCATCGGATTCGACCCATACAGGTCGCGCACACGGCGGGGGTTCAGGTCGTTGCTGACATACCACAGCGCTTCATCGCCGGGAATGCGTGGAATATCGCACACCCCGCCATGCTGCCAGGCAACACTGTCGGGTTCATACACCCCGTTGCCATTGATGTCGAGAAACGGAGCACCGAACTGCACGGGCCATTCCATCAGATCCGCCAGGATCTGTGCCTGTGACGCCGGCGACTGACCGCTCCACCAGCCAGCATCAAAGCAGTGCGCCCGAAATATCCGGTTCCACGGTGCGTTTGGATCATCCGCCTGACCATCAGGTCGAATACTCCCCGCCTGCAGACCGCCGATGTACGTCGCCCCACCGACCCTCACCTCACCCTGAATCTTCGCCCCGTACACCATCCCTTCCGTAAACACGAGGTACTTCCCACTCCCCGCCGGCCATTCCAACCCAGCCCCATCCGACAGCGGATCATGCGACACCCTCCCATTATTGCTCACCCACTGCAGCATCCTGTTAGTACTGATAAAGTCCCATTGATCGTTGTTCATCTCCCCCGCCGGCCCCTGCTGTGCAAAGCCAATCATCGATCCGATAAAAAAAACGCAGATGGTAATGAATGATCGCATAACACCCTCTCTCGTATTTTCGAATGAGCGAAATTCTGATGTTCGAATGCTCGAAGAGGCGCGCTGGTGCGCGCCGTTCCCAGCTGCTCGAATGCTCTAATGCTCCAAATCGCCGAGCCGGCGCTCGGCGCTCCTTTCGAAGAGGCGTGCTGATGCGCGCCGTTCCCAGCTGCTCGAATGCTCTACCTCTCGAATGCTCCATTCTCGAATACTCGGTATATTCTTTCTCCAATTGAGGAATATATCATCCTCTTTCACTCATAGTCAAGTCAGATCGCGCCCGCATAGGGGATCTGCGTTTCCTGTGTTTCGCCCACGTGAGTGTTTTTTTCAGCGCGGCCTCTTGACACTCTCATCAGATATTTCTAGGTTGTTTCGTGTAATCCCAAAGAGAACCGTATTATTCCCATCAACTGGAGGCACTATGAGCCTGGCACTCGACACGCGGTATCATATTTTGTTTACCTCGGCCCCGAACACCTTCAACGTGGAGGTTTCTGTGGAGGATCTGGCCGAATTACCTGCCGACAATTTCGTGCTCGAATTACAAACGGGGCAGGAGCTGCGAGTGCAAAAATGCCGCCTCAAGGGAAAAGATGAGAATTCGCTCGCACTTTACTCGAATGGGCAGTATTGCCTCAATCAGGCATCCGGTACAGTCAGCGTCCTCATCACGGAAGCGCCCGACCAGACGGATGAATCCGGGATGATGATAACCACTCTCACCATTACTTTTCCTTCAGTGGGTCCGGGCCCGGACTGGCTGATCCCCGACGGTGCGGGTAATCTGCAGCTCACTTTGTACATGACTTTGATCAACGAGGGTGCGCCGATCGAACCATGCGATGCAGGACAACCAGAGACAGCGATACCTGACGATCAGTCCGGTACTGTGGGTGGTTATCCGATGGTGTTCGTGTTTCCCGGCACCTGGGAAGGCGGCAATAAGGGCGGCAGCGGAAAAAAGGTCAGGGTAATCTGGAAGAAGGATTCTCTAATGCCGGAGTCGGCTCAGTAAATCATTCCTTCGGTATGTGGATGACAAATTCAGCGTAGTTGCCGGATTCGGATTCAAGCGTGAGCTTCCCTTTGTGCATCTGGGTGACGATTTCGTAGCTCATGGAGAGTCCGAGTCCTGCATTGTTGCCGCTGTGCTTCGTAGTAAAGAAGGGCTCGAATATTTTACTGTGCAGATCGGCGGGGATGCCGGCGCCGTTGTCACGGATAGAAATACGCACAGCATCGCCGGCATTTGCGCTTCGCACGACTACCTCAGGGTGACGGGAATTCCCGCTTTCTCCCATCTTTGCGATTGCCGCCTCCCACGCGTTATTGCAGATATTGACAATGACACGGCTCATTTCCTGAGGTGAGATACTGACTCCCTCGATGCTGCGGTCATATTCAGTGTGCAGCTTGAGCTCGTATTGAGGATGCAGCATTCGCATGCCGTGGTAGGAAAGCATGACGAACTGATCAAGAAATTCATTCAGAGGGATGGTCTCTCTTCGCGCTCCACCCTTCCGTGTGTGCAGAAGCATTGCGCTGACGATTGATGTGGCCCGCATTCCGTGCTCGCGAATCCGCTCACAGTTCCCGCGAACGGTATCAATCAAATTGACGACTGAAGAATCGATTTCACTCCGCTTCTTGAAAAGACATTCTTCGAGTTCGTCCATCAATTCAAGCGAAATGGAAGAAAAGTTGTTCACGAAATTGAGCGGGTTCTGGATTTCATGAGCGATGCCGGCGGTAAGTTCACCGAGTGCGGCAAGTTTCTCATGCACGATCAGCTGCTGCTGCGTGTCGCGCAGCTGTTTGTTCGAATCATCGAGCAGCATGTTTTTCTGCTCGAGTTCGCGGATGGCTACAGCCTTAGCCACGGCGGAGGATACATGCTGGCGCAGGCGCAGCAGCCTCCGCAGATCATCAGCGCTGAAGCTGTGGTTTTTATCTGATCCGAGCACGAGAAACCCTCGCAGCGAACCCCGCTGCATGTCGCTCATTCCCATGAACGATCTTTGCGGGACGATCGGTGAGGCTTCATGCTGATTCCAGTTTTTCTCTAATCCTCTCAATACATATACGCCATCCTGAAGGGTCTGTATCGAATTGCTCGGATCATCGATGAGTTCAGCAAGTGAAAACGCATGCTCTGCAATGGCGTCCACCGATTCGCCAACGGTTGAGACGAGCCGAAACAAGGTGTCATCAGGACTTCTCACGAAATAACAGGCGACACTGACGTTGGGAAAGAGCAGAAGCGTCTGCTGTAAAAGGGCAGAAAGCAGATCGGTCAGCCGCACTTCCTTGTTGACCGTGCGCACAATCGAGTCGAGGGTTTCCAGCTCTTCGGCCTGACTGCGGATTTTTTCGGCCTGGCTGCGGATCTCTTCGGTACGGTCGCGTATCGTCTGCTCTAAAGCGCGGCTTTTCTCTTCCAATTTCCGTGTGCGATAGCGGAGAGCAGCTATGAATATTCCGATCGCAAAAATACCATACAGGGCGTACGCCCACCAGCTGCGCTGCCACGGCGGGAGGATGCGGAAAGAAATATTGGCCTCTTCAGAGATTGCGCCGTCAGCGCCCCGCGCCTCAACCTTGAAAGTATACAACCCCTCGGATAATGCAGGATAGTCAACTTTGCCCACAAAGGACCATTCAGTCCAGTTATCATTCAAGCCCGCGAGTTTCCAGCGGTATTGCATGCGGTCCGCGCGCACAAAGGATGGAGCGGCGAATCGGATATGCACACCCTCATCCGAGAACGGTATCTCCATCCGACTTCCATCATCAATGTTGTCGCCGGTGTACCAGTCCTTTGTTTCTTGCGAAATTGCCCGTATAAATACGTTGAATGTAGAATGCGCCTGCTTCGCGGAAAAGTCTTCAAAACGAAACAGTTCGGATTCCGTCCCGAACCATACGACACCGTCTTCCGGTGCTTTGATAAAATTGACGGAGGTCTGCTCAAGATCAGGAATGAGTGTGAGGTGCCCCATTGCTCCGGATTCCTGGCTAGCATAGGCGTAGCGGCGGCTCCTTCCGTCGAGCTGCATCCAGATACGGCCTCGCTTATCCTGAAACGGCATTCGAACCGACCAATCCTGAGGCACACCCAATTTTCTCCAGAATTTTGGATCCGGTTCGAAGCGGTCTTTCACTGCATTGAAGACGCAAAACGTATCCTGCGTCCCCATCCAGACCAATCCCTGCACCACTCCCAGGTCGGCGGGATTCGCACCCGATTGCTGGAATTCAAGATACTGCCGCACGGGGCTCCGAACGAAATCCCGATTAGGTGTCAAAGCAAAGACGGCTCCATCCGCCTGGCTGATCCAGGTTGTTTTATCAGGTCCTTCGACGATGGATTGAATGGTGCCGTCGACCTCTCCGAAAATGGGCTGAGCCATCCACTGTGCATTCCTTCGGGTCAGGAGAAGGAGGCCTTTCTCCAATCCGACCAATACGCTGTCAAGCGACCGATGGATCGGATGCAGCACTCTGGCGGAGGCGCGCGTCAAGAGGCGTCTTGTTTTTCCATCATAAGAATAAACCCCAACGGGGGAAGCCAAAAGGAGTTCGTCAGCACATGTCAACAGGGCAAAACACTCGGAAGGAAATCCGGTAAGCATTTCAAAACTGGGATGCTTTGTCTTTATCCCCTCCGGGTCGATAACCCCGTCGCGCAGCCGGAAAGCTCCCTGTGTTGTCGCGAGATAGATGCGGCCCTGATAGCGGGCAAGGTCGAGCAGCTTTCCCTCCAGCCGACTGTTCCGCCCGAACGAGGTGACGCTTGAAGGCCATGCGATGCGGCTGAGGCCGTTGTCCAGTGCGGCCCACAGCATGTTCTCCTTGTCCACGTTGATTGATATGACACCGTTATCCTGAAGACCGGCCCCGGTATTAAAAACTCGTCGCACAGTACCTTGCCTGTCAATGATCCAGATCCCGCGGCGAAACGTTCCGATGGCCCAGGTACTGTCGGCGAGAAGGACACCGCATGAAGGTTCTTTAGGCAGTTCGGCACGGATCGCGGGGGTCCATGCCGGGGTGAATTCTTTCCCATCGTAAAAAAGCATTCCATGCAATTTCGTTCCGACCAGCAAACGTCCATTGCCGGCAGGTAGAATGAAATAAACACTTTCGCCCACCGTGCTGAGGGCATCCCCTCCGGGCACAAGCGTGACATTAGTCTTCCCAACCAGATGCAGGCCGACATTCTCGATGAGCACATACAGCAATCCTTCGACCACGTGCGATTGCTTGAAGATATTGCGACGATGGATAACATTAAGATTTGAGCCGTCCCAGCAAAACAACCCTTCCGCACTACGGAACCATACTGCATTGCCGACAGCGTGCACGCCGTACACGTATGAGAAATCACGGTCGGATTCAGGAAGGCGGTCGCTGAGTAAATCCATGTGAATATGACCAGAGTCGTCAGCAACGATTCTCCCGAAAGCCCCGTGCAAACCAAAATACACTATCCCGTCATTGCCGAGCGCAAGAGAAAATACCGGCGAGCCGTTTTTCGATTTCAGGATGCGCCATACGGCTCCGTCGTATTCAAGAATGCCATCGGAATTTCCTACGTGCAGAATCCCTCTGGCATCGCGTATGCTGCACCAGTTTGTCGCGTCGGCAGGGAGTCTGAGAGAACTGGTCAGGAAATTCTCGATAACAGGAAGTCCGCATTCCGCCCAAGGCGACCGGCCTGAAACGGGCTGACCTGCAACGGTTCCGCAGATGCCGATGCCGATCAAACCTAGTACGATAACTACCCATGCACGGTGAAGTGCAGCGGCATTCATACAGATGCTCTTGAGTGTGGAATAGGATCAATTGATCCCATGATACAAATTTTGCAGGGCTAACGCAAGAAGGTGTGCAATTTCGCCAGAACGGGGCATTCCCAATAGAACGCAACGCTACAACGGCAGTTCGATTATAAAATCGGCGCCCCCACCGGAGGCATCTTCAACATGAAGCCTGCCGTTGTGTCCGTTTGTGATAATATCATGCGCGATCGAGAGACCGAGGCCGGTGCCGGTGCCGGCCGGCTTTGTTGTGAAAAAAGGTTCGTAAATATGCTCGTTGATATTGCTTGGTACGCCCGGGCCGTTGTCGCTCACATGCACGACGACAGTTTCACCCTCAACCAGACTCCGCACTGAGATCATCGGGACAAATCCAGGTTTTTCTTCTTTCTGTTTCTGATGTACGGCTTGCATCGCATTTTGGGAAATATTCAGCAATACCCGTGCAATATCCTCACGCACGATCCGGGGATGCGGCAGGGCTTCATCGAGGTCGAGTTCAATGGTGCAATTGAAGCCGTCCTGCTGCGCACGCATAGCGTGGTAAGCAAGATGGACGGATTCACTGATCAATGCGTTCAGGTCGACCACCTCGTGTTCCGTGCTTCCCCCACGGGCGTGCAGCATCATACCTCGCACGATTTCATCGGCACGGTGTCCATGCTCGCTGATCTTGGCGAGGTTTTGCTTGAGATCTTTGCAAATTTCCTCCCGTTCCTCTGCTGTTTCCGCGAGACGAAGTTCGTCGAGGAGTTCACGAGAGAGATCGGAAAAATTCGTGACGAAATTCAGCGGGTTCTTGATTTCATGCGCGATGCCTGCGGTCAGCTGTCCCAGGGACGCAAGCTTTTCGCGTTCGATAAGCTGCAGCTGTGCAGCTTTCAGGCGCTGTCTGAGCAGCTCGACTTCCTGCTCTGAATCCTTCTGTCGGCCGCGAAGGCCTCTGAAATAGATGCATGCGGCAAGCAGAATCACAGCTATGGCCGCAATAGCAAAAGTCGTGATAGTGAACATTCCCGTATTCCCTTCCGATTGCACGGTTTGCGCGCAAGCTAGCGAAGTGACAACGAGCTGCAGAAGAACTGCCGCCCCGACGATAGGTCTGAAAAATAGTTTCTGCGGCCGCAGATAGCGGCTTGTACAACGCATGATTCTGTTTATCCATTGAATGAGACAATCAGAATATAACCTTCATCCGATAGCAGAACAAGAGAGCAGATTACCGTTCTTGAACGCGCGACAGGGAATCCGTTCCCTATCCGCTGCTGCAGAACAGAGCGGAAGAGAACAGACATCAGTGCCGGAAATTCAGTATTCGGACATCTCTCTGCGATCCGGAGATGAATTCCAGCAGATACGTTCCGCTGTTCATCGACCCGGCATCCAGCGGCAAAATGAACGGAGAATGCTCGACCGTACCTTCATACAATGTCCGGATCTTGCGGCCAAGCATATCGCGCAGGACAAGAAGCACGGGTTCGCCGACTGCCGCGCGCAATACAATCCATCCCGGCCCGATTATCGGCTGAGGATAGATCGCTTCGATGCGAAGGGATTCCGGAGTTGGCGCAGTTGCTGCGCTTGTTGCTGTCGCCAGGGCGATGGACCAAAGACCTGGCATTCCGCAGTTGCCGAAATACAGCCGCCCTCCATGATAATCCAGCGCAATGCGGCAGACATCAGGCGTTGCGAAATGGGCCTCGGGCAAGCCCTGATTCAACGTTCCCCAACCCATACCGTAATCGGGGAAGAGAATAATTCCGTCATCCTGCGTCGCTGCAACGAGTCCGTAAGGCGTGACACTCAGACGGTAGGCAGGACGATAATACAGCAGCGGCTGCGTCCGTCCATCGAGGGTGTACTGTGCAATTCCCTTGTTCGACGCGATGAAAACAGCGTCGTCATGCGCCGCAACATCGAAGATCGCTCCACTCATCGACGGGACGGCCCGATGCTCCCAGCTGCCGCCGTTATCGGTTGAGAGGTAGAGTCCATCCGGAGAGGTCGCTGCGAGAATTTCACCCGAGGGACGAGCGGCGAAGGTATACCATGTTTTAATATTGCTGGCGGTGTCCGCAGTCCATGAGACACCTAGATCAGCGGACCATCCATGCACCCCCAGCTCTGCACCCGCGACGATCCTGGATCCTGCGGAGCCCAGAGCCAGCACGCGACGGGAGCCACTGCCTATGATGCCGTATTCCCAACTCAATCCAAGATCACTGCTGCTGCGCGTACCATACGTTGTGCCGAGAATAACCACGCCGTCCTTCACGAGCATATCTCCCGGAAAGCTTTCCTCGACGTAAGGCAGCAGTTCCCAAGTGTCCGAACCCGCGGCGCGTGTCGCTACGAAATTTTCCTTCATGCTGTATGCGACGATGCGCTCATCGATAAATCCCAAACGTGCGACGCCGACCGGGAAAAATCCATCCGATACATATTGCCAGCTTTCGGCGTCATCCTCCAGCCGCCAGATTCCGAGGTTGGTGATGCCGGCGAGGAGTCCGTCCTGCGTGCCATGCAATGCGCTCACTGCACGCGGACGAGGAAAGGGCACCCGCGTTTCATTCACCACCTCCCATTTCAGTCCGCCGTCCAGCGAACGCAGAAGCTGCGTTCCATTCACCGCATTGCTTCCGGCGTAGAGCACGCCCCGGTGCTGCGTCATCGAAGTAATCGACGGCTCGAGCAGAGAGCCGGATTCCCAGCTGCCTGCGACGGGATCGCCGAGGCGAAATATTACGGACTCGCCGGGACGCAGAAATGATTCTTCACGCGCGGCAAATACGATATCACCGAGGCGGAAGATGACTTTGATCGCAGTGGGACTCCCGTTCCGCACGAACCATGTTGCTCCGCCGTCGCTGCTTTCCTGGATACGACTCTCCTCCGCGACCGCGATGTAACCGGTTTCCGACATGAGAACGTCATTGCAAGTGAAATCCGGGAGCAGCTCCCAATTCACTCCGCGATTGACGCTGCGGACGAGCAGTCCTCCGCCGCAGGCCAGGATCGTATCGCCTGATCCGGTCAATCGCGTGATTTTCGCGCTCAGCAGTATTGGAATTTCAGCGACCTGCCAGGAGGCGCCGTCGTCATCGGTGCGATAAACGCGCCCGAACCCGCCGGTGAGCAGGCGTCCGCCCGAAGAATAAAGACTAAACGGCTGTGCGGCCGCATCCGGCAGATCGGATTGCCGCCAGTCAGTGCCTTCCTTATTTCCGAATAGCACGAATGAACGGTATGACGGCGCCGCCGCAAGACCGTTGTTGTGATCGATGATTGCGAGGAAGGTGCCGCCGCAGGGTCCGCCTTCGTACTCCCAAACCGATTGCCCAACGCAGTCAGCGGCGAACAGCGCCAGAACAATACTTATTATCGCACGCATAACTCCTCAATAAAAGCGATGGAAGAACATACGAAGCATCTCCCCAAAGCGCAACCCCGGTTTCGGCTGCTCGGTTCATCCGGGTTTAAATCCGATTCATCATAGCATCTTGCTATGCGATGGAAAAGAGTACATTTTGTATGACCGTGCAGAAACAAATTCTTCCGCTTGACCGCAGCCTAGATGAGCGTGGAGCGCACGGCTGCCTTTCGAACCTGGCTCGATCAGTAATCCACCGCTGTTTCACAAATTTTTCGATTAAGGGAATGAATAATTTCAGCGACCTATTCTTTCATATGCACTGGGCTGATGCCAAGGTGTGGGATGCCGTACTCACGACCGAAGCGGCAATCGCAGACGAAAAAATCAGCAATCTCTTCTACCACATCCATTCCGTTCAGCGGGCGTTTCTTGCTGTGTGGACGAAATCGCCGATCGCGCTGCCGAAGCGGGACCATTTCGTTTCCCTGCAGCAGATCGCTGATTGGGGACGCACGTATCACGCAGAACTGCCGTCGATCCTGACCGACTTCACCGAGGAGAACCTTTCAGAGATTGTCACCGTGCCCTGGTCGCGCTTCATGGAAAAGCAGTACGACCACAAGCCGGAAGACACGACACTCGAAGAGACCATGAATCAGGTCATCATGCACAGCATGTATCATCGCGGTCAGGTCAACGCACGACTGCGCGAGATCGGCGGGGAACCCCCGATGGTCGACTATATCGGCTGGCTATGGTTCGGCAAACCTCATCCCTCATGGACTTAGAATTCTGATGAACCAGGACCAGCAGCAGGTACAGCTTCCGGCGCCGCTCTTTGCCCTCCTTCGGGATTATGTGCATGAGAAAACCGGGATCTATTTCTCAGACGAGAATGCTGCTCTGTTTGCAGGCAAACTGAGATCAGTGATGACTGAGAGCGGTTATTCAAACTGCCTGGATTACTATCATCTATTGAAAGCAGAAAAGGCAAACGGTCCGGAATTGCAGCGGCTGATCAGCGCGATAACAGTGGGAGAAACCTGGTTCTTCCGCGAAATGTCTCAGCTGAACGCACTGGTCTCGACTGTTCTCCCCCGCCTTTTTTCCCTGCGCTATACAAAATCTGATCCTGTCAGAATCTGGAGTGCGGCCTGCGCGACCGGCGAGGAGCCGCTCACACTGGCGATGCTCATTGACGAAATGCATCCCGAGTGGTTTTCCCAGCTTAGCATTTCCGCAACCGACATTAACACGGCGGCAATCGAGCGTGCGAAGTCAGGTCTGTTTCGCGAACGGGCGTTCCGGCACACTCCCGCCGGGATCCGACAACGCTATTTTCAAGCTTCTGATGGCCTCGCCCGCATCGACCCGACCATTCTTTCGCGCGTATCTTTTTCTGCTGGGAATATGCTCGACCGCACTGCCGCAGGACGCGAGGCGCCGTATGATATTATTCTATGCAGGAACGTGCTGATCTACTTCAACGAGCAGAGCACCTTTGCGGCAATGAAAGAATTCAAGGAATTCCTGCGTCCTGACGGATACCTGCTGCTGGGAAGTTCGGAGTCATTACTCCGTTATTCACTGCCCTGGTCGCTGACCGAAATCGACTCGGCATTTTTCTACAAACCACTGGAAGAGAACGCGCTGCCGAAAAGGGAGTTGTCATGAGCAGTCCCGCCGTGCGCGTCCTTATCGTGGATGATTCCGCATTCATGCGGCGCATGCTGAAGGAAACCCTGCAGCGCGAGGCGGATATCGAGGTTGTCGGAGTCGCTGCCGACGGCGAGGAAGCACTGGCGAAAGTTGCAGCGCTCAGACCCGATATCGTCACTCTCGATCTGATGATGCCGCGGCTCGACGGCATTGAATTTTTGCGTGAGCAGGGTCGTCGCGGAATCCTTCCCGTGATCGTCGTCAGTATTCTTGAAGAAGAACATGATTTAGCACTGACTGCTCTTGAACTCGGCGCTATCGATATCGTGCACAAACCGGGTTCCGGCATCAACGTCACCGTATTCGAAATGGCCACTGAATTAGTACAGAAAATCCGCTTGACAGCGGCCGCCAAGCTGCCGGATGCCGCCCCTGCAGAAGCCAACCAGAATGCAGCCGCAGACGTGAACGCAGCGGCAGACATGAATGCCGAAGCACCCGGATCCTGGCTGACACCTCCGTACAAGGTTGTCGAACGAGGTCCAGCGGCCATGCCCGTTGAAGCTGTGGTCCCCGAAATCGTTTTGATTGGCACTTCGACGGGGGGACCGCACGCGCTGCGCCAGATTCTCCCGTTTCTCTCGGCAGGCTATCCCCTTCCGGTGGTGGTTGCCATTCACATGCCTTCAGGATACACACGCTCGTTTGCCGAGCGTCTCAATACGGAGTGCCCGCTTGAAGTAGCCGAAGCCGCGGAAGGAGATCTGGTCTTACCCGGACGTATTCTCATCGCGCCTGCAGGAGTACATACCCGCTTCGACCGCACAGCGGATGGCGTGAGAATCAGACTTTCCGCTCAGCCGTTCGAGCTGCCTCATCGTCCATCAGTCGATATTTTGTTTTCATCCGCTGCGCTCGCATACGGCGCCACCGCTTGCGCGTTCGTCCTCACCGGAATGGGTGAAGACGGCGCGATCGGCGCGAAACAACTCTTCGATCTCGGCGGGAAAGTGTTTGCTGAATCGCAGGAAAGCTGTATCGTTTATGGAATGCCGCGAGCCGTGGTTGAAGCCGGTATCGTCGAGAGAGTACTTCCGCTTAGCCGTGTCGCGGGTCAGATTCGCCTTCTTGGCTCACTGACGCAAAGCTGATTTAACCGAGGATCGATATGGAAATTGATCTGCTGCCAGAGTATTTGATTGAAGCCAGGGAACACCTGGATGCCGTCGTCAGCGGCTTGCTCCGGCTGGATGAACTTCCGAATGGGGATGCAGCGCAATCCGAAATACTCCAGTCTCTCTTCCGCTCGTTTCACACGATGAAGGGGCTCTCCGCCATGGCCGAGCAGCCCATGCTTGAGAATATTGCGCATCGATGCGAATCCCTGCTGCGGCCGCACAATGCGAATCTGCCTGTACTCGACGACACGGTGGTTGATACGCTCCTGGCCGCCACAAAAGCGATGACCGAACGCCTGCAGCTCCTCGAAAATCACGGGAGGACGGCGACTCAGGATATGCTCGCAATTCCTGCGGAACTGATCGATCGGATCGATCGGCTCTCTGCCCGGATCCTGGAAACGGCAGCGCCGGACGACAATCGCGTGCCAATCGGGGCCGAAGCGTTTCCTGGGCTGCCAGCTCATATTCTGCAGAAACTGACGCAGAAAGATGCTGCACTTCTGAAACAGGGGCTCGAACAGGGAGCCAGGATTTACATCGGACAATTCTCCCCCACGCGGGAAACGCTCAATAAGGGAACGTCAATCGCGACCGTGCTTCAGCGTATAGGCGAAGCAGGAAAGTTGATAAAGAATATTCCGCTGACATCGACGCAGCCGGACGCACAAAGCGGTGTGCAGGTGACCTTCTTCGTCGTCTTCCTGAGCGAATCGCCATTGGTTGATCTCATTGAGAAAATCGGAATTCCTTCCCTGCAGATCAGTAAAGCAGATGTTGGGAAAGACGATGCATCACAGGAAGCTGAAAAGCCGCGAAGCGATATTACCTTAACGGATATTTCGTCCATTTCGATTGCGAATGCGGAAGGAGAGTCCGAAGCGGAGGAGTCCGTTTCTACGGTAATGATTCGGATCGGGCTGCGCAAGATGGACGAGATCATGAGACTGACCGGAGAACTCATGATCACCAAATCCCGGCTGCTCAGCGGACTGCAGCAGCTCGATGCGAGCGGATCGGAGCGTGAACTCGCATACACACTCTCAGAAGAAGGCCATCGTCTCGAGCGCGGCTTGCGTACGCTCAGGGAAGCGATTCTTGAAATCCACCTTGTTCCGATTCGCGAAGCATTCCATCGGCTCCCGCTGGTGCTGCGTGATGTCATGCGCGGATCCGAGAAAAAGGTGCGCATGACATTCTCGGGAGAGGATATTGAATTGGATCGCATAATTGTCGAGCGTCTCGTCGACCCGCTTATTCACATCGTGCGCAACGCCTTCGATCACGGCATCGAATTGCCGGAGCAGCGGCGCCTTGCCGGAAAGCCTGAGATTGCGACGATTCATGTTAGCGCGAACCGCGATGGGAGCCAGGTGCTTCTGCGTGTGCGCGACGACGGCGCTGGCGTCGACGTCGCCAAAGTCCTTGCACGGGCGCGTACGCTTGGCTTCAAAGTACCTGACATCAGTGTGGCAAGCATGACCGATGTGCTTCAGTGCCTCTGCCAGCCGGGCTTTTCCACGCAGACACAAGCATCGCGCATCAGCGGTCGGGGTGTGGGAATGGATGTCGTCGCGTACAATGTGTCGTCGCTCAACGGCATACTTTCTCTCGAATCCATGCCAGGTGAAGGCAGTTGTTTTGGAATGCAGATCCCGATCACGCTGAGCGTCACGGATGCACTGCTCGTCCGCGCTGCGGGACAGCTTTTCGCCATTCCAATTGGCATGATCACTGAAACAATCACTATTTCTCCGTCTGAGATTTCCCGGATTGAACGAAACCGGGTCGTAAGATTCCGCGATGCGGCGGTGCCGACGATCGCTCTGCAGGAACTCTACGATTTGCCGGGGGAATTCGATTGGGAGAACGAACGGCCGGCGTTGCTCAGTACTCTGGGCGATGAACGATTTCTGGTCCCGGTCGATGCTTTGGTCGGGAAACAGGAAATCGTCATCAAATCGCTTGAGGATCCACTGGTCCGGGTAACTGGCGTCATTGGTGCGGCGGAGCTGGGCGACGGCCAGGTTGTGTTGGTGCTCGATCTTCCGGGAATGCTCGCGAACAAATGGAGGGCCCGGAATGTCCTCTAGCCGTCCGATGCCGAAAGAATTCGAAGGTCTTCTCGAGCCCGATGAAATCTACGCTCTGCAGAATGAATTTCTCGATGAAACAGCGGAAGAACTCGAGCGGGTGATGAATGCGCTCGCTGCTGCGGAGTACGCACAATTCGATCAGGATTCTATCCACCAGCTGTTCCGCGCTATTCATAGTCTGAAAGGCAGTGCGAGCGTGTTCGGCTACGATGATCTCTCGCGCTTGAGCCATTCGGTGGAATCCTGCCTCGCTCCCTTCCGAAAAAAAGAGGCGAGTGAAATCGCGGCCCACCTCGATGATCTGCTGTTTCTGGTCGGCCTGCTGCTGCGTATGGTTCGCGACGGAAAAGTCGATCGCATGAACTGTGCAGCGGCTGAAGCGGAGCTGGCATTCTGGATTGATAACAGCAGTGCTGAGTATCGGAGGCAGCTCCCGGATCATCTCACCGCGCAGGCTTCAGTGCCTGTGGTCCCGAAGACCACTGCGGATACGACATCAGCAGGCAGCGTCGGGAAGAAGTCCGCTTTGATAGCAGACTCCGCACGGACCCTTCACGACATTCTGCATCGCTTTCTCGAACCGTATCACATCAGTTGGATTGACTGCCAAAGCGGTGCGGAGGTTATCGAACGCTGCGCCGTCGAAGCGCCCTCAATTCTCTTTCTCGGATACGTCCTCCCCGACATGAACACTTCCGAACTCCTCGCCATCCTTAACCAGGCCGGTATTGCTCCATCGGTGATAGTCGTGATTTCATCCCTCAGCGAAGAGGAATTGCGGAAGGATTGTCCGTACCGATTCACCTTCATACAAAAGGACCACACTCTGCTGCAGACGCTTCTTCCCTTCGTAAAGTCGCTGGCGGCGGGGTAATCATGTACCTCGATCATTTCGCATTGAAGGATTTACCTTTCCGGCGAACGCCGGACCCGCGTTTTTTCTACCGCTCGACGGTGCATGAAGAGGCGCTGGAGCGGCTGCTCTTCGCCGTCGATGAGCAGGAGAGCGCACTGCTTACGGGCGACATCGGGACCGGAAAAACCGTGCTTGCACGCACACTGATCGATGCTCTTGATCCTTCGCGCTACCGAGTCGCGCTGATCGTAAATCCGATCATGACGCCCGTGCAGTTCCTCCGTGCCATCGCAATGGAACTCGGCGAAGCGACAGTCATGCGATCAAAGCATGATCTGCTCGAACACATCGGCGACTGCCTTTTGTCCCTTGAGCGGCAGGGACTTTATCCAATCGTTATAATCGACGAAGCGCATCTCATTCCATCAAAACAGGTGTTCGATGAAATTCGGCTGATTACGAATCTGCAGCGCGACGACGGCAATCGAATCAGCTTCATTTTTATTGGCCAGCCCGAGCTGCTCGCACGCATCCGGCGCAAGGCCTACGCGGCTCTGCGTCAGCGCATCGGCATCAGTTATCATATTTTTCCGTTCACGCATGACGATCTCGCGGCGTATCTCCAACACCGCATCGGAGTAGCCGGCGGTACTAACAAGCTGTTCACCGATGCAGCGATTGAAGCGATTCTGAAGAAAACCGGCGGTGTCCCTCGCCTGATCAACGGACTGGCACACTTCAGCCTGCTCAACGCCTATGCCGCCGATCTCGCGTCGGCGGACGCTGCAGAAGTCGAAGAGGCCGCCGCGGATTTCATGTCCCTACAATTGGAGAATTGACGCATGGCGCGAATGAGTGATATCCGTAAAAAAGCCATCGGGGCTCCACCTCGCGACGGGGACACGGCATCGGCGCCTCCAGCCGCGACAGCGGCAGACGGTTCCGAAGCTGCTTCCGGGCCGACCGGGGACGCGGAAGTCAAAAGTGCGAGTTCCGGCGAGCCTCCAGCGACGCCCTCTTCATCCATACCTGCATCTGCATCTGCAGCAGACGGCCCTGCCGTAAACAGCGGCGGAGCGGATGCTGCTCCTCCGGGCGCAGCAGTGCCGCGAGAAACAAATGCGGAAGCCGCCGATGATGCTCCTGCTGCACTCCCGGTCAGCAAGACTGGAGAAATTCACCAATGGGTGCTGTTTCTATGCGGCGGAATTCATTATGCGCTGAAAAGCAATCAGATCAGAATGATTGAGATGCTCGGAGAAATCACGCCAGTGCCGAATACGCCGACCGCAGTCGCAGGAGTGTTCAATCTCCGGGGCGAAATTGTTCCAGTCGTGGATTTGCGGGCTCGCCTGGGATTGCCTGCCGAGTCCTATTCCCTGGCTGCGCGCATTATCATTGTGCAGGCCGGGAAACGGCGCGTGGGAATGATCGTCGATTCCGCCCGGGAGATTCTGCACATCCCGGATGAGTTGATACTGCCGCCGCCTGAATTGATGCACGGCTTGAGCGGCAAGTACCTGCTTGGGATCGTAGTGCAGCCCGAGCGGACAATCCTGATCCTTGATCTCGCAAGTATCCTTCGTATCGAGGATTCCGTTGCGGCTGTCGCCGCTTCCCTTTCGTCACAACATGATGCAAAATAAATAAAGGAGTTCATGATGGCTTTGTTCGGTGATACGAAAAAACGGGCACAGGCTCGCGAGGAGCTCCTGCGGAATAAGTTGACCGCGGCCGCGGAACGGATTTCCGCATTGGCAGCGCATGTGCAGGCTGATGCGAACTCCGGCACTGAGCTCATGCAAAATGTTCTGGCAGCGATGGAGACCCTGGAACGTGACGCGAAAGACGCGGTAACGCTAGCTAAACGCATGGGTTCGTCAACGGCACTCGGATTGGCAAACGACCGTATCGCCGGGCTCGCTGATCACACGGAAGAACATGCAGCATCCATTCGTTCAGTCATCGCCCTGGTAAACGAGACAAACGCTCTCGGATTTGAGGCTATCGGCAATGTCACTGAAAAGATGAATTCGATTATTATCGGCGCAGGCAAGGCTTTCGAAGCAGCAGATTCCATCACGACGCTCTCGGAAACCACAGCCAGGGAATCCGAGTCGCTCGCTCAGGCGGTGGAAAACACTCACGATGGGCTCCTCCGTGTGCATACTCAGTCCGATACCATCAACGCTCGTTCTGCCGAACTCTCGATTGCAGCAGGGAACAACACGCGCATCGCGAACGATCTGACCGTTTCATTAAATCAGGTTGCTGATATGGGACGAGGAATGCAGGCTTCGATCGATCAGACCTCGACGGCGATAGAAGAGCTGACGCATTCCATGAAACTCGTCGCGAAGGATACGGACGAACTCGCCTCATATTCCGAACAAACGCATCAGTCCATGACTGAAATGACGGGCTCCATCCGCTCTGTGGCAGCCAACATCGACTCGCTTTCCACCAGCACGGAAGAAGTCGCGGCATCCAGCGAGGAGCTGAGCAAATCCCTGATTTCAGTTTCCACCGGCACGGAGGAAGCGCTGAATTCAGCAACGCAGATGGCGGTGCTGGCTGAGGAACTCTTTGGCTTCGCCGAAAAAGCTGATATTTCATTTCGTTCCACTTCTGAGGGAATCGAAAATGTGAGCAGCACCATACTCGAGGTTTCGGCATCGGTCAACTCCGTCGCCGCCAGCGCTGGCTCGCTTGCGGATGCTGCGAAGCTCGCCAACAGCGCGGGAGAAAAATTGACGTCATCAGTGCGGCAAATCAGCGACCTGATGAGAGAAGTCGAGTCTTCAGCACAGCACGCTTCGAATGAAGCAAAAGCCGGAACCAATAGCGTGCAGAAGGTCATCTCGGATCTGTCGCAGATCGATACGACAGTGAACGAGAGCACGCAAGTAATGCTGGAAGTGACCCGGCAAAGCAGGGAAATCGGCGGCATCATCAACACGATAGAATTGATCTCTGAGCGGACCAACCTGCTTTCGCTCAATGCTTCCATCGAGGCCGCCCGGGCTGGAGAACATGGACGAGGATTCGCTGTGGTCGCGGAGGAAATCAGGAATCTCGCCGACCGCTCCGCCCGTGCGACTGCCGACATCGCGCAGATCATCCACAATTTGCAGACGGTAGTTGCGACCGCGACTGAGGCTTCCACCAGGGCGCGTTCCCTGACCGGGGTGGCTATGCAGCAGTCGGACAAGGCCATCAGCGGCCTGGAGGCGATCGTTCAACGCGGGGAGCAGCAAGTCGATATCATTTCCCGAATAGTGGAGGCGACTAACGAACATCGGCTAGCGAGCGAGGCGCTGCATCATCAGCACTCAATTCTCAACGATCAGAGCGTGGCCGTCCATCGCTCAAGCGCAGAGCAGGCACATGCCCTGCAATCCGCGGCGGCGGAACTGACAGAGATGGCCACGACTTTCCACAGTCTCACCTCGGAAAACACGGATCAGACAAGGCGCACGAAAATCGCCGCAGCTGGCGCCCAGCGTATGTCGCAGGTCGCCCGCGAAAATGCCCGCGCAATCGCCGAGCAGCTGCAGAGCGCGGATCAGATCATGCGCGCTGTCGTTGACCTCCGTAAGCAAACTTCCGAAGTCAATCATTCGATGACAGGACAGCTTCGGGCCATCGAGGCAGTGAACGATGGGGCACGTGGCGTTTCGTCCTTCGCTTCGAAGCTGAGCCGCGCCACGAATGAACAGATGGAAACCGCGCAGGCAATTAGCCAGGCAACGGAGAACCTCCGACACCTGGCAGCTTCGACGATGACTGTGATCCAAAAACAAAGCGATGCCGGAGTGGAACTGATATCCATCGCGGCTGCGACGGAAGCCTCAGCCTCGGAAGTAATCTCCGCAATACTCGAACAGCGCGCCGCTCTCGGTGGAATCACCAGCGCGGTAGCGAATATGCGCGGTGTTTCGGCGAGTTTTGGAAACGCAGTAGCCGCACAGGTGGACGCAGCACAACATGTCAATGAAGTCGGTGGGTTGCTGAAACAGGAAACCGATGAAGTCGGCCTGCTTCTGAAGACGCGAAGCACAACTTTGCAGAACCTCAACGCATCCATCGAATCGCTTTCGCTGGAGACCGATGCCATCGTTGAGCTTTCCACATCGATCTCACACACTTCCAGGCAGATATCCCGCGTCATCTCCATGATTAATGTGCAGCTCAATGAAATAGAGACACGTGCATCCTCTTATACCGAATCACTGCCGCGGCTCTTCGAATGGGTGGATGCTATTCGCGGCCTGGCGCAGAATTCAGGGTCGCGCATGGCCTCGGTGCAAGAATTCGCGAAGGAAATGGCTGAATACTGCAACGCTGAACTCGAGAAGTAGCAACCCATCTGGACATACTCCATCCAGAAAGCGCAGCACGTATAGATTTTGCACCCACGGTTTCTCTGGCGAATGGCATGGCATCGACCTTCAATCAGGCCGCGTATAACATGCGCGGCCTGATTAGTTTTCCGGATATATTTCTCCGTTTCCCTTGTTTTCATGGAAACGGCCACATATATTTCGCCCACAATGTTCCTTCTTTCGCTCCAATGCGAATCCATATGTGATTTTCTTCGCCTGGAAAACACAATTGGGAGTCCAATATGAATATCCGCAACTCGCTCTTCGGACCACCGTCGAAGTATGACCACTCGCTGCCTTACACTTATGTCGCGCGCGTGCAGACCATCAGTGGGGAGCAGGATCTCGTGAGTGCATATTTTGCCGATACGATCTGCGGACTGATCGATTGCCTTGAAGCAAATACGATCGATGCAGGAGGGGTAGAATTGTTCGGGCTGTTTGTCGATCGCGAAATTTCGCTGGATGTTCGGTACTGTGTCGATGTGAATGGACACTGGCTTGGGAGGCCGGAAATTTGCCACTCCCTCGAAAGTCGTTTCAAGGAGACTCTGGAAATGGAATATCGGGGGCATCGGGAGGAAGAGCCCTGTTCGTACGTGGATCGCAGCAGAATGGCGCACGGCCCATACTGAGTTTTACCTTTCACTCTGCTAACTACGCAGGGAGACATGTCGTCTCAATGCGTTCGCCTCATCCCTTTGACGTTCAGGAATTCCGCGCCGCATCGTGGCGACGGGTCAGATTCAACCGGTCGATGATCGCGATGAGCTGATCCTTTCGAATCGGCTTGCTTATATACTCGTCACAACCCGCATCAAGACAGTGCTGCCGGTCCTCAGGGAACGCGTGTGCTGTAGCCGCGACGATCGGGATATGCGCCCATTCCGGCGATGCTTTCAATTCCATGGTAAGTTCGATCCCGTTTTTTTCACCGCTGAGTGAAATATCCATCAAAATAAGGTCAATCTTATGCTGCCCCAGCATCACGACCGCTTCTTCTGCGGAAGCCGATGTATGGACAGTAAACTGTCTGCTCAGAATGGTTCGCATGAATTCCACCGTGAGAGAATCATCTTCGACAAGAAGGAGCGAGATCGGTTGATGCATCTTCGTTTCCGGCTCTGAAGCGGATTCTTCCACTCTTTCGGGGGGTGAGTCCGGCATGAGAATTTCTGCCGCTCCGGGAGTGGCTGGAAATGACATTGTGACGGTGGTCCCTGATCCCTTTGCACTTTCCAGCTCTACGGAGGCCTTATTCAGTTCTGCGTAGCGTTTGACAAGCGAAAGTCCGAGTCCGATGCCATCATAGCTTCGTGAATAGCCTGTGTCTTCCTGTGTGTAGGGCTGAAATACCGAATCAAGGTATTCGGGAGAAATCCCCACGCCGGTATCGCTGATACTCATGCAGATTTTCCCGGACTCCCCGCGGAATACCCGCACCTTGATGGAACCTTTCTCTGTATATTTCAAAGCATTATCCATGAGGTTATGCAGGGATTGCACTATACAATATTCATCAGCAAGTATCTCGGCGTTGTTCATCTCGTTCGTAAAGGAAAGTGTGATGTTTTTTGCTTGCGATGCCGAGGAGTAATCATCCACCATCTGCTGCACCACATCCGCAAGATTCAACGGCCGCACCTGGAGTTCGAAATCTCCTACCTCCAGGCGTGAAATACTCAGGATCATATCCACGGTGCGCATCAAGCGCTGTGCTCCCCGCTGAACGCTGTCGAAATACTGCATCTCCTCATCACTTGCTTTCGAAACCATGCACTCTGAAATCAAACCAGTGTACCCAACAATGATGTTCAGCGGCGTGCGCACTTCATGGGAAATATTAGCGATAAAGGCATCCTTGAGACGATCCGACCTCTCCGCGCGCTCCTTAGCTGACACAAGCGCCAGTTCATCACGCTTCCGCTCTGATATGTCTCTGGCGACGCCGACGTAGGCGACGGTATTCCCATCAGTGTCTTTTACCGACGTAGCCCACAACTCAATGGGAAATACGCTTCCGTCCTTGCGCTTGTTGAGCAGCTCACCATACCATTCCTCTTCGTCCTGCACTATCAACCTGATATCCGCTTCCGATACCCTGACTTCTTCTTTCGAGCGGAACATGCTCATGGGGCGACCGAGTACTTCGGCTTCAGTATAACCGTAAGCCTGCAGGAAAGCATCATTCACAAATAAGAGCCGGTTTTCAAGGTCTGTAACGGAGATGCAGTCTCTGACGGATTTAATCGTCTTGGCCAGCAGCGTGTTTTGGGCTTCTGACTTCATCCGTTCCGATAGATCACGAATAGCACTCACCCGGATGACGCGATCCCTGAGAACCGCATTCTTGACGTTTACCTCGACGGGAATTGCATGCCCGTCTTTATGACGTGCCAGATGCTCGTAGCTTTCATCCAATGAACGCTGCTCCCTTTCGAGCACGGTGGAGACGGATGCAGAATCAACGAAATCGATAACCGGCCGCCCTATCATCTCCTCCGGGTTGTAGCCGAGCATCGAAGCGAGTTGATGATTCACATCAACAATGCGCCCATTCTCGGAAAAGGCGATGCCCTCGAAAGCCGCCTCGGTCAGCTGCGCCAATCGCTCCTCGTTCTCGCGAATAATATTATTCGTACGTATGAGGTTCAATATATTGCGATGTCCGACAAGCAATGCCAGTCCCAAAAAACCAGCATCATCAATCAGGCCGATTGTTTTCATCTGGAATTCAAGCAGAATAATATCCAGTAATACGCCGGTCAGAGCGATGAAAGCAACGATGAGTAAACGCCTGGCGTAAATCCTGTCGCCGTGCAGCAGCTGAAACCGTATGGCGGCTACGGCATACGCCGCGATACCTACAATAACCAGCATGGACGCGATATTCATTGCGCCGGTCTGTCCAACAAGCACGTATCGCGACTCCTGCAGGATGGACTCCCTCGCTGCGGTGCCCGTAACCAACTCCCATGTGACTCCATACGGCAGAATCCAATTGAGCCCCAAAAAGATGCCCAGGCCGACGACGAGAGCAGTTAAAAAACGACGGGATTTATATCCGGTCATATATGAAATCATGAACAGAAAGGCAATGCCGGCAAGAGTAAGGAAGCTATTGACCAGTTTGTCGTAATAGATGGACTGTGTCACGTCGCCGATGAAATCGGTAGCCAGGCCCAGCGTCAGCGCCGTATTCAGGAAGAGGGCAAGAAAAAAATACGAGATATTGAGTTTGCTCTCTATACGGCGAAAATAGAGGAACAGGCTGAAAAAACTTGTCAGCAGGAAAAAACCGCAGAGTACGCCTGACAGAAATGTATATACACTCATTTCAACCCGTCCACTTTCGCGTCCCTCGCAGAAGCACGAAAACGCCTGCTTCGACAAATCATGGTTCTTTCACCTCAGGGATCGGCATGATATTCACGACATTGGTAATCCGATATTACGGAATATAATGCTCGATGTAAAGGAAGTTCTCTATTTGATCACCAAGGGATCCGTTGCGGCGCCATGTTCTGTGACGAGACGAAGAAAATATATACCTCCCTTTACCAGAGGAGCCCGTACGGTATAATTCATCGTATGCGCGCCGGCTTCACCCTGTCCATCAAGCAGGACCATCACGCGCCTTCCGAGTACGTCCATGATCTCAAGCCGCATACTTCCCCGATCCGGAAGTGTAAACGAGACGTGGAAATTATCACTTGAGGGATTCGGCGCGACGGAAAGCAGTGGACGTGCGGGAAGCGATCGAGGTGAGAAGCGGTCGCCGGCGCTGGTGACGCCGTCCCAACCTGCAATGCGTGCCATGAGTACCCAGAAGGCCTTCGCCACGCGAATGCCGCCTGCGGAAATCGATCCGAGATGCCCCCCTTCCGTTTCCGTCGTGTATTGAGGACAGATGGCAGGAATGTCAATCCCGTCATCCGGATGATTTTCGTCGAGATATGCCACACCGTCGCGGTTGTCATAACAGGGATCTCCCGCAGGAGTGTGAGAAAGGATATCAGCGACATCGAACAGCACCAGATCGTGCACGCGAGCGTAGTTCCGCATGGCATCGTTGAAAGTCTGCGATTCGGGAGTGCCGATGCCGCGTGCGAGTGAGGTGGTCCACCATATAACGGTCTTTTCTGGATGACGGGCTGCAAAAGCGGTGTAGCTTGTGGCAGTACCGCGGTCCGTGCGCGAACCGAAAAAACCATCAACAGGATGAATGAGGTTTGAGCCGGGCATGACGGCGAGATAGCTGAACTGGAAGCCCACAACGTCGAAGGAGTCTATCCGCGGCTCGATGAAACCGACAAAGCAGTCCGCATCTTCACTGCATCCGTTGGGCCAGTATTCATACCGCCAGCGGCTGCGATCCCAGCTTCCTTCCCAAAAAACCTCCGATGGATCCACTGCATACGAGGAATCCCGATGTGTGAATCGCTTGCAGGAGCTTGGTGCCGCAGCATGCGGATACGACAGACAAGTGAGAGCATCGCTGATATTGCCGCCAACCGAACGGTCCATAAACAGCAAGCGAAGGTTCATTGCCGCCTCAATGTATTGCGCCGGAATGTGCTCGAACTGCGCAACCGAGTTGTGATCAACCAGTATGCGCTGGGCGCGGATAGGAACCGCAGCAAGAATAATGAGGGCGAAAATATAACTGGGTTTCATAAGGACCTCCATTCCCCCGCAGTATACATGTCCCTCGGTACCGAAGCAACACTTATGCGTCCGGTTCCGGCGGCACTTGACATTGAGGACAGATCGCTCTAATTTCGTGGAGTTTCCGTTTCATTCAGTGTCGACAAGAATAAATGAAGCTCATCATTTGCCGCTCAGGGAATACCGAGCGAAAAGTCATGTGCCGCAGGTTCGTGAGCCGTATTATTTTGCTCTGTACGATACAGTTCCTCCTGTGTTTCCAGGTACTTTCGCAGGACACCGACACCATCGATCCCAGCGGTGTATGGTCGAACCACGAAGGTACGCTTTCCCTGCTGCTCACTGGCGATGCGCTGTCCTTCTCGTACTCTTCCGTTTTCGGCGAGGATGCGCACATCTGCAGCGGTGCCGGCGTTGCCGGGCTTGAAGGGCAAAATGTCTATCACAACGTGGATGAACAGGGGACCATCGCCTTTGAGATCAGCAATGACAAAGTTCGGATGTATGTGGTCGAAGGAATCCCCTCGTTTTGCGGTGCGGGTTGGATGGGCGCAACTTTTAACAGGAACAGGTTCACCCCGCCAAAACGCGTAAAGGTGAAAGCAAATAAATCCCGTTTTTATGTCGTCATGCCTTCCCCGCCATGGGAAAGGAAGGGTTATGTGGTTGCGGGAAATGTCGTCGAAGTCGTTCCCGTGAATCACGATGACGCCGAGCAGTACGTGCTTGCACGCTACAGAGGGAAACACGCGTTCTCCGTGGGACTTCTTCTGAAAAACACACTCTCCGGTCTGAAATAACTATCCCCGTCAGACAACAGGCACACATTCTCTTTCTATACAGGAGCAGAACATATGCAGACTTCCGTAACTCTGTTTGTCGCGTGCATGGCGATCGGGGCCGTATTGAACGGCTGCACCGCGTCGTCGCAGAATTACTCTAATAGCTGGGGTTCCATTGCATTTGATACCCCGATTCAATTCTCCCCGCCTGCAGATATCGGACTCAATGCTGTCGCCCTGGTCAGTCCTCCGGAAAGTCAGTCAGGTGCAGGAAGCATGGAAATCACCCTGGTTTCCGTACCACCGGATATGGCCGAGGGTATGGAAAACGACAATGAGATGATACTGGGCTACCTTAAAAGCACTTTTCTCGCCACAAGCAAGCCTGGCAAAAAAACGGCGGGCCGCAGTTTCCTCACGAAGACCGTGGAGGGAGAGACCGTTTCTTCGACGATCCCCAAACCGTCCGAGTTGGAATACTACCTCGTGCCGCTGTCAGACGGCGCTATGATGCTCATTGCACTGCGCTGGGATTCGTCCGTGACGACAGAGGATGCCGCCGCAGTATTCGCGATGATAGCGGAAACGCTCAAGGAAATTCCACGAACCGAATAGCAGCCCGGCAGCGATGTACTGAGACAGCCAGACTCCCTTAAGAGCCGACGCGCAGATTAGCCGGCCTTTGGGCCGGGTTCGTAGCGGGGAGGCGCTTCGCGCAGCATATTTCCGAAGGTCGGCCCGAGATCCTGCAGGGCATTCCACCAAACCCAGGCAAGAAAGAACGGAGAATCGAAAGCATAACCGGTGGGCGTGGCAACACGCTCACCGCTGAATGCGTTTTCGCGAATCAGCAAGCCCGTTTCTACCAACGCCCCTGCTGCGTTCGCCGCTGTACCGCTGCTCACCAGCGAAAATCGCTGCATGACCTGCCTGGTTGTCAACCCCGCCTCCCCAGCCGCCACAGCACGGAGTATGTTCTGCTGCAGCGGTGTAATTCCCCGCCACTGCATGTGAAACAGATCATTCTCTTCCGCGACAATTTCCCGAAGCGCGGCTTCGATATCCTTCGCAGTGATATGGCCTGAAGCACGTGAGCGATCATAGCAGACCCGGGCTAGCTGCATGATATCGCGTGTACGCGGCGCCGCCGCTGCAACAATTCTTCTTCCCGCTCCTCCCGGCTGCAGCCCTGCCGAACGAAGCCGTCGATCGATCCACGCAGCCAGGACGCTCTGATCGATTGGTCCGAACGGCATTTTATCCGCGAGCTTGTAAAATGCCCCCGCCTCTCCAGTCATCCGTTCTATCAGATGCGTGCGCGACCCCGCGAGCACGTATGAAAGATGCTGATGCTGCTGCATTGCGCTGCGCAGCTGCCATTCCGCCTTCTCTCCACCCAGCGTCGTGATTTCCTGAAACTCATCGAGACCGATGCCGATCGTGATCTTTCGTTTTTCCGCCAGTGCGTCAAGCGCATCGAGCACATCAGTGAGCGCCTCGCGCTGCCGCGCCGGGTCCCAATCCCGCGCCTGCAGATCCAGTCCTGGAAGCACCAGCCCCGTCGCAGGGTCGGCCGTCAGCGTGACCGAAAGTTTGAGCTTCGAGACAAGATCGGTCAGGAAATCCCGCAGCGTACGTCCCAACACCGCACTTGCCGCTGCAAGAATGCGGTTACTCATATCCGTGGCGGACGATGCCGTCGAGAGATCTGCAAAAAAAGCATGTCCCCCGTCCGCATTCACCCGCTCGATAGCCCGCAGCAGCGCAGAAGTTTTTCCCATGCGCCGCGGGCCATACACAATCAGCTTGCTCCCAGGCTCGGTCAGCGCGGCCTCAAGCCGCGCGACTTCCGCCGCACGATCGGCAAAGGTCTCACCGGTCGCCACTCCATGTATGCGAAAGGGATTACGCTTCGCGCGTTCAGTAACCGCCATGTTGAACCTCTCTTCCTGTATTCTGCCTCCAGATAATTTACTGTGTTTTTATAAACTTTACAAATACACAGCAAATTTACTGTGTATTTGCAAAGTATTTATTAACGCGCATCCGGCGGATATACTGATCGACCATGACGAACTTTCTCCACGAAATGCGGTGTTCTCTCACTCCAGCCCAGAGGCGCGACATAAATTTTCGCCTCTTGGCCAACCGGGGAATCTTATGTATCGGGGAATCGGGTATTTTATTTTGTTTTTTCTCGGGCCGTCCGTAGATTGCCATTGAATTCTCCAGTCATCGGGTAATAAACCTTTTTGCTTGTGCGGGCATACGACCGCCGCTTTCTGCACGAGACCATATACATTTCTGTCCGAGGAATATTATGCGTTGTATCTTTGCCCACAGGTATCTGATAGTTCTTCTGTTTGTTGCGTTATCCACATTGACCCTTCAGGCACAAGTTGGATGGGCTCCTGTAACGCCGCTGGAGGGCGGAGAGATTGCCGGGTTTGTACGCAAACCATCGACTGGATACCTCTTCGTGGGGACGGCAAACAACGGCGTGTTCCGTTCCTCCAACGAGGGTGTACTGTGGACAGGCTGCAGCACCGGCCTGCCAGTGCAGGGGGTTCGCGACCTGGCTCTCGCTTCGGACGGATCTCTATACACAGCGACCAATACGACCGTTTACAGAAGCGATAATGACGGTGCTTCATGGCTGCGATGCAATACTCTGAATCAGGTCCGGGCACTCGCCTGCGACAAAAATGGCCGTGTGTTCGCTGGATCAGATAGCGGCGTTTTCCGGTCCGATAACAACGGCGCGGCATGGGTACGTGTGGCCCCCTTCCGTAAATCGGTGACAGCTCTTACAATCACGAAGGCGAATCATATTTTTGCGGGAAACGACAGCGGCGTGTATCGCTCCGTAGATAATGGCAACACTTGGGCACGAATTGTTTCCGGTATCCCTCCGGTCACATTTGCCTGGAGGACGATCCTTTTCGCTGATACCGTGAACGGAGACGTGTATGTTGGGAATCAGGTATCCGAACTGTACCGGAGTTCGAATAATGGCGACACCTGGACTGCCACGACCCCGCTCCATTCTCCCACGACCACGCAGCCGATAACGATGATTTTCAGACATCCGGCGACAAGGGTTCTCTTTGTTATGACAAACACGCTGTGGAAATCCTACGATGCTGGAGCAAACTGGCAGAACGTCGCTGTTCCCTTCCCGATGAAATGGACGACCCGAATGACGGCTTCGGGACCGACCGGCGCCCTGCTCGGTGGAACTGGCGGTATACTGTTCTCCCCGGACAGCAGCAGCGTCTGGCAGCTTCGCAACAATGGGTTGAATGCTGTTTCCGTCCTGGCCATGCTGGCTGACGATAACGCCATCTATATCAGTTCGACGAGCAACGGAATTTATAAAACGATGAATAGCGGGAGCACCTGGACGTATGCATCTGCCGCGCTTGAAGATCAGTCGATCGGCTGCATCGCGCATCATCCGCCGAGCAACACGCTCTTTGCGACATCAGATGAGAGACTCTACCGATCGTCCGATGGAGGTGGGCATTGGGCACTGTCGGATTCGGGTCTTGGCCGCAAGATAGCGAACAGCTGGTGGTCGAATGTGTCGAAGATCGCAGTGCACCCAAGCGGATCCATATTCGCGTACGATTGGTACCGCGCGATTTTTCGAAGTCGTGATGGGGGACGCTACTGGACAAACGTCAACAACGGCCTGCCCGACACGCTAGTTTCCGCGCTGGCCGCATCGGATGCCGGCAGTTCCGCTGGCACGCTCTTCGTGGGTACGATGAGCGGAAAAATGTTCCATTCCTCGAATGAAGGTGATACCTGGGTGCAAGACACTGCCGGGGTCCCCGCCAACGGGTTTATCACATCAATGATCGTATCCAACAAAACTGGCACAGTGCTTATGCACAGCGGAGGCTGGATTTGCCGCTCCACGGATGCCGGACGGAATTGGACGAAGATAATTGTCAAAAGCGGTCTGCAAAATTTTACGATACACAAAAACAGCGGGCAGCTGTTTATCATTACCTCTCCGATCGCACCGACGGCGACGCTGTACCGGTCGGCGGACGATGGTCTCACCTGGCAGGATGCAGGATCCGTCCTACCTAATTATTCGGGTCCACGACTGATGGCGGACTCCAGCTCATATTTGTGGGTCGGACACACAAACGGCGGAGAAGTGTACCGAACACAGCAGGTTGTGCCCGTGACGTTCTCGGCATTCTCGGCATGGCTCAATCAGGGACATGCACTTCTGCGCTGGACTACAGTGTATGAAGAGCGAAACTACGGCTTCGGTATTGAGAAAAGAGCTCTTTCGGGAAAATGGACCGACATCGGTTTCGTTCAAGGAGCGGGAAGCAGCGACGCATTGCAGGAATACACCTTCACCGATCCCGCAAAGCTCACCGCGCCGGCCACTTACCGTTTGCGGCAAACGGACTATGACGGCTCTCTGCAGTATTCCTCAGAGGTCAGCGTGTATGCAAGCGTAGAGACCTCCGATTCGTTTGCGATATTGGAAACGGCTCCTTCTCCTGCGCGCGGCGAGACACAGCTCCGCTTCTCTCTCCCTGAATCAGGAAACGTGCGCTTCGAGATATACAACATCCTTGGCCAGAGTCGTTTGCTGCTGCTCAATGAGCATCGTGAATCCGGCATGCATGCGCTGCACTTTGATGCATCCGATCTGACGCCAGGCTTCTACCTGATCAAAGGCAGTACGAACACTTCAACGGCAGTGCGTCCGCTACTTGTGCGATAGGAGTTGCTGGTATGGCAAAAACGATCGTTTTCTGCATCGTTGTTTTACTGCTGCAAATTTACACTGCGAGTGGACAATCAGATGAGGACATGAGCCCGAATCCCGAAATCACTGCAGACCCGGCGATCACTATCGAAGATGACTATCCGTGGGAATGGCGCGTATTCGCAGCAACGGGATATGGGTACCCGCAGGGCTCCCGTTCCGAAATCGGCTACAACTTCGGCAGGTATTTCTTTGCCGGGCTCAACATAGGCATCGGTGACTACTGGTCCAGCAATCCGGGTGAAGCTACGTTTGGACTCATAGCCGGTATTCACTGGCCGATACCTGAATTTCCAATCACACCCTATCTCCTTTTTGGTACTGGAGGTATATTAACGCTTTTCGGCCAATCAGACTATTATAGGCTCATTAACGCAGGGGCAATGATTCCACTGATCGGACGGTTAACTCTCCGGCCCGAATTATCGATATGCTTCACATCAAAATACATCTCCGGAGGCGGGCTCAGTTTGTACTCGCCAGCGGAAATTGAAATCAGGGAGAAGACCACCCGCGTCGGAATGAATGTCCTTGTCGAATTTGCATTCTGAACGATGGAAACCTTTGGGAATTAGGAATTAGGAATTACGAATTGGGCAGATAGCCGCTAAATAAGCGGGATCTGCTTTTTTTTTTGCGCGTACCGCATCTGTGGGGAACTTCTATCCGGATATAATGTTGGGTTTAAGTCCTTAATCTTTAAACATTTGAATGCATCGGAGATCCAGAGATCGAGCCTCGACGCCACGGGCGGAGCGGCTCCTTCTGCAGCGTGAATGCATGTGAGTTATTCCGGCAACGAATGTTCCCTTTCCCGGGAACGAGGCGTACCGGCAGATTTCAGTAACGGGATCGATGCGAAACAGGATCGACCCCGGAGGCGGCTCCATTTCACATATAGAAAGGCTACACTATGATTCATATAGATCGACTGACGCGCTGGCATGCGTTTGTCTTGTCCACCATAGCGCTCGTCCTCGCGCTTGCCGGAAACAGTCCGGCGAATGCGGCGACCTTTACTGTCACCACAACAGCCGATGCCGGCGCGGGCAGCCTTCGACAGGCGGTCCTCGACGCAAATGCAGCGGCCGGAGCGGATATCATTGATTTCAGCCTTCCGGCTGGTCCTCAGACAATTACCCTGACCACCGGCGAAATCGTTGTCAGCAGCAATGTCGCGATCAATGGGACAGGCGCTTCCATGCTTACCATCTCGGGCAACGGCAGCAGCCGGATATTCTATGTCACCCAGCCGGTGACCATTTCGGATATGACTCTGACCGCTGGCAACAGTATTGGAGCGGTCTATCCCGGATTTGGTGGAGCAATTATGGTTCTCGGCGGCTCGCTTACAATGAACGATTGCGTCGTACGGAACAACACCGCATCGGCCACCGCTGGTGCGATAGCCATGGGCTTCGCCACAGTCAACCTCAACAGATGCACCGTGTCAGGAAATGTCTGCGGCAATGTCTCCGGTCTGTATCTGCAGGACGGAACCACAGTCATCAACAGCTGCACCATCAACGGGAATTCCGGCCCCGGGATATCGGAGGCGATTCGCAATAATGCAGCCAACGGCACTACATCGCTGACACTCATCAATTCCACCGTCAGCGGCAATACTGCCGGTACGGGCAATTCCGCCATTCGCGGACAGGGCGGTGCGTCCGGGACTTCCTCCATCACACTCGTCAATTCAACGATAACTCAGAATACGACCAATGCCGCCGGACAACACGGCGCCATCTGGCTGCAGCCGGGTCCGACACACATGCTGCTGCTGCAGAACACGATCGTCTCCGGAAATCTCTCCGGCGGCCTGCCCTATGATATTGATGGCTCGGCCGATCCGGCAAGCACGAACAATCTGATCGGCACCGGCGGCGGTCTCAGTAACGGGGTGAATGGAAATATCGTCGGCGTCAACGACCCGATCCTTGGACCACTGCAGAACAACGGCGGACCGACTGCGACACACGAGCCGCTTTGCTCCAGCCCCGCGATCGATGCGGGCAGCAATTCCGTCACCGGTCTCCCGTATTCACTAACCACGGATCAGCGCGGCGCGGGCTTTGCGCGGTCGTCTCACGGTACAGTTGATATCGGCGCGTACGAGGCCGTCATCTCCTCGAGCATCGTCACGAATACGATGAACTCCGGCGTGGGCAGTCTTCGCGACGCGATCAACTTCGCCAACGCGAATCCCGGACCGGACGTCATCACATTCTGCATTCCTAAAACCGATCCGGGTTATGACGCTCTCTCTGGTGCGTACACCATCATTCCGCTCACCGGTCTGCCGGCGCTAGGAAGCGATCTGGTAGTCGACGGCTGGTCGCAGTCCGGATTTGCGGGCTCGCCCATCATCGAATTGAACGGCTCGTCCACGGCCGGAAGCTTCGGCTTCGTCATCAACAACGCGAGTCATGTCACGGTCAGGGGATTTGTCATCAACCGGTTCCTCGGGAATCCCGGCAACGGAATCGGCATCGGTGTCTTCGGCGCCGGCGCAACAGACAACTGGATCAACGGCTGCTACATCGGGACAAACGTTGCCGGAACTCTTGCACAGCCCAATGGCCAGATCGGCATCTGGGTCAGCGG
Source organism: Bacteroidota bacterium (assembly GCA_049663345.1). Taxonomy (GTDB): domain Bacteria; phylum Bacteroidota; class Ignavibacteria; order SZUA-365; family SZUA-365; genus SZUA-365. The sequence goes on from JBATDG010000040.1 coordinate 43,949, forward strand.
CGGACCATCGGGCAACACTATCGGTACGAACGCCGATGGTGTCAACGATGCCGCTGAACGCAACGTCATTTCCGGCAATAACCGCAGCGCGGTGGAAATCAATTCAAACAACAACGTCGTCGCCGGAAACTATCTCGGGGTCAACGCGACAGGCACGGCAGCGATTCCGAACGGCGAGCAGGGAGTGCGCTTTCTCGGCACCGCCGCTGGCAATATGGTGGGCGGCACCGTTCCGTCCGCGCGCAATGTCATCTCCGGGAACGTGCTCCACGGTGTCCTGATCGAGAACCCCGCTACCGACAATAGTGTGCTCGGCAATCTGATCGGAACCAACGCTGCCGGAACGGCTGGTATCGCCAACAATGCCGGCATCGGCGTGTTCGCAAGCGGCAACATGATTGGTGGTCCGGGTACCTCGATGCGCAATATCATTTCAGGCAACAACGCCGCGGGCATCTACCTGTTCGGTGACGGAAACACTGTCCAGGGCAACTATATCGGCACCGACATCACCGGCAATTCCGCCGTTCCGAATGCGGCGACAATCTTTCATACGGCAATCTGGTGCTCCGGAAACAACAACCTCATCGGCGGTGTCCTGCCCGGTACAGGCAATGTTGTTGCAGGCAACAATCACTACGGCATTTTTGTCGGATACACCACCGCAACTGGAAACGTTATCCAGGGCAACCTGGTTGGTCTGAACGCCGGCGGAACCGCAGTCCTCAGCAACAGACTCGAAGGTGTGTACCTGCACGGCCCCGGCAATACGCTCGGAGGAGCATCCCCTGCAGCGCGAAACGTTATCGCCGGAAGTTTCCTCGAAGACGGCGTGGAAGTTTCGGGCAATTCAAATATTGTCGAAGGAAATTATATAGGAACGGATATTACCGGCTCCGTTGCACTGGCGAATCAGAAGAGCGGCGTCTTTGTGAATGGCGCGATGAATACCGTGATCGGCGGCGCCACATCCGGAGCAGGCAATCTCGTTTCCGGAAACACACTGGACGGCATCACCGTCTCCGGCGTAACCGCGACTGGGACCCTAATCCAGGGAAACAAAGTCGGGACGAACGCCGCAGGCAGCTCGGCAGTGGGCAATCACCGCTGGGGAATTCAGCTTAACATGAAGTCCAGCGGAACGCTCATCGGCACCAATGCCGATGGTATCGACGACGTAGCTGAACGGAACCTCATTTCCGGAAACGGCGGCTCGACTTATGACGGAATCGGTATCATCGACGCCTCGAGCAATACCGTGGCTGGCAATTATATTGGCTCCGACATCTCCGGCACAAGTTCTGTCGGCAACTTTTATGCAGGTGTGTTCCTCGCCGGCGTCACCTATGGCGGTTCCACAGGCGCTACGTCCAACACCATCGGCGGTACGAATCCCGCCGCGTCCAACCTCATCGTGGGTAACGGTGCCTTCGGAGTCCAGATCGACGATCCGGGAACCGACGGAAACCTGATCCAGGGCAACGTCATCGGCACACTCGCTATGCCCAACGGCGCCGGTATAATTCTCGGCTCCTTCGGAGCTGGCAGTACACCGATGAACAACCAGATCGGTGGCACCCTCTCCGGTGCAGGCAACCTCATCAGCTGCAACACGAACCAGGGCATCATCGTACGCGGTGGTGCGATGAAGAATTCCATTCTCGGAAATTCCATCTTTGCCAATGGAGCGCTCGGCATCGATCTCGGCACCGCCGGCAACACCGCCAACGACGCTGCGGACGGCGATACCGGACCCAACGGTCTCCAGAATTATCCTGTCATCACCTCCACGTCGGATGTCTGCGGCAACGCCATGATCCATGGCAGCTTCAACAGCACACCGAATAGCACCTTCGCTCTCGAGATTTTCATGAACAGCCATTGTGATGCATCCAACTTCGGTGAAGGACAGACCCTGATCGGCACGACCAGCGTCTCTACTGACGGCAGCGGAGATGCGACATTCGCCCTGGCGCTCGGAGGTCCCCTGACACTCGGGAAATTCTTGACCGCAACGGCAACCGATGCCGCCGGCAACACCTCCGAATTCTCGCAGTGCTACACAGTGGTCGCTCCGGACATCGATGTTCCGGTCGTTGCGAATAATTACGGCCCTGTGGACCTCGGCACCTGGTCGGATTACACGTTCACAATTGACAACACCGGCACCGGACCTCTCGCGATTACCGGCGTCTCGATCACTGGCGCCAACGCATCGGAATTCTCTGTGCAGACCGCGCCTGCAGCGACGGTAGCACCGAGCGGCAGCACGACGATGGTCATCCGCTTTGCGCCGACCACCGCACCGCTCGCAATCAAGACCGCGACTGTTTCCATCACCAACGACGATCCCTGCGGAAACGAAAATCCGGTTGATATCGCAGTCTCCGGCTACGGCATTCCCGCCCTGCCGCACGAATATCTGCTGCTCGCAAAGAAAGAAATCAGCATAGACGCGCAGGCGGGCTTCGATGGAAACATTCGTTCAAACGGCAAGGTCGAAATCCACAAAGGCAATCCCAGCACCTACAACGGCGATATCTGGGCTGTCAGCAAGATCACCATCGAGAAAGACAACACCGTCTTCGGCAACCTGATGTCCTCAAGCCTGAATATCAGCTCTGGCGCGACGATCTCCGGAACGCAGACGTTGACGGCTCCTCCGTCCTACGCTATTCCTTCAATGAGCTACTCCGCTGGCTCGGCGAAAATTACCGTCTCTTCGAATGGCAGCTACACACTCGCACCCGGATCCTACGGGGAAGTGAAAGTCAACAGCGGCGGAACGCTCTATCTCTCCTCCGGCGTTTACTTCATGAAGAAACTGGAAGTCAAGAAAGATGCAATCGTCTCCATCGACATCACCAATGGTCCGGTGGGTGTGAACGTTGTTGAGAAGATCAGTTTCGACAAGGATACAGAAGTCTCCATCACGCCGCTCGGCGTTAGCGGAACCCGCTGGGTCACCTTTAACTCTCTTCAGGGCGTGAGCATTGACAAGAATTCACGTTTCCTTGGAACAATCAATGCCCCGAATGATGATGTCGAGATCAAGAAAGAAGTATCATTCAAGGGTTCCATCTGTGCGAAGGAAATCTCGATCGACAAGGACGGCACAACGTTGTATCACACGTCGAACACGTTCCTTCCGAAACTGTCGCCCGCCGTCACCGGCGATGCCGGCAGCGCCTCCTTCACGCTCGATCAGAACTATCCCAATCCATTCAATCCGTCAACCGTCATCGAATACACGCTCCAATCTACGGAGCGGGTTATGTTGAAGGTTTTCGATCCGATGGGCCGGGAAGTTGAAACCCTCGTCAACCGGGAACTCGAAGCCGGAAGATACAGCGCCACCTTTGACGCGACGAATTACCGCAGCGGCGTTTATCTTTACCAGCTGACCGTCGGGGACCATCAGGAAACCCGCCGGATGACGCTGCTCAAGTAAAACACGCACATTCCTTTTCATCAAACGCCGGGCCTCAGGGTCCGGCGTTTTTATATATACCACCCGGGACAGTTTGACATTTCGCCGCGGCATCCCCATATTCCAAACAATGATAACCAAATCGCGCCTCCGCAATATGCTGCTATGGGTTTCCATGGCGCTTGTATCACAGAGCTGTTTCGCACAGCTCAATAATCCCCAATTTTTCCCGATTGCTGTATGGCTGCAGAATCCTAACCAGGCACAGGCATATAAAGACGCCGGGATCAATATGTATATCGGCTTATGGAACGAGCTTGACCCGACGCAGCTCGCCAAATTGAAAAACGCAGGCATATACGTTATTTGCGAACAAACCGCTTTCGGATTGTCCACTGCCGGCGATACCACAATCGCCGGTTGGCTTCATGGCGACGAACCGGATAATGCGCAATGGAATAGTACGACGCAGAAATGGGATCCGTGTGTAGATCCCGGGGATATCATTTCCTACTACAAC
>JBATDG010000041.1:0-15663 GCA_049663345.1 Bacteroidota bacterium
AGGGGAATAAGGGGAATGAGGGGAATGAGGGGAATAATGGGAATAATGGGAATAATGGGAATGAGGGGAATGATGTGAAGACGGAGGAACAGGTGGACATGGAGGCGGTGGATGAGGAGGGAGAGGAGTCGGAGGAGGAAGCTGTTGATGAGGAGGCGGTGGATGAGGTGGAGGAAGCAGTTGATGAGGAGGGAGAGGAAGCGGTGGATGAGGAGGAGGAAGCTGTTGATGAGGAGTCGGTGGATGAGGAGGAGGAAGCTATTGATGAGGAGGGAGAGGAGTTGGCGGTGGAAGCGCCGGAGGTCTTCAGCGACAGTCTGGTGTCGTACCTGTTTGTCATTCCACAGGTGGGTGGACGTTTTGATCAGGAGTTGTGGGATTTTTATGATTTCCAGCGAGCCTCGCTGCTGCTGAGGATGCGCATGCATCTCTGGAACGGTGTGATGCTTCGGCCTCATTACACGGCCCAGTACAAACGCTATCCGAATCTCGAGCAGTTTACACATATCGAGCATCTTGGCGGACTGCTGTTCAATCGGACGCTCGGCGGCGGTTTTGAACTGTTCGCAGGAATTGATGCGGGCTTTAAGTCCTACACCGAAAGCCTCAGCGATACGACCTGGGTGGATAAGAATAAGGGCAAGGGAAAGGGTGGAGTAAAAGATCCGAAGGCGGTAATCTCACAATTCTCGACTCCCTCCACCACTCAGCTGATTTTTTCCGCGGGCTTGGCATGGGACATTCTGCCGAATGCCGAATTGGCGCTTTCATATCTGCGTCGCAGCAATCCCTCAAGCAATGCCCGCTTCATCAACGAAGAAGCGATTTTTGGAACTACGGAAGATGAAATTTTCGATGATCATTACGGCTATCAATCGAATGAAATTCGACTGCAGTTCGAAGGGAGTCTGCCTGGAAACATCAGGATGACAAACACGCTGCAGCTGCTCGATAAACGGTATCCCCGTACTGCTGCGGATTTGAACGGCGTGCCGCTTCCAGGCGATCCGCAGCGGCAGGACCAACGCCTTCAGATTCAGCTTCAGGCACTGTACCCGCTGCTCCGATCGTCAGACGGCACAGGTTTGTCGGTAGGACTCGCATACGGTTTCGTCCGCAACCAGTCGAACAATGCGTATCACGACTTCAATCTCCATCAGGTGGCTCTGCTTCTCTCCGGCGATTGGTAGCATCGGGCGGCTGCATTCGACGGGATACACTGGATTTGCATTGAGGGACACTAAAGCGCATTAGCGCGGTGCATTAATGCGCTGCTGCTCTTCGCCCCCCTGGCAGACAGTTCTTTCGAGCGATATTTGAGCATCACCGAGGTGATTAAGCAACTTTTCACGACTTTCAACGAATACCTGAAGATGCTTCCGCCCCGTCACGACCGAGGTATAGTCATGAACAGATTGCTCCTTTCCCTGCTTTTCCTCCTCCTTTTCTTTCCCTCCGTTTATTCAGCTTCAAACATGCAGTCAGGTGATAGGAAATCCTTCCGGGCGTCGGATGGTGCCTCGGTCGGCTCGATTGTGAGCGCGATGTATACCTGCGTGTCGGGTCCTGCCGGTGCGCAGCGTGACTGGAAGCGGTTTCGCGCACTGTTCATCCCTGAAGCACGTCTCGAAGCCGTCATCTGGCGCGGCGATGGAAATCTTTCGCTGCGCGTTCTCAGCGTTGAGGAATATGTAAAAAGTGCGGAATCGTATTTTACCGCCAACAGTTTTTATGAAAAGGAAATCGTCAGTAAGGTTGATCGCTTCGGCAGCATCGCTCAGGTGTTCAGCACCTATGAAGCGTTCACAGCTGTCGATGCCCCGCTTCCCATCAAGCGAGGCATCAACAGTATTCAGCTTTTCCATGACGGTAATCGCTGGTGGATCGCTTCGATCATGTGGGATGACGAACGTCCGGGAATCTCCATTCCGCCGGAATATCTTTCCGGTTAACCCCTTCTGCTTTCGTCCGGTAATTACAACAGACGCGATTATCCGCAATTTTTTGTAAGTTTCCCTAATACTGTTGTCACACCTACACTATCGAATCTCATACATGTCACATTCAACAGGAAAAGCATGAATATGATGCTACGAAACACCTTACGCTCAATTGCTGTCATGATGACTGTCGCATTGCTCGCCGGCTGCGGTTCGAGCGGCGAAATGTCAACATACGAAAAGGCGAAACAGGCACAGCTTGAACAGATCCATGCAGGGAAATTTGACAGCGGACGGATGTGGACGTTCGAGGCCGCTCCCGTGGATTATTTCAAGCAGACCTACAATTTCAATGCGACGCAGGATTGGCTCGACGATGTGCGGATGTCTTCGCTGCGCATGTCTACAGGATGCTCCGCATCCTTCGTCAGCGGCGACGGTCTCGTAATGACCAACAACCATTGTGCCCGCGGAACATTCGCCAGCGTTCAGAAGGAAGGGGAGAATCTGCTCGCAAACGGCTTCTTCGCCGCGACTCTTGAAGATGAGCGCAAGATCCCGAATGTGTATTTCGAGCAGCTCATGGAAATCCGCGACATAAGCAAGGACGTGCACGCTGCGATGGATGCGGCAACTACGGATGAAGACCGCCTCAAAGCACGCGAGCAAAAAGTTGATGAGATAAAGAAAGCCGCGGAGGCTGAAACCGGCAATCGTGCGCAGGTCGTGACACTCTATCATGGAGGCCGCTACTCGCTGTATATCTACAAGCGCTTCGATGATGTTCGTCTTGTCCTTTCTCCCGAACTTCAGATCGCTCATTTCGGCGGTGACTACGACAACTTCACCTATCCGCGCTATTGTCTCGATTACACCTTCGTGCGGTTGTATGACGAAAAGGGAAAACCCTATAAGCCCGACAATTTCTTCAACTGGAGCCAGAAGGGTGCAAAAGAAGGAGATCCCGTATTCGTAATCGGAAATCCCGGCAGCACAAACCGGCTGAGCACTCCCGAGCAGCTCGCCTATAATCGGGACGTACAGTATCCTTATGTCTTCAACCTGCTCAATGACCGGATGGAAGCCATGCTTGCCTACACGGAGATGCATCCGGAAAAGAAGCTGGAAATGAAAACTTCGATTCTGAGCATATCGAACGGGCAGAAGTCCTATATGGGACGCCTCGACGGCTTGCGCGACGACAAACTCATGCAGCGCCGCCGGGATTTCGATCAGCAGTTTCAGGCTGAGGTCATGAAGCGTCCGGAGCTCAAGGCGAAGTATGGGCATGTCTGGACAGAAATCGCGGAGACTCGTGAGAGAATGCGCTCCGTTTCACCAGACCTTTTCGGCCTCCGTGCCAACGGACTCGGTGTTTCTAATTGCTACGCCAAAGGGGCGATGCTCGCCCTGTTAGCAGAGCAGATGCAAAAACCGGACGAGGAGCGGAATGATCAGTTCAAAGGCAGCAAGCTCGATCTCATGAAACGTGCGATCGCAAAGCCGCTTGATCTTGACATGGATATGGAATTGCTTACGCTCGAACGTCAGCTCAAATCCATGGTGCGGCAGCTCGGGAAGAATGACGCCGTGGTACAGTCGCTGCTGCAGGGACGCACCTGCACGGATGCTGCGAAGGCTTTGCTTTCTTCAACGATGCTTACCGACTCAGTGGCGCTCGGTGCACTCGTCGACGGCGCGCCTGCTGCAATCTTAGCCAGTAAGGATGCTTTCATCGCCGCAGCGCGTATGGCGCTCCCGCGCGTCAACGCCGCAAGTGATATCGCTAAGGAAACGAGCGCCCGCGATGAAGTGAATCGCACGCTGCTCGGCCGCGCACTGTACGATGTCTACGGCACCGATATTCCTCCTGATGCGACATTTACACTGCGCATCGCCGACGGTGTTGTCAAGGGCTACGAGTACAACGGAACTAAGGCGCCGACGTACACAACATTTTATGGCATGTACGATCGCCATTTCTCCAATCCCGGAAACGAGGAATGGGAACTTCCCGAGCGCTGGCAGACTCCCCCGGAAGGCCTTGACCTTTCGACGCCAATGGATTTCGTATCCACAAATGATATCATCGGTGGAAATTCAGGAAGTCCTATGATCAATCTCGATCGTGAAATCGTCGGACTCATTTTCGATGGCAACATTGAGAGTCTGCCGGGCGATTTTATTTTTGCTGAAGATGCAGGCAACCGCACCGTATCGGTGCATTCATCCGCAATTCTGCAGTCGGTGCGCCATGTGTTCAAGGCCGAGCGCATCGCTCGTGAGCTTGAACGCGGCAGTCTCCCCTCGGTGGAATAATTATCGATCGAGTTGTCTTATATTCGTGAAGAATTTCAGGACCGCCCCCGGGTGGTCCTGACTTATTTCGAGCGGGGTATACCGACAACGAAACTTCGGGCATACCTTAGCGTATGGGTAATATTGGCCGGAATTTTCTTGAAAATTCAAGATCTTCAATATTTTTCGTACATTTTACGCTACCCCTGCACAGGGACGACTTCGGTCTTTCACTCATCGTCATACATACAGGACATTTTCATGATGCGAAAAATGGTACAGAAGGGGATGTTCCTCCTCCTCGCGGCATCATTGTTTGTGGGTTGCAGCAGCACGCAGGAACTGACACCCTACCAGAAAGCAAAGCAGGCAGCGTTGGAAAACGTCGAGGCGCAACGTTTCGATAACGGACGCATGTGGACGTTCGAATATCCGCCGCTCGAGTATTTCAAAGAAGAGTACAAATTCAACGCTGATCAGAAATGGATGGACGATGTGCGGATGTCCGCATTGCGTTTTGCCACCTATTGCTCGGCATCGTTTGTCAGTGCCGATGGCTTAGTGATGACGAATCACCACTGCGGCCGTGACCCTGTCGAGCAGGTTTCTAAAGAAGGCGAGAATCTGGGCGTCAACGGCTTCATGGCCATGACGTTGGAGGATGAACGGAAGGTCGATGGACTCTTTGTCGAGCAGCTGGTAGAAATCCGCGATGTGACCGCCCAGGTTATCTCCGCGATGGATGCCGTCACTTCCGACAAGGAGCGTCTGGCTGCCCGTGATGAGAAGATCAGTGAACTCGAAGAAACCCTCTCGAAAGAGACCGGTAACCGCTGTCAGCTGGTAACCTTCTTCAATGGCGGAAAGTATTCCGCTTACATCTACAAGCGCTACGATGACGTGCGTCTCGTGTTCTCGCCGGAACTCCAGCTAGGATTTTTCGGCGGCGACGACGACAACTTTACCTATCCGCGCTACACACTCGACTGTAACTTCTTCCGCGTGTACGGCGAAGACGGTACGCCGCTCAAGACTGAGCATTTTTACAAATGGAGCGCCAACGGCGCCGTTGAAGGCGAGCTTGTCTTCACAGTCGGGAACCCGGGCAGCACCGGTCGTTTGAGTACTGCTGATCAGCTTGAGTTCAACCGCGATGTGCAATTCCCCTGGATCTCCAATCTTCTCGATGACTACGTCGATGTGCTCAAGCAGTACATGGTTATCCATCCGGAGCAGAAAGAAGAAATGACCAATCAGCTTTTCAGCATGGCCAATTCGCAGAAAGCATACAAGGGTCAGCTGAGCGGACTGGAAAATGACGTGCTGATGCAGCGCCGTAAGGATTTCGACGCGAAGTTCCGCGCGCAGGTGATGGCCAAGCCGGCGCTTGCAGAAAAATACGGGAAGCTCTGGGACGAGATCGCAGAATCGCGTCAGGCGGTTCGGAACGTTGCTCCTGATCTTCTCTCACTTCGTTTCGAGGTTCTCGGTGCTCCCGAGTATCTGAATCAGGCGATGAGTCTCGTACGTGTCACAAGCGAGCTTGCCAAGCCTGAAGAGGAACGAGCGAATGCCTACAAGGGCAATGCCCTCAATCTATCGCTTCGTGCGATTAAGAAATTCAAGTCGGCCGATATGGATATGGAGCGTCTGGTTCTCACCAAAAAACTGACAATGATGAGGCGCATGCTTGGCGAGGATGATCCGATCGTAATATCCACGTTCAAGGGTCAGAAATGTGATGAGGCAGCTCGCCGCATGCTTTCTGAATCCGTACTTGCTGATTCCGCCAAGTTCGAGGCCTTTGCCGCTGGCTTCCCTGAATCCATCAGTACATCTGACGATCCGTTTATTGTGCTTGCCCGCATGGCCCTGCCGCGGCGCGACGCCGCTACCGAGGTCGCCAATGCAGTCCGCGCTCGCGACCAGGTCAATAATTCGCTTCTTGGCCGTGCGCTGTTCGAGATTTACGGCACCTCCATTCCGCCGGATGCCACATTTACGCTGCGTATCAGCGACGGCGTGGTGGATGGCTACAACTACAATGGAACAAAGGCGCCCGCGAACACGACATTCTACGGAATGTACGATCGCCATTATTCCTTCCCGAACGATGACCAGTGGGCGCTCCCCGAGCGTTGGCTGAATCCTCCTGCAGAATTCGATATGAGCACGCCGCTTAACTTCGTTTCTACCAATGATATCATTGGCGGAAACTCCGGCAGCCCGCTTATTAACCGCAACAAGGAAGTCGTCGGTCTGGCATTTGACGGCAACATCGAGAGCCTACCGGGTGAATTTATTTTCGCACCGGAGATGGGCAATCGCACAGTCTCCCTGCACTCCGCAGCAATGATTGAAGCGATCAACGATATCTATCGTCTCGACCGCCTTGCACGCGAACTCCGTGCAGGAAAAATCGTTCAGTAGAAAAGCACATGCCTTAAATGAAAAACCCCGCCGCGGCGGGGTTTTTCATTTTGTACAAACTTTCGGAATGATCGAAAACCAGGGCGCTATTTAATCGCAGGGTGATGTTCTTCCGCGAAAACCCGTCCAGCACGAAGTGCTGCCAGGTTCTGAGTCACGATGGCTTCTCCCTTTCTGCTGAATATTGCAGTGATTGCGTTTTCCAGTTCCGCCACCTCAAAGGGAAGGTGGGGCGACGATGCGCCGAGAATTACCATGTTCATCGAGCGGGCGGTGGCCACACCGCGAGCAAGCGCTTCACCGTCGATGAGAATGCTCCGGGGAAGGTCTTCGATTTGCTTCCATAGTTCTTCGAAGTCCGGGTAATTCGAGATGTTCACGAAGGGCTTTTTATTCGCAATGATCCAGCCGTCCGGAGCGAGGAATGAGGTGTAGCGCAATGCTTCCATTGGCTCGATGGAAATGATCAGGTCAGCGCGTCCTTCGGGGATGAGGTCCGAGTGAATTTCCTTGTCGCTGATTCGGAGGTGCGACTGGACGTCGCCTCCGCGCTGCGACATACCGTGGACCTCGGCCTGCTTCAAATGGAGACCGCGTTCGACAGCAGCATAGCCGATGACGGTGGCGATAGTAAGAATGCCCTGTCCGCCAACACCGGCGAGGATGATATCGCGTTTCATGCGGTGGCCTCCTTCGGAATCTTCACGGCAACCTTGATAGTCTGGATGCATTCGCGGCGCTCAATCACCACGGAAATTCCTTTGTAGAATAGTTCGTTTTTGATCACGGCGACATTCTCTTCGTGATACTTTTTCAGAGGTTCGACCACCTTGATATGTTCTTCGGGAATGCCGAGACCTTTACAGATATCTTCGATTTTTCCGTGTGCGGCGGAGGCTTGTCCGCCGGTCATGCCGGTTGTCTCGTTGTCCACGATCATCACGGTGATGGGAGTGTTTTCAATGATAGCATCGAGAAGTCCTGTCATACCGGAATGTGTGAACGTCGAATCTCCGATCACAGCTACTGCGGGGAAGAGTCCGGCATCTGCGGCGCCCTTGGCCATGGTTATGCTGGCTCCCATGTCAACACAGGTGTTGATTGAATGGAAGGGAGCAAGAGCGCCAAGTGTATAGCAGCCGATATCGCTGAATACGCGGCCGGGCTCGAGTTCGCTGAGGGCTTCGTTCAGTGCGTTGTAGCTGTCGATATGCGGACAACCCTTGCACAACTCCGGCGGTCGGGGCTGTACGATGGCTGGCTTTTCCTCACCATGTGCAATTTCACCGCCCAGAGCTTTGGCGACGATATTCGGATTCAGTTCTCCCGCACGAGGGACGGTGCCATCGAGCCTACCAGCGATATTGAAGGAAGCATCCATCAGACCGCGGATCTGTTCCTCCAGCATCGGGGCGCCTTCTTCGAGTATGAGGACGCGCTCGCAGCTGTCAAGCAGGCGTTTTACCAAATTTTTCGGGACAGGATACTGTCCGATTTTCAGCACTGGATGGGGGCATCCTTCCGGGTAATTCTCCATCAGGTAGTTGTAGCCGATGCCGCAGGCGATGACGCCAAGCGATTTGTCTTCCGCATCGATATACTTGTTCAGCGGAGAGTTTTCGGCCTCCTCCTCGAACGCTGCCTGTTTCCCCAGAAGCGACTGATAATTTTTTCTTGCAATAGAAGGGAGGAGAACAAACTGCCTTTTGTCTGTCGGGAGACGCAGTTCATTTTCCGGCCTGGTCTCTTCGAGTTCAACTCCTGCACGCGAATGAGCGAGACGCGTCGTGATCCGAATCATCACGGGTGTGAGGTATTTTTCGGAAAGGTCGAGCCCGTATCTTGCCGCGAAATAGCATTCCTGCTGATTCGAGGGCTCAAGAACCGGTACCAGTGCAAATTGCCCGTAGAAGCGGGAGTCCTGCTCATTCTGAGACGAATGCATCGAAGGATCGTCGGCAACGACGACTAGAAGTCCGCCGTTTGCTCCGGTGATGCCGGCGTTGACAAAGCCGTCGGCAGCTACATTCAGACCGACATGCTTCATGCATGCCATGGTGCGTTTTCCGGCATAGGACATCCCGAGAGCGGATTCCATTGCGGTTTTTTCGTTTGTGCTCCATTGAGAGTGCACGCCCCGTTCGCGGGCCTCTGCCGAGCGCTGAATGTACTCCGTAATTTCAGTCGACGGGGTGCCGGGGTAAGCGTAAACCCCGGATAGTCCGGCATCGAGAGCGCCTTGCGCGATCGCCTCGTCACCGAGCAGCAGCATCCGTTTCATGTGCGTTCCTTTCATTTATATTTTCGAGGGTCATCAAGCAGGTAGAAAAAGCTACCATAACATCAATTTCAAAGATAATACTGAGGTGTCTTTTATCCTACCTTTGTGCCCGAATTCCGCGCTCGCTTGAGTTGTGTTCGGGTTAGATCGACAATGAAAAACTCAATTATCACCTGACGGAAGCGATATTTCCCTACGTATTCCTCGTATTAAGCTAACGGTATTCTAACAATTGGAATGCGATATTAGGAGTGTGTAAAGTCCTTCACAACGTGATAGAGACATGTTGAAAGCAAATATTCTGGCCGTGGAAGACGAAGCTGAAATTCTTGAACTGATCACCTATAATCTTGAGAAGGAAGGCTATTCGGTGCAGGGCGCGACATCCGGCGAGGACGCACTGCGGTTTGCAAAGCTGCAGCCGCCCGACCTCATGCTGCTGGATCTGATGCTTCCAGGAATCGATGGCCTTGAAGTGTGCAAGGCGCTCAAGGCGGATTCGGCAACGCGCGGCATCCCGGTCATCATGCTGACCGCGAGAAGCGAGGAAGCTGATATTGTGACGGGTCTTGAATTGGGAGCGGACGATTATATCACCAAGCCCTTCAGCCGCAGGGTACTGCTGGCACGCATTAAAGCTGTACTGCGCCGTGGTTCCGAGCATCTTGACATCGATGATTCTGCTCCCTTGCGGATTCATGAAATCACAATCAACCCGGGTCGCCATGAGGTGCTCGTTGGATCTGAGACCGTCATGCTTACCTTGACCGAATTCCGGGTTCTTCATTTCCTTGCAAATCGTCCGGGATGGGTGTTCACACGCTCACAGATCGTTGAAGCCGTACGCGGCGACGACTATCCGGTGACGGATCGATCTGTCGATGTGCAGATCGTTGGCTTGCGAAAAAAACTCGGCGATACCGGACGCTACATTGAGACCGTCCGCGGCGTCGGGTATCGGTTTATGGAGTAGCACTTGCGCAAGAAACGGCTGTTCTGGCAGCTTTACATTTCCAGTCTGCTGGTGATTTTCCTGGCATTATTCGCGTTTATCTTTCTGACGTCCTACTCCTTTAAAAGCATCTTGCTTGACCAGGTATCCGGCGATCTGATTGCACGCGCCACGATAATGCGCAGTGAAGTTCTGAGAGCCTGGCGAAACGGGAGCATTGATTCGGTGCAGTCAATCTGCAGGGATATGAGCGCCCGTACTTCGACTCGAGTGACCGTTATCCGTGCTGATGGCGTTGTGCTCGCTGACTCATGGCACGACCCGGCGACGATGGATAACCATGCCGGACGTCCTGAAATAAAAGCGGCGATGCGCGGCAAGGGAAATGGCAGTACCTCAACGCGCTACAGCCGGACGCTGCAGAAGAATACCATGTATGGGGCGATCGCGTTGAGGGAGGATGACAGTTTGATCGGCGTTCTCCGTACCGCATTGCCTTTGCAAACGGTGGAATCGAGCATCGCAGGATTACAGCTTCAGATTATGTTGGGCGGAATATTCATCGCGCTCGTCGCAGGTTTGATGAGCCTGTTTATTTCGCGGCGCATCACTCGTCCCATAGAAGCACTCAAACAGGGTGCCAGCCGCTTTGCGGAAGGCGACCTGGGATTTCGCATGCCCGTACCGAGATCGGAGGAACTCAGCGACCTAGCCGAAGTGATGAATAATATGGCAGCTCAGCTTCAGGAGCGCATTTCTCAGATCACACAGCAGCATAGCGAACAGGACGCCGTGCTTTCGAGCATGGTCGAGGGCGTGATTGTTTTTGACATGGAAGAGCGGCTGATCAATGTGAACGATTCCGCCGCGAGGATGCTGCGAATCAACATCGACAGATCCAGGGGGAAATCAATTCAGGAAGTAGTGCGCAATGTAGGGCTGCAGCGGTTTGTTGAGCAGACGCTCTCCAGCGACACTGCTACCGAAGGATACATCACCCTTGTGGATGACAGAGAGCGTTTTCTGCAGGTCCACGGGAGCATCCTGCGGGACGAACACGGTCTGCCTCTGGGCGTTGTCGTGGTGATGAACGATTATACCGACTTGCGCAACCTCGAAAATATACGCCGTGAATTCGTTGCGAATGTATCTCACGAGCTGAAAACTCCCATTACAAGCATCAAAGGATTTGTAGAAACGCTGCTCGACGGAGCAATCAACGATAAAGATGATGCCGTCCGTTTTCTGGGTATCGTATCCAGACAGGCTGACAGACTCAATGCCATTATCGAGGATCTGCTCAGTCTTTCGAGGATTGAACAGGGGAGCGACAAGGAGCAGATCGATTTTGTGCTCAGCTCGGTGCACACTGTCCTTGTCTCGGCGGTACAGAGCTGTCAGATGGACGCAGAGGCGAAGCGAATGAGCATTCTCCTGGAATGCGATGGATCGCTGCAGGCCCTGATTAATCCGCCGCTGCTGGAGCAGGCAGTGATCAATCTGATAAACAATTCCATCAAATACAGTGACGAAGGACAGAAGATTACCATATCGGCAGCCGTTCCGGAACCCGGTCAGATATGCATATCCGTCAAAGATGAAGGTAATGGAATTGAGGCGGAGCATCTGCCGAGGTTGTTCGAGCGATTTTACCGCATCGACAAGGCGCGGAGCCGCACGCTCGGCGGCACAGGACTCGGACTTGCGATCGTGAAGCATATTGCTCAGGCTCATCATGGAAGCGTCTCGGTTCAGAGCAGCCCGGGCGAGGGCAGTACTTTTACTCTGACATTGCCGAATGACATCGGGCGTGCAGGATCCGTCGAACAAGCCTGATAATTCTGCTGCCACCAGATATTCGAATGCTGCATAGAGAGAAAAATGATAGAAAAACGTGCTGAAAATATAGAACAACTTAAGCGCAAGCTCCTCCGGCTTTGCGCGCTTGTCGAAGAAAACACGCGGCGGTCCGTACTTGCTTTCCGTACGCGCGACCGGGCAGCTGCGGCTGAGATCATCAAGGTAGATGTGGAAATCAACGAGCTGGAAATTTCCGTTGAGGAAGATTGCGTAACCCTGTTCGATACCTTGCCGCGAACCCCGGACGACACCCGTTTTATCGTGGCAGTCCTGAAAATCAATAATGATCTCGAACGAATCGGGGATTTAGCGACAAACGTCGCGGGCCGTGTGCTCCATATCGGACAGCATGATCAGGCACGCTTCCCGCAGGAGCTGCTGGCTCTGGCCGATCGCACCATCGAGATGGTGACCAACAGCATCGATTCCTTTGTGGATCTCGATGTCGCACTAGCCCGACGGGTTTGCGAGAGCGACAAAGAGGTAGACAGGCTGAACCGGATCATGTACTCCGTCGTTCAGGAACGGATTCTGGATGATCCCTTGCAGGCGGAGAAATTCCTTAATTATTTAAGCGTTTCGCGTTATCTTGAAAGGATTGCTGATTACGCGACGAATATCGCCGAGGATGTGGTTTATATCGGCGAGGGACGAATTATAAGACATCAGGATCATCCGGAGAGCCTTCAGACCTGATTTTCCGGGGTAAGAGACAAAAACCTTTTATTCAATCCAGCAGAAGAGCTGATGGAACTTTTTACATTCATTCTCATCATTCTCCTGGCCACCGCGATCATGGATCTCATTGTAGGCGTGGCCAATGACGCGGTTAACTTTCTGAATTCCGCTGTCGGGTCGAAAGTTGCGCCACGCATCTGGATCATGATCACCGCGACACTGGGGATCATTGTCGGTGTTACTTTTTCCAGCGGCATGATGGAAGTTGCACGGTCGGGAATCTTCAATCCGCAAATGCTGACTTTCCCGGACGTCATGTTTATTTTCGCAGCTACAATGATCACAGACATTCTGCTGCTGGATTTCTACAACACTTTCGGATTGCCTACATCAACGACCGTGTCTCTTGTGTTCGAGATGCTTGGTTCGGCCTTTGCAATCTCGTTTATCAAAGTTGTGAACGAGGGCGGCGGTATAAGCGAGGCACTCGCTTACATCAATACCGGCAGTGTTTTGAAAATCCTGTTCGGCATTGTCTCATCAGTAGTGGTTGCCTTCGTCGCGGGTTCGCTTGTTCAGTACCTCTCTCGTATGCTCTTCACCTTTGATCTCGACAGGCGAGTCAAGCGTTACGGAGCGATCTGGGGCGGATTTGCTCTCGCTGGCATCACCTACTTCATCCTGGTGAAAGGGGCGAAGGGGGCATCGTTTCTGTCCGAGGACAGCGCTGCGTGGCTAAAAGGCCATACACTTTTGATCGGTGCGTATTCTTTTGCTGGCTGGACCCTGATATTGCTTTTTCTGCAGTGGACGATAAAACTGAATGTGTTCAAGCCGGTAGTACTCGCAGGCACATTCGCTCTGGCGATGGCCTTCGCAGCAAACGATCTGGTCAATTTTATCGGAGCCCCGCTCGCTGGTCTCGCCTCCTTCAAGATGGCGTCGCTTTCATCGAACCCGCTCTCAATGACAATGGAGGCATTGGCTGAACCTGTACGTGCAAATACATGGATACTTCTGCTTGCCGGAATTATCATGGCTGTCACGCTCTGGGTAAACAAAAAGGCGCGAACGGTCACTGCCACGTCGGTCAACCTTAGCCGGCAGAGTGAAGGGTTTGAACGATTTGAGTCGATCGCGCCGGCCCGCGCGATTGTAAGATTTGTGCTTGCGCTCATCGGATTCTTTACCTTCATCACGCCCTTGAGACTCAGGCAGAAAATCGGCAGACGCTTCGATTCTTCGAAATTCAGACCTGTTCCGGATGCGAGTGGCGAAGTCCCCGCCTTCGATCTTCTGCGGGCAGCGGTAAACCTGATTGTCGCCGCATTGCTGGTGTCATTTGGTACATCGATCAAGCTCCCGCTTTCTACCACCTATGTGACCTTTATGGTAGCGATGGCAACAGCGCTCCCGGATCGTGCCTGGGGAAGAGATTCCGCAGTGTACCGAATCTCCGGTGTCCTCACCGTAATCGGTGGATGGTTTTTCACCGCTGTTGTCGCCGCGACAGTCGCAGGATTAATCGCGACAGTGTTGTATTACACTGAAGTATTCGGATTGTTGGCTCTCACTATTCTTGCTGTGTTTTTATTGACCCGGTCCATGTTCCTGCATAAAAAACGCGAAAAGGATTTTGCTGAGCAGGAAAGTAAACTTTCCGGACCGATGACTACTATCGACGAAGCGCTGGCATCCCTGAAAACAGAGCTTGGAGAAGTCCTTACCTCAACCGTGCAAGTTGTAGACAAAACCCATGAGGGAGTTACGACAGAGAACCGGATGCTGTTGAAGGACGCCCGGAAGATCGCAAAGGATCTCTACAAGCACGGGAAAACCATGTCTGCCACCATCCTCAGAACCTCCCAGCTTGAGGTGGGTGATGAGTCGATTGACAACAAGACCTATGCAGGTGTGATCAGTTCACTGCAGCTGCTTTTGCGCAGTATCCGGCACATGACCACGCAATGCTACGAACACGTCGATAATAACCACATGCTGCTTACCGATGTCCAGTCTGAAGAGCTCGCATTGATCGTGAGGGAAGTCAGAAAATTCCTGGTTTCGATCTCTGAAAATCTGCTGCGGACTGATTTTTCGAAGGCCGAGGATGTTTCCGCAGAAATTGAGCAGGTTCGTGCTCTGATCCACAGGCTTGACAAGCAGCAGCTGAAGCGGTCGAAAAAAGAGAAGCACACATCGCGAGTCAGTTTGCTGTATCTCGAAATGCTCACGGAGTATGAAGAGATCATTCATCATACCGGCAACATCTACCACCAATGCCGGAAGTGCTACCACAACGACTGATGACGCAGCAGTCGCGCGCCTATCTTTACGCATTTGCGGCGATTCTCTGCTGGTCCACAGTAGCGTCAGCATTTAAACTGACGCTTGGTGCAACCGGCACCGGTGAACTTCTTCTGGTTTCGACCTGGACATCTCTGATGGTCCTCGCCCTCGTGGCTGCTGCGCAGAAACAGCTTCCTGCACTGAGGGCGTGGACGTCCAACGAGTGGCGTCACAGCGCGCTGCTGGGCATTCTCAATCCTTTCCTCTACTACCTCGTGCTCTTCAGGGCCTACGATCTCCTGCCGGCCCAGGAAGCACAGCCGCTCAATTACACCTGGCCTATCGTTCTGGTGCTGCTGTCCGCACTCTTTCTGGGGCAGCGAATCCGGTGGTTCACCATGCTGGCGATGACCGCCAGTTTCGCTGGTGTCCTCATCATATCCACGCGCGGTGATTTCACAAATCTCCATTTCACCAGCGTCGAGGGTGTTCTTTTGGCCGTCGGTAGTTCCTTGCTCTGGGGACTCTACTGGATACTCAATATGAGGAGCAAGGCGGAGCAGACTCTCAAACTCATGACTAATTTCCTTTTCGGCAGTTTGTACGTTGGCATCGCCTACATATTTTTGCCGGGCAAGGAGGCACTCACGACCGGAGGATTGCTCGGCGGCATTTATGTCGGCGTTTTCGAAATGGGACTAACTTTCGTCTTCTGGCTGCGGGCGCTCAAGCTTTCCTCCAACACCGCACGCGTGAGCAACCTCGTTTACCTTTCGCCGTTCCTTTCCCTGCTTGTGATTCATTTCGTCGTAGGAGAGGATATTTATTTCTCAACAATCACGGGACTGCTTCTCATCGTCAGCGGGATAATCATCCAGCGTATCGGGGAGGGACGTGAGGACGTTAGGGCGTGAGGACGTTAGGGCGTGAGGACG
>JBATDG010000042.1:0-15242 GCA_049663345.1 Bacteroidota bacterium
GAAATAAATACCATCTACTGCGATATGTCCCGTGGCGCGGAGCGCTTTGGAAAAAGATGCCGCATCGGCGACAATGTCCTGCGTCATCGCCTTCCGCTCAATTATCGTAAGTCCGTATTTCCCGGTACATTCCGCCGTCACTTCCACCCAGATATCCTTGCCATCCGTCGTCAGTCTCAGCGTTTCACGGGATTTCTCGCTGGCCACAACGGTAACTCCAAGCTGCTTTACCGCGTTTTCAAAATTCCGGAGAATTTGCAGTTCGCTGGGTTTGCTCGTTGCTGTGCCCTGCGGGTAGTAGGAAAGCTTCCAGTACTTGCCTTCCACCTGCTCCGTCTTTCCCTGTCCGATTTTAAAGGCATAGCTGTTGAATTCTTTTTGAATACTCCGCTTTTATTGGCGCCGCGTTGCGCCATTTCTCCGGCGTTCCGGCCCTCCGGCGCCGATGAGCCAGCAACGTATCAAATTGGCAAAGCGAAAGCAATATGTGCTTTGCGCTTATCATATTTGGAGGGTTGATTTATAGTCGGCGAGTGCTATTTTAGGATACAAATCAGTCCGATACTATTGCAGCATTGACGGAACATCGCGTTGACTTGCCACTTGCGACTGCACTTCGTGCTCGTTTTCTTATTTTTGCTCGTGCATACAGGGCATGGCCAGAGCATGCGTATGTTGTACGACAGTACAGCGGCATGTCTCGGTCGATCTGATGGCTCCAGCGCCACGCTGCACATCCAACAGGCTCACGCACTGGTGGATGTCGACAGCTCTCGTGCTGATGAGGATTATTTTCGAATAGTCAGCCTGGAGATGGCCCAACTATTCGCGCGCCAGGGAGTCGACCCACTCATCAGAGACAGAGTATTCAGCATCGGAGAAGCGGCTCTTCACCTCTGCAGAGCCGTCTTTGGAGATCTGAATCGTTCGACCATTAATGCCTTGAGCGATCTCGGTAATTACTATTCGCTCTTCGCCATCCACGACACAGCAGAGTCATATTATAAGCTGTCGCATGCAAATGCTCTCGCAGGAGTGATGGGGGGGGATTCAACACTCTTCGACTTGTTGGTGTTTACGAAGTTCATGCTCGGAAAAACACTGAGCGGGAGGGGCAGGTGGGCAGAGGCAGAGTCACTGCTGCTTCAGTCGTTGCATCTCGCTGAATCTAAACGGGTCCAATTTTCCTCATGGCTACCCGAGATTTGCTTCCATATTGTCGACCTGTACAAAGAGCAAGCCGACTATGCAAACGCGGAAATCTACGCAAAACTTGCCGTCAACTATTGCAGCGAATTTCAGTGCCTTCGCAATTACTGGTATCAGACGTATTACGCGGAGGTCATCCATTCTCTTGGTCGGCTTGAGGAAGCGGAGCGCGTGTATCGCCAGGCACTCGCAGAGGTGGAAGAAAAACATGGCCTCGACAATGTTGAAATCACGACGACGCTCAGCGATCTCGGAGTATTGCTCCAACAACAGGGACGCTTCCAGGAGGCGGGGGTGCATCTCAGGCGAGCTCTGGATATTCGCGTAAAGACGCTAAAATCCAGCCCGGAGATATCACGCAATATGCTCAATCTAGGATCCATGTACCTCGCGATGGGCCGCTTGTCTGATGCAGAACCGATGCTGCGGGAAGGTCTGCGACAGCGAATATTATTCTGTGGTGAAGAGCACTACCTCGTTGCCCGCGCGATGGGTATCATGGGCCGATTGTCATTTGTAAAGGGAGATGACTCGGAAGCAGAGCGGTGCTTTCGCAAGGCATATGATATTACACAACGTACATTGAATCAATACCATCCGTTGTTAGGCGGTTTTGCTGACAATCTGGCGCTTCTATTAGTCAAAATGGGACGATGGGACGAGGCTGAGCCGCTGTGGGAATCGGCACGGGATATCTTCTACCTCAACCTTATTGCAAATTTCCCTTCTCTGAGTGAAAAAGAGAAAGGCCAATATTTTGAAACGATTCGAACCTATTTTGAGCGCTACTATTCCTGGTATCTAAGGCGGATCGAAAAGAAGCCCTCGCTGGCCGGGGAAATGTATGACAATCACACCGCGATAAAATCGGTTCTTCTTCGCACGACAAGGGCTTTCCGCGCGACCTTGGAAAACTCTCCCGATTCGACCCTTCAGCTTCTGTATATCGAATGGCTGCGGTTGAAATCTGAGGTAGGCAATGAATATCTGCGCTCTGGAGCTAGAGGGCAAAACAAAGTTGCTCACCTGGACTCGACGGAGAAAAAACTAAATGCGATCGAGCATGAACTGGCAGTAAGAACAAATGGATCAGCTTCGAATAACCCTGTGAGCACCAATCGCTGGAAGGATGTGCAGGATCGGCTCGAAAGCGACGAAGCTGCTGTTGAGATCATGCGTTTCCGTCATTTCGATAATCGGTGGACGGATACTACATTTTATGCTGCCATTATCCTCAAAGGACAAACCCGCGCCTTCCCCGAAATCGTGATTCTCGGGCCTGGCAGTGAGCTGGAAACACGCTGCTTTCAGGAGTATCAGGCGGCGATCCATCCTCGCCACACCTCAAACAGCGGCTCGAGTATGAAAGAATATCGAGCTGCCTTCCCTTCAAGACTGAAGCTGTTGTATAACAGGTACTGGGCTCCAATTCAATCGCATCTGAAGGGAATTCGGCGAGTGTTTGTCTCCTCCGATGGCGTGTATCATCAGATTAATCTCAATACTTTGATTGCTCCGGACGGCAAGTACCTTTTGGAAAAACTGGATGTTCGTTTGATATGCAATACCAGCGATATGCCAGGAAAGGCGACCCCCTCGTTACTGGACAAAAAGCGCTCGGCGCTGATCCTGGCGAGACCGGATTTTGATCACGCTCCAGGGCGACATGAGCACCGCGCAGACAAACCGGGCCAAATACCGCCGCTTGCGAGCTCTGAACGTTCGCAAGGCTCTGTATCATGGGCGGATCTGAAGTATACTGAAGATGAAGGGAGGTTGATTGCATCTGTGTTGAAGAGCAATTCATGGCATATAAAGCTGCGTCTCGGGATTGATGCAGTGGAATCGGAACTTGAAGTCCATCCACCTCCCGATCTGATTCACATCGCTACGCATGGATTTTTCCTGCAGGATTCCGTCCAGGTAGCCGATGTATTTTCTACGGCCTCCGAGCTGATGATTAGCAGGAATCCGTTGCTTCGATCTGGATTGGCATTAGCGGGAGCCAATATAACCCTAGAGAATCTTGTGGCTCCTGAGGCCGAAATAGGAGAAGCAGTCATGGATGATGGAATCCTGCTCGCCGAAGAGGTGTCACACTTACGTCTGGAAGAGACCGATCTTGTCGTGCTATCCGCTTGCGAGACTGCATCGGGCACGGTTCAGGTCGGCGAGGGAGTCTATGGCCTTCAGCGATCATTTCTTATCGCCGGCGCAAAGAACGTGATGATGAGTCTCTGGAGCATCGACGATAATGCTGCGTTCTCTCTGATGAAAAAATTCTACAATTCTTATATCATGCAGAGTGATGCACAAACCTCTCTGGCGGACGCCCAGCGGCAATTAGTCCGCGATGGGGCGCTTCCCTGCGATTGGGGGGCTTTTGTTATTCTGTCCAGATGATTGTTGGTCAGTATGCGAACTGGAATAGTCCTCTCACTCACGCTGAACAGATAGAAAAGCTATATTTTCGAACGGATCGAGAAATGTTTCAACGTTGCAGAGTGATTCTCTGGAGACGCCGGAAACGAGATTCAGCATCTCCTCCTCATTACGAAGAATAAGTCGCCAGTCCATCGCGGCCTCCATGTAGGCGCGATTGTAGTGGCTGTGCGTGAAATTGGAAAGAATGAGCGTGCCTTTCGGTCTGAGCATACCGAGTAGGCGAGTGGTTAACATGCGGGCGGATGACGTTCCAAGGTAGTCATACAAGCCAGAGGACCAGATAGCGTCAAATGAACCCAGGTCGGCTCGGGACGTCAAAAGATTACGGATGGACATGTGGAGAGCTTCAACTCCATCGGCTCTATGTCGGCTCATCACGCTGCTCAGACTCTCCTTGTCCTGGTCCAGGGCTACAATTTCGAGAGTATGATCTGCGATCAGGTTCTGAAGTGCATCCGCTTCACGGAGATGGCCGCAAGCGACACATAAGGCGCGTGTCTTCGCACCCGCTCTCTGCTCGACAATCTGTGTCAGCTTGGATACGATAATTTCACGTCGATGCACCACGCTGAGTGAACTTGATCCGATAGTTGTTACAGCAAAAAGCGCCTTGCCCAGTTCGCTGACACCGTCAGGCAGCTCCTTGTCATATATGAAATCGAGCATCACTGCGTCTCCCGCATAACCACGGGGTTTTGAAAACGAGCGGCAGGTGTACGGATCTTCCAATAATGTATGATGCAGCGGGTGTGTGGTGAATCTGGAGCAGAAATTCCTCCAACCATTCGGGGTCAAAGTTTGCATGGTCGCACTCAGTACCGCATCCAGGGACTGAAGGGCAGACCCTGGATCCTGCGACCTGATTTGACGGTGTATGTTTTCAAAGGTCAAATCTTCTGCGGCGACATCAGTTTGCAGCAGCATGCGAGGATCTCCTGAACGGTAGGTGTAGGTGCTGATTAGATATTGTTTCTATGCATGGTTACAGAGCGAATTATTGATCTTAGGCACAATCGAGGCTGCGTTATAGTTTCATCGCAGCGAGCTCGATTATCATTTGCCGGACATTCTCATACATTGCGCCAACCATTGCCAGACGAACGCGCACCGATCCTATAAAATTCTTACCGAGGCCAACAGTATGCTCTGTTGTGAAGGTCTGTGACCAGGCGTCTCGCTGGGTGTACTCGTCGCGTAAACGGTAATTGATGGTAATTTCACCCCAACAGTTCAGACAGGCCAAGCTGTGATCAGTGTCCAGTATTGCCGCAATCAGGGTGTAATGTGCCACAGTACCCGGACTTGTGGCTTGAAATGCGCCGGTTGAATCGAGAAATGCCTGAATGGTCGATAAGAGCTCGGCGTCGGTTACTCCCACTGCCCCTGTGATATAGTCATACCGCTCAGAAGACCCGCCTGTAGCAGATTCAATTTGCAGCGTTTGCTTACTTTTATAGAGAGTAGTTGCATCCGGTAGAAAATCCTCATGGGAAAGACTGCTCGAGCAGCCCATGACTGCGATCATCGTAAGGCAGATGGCGATTGTATATATCGTGTTCATGAGTTTACCCCGTCAGAATGTATACGTGAATGACATTTGAACTCCACTTCTCTCCGTTGGCGCGAGGCCTACCTGGAATCGATTGAGACGAATATCCTCTTTGAGTTCCCGATTGTGTCTTCTTGCGGCTGCACCGGCATCGAACATTTCCCAAAACCGGAGGACTAAAAGACCTGTAAGTCCAACCCAATACGCGGAATTTATCTCCGTCGTCGTGTATCTAAAGCTGCCGCTGCCATGCTCTACCTCGGAAAAGCCTTCAACAGCGGCGAGATACAGACAGAGCGCTTCGCCGCCGAGGAACAGCAATCCGGTGCCTGTTTCGCCAGCGTATATATGACCAATGGACGGAAACAGCCAGGCGAGGAAGAATGCGGCAGTAGGGCTTTTTTTCTCTTCATTATAGAGCAGGAGTTTGGAGTTTGACATGCTTGTATCGCTTGCAGCCTCCGCGGATTGGGACAATTGTTTTTCCATTTTCGTGATGTCTGACCAGGAAAATGTGCGGAGCGCTCCACTTGCGACACGCATTTCCACATACTCATCTTTCACAATCTTTGTAATCACCCCGCTAATCACACTCCCATCCTTTATATAGATGATATCGAGTGGCGCCTCTTGTGCGAAGCTGATGAAAGCAGGGAGCAAAATGCAGGCGAGGAGTAAAACTGTAGTTCTCATGGTTCCTCTTTGAATTGATGATGGGTCTTGATGCATTATAAGGGATTGTTTTGCAGCCGGGGATCATCTTCTCGTCTTTGTTCCACACGACTGTCAGGACGGTCGCTGGTCGGGCTTCTCACCGGCAATAAGCGGTGTCACGCTGGATGTATCCACATAGACGGCTGCGGGTTTCAACTTTCGGTCTTTCCCTCTCTTTCTCGTATATTGGGTCATCCCATAAATCCCGGTAGTCATGACGTTGTAGCGTGCAGCAAATTTGAAACCTGAAACAGTCGTGGTGTCTATATGAAGGGTAAGCCCAGCCAACTTCCGCTGGAAGATCAACTTTTCTCTGAGTTTTGTCTGACTGGAGATCGAGCTGTGTTTGAAAAGTTCTATTATATTGTGCAACCCTGGCTGAAGCGCATGATCTACCGCATCTGTGCCGATCAGGATGTCACATATGATCTGCTGCAGGAAACCTGGCAAACACTACTCTCGAGAGCTGATCGATACGATCCTGACAGGGGTCGCATAACGAACTTCGTTTTCACAATTGCCAGGAACGCCGCGTTGCATAACCATCGGGACGGGAAACGGGTTTCTCGTCTTTCTGAGGATTACGATTTAGAGGATATCGCACCGCAGCAGGACGCAGCATTCGAAGCAATGGAGAAATCCATAGTTTTGCGAAAAGCCATAGCTTCCCTGCGTGAGAACTATCAGTCTGTTCTTCTCTTACACTACTACGCATCCCTGGAAGTCAAGGAAATTGCAGAGATGCTGGCTGAACCCGAGAGTACAGTGAAAACGTGGCTGCGAAGAGGGCGGCAAGAACTTGCTCAACTTCTCCCTGTTGAAGTAAAGCAATGAATTAAGTGCAGATACGACGAAGCTTTTTCCGAGGTGTAGAATGATAATATGGAAGAATAAATACATGAAGAAACAGTCGACGACGCCGGAAGAACTGGATGAGCACCTTGAGAGTTATTTCGACGCTCTGCCGCCATTGGATGATGATCCTGAATTCGATGAAGGTATCATCCGCGATGCCGTGCAGCACCGTGTTTCAACTCTGGAGAATAAGCGTATTCCGGTTGCGGCGTCTCGCAGAGGGTCATTAACAGAGAAGCTTCTGGCGTTTCTCAGCGCTTTTCAGCCAGCGCGTTCGCCAAAACTGGCTTGGGTGGTAGGGATTGCATGCACCATCCTTGTCATCGCCACGTTTATTTTCACTCACCGGAACAGCTTAGATTCGATACAAAACCCACTAGCCTCCGAATTGCCAACGCCTACATCCGATACCTCGGAAGAGGTTGCGCAGACAGAAGGTCAGGAAATAGGCAGATGGGATGCGGATAGGGAGGATTCACGCGGTCTCATCTCTGACTCTTTGGCAGAGGGTGCTAGGGAAACGGAGCACCGCAGAGCAGGTGTCTCTCAGCCGGCTTCCCGCGGCAAGTCCATGCAGTTTGCGTCGATCCCCGTAGTATTTAATCTGCGTGGTATGGAGTCTGTCAAAACCGGCACTGTTTCCGAGAATCTGGACACCGCCATGAAGATTATCTCACGGACCTTGGAGCGGAATGGAATCGCCTTCACTACGGATCCTGACGGACAGATAGTGACGAGCATCATGGTGTGGGACGCCAGTTCATCATCGAATGAGAAAGTCCCGCTGAGATTCGTGGCAGACATTGAAGCCAAATCCGTGGTCACAATCCCTGTGTCCCTGATTCCTGATGCAGCAACGAAGGAGATTCCCTCATTGAAGGCCTTGCATCGCGAAATACAGATTGAGATAGAGGACGAACTGCGGTATCGGTGATCGCAGCAGAGATCGCAATGAAAGTGTTGTCGTATGTAATTGACTTTTCGCGGTTTTCTCGGGTTTGAAACCTGAATGTGGGACTGTGGATACATGAAGTATCGAACAGTATCCATTATCAGCGAAGGAAGACTACTATGACACGCACTGCTACTTTTTCGACGCTGTGGCAGACCGCATTCCTGCTAACGCTGCTCATCGTTTGCACAATCACAGCCAGCGGTCAGCAAACGCAGCCGGTCCAGCGCATCCAGATTGTGGATGGAATCGTCACAGGATTCCCTACGGACAGCCCAGAAAATATCACGACAACCCGGCCTTCGGACGAAGTAGGGTCGAGGATGGTTCCCGCAGAAAAGGAGCTCCGTGGTGTTGCGCGACCCGAAGTGACTGCGACAGGTATTCCATCGGTGACGACATCGATCGCATCGGGCGATCCGGTGGTGGTACATTCAGAACCTTACATTGTTGCTGGCGGCAGCGGAACGGGACAGACGCTCGCCCGGAAGTCGGACATCATGACATGGTCCACGATCATGACTGAGGATTTTGGTGATGACGGATCCGCCTTCAACGATCCGCGATGGCAACGTTTCGCAAGTGCGGGGTTCACGAATGCATACTGGGGCGATGTTTCCTATTATCAGCCGGGCGGTGGCCCATCTCCGCACCATGCCTGGTGCGCAGCACGTGGCACGCAAAGTGTGCCCGTTGGGAGCAGCTATCCTGCAAACATGAGGTCGTGGATGATCTTCGGCCCGTTCGACCTGAGCGATGCGGATGACGCAAGGCTTTCCTTCTTGTACCGGAACATTTCTGAAGTTACGTATGATACGTTCGGATGGTACGCATCGATCGACGGCACTAATTTCAATGGTACGTATGTCAGCGGGGACTCATATGGATTTCAAAGTGTAGATTTCGATCTCAAAAATGTTACAAGTCTTGGGAATCTGACAGGCAGGTCTCAGGTCTGGATCGCGTTCCTTTTCAAAAGCGATGGATCGAACCAGAATATGGGTGCATGGGTCGATGACGTTGTACTTCGCAAAAACGTATCAGGCTGCGATCTCGAACCCAATACGCTCTCTCTCTATCCTGCTCCGGAAACCTCGAATTGGCGCTCGGGCTGCGAGTTGATCACTGGAAGCTATACCGAGAGAAACAATGGTGCTGGAACCGCACTCGGACATTATTCCGAAATCTATCTGTACAACGGCGTTCGCCGCTACTCTCTCGCCGTTGTGCACGTCCCGGCGATTTCGGCATACGCAGCATCGCAGCCTGTTGATTTCTCTGTGACTCTTCCTGCCACGATACCTGACGGTGTATATGAAATACGCGCAGAAGCGGATATGAACGGAGCCATCTACGAATCGGATGAAAGCAACAATATCCGTAACTACGCGAGCAACGGCAGCATCGTGACAGTCCTCGTTCAAGGTGCGGCGGAACTGGCGGGGACAACGATTACCACCTCATCCGATTGGGAATGGACGTGCGGGGAACAAGTGACCATATCCGTTACTGTTGCGAACAACGGCAGGACCGCTGCAGCGACCCACAGCACACGCGTCGTGCTGTCCCGCGACGGTGTCAATCCATTGATGACGCTCTGCGACGTGAGATTCCCGGGTGGCATCCCGGCGATGGATGCGCGCACGCAAATGTCTTCCGCCTTCGCTGTTCCCCAGCTCACAGACGGTAATTATTACATCGGTGTGCACGTTGATGTGCTCAATGAGGTGGATGAGTGTGATGAATCCAACAACGACGGATATGGCGCGACGTTGGTCCGCCTGAGCTGTCAACAGGAAGCCGATCTCGCCATTACAGCCAGTCCCGCACACACAAGCTGGATCATCGGAACGGGCGAGACTGTCGCTGCTACCGAGACGAATTTGGGCGCCGGTGCGTGTGGACCGCATCAGACATATTTATACCTGTCGCAAAATCCTTCGGCGAATGAGACGCTTCTCGACGCAAAAACTCTTGCCGCCATCCCAGCAGGTGGGAACCAGCCAATTTCGTTTGGTTTTTCCGTTCCTACCTCTCTTTCGTCGGGCATGTACTACCTCATTGCCGTTGCTGATGTTGATGGAAACGTCAGCGAGAGCAATCGTGCGAATAACAGATACGTCCACCCCGTACAGATTCAGGTAGGCCGCACCCTGGCCGTGCTTTCTCCAGGCGGGGCCGAGAATTGGTTCACCGGTTCGCTGCAGCAGATCAGATGGACAAGCAGCGGCACGCAGTGCGTCAATATCGATTTCTCTTCGAATAACGGGAGCAGCTGGTCCGCGGTCGTGAGCGGCTACTCCACCAGTACTGGAAGTTTCGACTGGACCATCCCGAACGCGGTATCTTCGCAATGCCGCATCAGGGTTCGCGACTGCAGCAACAGCGCACTTTCCGCGCAGAGCGCCTTGTTTGCCATCTCGACGCAGCAAGGCCGGCTCGCGCTGCTGCAGAATCGCCTCGATTTCGGGACAGAGAAGATCGGGCGAACGAAACAGTTGTACTTCACGATACGAAATGATGGAAATGGAAGCTTAAACGTAGGGACACCGGTGATTTCCGGGACGGATGCTGGTTCATTCAGGGTCGTAAGTCCTCAGACCATCAACCTCGCCGCGAACGCACAGCAGAATATTTACGTTGAGTTCAATCCCAGCGGAACAGCCGGATTGAAGAGTGCCACTCTCACTTGCACGACATCGGATCCCTCCAGTCCCCAAGCGGTGGTGCAGCTGTCTGGTACAGCTGAGTCTGATGCAGCCAGCATAGTCATTCCGATCAGCAGCGTGACCTTCAGTGTCACATCTGTGGGCTGGAGCAGTTCCGCTCGCGATGTGCTCATCACGAATTCTGGCGCAGCTTCTGTGACCGTCTATGACGCCCATCTCGCTGGCGTGAATCCAGGAGACTTCACGTTCAATGTGAAATCTCCGGGCTCGTGGACTATCCCTGCCGGCCAGTCAATCTTCGTGAGCTTCGTTTTCACACCGCAAACGTCTGGATCAAGGTCCGCAGAATTCATATTCCAAACTACCGATCCGAAATATCCGTCGGGCACGATTTACCTCTACGGCAACGGAACGACGGATATAGCTGCTGAAACAGCCGTGGCGGAGAGCGCGGTCCTGATGCCGAATTACCCGAATCCCTTCCGCAATTCCACGACTATCCGCTACAGTGTGTCCGAAGGTACGCCAGTGACCATCCGTATTCACGATGCCACGGGCAGTCTGCTGACCGAGCTATTAGAAGGGTATCGTTCCGCAGGTGAATACACAAGGATCTGGGACGCAGGAAATCTTCCGGCAGGCACTTATTACTGCGTGATGTCAACTGCGAAACAACGTATGTCGCAGGTTATCCACCTGATCCATTGACCCCCGGATCAGCAGTATGAAGTAGCTTTGGCAGTACCTTGATGTGATCGTTCGATGCCGCGGAGGTGATTTCACCTCCGCGGTTTTTTTCCACAATTGGCCAGCATACCCGGCTCCCGCAGAGGCACAGTATGCCCCCTCCCTCGGTATCCGCTGTTTTCACCGCGACTACAATCCGTAAGCGTGCTTTGGGATTGCAGGAGCAGATAAAACGAGTACATTGAATACATACTCATGGAAATAAATAATCCCAAAGACAGGTCCGGGAAAGCCGGTTTTTGCTAGAATGAGGAAACGTTATGAATACGTTGACTTTCGGCGTTATCGGCACTTCAAGAAAAGTAGATGAGCACCGCATACCGATTCATCCTGATCATCTGCTGTGTCTGCCTGAGAACATTCGTCGTCAGCTGATATTCGAGGAAGGCTATGGCGAACCGTTTGATATTTCCGATGCGGAAATGGCGAAACAGTCGGGCGGGGTCGCCTCGCGCCATTCGCTGCTCGCCGAACTCGGGAATGTCATCCTTGCCAAACCGGTACTGGAAGATCTCGAAGAACTGCGCGAGGGGGGAATCCTGTGGGGATATCCGCATTGCGTACAGCAGCGCTCGCACACGCAGACCGCGATCAATCGCAGGCAGACGCTTATCGGGTTTGAGGATATGTTTGTCTGGAGTCCTGACGGCCAGATGGGCCGGCACACGTTTTACAAAAACAACGAAATGGTGGGCTACTGCGCGGTGCTGCATTCGATGCAGCTGAGAGGCATCGACGGATACTACGGCAACCAGCGGGAGGTGAGTATTTTCAGCTTCGGCGCTGTCAGCCGCATCGCGATATATGCCTTGAAAGCGCATGGCTTTCGGGATATCACCATCTTCATTCAGCGTCCCGATCACGAGGTGCGTGAGGAAGTGCTCGATTGTCATTACGTCCGCATTCGCGAAGGCAATGAAGGCGAACCGCGAATGCTGGGCGTGGAGCACGATGGAACCGAATCCCCGATGATTGATCTGATCCGCGAGGCAGAAATCATCGTGAACGGAACCCTGCAGGAACCGGATCATCCTTTGCTTTTCGTGTCAGAGGAGGAAGTCGCCTCCCTCATGCCCGGCTGCCTGATTATCGACGTCAGCTGCGATGAGGACATGGGGTTCTTCACCGCCAAACCCACGTCATTTCTCCATCCGATGTTCAAAATCGGGAAAGCGGATTATTACGCCGTGGATTATACACCCACCTACCTGTGTGAAAGCACCTCCCGTTCAATTTCTGCCGCGATGATCGTGTATCTGCCGACCATTTTGGCGGGAAATGAAAGCTGGCAGCGCAACGAGACCATCCGGCAGGCAGGCAACATCGATGCCGGCATTATTCTGAAACCGAATACTATCTCTTTTCAGCACTGCGAAGCGGAATATCCCTATCTCGGTATAACCTGATACGGATCGTTGTGAGACTCAGCGACGACGGCCGGTGCGCGCGATCGGCAACACTCGAGCAGCGCTGTTAAAAAACAAAACACTGGACACCTATATCGGAAAAACGTACATTACGGCATGGAACACCAGAGTGAGTTGATCATGCTTCGGTCGGCTCTGCGTCTCAGATCGGATAGCTTTATTGGCCTCGTACTAATCGCCGCTGCCGTGCATTCAATGTGCACGGGCGTTGGACTCATCCTTCACCCCGCAGGGCTTCTGAATTGGGGAGGATGGAACACAGTTACGGAGCCATTCTTCCCTGTTCAGGGTGGGTTATTCCACATTCTCATGGCGGGACTGTACTTCTACGCTCGCTCGTCACAACCAGCACAGGACATCCTGCTCCCCTATGTTATCGCGGTGAAAACGGCCGCGACGGCTTTTCTTTTCCTCTATTCCATTGCGGTCGAATGCATCTGGATGGTTGCCGCGTCGGGTGTTCTGGACGGACTGTTCGCTATCGTACTTTTCGTACTCTGGAAAGCGGACCGGAACAGCAGGGAGGTACGGAATGATGGATAATAATCTGCCGGGCATACTGGTGACGGGCGCGTCGGGCTTTGTCGGACGGCATTTTCTGGAGGCCGCTTCGGCGCACTACCGCCTGTTCTGCATCGCACGCCGATCGCAATTCGAGGCGTGCATTCCACGCAATCCCAACCTGAAATGGACGCAGGTCGATATCGGACATCGCGACGCACTGGTTGATGTAAGCCGATGCGTATTGAGTAACGGCGGCGCGGAATACGTGCTGCACCTGGCCGGCTACTACGACTTCACCTACGATGAGCATCCTGAGTACAAACGGACGAACGTCGAAGGCACACGAAATGTACTCGCTTTGGCGGACGCGCTGGGCGCCCGGCATTTCATATACGCCAGTTCATTGGCGGCGTGTAATTTCCCTCAGGACGGAAGCAGCATAACAGAGGATACTCCACCTGATGCCGCTTTTCCGTACGCGCAGAGCAAGCGTGAAGCGGAGGCGCTCATCCGAAATCATCATGCCTCGTACACACGGTCGATTGTGCGTTTCGCTGCTATATATAGTGACTGGTGTGAATATCCGCCAGTATATGCTTTTCTGAAAACATGGTCATCGGGCAGATGGAATGCGCATATGCTTGGGGGACGCGGAAAAAGTTCGGTGCCATATCTGCATATCCGGGATCTCAACGCATTCCTGTTTCGCATGATCGAGGAAACACCGCGGCTTCCTGCGGTAGGAGTGTACAATGCGAGTCCCCGCACCACTGCGTCGCATGAGGACATCTATACCGTTGCGACGAAGTTCCTGACTGGCTCCACACCGCCGCCGCTGCACATTCCGCGTTGGCTCGCGTTGCCGGGCATCGCCGTGCGTGAAGCCGTGCTCAAGTTGCTGGGGCACCCGCCCTTCGAGCGAACATGGATGGTTCGCTATATCGACTGCGAGCTTCGTGTCGATCCGCGGCGAACGGAGGAGCTGCTCCATTGGAAATCGACTCCGCGGTATGACCTCACGCGTCGTCTGCTCATTCTTATCGAAAACATGAAGAGCCATCCCGAAGTATGGCGCCAGCGAAACGAAGCGGCGTTCCTTCATCCGGCGAGCCGACCGAACCTGGTCCTGTACAACAAACTGCTGCACCTGCGCGAGGTGTTGGTGGAAAGAATTTATCAGGATATCAGGCTGGAGCAGCTCGCCGAGGAACAGAATGCTTACAGAAGCATGGATAAAGAAACACTCCTGGCCTATGTATCTCTTTTCTATGAAGTGCTGATTGTGACGATCCGGACCCGAGACAGGGCGACCATGCGCACCTATGCGCGAATCCTTGCTTACCATCGTTTCCGGCAGCGCTTCAGGGCGGGTCAGGTATGCGAGACGCTGAGTGCTTTCAGCCGTCAGATTCGTGCTGCGTTGGATATGGAAACGGGATCGGGACTCTCTCTCACACCGGAAGAGATCCACAACAATCTTGACCTGATTATTCAATTGGCATGCGATGAAGTCGAAGACGTTTTTGAACAACTGCATGAGCGCGGCAGCGACACAGCCTCGGCTGCAGAAAGCGTGGATATGCTGTCCAACAGCGCCGAGATGCAGAGACTGATCGACGAATTGAACGATATATGCAGGGATGGCTGGGAAACTAAGGCGCTGTTCGGGAAAGCGCACTCGAGGAATTGATTCAGAAGGTCCGGGCTGCATGTGATGTCCGGACCCATCGCAGGAAGAAATCCTGTGACGCGATGATTACTGTTTGACCAGTTCCACCCGGCGGTTTTTTGCGCGGCCTTCTTCGGTGTCGTTGGTGGCGACGGGAACGTAGGGTCCCACACCATAATACCCGAGCCGGACGGGATCAATGTCGTAGGTGCCCGTTAGCATCTCCATCACCGCGCCGGCACGCAGCTGTGACAACACCATGTTGTTTTCAAGGCTGCCGGTGTTGTCGGTGTGTCCGACAACGTAGAGCTTCAACCCCGGCTCGTTTGTGAGCAGCTTCGCGATTTCTCCAATCACAGGGTAGGATTCGGGCATGATTTCGGCTTTGCCGGTTTCGAAATAAATACCATCTACTGCGATATGTCCCGTGGCGCGGAGCGCTTTGGAAAAAGATGCCGCATCGGCGACAATGTCCTGCGTCATCGCCTTCCGCTCAATTATC
>JBATDG010000043.1:0-19297 GCA_049663345.1 Bacteroidota bacterium
GAACGGAGGAGTCCGGGGGGGGGGGGTACGATCTGGTCCCATACGCCGCGCACAGGCCATACGGTGTGCGACGTGTCGGCTCCGACCATGGAAGGAGCAACGTAGTCAGGGGAGATGCCCCAGGAACCGAGGATGAAGTGATCGGGAGGATCCTGTGCCTGGAGACTCTGCATCGGCAGTATGAACAGGATGAAAAGGTACGATTTCATGGAATACCTGTGAGAATGATTTAAAAAATTATTACTGGTTGAGAGACACGCGTCTCCCCCTGTATCGCGATGAGCGAATAAATTCCGGGGGCCAATTGGCGAATCGGTAGATTGGTGCTTTGCTCACCGCCTGTCATGTCGACGGCTGCCTGGAGTATTTGTCTTCCCAGCATATCGCTGAGGACAAGGTTAACGGTTCTGAAATCTGTTGAATTCATCGATACGCTCAAGAAATCTTGTGTTGAAGCAACAGGATTCGGATACACATCAATTTGCAGGGATTGCGGCGCCGGTGGCATGGAGACAGCGGTCTGCATTTCCCGTGATCCGAGATAGATGCGGAATCGGTATTGCGGCGGGCCGCCCTGAATTGATGGCTGTCCTAGTACCGCCACATCGTCACAGCCGTCGCCGTTGACATCGCCGATCTTGAAGGCACCAAGCTCGAGGTGATGCTCGTCACTTAATATTCCGAATACTCCGAGCGGAGTTTTGTATTTATTCGATGGACCGCCGGGATACAACTGGTAGATCGTGCCTTCCCTGAAAAATAGGTCCGACCAGCCAACGAGTACATCCTCCCGGCCATCGCCGTTCATGTCACCTGCGGGGCAGATGATTTTTGGCGCTTCTAATCCTAATCGTTCCAGGTTTGGAATCGTGTCATTTGATACGATGATATCCGGCAAAGTGCTGCCGCTGAGAAATAACTGGATATCTCCCAGACCTTCAGTGGGCTGCGCATCAAAGATATCGTCGTATCCATCAGCATTGATATCGACAAGGTTGGATAGCCCGCCTTTGCGTGGCGCCCAACCATTTTCCGAACTCAGCACACGATCCAATTTATCGGTCCAGAGCAGAGCATTACCCAGATGCAAATCCCAGTAATAGACCAACGACGGTGCTGGGGAAACGTAGCTACTTTGCACTATCACATCATCGAGACCATCTCCATTGACGTCTCCGATCATTAGATCATCAGCAAAATGAGTGCTGGCCAGATCTTTTCTTGCCTGGATATAGCCGACAGGGAGGCTATCCAGCGTCGATCCGCCCAGGTACATCGCTATTTGTTTGGTCCAGATCGTGTCAAATTTGTATACGACAGCAAGCAAATCCGAGTATCCATCGCCGTTGTAATCGAGTGCTGCGATGCCTCCTCTTTTACCGTTGGGAATAAAGCCGAGAGACTCCCCTTCCTCTCCTCTTAACGTCAGGTCGGGGATGTTATCAAAGGGTGCACCACTCCCTTTACCAAGAAAAAAGCGAAGCTTTCCATGATAGCCGGGATCCGGTTCGCCTTGATGATGTGCCGGCCCCTCAATCGCCGTGGCAAGGTCCATGCGTCCGTCTCTGTTAAAGTCCCCTGCCGCGATTCCACCGCCACCACCGAGCAGGAACATGATGGGTTCGTGACTGAATTCTTCCCCTCCGAGAAAAATGAACGTCGTATCGGCGAAGGAGGCGACAGCGATATCGTCGTACCCGTCATGATTGATGTCCCCCAGCGGTGTGATCCACCGCCCGAACATCTTAATATCCGGCCGCCAGACGTCGGTCCACATCTTAATCTCGTAGTCTGGCAAACCTGTCGTTTTTCCGAGCGGATACTCCTGCGCCAGTACTGAGACCGAGCAGAGGAATAGCAACGCGGGGAAGAATCCCCGGCTGATCATTTTTCTCATGGGACCCTCCCCGGTTGGTGAGTAAATGAGTAGATAGCTTCAGTACACATTCAAACCTCCTTTTCATGATACAACACACGGCCACCGGCATGCATGCCGGGGCGATTCACATCAATACATAGCGCAATCTGTGTGGGTCAGGTGCGTCCTCCTCCGGCCCCGAAAGACTGTTTGCGCAAATTTAGCTCTTTCGGATACGCTTGTCAAATTCTCTGACAGCCAACCCAAGTCTGATGCTCTGGGCTGTAACAGTTCGCCCTTTGTGGGCGAATGCATACGATTTACTGCATACTGCTTACTGCCTTCTGCCTACTGCCTTCTGCCTACTGCCTTCTGCCTTCTGCCTACTGCGCGCCGAGCGCAGCGAGGCGCTGCTCCCGCCTCCTTTCCGATGCATGAAGAGCATTTGACACGCATTTCACCACGGGTGTATCTTTTCAGATGCAGATTTCACTCGCGAACCTTTCGACACGACATAAAATCTTTGTTCTCGCCGTGATCGGCGTCCTCGCGCTCAGCATTGTGCTGGCGATCGGCTTGGGACCCCGCGACAAAGCGCCAGTGCGCCACGCGAATTTGGAGACGGGTCCCGTCATGCCGCAGCTGGTAGCGAAGCCGGAGGCTGAGGGACTCATTGAGCTGCGTGGCGAAGTGCGGCCAAACATGCCGTTCATCACCGCCATGCTCAGCGCAGGCATAGGCCGCGTGGTGGCCGATACTATTCAAAAGCATCTCGAAAGCGTGGCGTTTGATTTTCGTCAATGCCGTCCGGGACAGAGCTTCACCGCTCAGGTGGACTCCTCGGGCACGCTGCACGCCTTCCGCTACGACACCGACCGCCTGCACAGCTACTGGATTCTTCCCGACGACGGCGGCGCCCTGCAGGCGCGCAAGTGGGAAACGCCCGTGCAGAGCGAACTGCTCTCGATCGAGGGTACAGTGCATACCTCGGTATATCAGACAATCATGAGCATGGGAGAAACTCCGCAGCTTGTCGCGGACTACGCTGACGTGCTGGGCTACGACATCGATTTCATTTTCGATCCGCGCGTGGGCGACCACTTTCGCGTATTGGTCGAGCGGCGCACGCTCGACGGGGATATCGTAGGCTACGGTCCGATTCTTGCCGCAGAATATGACGGAGAACTCACCGGACGCGTAGTCGGCTATCAGTTCAATTATTCGGGAAAAGACAGCACCGGCTATTTCGCGCCTGACGGCGAAAATTTGCAGAAAGCGTTTATGCGTTCCCCGCTCAGCATTCTGCGGGTGACGAGCAGCTTCGGCATGCGCACGCATCCCATTTCCGGCCGAAGAAAAATGCACACGGGCATTGACTATGGCGCACCGATGGGGACTCCGGTGTGGTCAATCGGCGCCGGCACGGTTGTTCACGCCGGGAGAAAAGGCGGCTATGGCAATACCATCGAAATCCGCCACTCGGCCAGCGTTGTCACACGCTACGGACATCTTTCCAGGATTTTCGTGAGGCGCGGACAGTCGGTCCGCCAGCATCAGACTGTCGGTGCGGTCGGAAGCACGGGCTATTCCACCGGACCCCACCTGCATTTTGAATATCTGGTCAACGGCGTGTTC
The DNA here is from genome assembly GCA_049663345.1 of Bacteroidota bacterium. Classification (GTDB taxonomy): domain Bacteria; phylum Bacteroidota; class Ignavibacteria; order SZUA-365; family SZUA-365; genus SZUA-365. The sequence continues at coordinate 3,494 of JBATDG010000043.1, forward strand.
ACTCCCCCGCGCAAAGTGAAAAACCCCTCGCTCAAGCGTCTGCCGAAAGACCGAATGCCTGATTTCGAACAGCACATGGCGCAGGTGGATAGTCTCTGGAAAGCCACGCCGCGGTTCGGCGGACGTCCCCAGCGCAATGCTATCGCAGGCGCCAGCGGTCCCCCCGCCGTTCAGACTAAATCATAGACACTGCCGGTAAAGCTTCTCGCTCACTCTGTAGTTTTCCCGCTCAAAAGCGGACGGCCTTCCATTCAGTTGGTTCGCATTTGTTTTTTCAGGATCTTGGGGAAAATAGATACACATTCGCCCTAATCTTTACTTCTGTGCCGAACACACAAGGCGTCGTACGTTTTATTAACGGACCGCACGCTCCTTTTCCAGGAGCACCGCATATGTTTACGTTCCATCCACGCTTTTTTCGAAAGGATTTTTCTATCCAACAATAACGGGGCCGTCATGAACACCAGGCTACTGCTTTCGAGCGTCGCGTTTCTCCTCCTCGCATTCTTTCTCATCAATCCCTATCAGCTGCAGGCGCAGATACCCAGTTCCCGCGATCTGAAGAAAACGGTGACCAAGTCCGTAAACAGCGCGATCCGGTCTGCGACGACGAGCAAGCCCGCTGATAGGTCGACGTCCACTCAGAGCACAGCGCCCGCGGCGCAATCCGCGCCGGCGGAACAGGCCTCTCCCGCCCCGGTGAGCGGCGGCGGAGCGATTTACGTTTCCATCGCCAGCGGAAAAAACAAAAATGACGGCAGCAAGGGCGCCCCGCTGAAAAACATCGACAAGGCAATCTCCGTTGCCCAGCCGGGCGACGCCATCTACATTGCAGGAGGCGTATACAGCGGCACATTGGATGTGGGCTATCTCGAAAGCGATAAACCGGTGAAGCTCTACGGCAGCTATAATCCGGATTTCTCACGGCAGGATATCATCGCCCATCCGACACTGTTCCAGCCGAGCAACGAGACTGCGCGTTCCAACCGGAAAGCGCTGCTGAAATTCACAAAGGATGTGGCCGGCACGGTCCTCGATAATATTGTATTCGATATGGGAGAAAGGAACGCCTACAGTCCCAAAGACGGCATAGTCGAAGGAATCGAGGGCGGTCGTTTGCTGATGCCGACGGAGCGTCCCCCGGTCGGGAATTCCACCGTCGGAGAACCCTGCGTTCAGTTCATGAGCGCGACCACTGGCGGCGATGTCACCGTGCAGAACTGCGTCTTCGTCAACGGCGCAAGCTTCGCCCTGCAGGCGGGTCACCGCAGCGGGAAATTCACCGTGAAAAACAATGTCTTCGTCGGCAACAAGATGGCGGCCATCGAGATTTACGGTACCTGCGCCAATACAGGCGGACCCAATTCGCAGACCCGCTGCAGCGAAGTGGAAGTCGCGTACAACACGATTCTCTTCTCATGGAGCCGGCTCAAGGATTTCCTCGACATGGGCTATGGCGTGCGCATCATGACGAAATGCGGCTACGACATTCATCACAATGTCATCGGCGGCAGCATCCTCGCGGGAGTGGATCACACACGCTTCAACAACGACGACTGGGTGAAGGTCGACAACAATATTTTCTTCGTGAACAAGGACAAGGATCTTCATTACAGTCCGGCCAGCAACACCCGTCTGCGCATTGACGCCGGCGATTTCGGTGATCTGGAATTCGCCAGCGCCGAGGGCAACCGCAACGAGATTCCTGCCGGATTGAAGGTCAACAAAGCGTATCTCGAAGGCTATCTGAGCGCGCGCTACAGCGAGCAGCTCGATTACAATCCCGATTCGCCCGCCAATCAGTGGCGTGCGGCGATGGGAATGAACAAGCAGGGCAAGATGCAGTCTTCCGCCACGATGTTCGCGAACCGGTATCCGTGGAAAGACGCCCTCAACCTGTTCGGCAATGTCCCGGGAGTCGGCGCCCAGATGCCGCGGTAAATTCCCGTTTGTGTTTCTCGTCCGGCTTTTGCTTTTTTCCCAAGAAGGCAGTGGAGGAGCTGTGACACGACTTGCATATACGTACGGTTATACGTACGTTAATTGCGAAAGGAGATCCTCATGCCCATACACACTGCTTCTGAAGCGCGAGCGAATCTGTACCGTCTGATCGATCAGGCGGCGGAGTCGCATGAACCCATTGTCATCACCGGGAAACGGTCGTCGGCCGTGCTTATTGCCGAAGAGGACTGGCGCTCCATTCAGGAAACGCTGTACCTGCTCTCCGTCCCCGGCATGCGCGAATCGATCATCGCCGCACGGAAGGAACCGCTGTCAAAGAGTGCACGGGATCTCGACTGGTGAAATGGACCATCGTGTATTCCACACAGGCCCGTAAGGATGCGAAGAAACTCGCGTCCGCAGGCCTGAAGCCCAACGCCGAAGCGCTGCTGGAAATCCTCGCGGAGAATCCCTTCCAGACGCCGCCACCGTTCGAGAAACTCGTCGGCGATCTCGCCGGAACGTATTCACGCCGCATCAACATCCACAACCGCCTTGTCTACGAAGTCTTTCCGAAGAAGCGCATTGTGCGTGTTCTCCGTATGTGGACTCACTACGAGTAGCCCATCCTCCAAAGCACCATAACTAAAGATCATGGACCGACGCATGAAATATCTCGTCACCGCTCTCGCTTTCATTCTCACACTTCCATTCGCGGCGCCCTGCGCGGCGCAGGTTCTGCCCGGCGACAATCTCGAAGTCACCGGCGTTCCGCCGATTCCGCAGAAAATGGTTGACCGCACGAATCAGTATCAGAACGTCCGCGGTGCGAGCGTGCTGGATTGGGATCCCGCCGGCGGCATGTACATCGCCACGCGCTTCGGCAACACCTCGCAGGTGCATCACGTGGCGATGCCTGCGGGCGCGCGCAGGCAGCTCACGTTTTTCGAGGAACCGGTGTCCAGCGCCTCGCCCGATCCTCGGAAAGGGAAAGCGGGGTTCGTGTTCTCGCGCGATGCGGGCGGAGGGGAATTCTACCAGCTGTATTATTTCGACAGAAATAGCGGACAGAGCACTCTTCTGACCGACGGCAAGAGCCGCAACTCCGGGGCGAGCTGGTCGCATGAACTCGGCGTCTTCGCGTTCTCCAGCAATCGCCGCAATGGCACCGACACCGATGTGTGGATCATGAATCCCGATGCCCCGGAGCAGGCCTCGACGCTTACGGAAATGGAGGGCTCATGGTATCCAACGGAATGGTCGCCTGACGACAAGCGGATGGTGGTGACGCGATACGTGTCCGCCAATGACTCGCGTCCCTACATCATCACCCTCGCGACAAAGGAAATGACGCCGCTGTTTGAGGAAGGGAAGTCCGTTTCGTACGGCGGCTTCGAATGGTCGCCCGACGGACGCACGCTGTTCTACACTTCGGACGAGGACGGTGAATTCAGCCAGCTGCATGCCTACGATGTCGCGTCCGGGAAACGGAGCAACCTGACTCCCGAACTGCGCTGGGATATCGAAGGACTCTCCCTCTCCGACGACGGCCGCTTTCTCGCTTACACCACCAATGACAATGGCGCGAGCGCGCTGTATCTGTTCCGTCTGCCGGAGATGACGCCGGTGAAGCATGACCCGATTCCCGTGGGACTCATCGGCGGACTCGATTTCAGTCCCGACAGCAAGCAGCTCGCGCTGAATATCAACGCGGCGGATAGTCCCACCGACGCCTGGGTGCTCGACCTCGGCGCCGGCAAACTCACACGCTGGACGTACAGCGAAGTGGGCGGACTCAACACCGACGCCTTCGTCACCCCGAAGCTTATTCACTACCCGACCTTCGACAAAGCCGAGGATGGCAGCCAGCGGCAGATCCCGGCCTTCGTGTATATGCCGACAAACGCGAAGGGCAAGGTGCCCGTGATCATCAGCATTCACGGGGGACCGGAAGGACAATCGCGTCCGTCGTTCTCCTCCACCACGCAATACTGGGTCAACGAACTCGGCTGTGCGGTGCTGTTTCCCAACGTGCGGGGTTCCACCGGTTACGGCAAGACCTGGCTGGCGCTCGACAACGGTTTCAACCGTGAGCAGTCGGTGCAGGACATTGGCTCGCTGCTCGACTGGATCGCACAGCAGCCAGAGTTCGATGCGGACCGCGTCGCCGTGTTCGGAGGTTCCTACGGCGGCTACATGGTGCTCGCTTCGCTCACGAATTATCCCGACCGCATCAAATGCGGCGTGGATGTGGTGGGCATTTCGAACTTCGTGACCTTCCTTGAAAACACGCAGAGCTACCGCCGCGATCTCCGGCGCGTGGAATACGGCGACGAGCGCGATCCCGCCATGCGGGAGTATCAGATGAAGATTTCCCCGACCGCTAACGCGCACAAGATTCGCAGCGCGCTGTTCGTGGCTCAGGGAGAAAACGACCCGCGCGTACCCGCCAGCGAGGCGCGACAGATTGTCAAGTCCGTGCAGGACAGCGGCATTCCTGTATGGACAATGTTCGCCAAGGACGAAGGTCATGGCTTCGCGAAAAAGAACAACCGCGACTATTTCATGTGGGCGACGATTCTCTTTTTCGAGGAGCATCTGCTGAAATAGCGAACAGAATTATTTGAGAAACGGACAGACCTGAATGATGGAGCATCCCTCAGCGCATATTGTTTCCGCCAACCGCGTGATCGCCACGCAGTTCGGACTCGACATCGACACCGATGACGAAGCCGCCCTGCTTCATGCCGGCGATATTCGCGCAGCGCTGATCGCGCGCATCGCCGCACTGCTCAGCCGAGATGCCGAGCGGCTGATGCACATTCTATACCGTGTGGATGTGGAAGAGCGGAAGGTGCAGGGCATCTTCCGCGACATCCCTCCCGCCGAAATGGCCGCGGCCCTCGCCGACCTGATCATCGACCGCCAGCTCGCCAAAGCCTCCACCCGCGCCCGCTACACCGACCCCGACGAACAGAGCGATTGACCGCGCAAACATATCCCGTAACCAACGGGCCCCCGCATTGCTGCGAGGGCCTGTTCACGGTATATACATAATTCCTGTCTAACTGTAGGGGCGTCCGCCGCGGCGGACTGCGCCCCTGCGCCGCTGAATGGTAATCAGATTTTCTTCGTGCGGATCTCCACCTTGCCGTCGTTGACTTCGACGTCGATGTTCTCGCGCAGTTCGTCCATGTGGTCGCGGAGTTCTTCCTGCAGATCCTCGAGGTCGAGCTGCTTGCCGTTCAGCATGATGCGCATCTGGCGCATTCCGTCTTCCAATTCGTCCATGTCGATATTGACATCAAACTCATCGCAGTCCAGTCCGTCGCCTTCTTCAATGTCTTCCAAGCCTTCCATGTCTTCACCATTCGAGTAGAAGTGGTACATCTGCGGCGAGGAACCGCTGCCGAGTTTCCGCATGAAAATGTTGTGCCCCTCTTCCTCCTCTTCCTTCGCCGTCAGTTCGATGGTCATGTCTTTGCCCTTACGGAGTATCTTCACGGGAATTTTCTCGCCTTCATCGAAAGCGCCCAGGACGCTGCGAAAATCGCCGACGTCCTCGACAGTCTTCTTCCCGGCGCGCACGATCACGTCCCCCGCCTTGAAACCGGCTTTCTCCGCTTCACTTTCCTTTTTCACCGACTTGACCAATATTCCCTGGCCTTCAGGAGCACCGAAGTATTCGCCGAGCTGTTTGTCCAGCGTTTCGATTTTCATTCCATAGCTGCCGCTGCCGCCTTCGGACATCCAGGACAGTCCCGGGGCAATGCCCGCCATTGGCGCTCGCGGTGCGCGAGGAGCGCGGGGCGTACGAATGGATTTCGAAATCATGATCTTGCGCTCTTTTCCCGCGCCGAGCACAACGTCCATCGTCATCTGCTTGCCGTCGCGAAGCACGGTCACGGTGGCCTTGTCGCCCTCCTTCATTTTCTTCAATGCACCGGTGAGGTCAACGGGTTCGCCAATCGTGACATTGTTGAATGCGAGCAGCTGGTCGCCTTCCTTGATGCCGGCCTTTTCGGCGGGACTGTCATCCACGATATCCTCAACAAAGACGCCCTTCTCCTCTTTCTCCACCTTCCCGTCGCTGGTTTTTTTGATCGTGCTTTTGATCATCACGCCGAGCCATGCGCCCGGTTTTTCCTGCGATACCGCCTCATCATCCCCACCGCGCATAATTTCAGAATCTGCCACGGTCCAGGTGATCGCGAGCAGCATGAGTATCGGTATCAGAAGCCAGAGTTTCTTCATGGCGGTCTCCATCGAATGAAATAAAAGAGTCGTTTTCGTGTACTGCCCCGTTTAGACGGAGAAATTCCGCCAATGTTCCAGCAGGGAATCAGTCCATTGCTTAGATTATATTGTTCGTGGAAAAATATGGCTGATGACTGATGACTAATGGCTGATATAAAAAATACATATCAGCCATCAGCTATTAGCTATCAGCCATATATTCCCCCCCCTCCTGCAACCCTTTTGAGTCTGCTTGCGTCTGAACGCTCGAAGGACTCATGCAAGCAGGAATCGCCCATATCGCCACTACAGCAGAAGCCATGCCCGCATCGCCTCTTTCTATTGAAAACCGCCTGATCGACCGCTGCGTGGGGGGAGACATTCTCGCCTTCCGCGAGCTGTACGACCGGTGGAAATCGCCGCTGTATTCGCTTGCCTACCGCTTTCACGGCAACCGCGAGGATGCCGAGGACAGTCTGCAGGATGCCTTCGTGCACATGTACCGCAGCATCGGCACCTTCCGCCGCGAAGCGAAATTCGAGACCTGGATGTACCGGGTCGTGATGAACGCCTGCATCAGCGCCAAGCGCCCGAAACGCAGCGGCGAACGCGGCGTCGACTTCAGCGACGAGGCGCGCCACCCGATGGCCGAGGATCCCGGCAGCGATGTGGCGATGCAGCGCATACTCGAGACGGAAGTCTCCCAATTGCCGGACCTGCAGCGGGCGGTATTTCTGCTGTATGCGTCGGAGAATATGACGCATCCCGAAATCGCGGATGTCCTGCGCATAGGCGTGGGAACGTCGAAATCCTATTATCATCGCGCACGCACGGCACTGCAGCAGCGGCTGGCGCAGCGCGGCATTCACAAACCGGAGACGGAGCAATGACAGCACAATCCGAACACCCCGACGATCTCGAGCGCCTGGCTCGCGGTCTTCCGCGGCACGATGCTCCGGATACGCTCTGGCCCCGCATCGAGCAATCGCTGCGCGAGGAACAGCGCCGCGCTGCCGAACAGCCCGCAGGGTTTATCGAGCGGATTGCACGCGGCTTCCAGATTCGCGCCGTGTCGCTCGCTCTCTACACCGTGATTCTGCTTGTCGGCGCCGGCATGAGCTGGTATCTGCTGCGCGACTACACGCAGCACAAGCAGTCCGTCGTGGAAACCGCAAGCAGCGACGAAATGATGCAGGATGCGCAGAGTGATATCGAGCAGGCGATGTTCTTTTACGAACGCGCCATCAGCAAGCTCACGGTGCTCGCCGAACGCAATGAAAACAAACTCGACCCGCAGTTCGTTGCCCTGCAAAAGGACAAGATCGCGCTGCTGCATTCTTCCATCGATGAATGCAAGGCGGCGCTCGAAAGAAACGGCACGCATCCCGAAGTGCAGCATTATCTGCTGCTCGCCTACAATGACCTGCAGAGTACACTGCAGCAGATGGTCAACCGGGCTAACTGAGTCAAGGAGCAACATCATGAATACATCATCAATAAAAATCATCCGCGGCGCGACTCTGCTGTTCGCGGCGCTGCTGCTCGTCGGTGTGTCGGCGACGGCGCAGAACAAATATAATCGCGTGGTGAAGGAGAGCTTCCAGACGAAAGCTAATCCCACGGTGGAAGTGGAATCGAAATTCGGTGAAGTGCACATATCCGCAGGCAGCGGCAACACTGTTGACGTGGCTGTGAAAGTCACGGCGCGGGAACGCTCCGAGTCGGCAGCGAAAAAGCTGGCCGAGGCCGCGCGCGTCGAGATCAAGGGCAGCGGCGACCGCGTCACCGTGCGCGTCGCATTGCCGGAGAAAATGAAGGGCGATGAAGACCGCGGAATCGAAATCGACGTCCGCGTCACTCTTCCCTCCGCCTCCGTCCTCGACCTGCGGTCGAAGTTCGGAGCCGTCACGGTCACCGGCGTTAAAGGCTCCGTGAAAGTGGGCACAGACTTTGGTGAAGTGAAAATCAAGGAATGCGCCAATCTGGATCTCACCTCTTCCTTCGGCGAAATCGCCCTGGGCGGAATCACCGGCACAATGTCCATCGAATCCAAGATGGGAGAAATCAAGGCCTGGGGCGTGCCTGGTGGAAGAATCAAGAGTTCCTATGGAGAAATCGAGGTTACCCGTCCGTCAGGACCCATCGACATCAATTCCTCCATGGGCGAAATCACGGTCAAGGGTTGCCGGGGAGGCACCATTTCATCCAGTTACGGCGAAGTGACGCTCGTGATGGATAAGTCCTTCTCTGGCCGCATTGAGGCGGAGACCTCCTTCGGCGACATCGATTCTGATTTCGATTTGCAGACGAAGGAAAAGAAAAAATCGTACGGCCCTACTCCGACAAAGATGTATGGAACCGTGGGGTCAGGCAGCGACAAGCTAGCGGTGAAAAGCAGCTTCGGCGATATCTCCATCGAAAAGGAATAGGCTTCCGCCATTCCGGTTCTGGCCGAGCAACATTCCATTTTTCCCTGAAGGGCGCATCTTTTTGCGCCCTTCGCCGTATCCCTTGTTTATGGGCATTTTTTCTCGTCTGCCCTTGCCTGAATTTCCAATAGTTCCAATCCGGAGTGTATCATGAAACGTGTTCTGTTTCTGTTCGCAGTCATTCTGCCGTTGTGCGCACAGAATCTATTTTCTCAAGCCGTGTACGGAGAGATGAAGCTCGAATTCGAGAGCGGCTATCTTTTCGCAAAAACCTCGATGCCCGATGGCGCCAAAGCCTGGTTTGCCGTGGATCTCGCAGCCAAATCCACTGCCATCACCAAGGCCTTCGCCGGTACTTCGAATATCCAGAAGCTGCAGAGCAGCAACGATCCGCTCGATCAGGAAACATCGCAGTATGCACTCGGCGGATTCGGCTTCTCCACTGAAATAGTCGGGAAAACCACGATACAGACGCTGGACGTCGGTGGACTCAGCTTTTCCGATGCGGCTGTGATGGTGATGAGCGACGCGCCCAAGGTGGCCGGACGTACGATCGCAGGCGTGATCGGCGTGGACATCCTCCGCCGTGCGGAAATCGCCGTGTTCCGCTATGGCAGTTCTCCCACGCTCGTGCTTAAGAGCAAAACCAATACCACCATCAAGGACGCCGTTGATATGCCGATGAAAATTATCAACAACGCGGTGTTCGTCGAGGGCTCAATGAACGGCCAGAAGGTGGACTTCCTGCTCGATACCGGTTCGCCGGAATCCTACATGCCGGTGAAAACCGTGCGAGTGACCGGTGCTGCTGCGCTGCCGAACAGCACGCGCGAAATCACCACGCTCGATGGCGATAAGGCCAAGGTGCGCGGTGCGCAGGTCGAGTCGATCACGCTCGGCGGCCAAAGCTTCACCGAACTTCCGTACAATATCGGCGAGCTGCCGGTATTCGGCCGTCTCCCCGAATCCACCACTCCCGTGCTGCTGGGGAACTCCTTTTTCAGCTCGCTTCAGTTCGTGGAAATCAATTTTGAGGGCAACTCGGTCCGATTGAAGAAATGATGACCTTCCCCTTCTGAGAGATCTTTCTCCAGTCGATTTCAGGGCGTTCCTTGTTCAGGGATCGCCCTTTTTTTTGCAGCAAGCGGACATCTGTGTATGTTGCAAGTATGCGGTACTCCGCCGTTTCAGCCTGGGGATCACGAATCGTGGTCCTGCTGCAGCGATAGTTAATCGATTCCTGCCTTCGTTGACGGGAATACGAAATGAGAAAACAAGAGGAAGCAGAAAATGAAAAGCACCTCCCTTGGCTTGGTCGTCGCAGCGCTCCTGCTGTTCGGCGCCTGTGGAGGCCAGAAGAAAGGTCACCGTTCGAGTTCGGATGATAAGTCCGCATATCCCCTGATCACCGAAGCGTACATGACCGACTACAACAAGGCCGATGATGTGGATTCTCCCACTATCTGGCACGGTCAGAACGGCGAGCACTGGATCATTTCCGTGTGTAAAACTTCGGACCGCCTTCTGGTACATGATGCGCTCACTGGTTCGTTCATCCGTGCGATCGGCGTCAGCGGCAGCGGTCCGGGACAATTCAACCGCCCCAACAGCGTTGCTGTGATTGATGCCTACGCCATCGTCGTCGAACGCGACAACCACCGGCTGCAGGTGTTTCGTCTGCCTGAATGGACGGTGCTCGGTAGTTTCGGAGATTCCGCTCTGATAAAACCCTATGGAATCGCTGTCACCCGCGACAGCGTCGGCTACCGTCTGTATGTCACGGATAATTATGAAACTCCGGACGAAGGCACTCCCCACGACTCAGAGCTTGGGCGACGGGTAAAAATCCTTTCGTTGACGATTGATGGAAAAAATATTAACGGAGCGCTCGTTTCCGCTTTTGGTGCGACAGAGGGAGAGGGTGTGCTGCACAACGTTGAATCCATCTGTGTGGATACATCCCGCGGCCGCATTTTTATTGCCGATGAGGGACAGTCCTTCCGCGACTTCAAGATCTACGATATGGAAGGAATGTTCTGCGGCATGCTGGGCAGCGGTGTATTCCGCTACCAGCCAGAGGGGATTGTTATCTACTCTTGTCCCGACGGCAGCGGATATTATATCTGCGTCGATCAGGATTTTGCCGACAACACCTTCCAGGTTTTCGATCGTGAGACTCTTGAGCATCTCGGTGCGTTTTCCGGAGTGGCCACGACTAATTCCGATGGTATCGCATTGACGCAGGAGGCGTTCGGCAAATTTCCGGAAGGCGTGTTCGTTGCCGTCAACAATGACGGCGGACTCAGCAGTTTGGATTGGAAATCCGTCGCGGACTCATTGAAGCTCGTGCATCGGTGTCCACCACTGATCGAGGAAATTCCGCAACCATAGGTCTCCTCCATGCAGAATTTTTCCATACCGGCATTGCTCACTCCATTTTTTACCCGCTCTATCAAGTGGCTTGAACATACGATCGGACTTCCTCCCCGCACTCAGGAGCAGCTCCTCGGGTCCATTCTTGTCATCACACTTCTGTGGGCGGTCCGCTATACCGTTCTTAAGCTCGTGCGCAAAAAATCAACGGATATACGCGTCCGCTATCAATGGCAGAAAAGCTCCGCGTATGTCGTTGTTGGTCTGGGTTTGATCGTGATCGGGCGTATCTGGTTTGAGGGATTCGGTCTGCTCACCACCTATCTGGGACTGGTTTCCGCCGGCATCGCGATCGCGCTGAAGGATGTGCTTACTTCATTCGCAGGCTGGATATTCCTGATGTGGCGGCGTCCCTTTGAAGTCGGGGACCGTATTCAAATAGGCGAGCATGCCGGCGACGTAATCGACATCCGGATTTTTCAATTCACTTTGAATGAAATCGGCAACTGGGTCGATGCGGATCAGAGCACGGGACGCGTAATCCACATTCCCAATGGTGTTTTGTTCAGCACCGCGCAGGTGAATTATACCAGGGGGTTTCCATACATCTGGGACGAGATGCCGGTCCTTGTTACATTCGAGAGTGACTGGAAAAAAGCGAAAGCCATTCTCGTGAGCATCGTGACCGAGCATGCGGAAGTGCTCACGGAGCATGCCGAAAAGGGGATTCTTGAGGCGAGTAAAAGGTTCATGATATTCTATTCCACACTTTCTCCCACCGTGTACACCTCGGTCAAGGACAGCGGAATCAATCTCACGCTGCGCTACCTCGTCGAGCCGCGCAAGCGCCGCGCACGCCGGGAAATTCTCTGGGAACAAATTCTAGATGGCTTCGCGAAAGAAGCGGACATCGATCTCGCCTACCCCACAACGCGGTTTTATACGCAGCCGGAGTCGCCTCGAAGGGACGAGCCTAAAGGCTCATCCTCCAAAGAGCCGCCCCCTGCGGACGCAGCGGATGCTCATCCTCCTAAGAGCGACCCCGCTTCGGAAAAAACTCTGCCTGAATAAATGGACGAGCCTGCATGCCTCGGCGAGCTTTCAGCCACGGAGAGTCTGGGACCCCCAATCAAGGCTGAAGCAAACTCACCCCCTGCCTGGGCTTTAATAAACTCACCCCCTGCCTGGGCTTTAATAAACTCACCCCCTGTTTAGGCTTTAATAAACTCACCTCGCCACGGCGAGCCTTCGGCCCCCTGCCCCCTCTCTTGAAAGAGAGGGGGAAAAGAGCGTTCCCGCGCGAAGCGTGGGGACGTCTAAAAAACAATCTGTGAAATCCGTGTAATCTGTGGTTACTCTTACGGCGGGTGGTTACTCTTTCTCCGGGTGGTTACTCTTACGGCGTGAATTCCTCGATTTCGACTTTCGTCGTGCGGAGTTCGCATACCATTGCTTGTCCGGGATGGAGATCGAACACAAAGCCTTCCTGATCATTCTTGCTGATTTCCTTGCCGGAGATTTCGTCGGTCAGGATGTCGTACTGCGCGTCGAGCCAGACAACTGCTGAGGCGGCGTTGCTGCAATCGGTGTTTGCCACGACGACGAAGGCATTTTTTCCGTCCCTCGATTGCCGCAAGTAACAGAGTACGCGCGGATCGGTGGTTTCGAAGACCTTGATCGTGTGGTGGGAAGGCGAAACGATGATGTCATGCCACTGCGCACGAACGGAGAGTACTTTCGCGACGAGCGAACTCATCTCATTGGGATTTGTCCAGCAGAGGGCGGACTCACTGAACAGCGGCAGCTTGTGCGACGGCAGCGCGGCAATTTCTTCCTTTGTGAAGCCAAGTCCGGTGTTCACTGGATAGGTCTCGCCGAGTTCGTATCCTTCGTGCAGAAAAAGAATGGCCGGGAGAAAAGCATTGACTACCATGGTCATTCGCGAGAAACACATTCCACCTTCGCGCTGAGCGGCTCGGGGCGTGTTATGAGTCTCGGGCGTCGCGAAAAACGGGACCGGAACGTCTTGTGCTTCGAGCATCTTCAAAAACTCCAGAACCTTGTGCGGAAGATGTTCGTCGCTCCAGAGATATCCTACCGTGGCATTGTAGCCTTCCTGCCGGCTCTTTGAGGAAATGGCGAAATTCTCTTCCCAGAACGCAAAGTCGGGATTCACCTTTCGCGCGCGCTCGACGATGCTCTGTTTGAGGCGCTTCGGCAGCGCATGTCCCATATCGATCATCACTCCGTCAATACCGAAGTACTTCTGATAATGAGGAATGACGTTGATGATGGTATTCCACAGCCCACGGTTTTCATTATCCACTGTCGCCAGCCGCGTGTCGTACATGCGGATGGTGTTGTATGCCATATAATCGAAGCTCTGGTGCTCGTACATCTTCAGATAGGTGACGTCGTTCCAGGGCGGCTGTACATCGTCGGGGGGCCAGTCGGCGAAGGCGCCCGGAATGCGCACGCGCATACCGTCATCCATCATGCCGATATAGCCGTCGCCTTCCAGGGTAATCTCCATGGGCATGTCGCGGTACATGTGGCGATACGCCATGCTCGGCGGCGGAAGACTGCTCAGATCATTGCGCTTCACTCGCTGGGCAATCACCTGGAGTTCCTCAGCGGTGAATTTCGGATTCCCATGTCCGTTTGGATTCTCCTCGCTGCGATCGGCAACGCTGGCATCGATCCAGTAAAACCAGTTGGGATGATCCGTCACCCATTCTGAATCCTTGCTTGCGGTGCGGAACACAAATTCCATCACCACGCGCATGCCAAGTCGATGCGCTGCTTCGACGAAGGCTGCGTATTCGGCGTCGACGCCCAGTTCATGGAAAGGTTCGCAGAGGCGCTCGTCCAGCTTGTATGGGTTTTTGATGGCATACGGCGAACCGAGGGAACCCTTGTTTCCATCAGAACCGATAGCTGTGATCGGGAGAAGGTGGATGGTATTCACGCCCAGCATTTTCAAATATGGGAGCAGCGTGATGGATTTGAGAAAGGTCCCTGTTTCGCGGAGTCCGCCTTCAATATCCTCCAGCTTTATGCTTCCGTCTCCATCATGATCCCACGCGGTCGTCAGGCGTGTGAACATGTTGTAGACCACAGCGTGGCGCGACCATTCGCCGGAGGCGCCCTGCGTTCCCGGTGTGAGGTCTTCATGTCCGAGCACTGCGTCGCATCCTCCGAGGAAGAAGGACACTGCATCGGTATTGCGCACGCGGTCCTCTCCCGGATTCTGCGGATCCATCCACAGGGAAGGAATCCGATACTCCGCTCCGATTCCTTTTCCTTCAAACTCTGCAATTTTATCCCGCAGCGTCTGCAATGCGTTGATCATAACTCTGCCCTGCCGATGTCGTTCAGTTTGAAATTCCCGAGAAAATGTCGGGGAGAATCCCAGAGCATTGTCCGGGACAGTCAGTCTGTTCAGTCCGCGAAGTAAGCCGCGACTTTGTAGAGGTCCGGATCGAGTTCCTTGATGGCGCCCGAAATATCATTGATGTCGATGTCCACGATTTTGTTGCCCTGCAGCGAGACCATGCGGCCGAAGCGTCCTTCATGGACGAGTTCCGCAGCATGCACGCCATAGCGGGTGCCGAGTACGCGATCGAATGCAGTGGGAGAACCGCCGCGCTGTATGTGTCCGAGCACGGTATGCCGTGTTTCGAAGCCGAGCCGGTGCTCGATTTCATCGGCAAGAATTTTAGCGACACCGCCGAGCATAACGTGGCCGAAAGCGTCTTTTTTCATGCTTGAAAGTACGTAGCTGCCGTCCTCATCGTACTCGCCTTCGGTAGCGACTTTCGCGCCTTCCGAGACCACCACGATGCTGAAATCTTTTCCGGTGTCATGGCGGCGCTTGATGCTCGCGCAGACTTCCTCAACGTTGAAGGGATGTTCCGGAACGAGAATCACGTCGCCTCCGCCTGCGATGCCGGCGTACCAGGTGATCCAGCCCGCATGTCGGCCCATCACTTCGACCACGAGCACGCGGTCATGGCTTTCCGCTGTGGTGTGCAGGCGGTCGATTGCTTCCATCGCAATGTTGACCGCAGTATCGAAGCCGAAGGTGAAATCCGTTCCCATCAGATCGTTGTCGATGGTTTTGGGGACGCCCACGAGATTGACGCCGGCCTTGCTGAGCTTTACGGCCACGCCGAGCGTATCTTCTCCGCCTATGGGGATCAGCGCGTCGATGCCGTTTTTCTCAAGAGTCTCCAGAATCCTCTGCTCGCCATTCTCCACCTTGTATGGATTGGTGCGCGAGGTGCGGAGGATGGTTCCGCCCCGATGGAGGATGCCGCTGACCTGGTCGCGTCCGAGCGGCATGACATTGTTTTCAAGCAGACCTTTCCAGCCGCCCCGAAAGCCGACCGTTTCATGTCCAAGTTTCAGTGACACGCGCACGATCGCGCGAATAACAGGATTCAGGCCCGGGCAGTCTCCACCACCCGTGAGCACCCCTATTTTCATAGATGACCCTCTGATGAAAAATGAATAGTGTACAAACGGATACCCGAAACATACGGAATGCTCACGACAATCGGTAGAGGGCGTTAGGACGGTAGGACGGTAGGACGGTAGGACGTTAGGACGGTAGGACGTTAGGACGGTAGGACGTTAGGACGGTAGGACGTTAGGACGGGAGGACGGGAGGACGTTAGGACGGGAGGACGGGAGGACGTTAGGACGGGAGGACGGGAGGACGGGAGGACGGGAGGACGGGAGGACGGGAGGACGTTAGGACGTTAGGACGGGAGGACGGGAGGACTGGAGGGCGGGAGGACGGGAGGACGGGAGGACGTTAGGA